>DATINL010000001.1:0-59174 GCA_035474295.1 Solirubrobacteraceae bacterium
ACGACACCCGACACGCTCTCAGCAACCCAATGCACGCGAACCACAGCTCCCATAATCCGACCCGGCCCTCTCCCACTCCAACCCAACTCAGCGCTGAAAGGCCGACCCTAGAAGGCCAAAACCCCACAAACCCGATCTATCCGTACCCAGCACCCCAACCCCTGGGACACCACGACACAAACAACCATAAACACAAACATACCCCGTGTCAAGCTTCAGATGGGTCCGCCAGCCACACACCGCCGCGCCGCGCCACGCCGCGCCACGCACGACCCCCTCCCAAGCGACTACCGCTCAGCGTGCGGCCGCGGCTCGGTCTGGCAGATCACCGCGATCGACACCTACTCAAGCTACGCGTGGGCTGACCTGGTGTCCTGCCCTGACGGCGCCCCGGGCGTCAAAGACACCTCAAAGCTCGCCCGCCGAATCGCCCGCGAGCCCCAGGGACGCATCCCCGCCGACCTCGTCTACGGTGCCCGAAAGATGGAGCCCAAATGAGTCGCGACTGTCGCCACGACTCGGAGACTGTTCAGACTAGGCGCCCATCAGCGATCTGCCCTCCACCCCAGAGCACCTACCCCTCAGCATGCGCCTGCAACGCGCCCTGAACCTCAACACCCTTGCCAGTCAGCTGCCAAGCATTCGTCGCGCCCTTGGTATGCCCATCACCCGTGTTGTAGATCAACCCAAGGCCCTCAAGCCTCGCCAGCAGCTTCGACGTCTGCCCCTGATCGGCGATCCCCGCGCCATCCCCCACCTCACGGTTGCTCACCCCCGGGTGCTCCACGATCACATTCAGCGCCCTCAGCGTCCTATACGTCAAGCGCATCCCCAACCCCTCCAACGGATCGACCAGCCGCACCCGCGGCGGCCTCCTGGCTGCAGGCATGCTGCGCGCGAGCTCCCGCGCCACCGCCGCCGGCCCCTGATAGGGCAACACAATCATCCCCATCAACAACCCCAACAACCCAAGCAACGACTCCGCGCTGCCCTCCAACAACCGCGCATGAACGACCGAGAACACCGCCCCCACCACACCCTCACCCACCAACGGCGGCAACACCCTCCCCCGCACCGAGGCCCGACCCCCATCCACCGCACCCTGCAACACCCTCAAAACCTCCGCACGCCGCTCCAACAACCCCCGCTCACCACCCAACACATGCACAACACAAAACGCACCCAGCTCACGCTCATCATCAATGAACCCCAGGATCACCGCCAACCCCGCACGAACCTTCGCCTCCCACCGCACCTCCCCGTCAAACGCCCGCACAACCTCCGGCCCAACACGGCCCAACGCATCCTCGAACACCGCCAGCAAACAACCCGCCCGGTCATCGAACAACTCATAGAACGTCCTACGCGACACACCCGCACGATTGACGATATCCGCGACCGTCACCAACGCCATCCCACGCTCACCCACAACCTCAGCCGCCGCCCCCAACAACCGCCGCCGCTGAATCTCACCCAACTGCACCCGACCCAACACCTCACCCCTCACCACCACACCACCACCCACAACACCACCACCCACAACACCACCACCCACGACCCTCCCACCCACAACCACCACCACCTAGAAAACCGGATCCGAACACGCCACCGAAACCCAACAGGTGCCGCGACACACCCGCCACGACACCCGCCCAGCACCCGACCAGCCCACAACCCCCCCCCAGCCAGCAGCCGACACGCCGACCTAGCCGCCCCGCTTGACGCCTGTCCTATCGCCCCCAGCCACTCGCTTGCTGACCTTCTGCTTCTTCGCCTTGTGCTTCTTCGCCTTCTTCACCTTCGGACAACCCGACACATTGATCCGTGTGCTCTGCGTGACCTGCTTGCCGTTATAGCCCGTGATCACCGTCGGCATCACCAACGGCTTCGCACACAAACTCCCATTGCTCGTCAGAATCGAATGCGGACCCTGCGGCAACCTCAACTCGAAGCTATTGATCGGCACATCAGGCGCACTCGCAAACTTCGAGCTCGTCACACCACTCTTCGAGATATTGATCGACCCAACCAGATCAAACCGCACACCATTGCCCTGCAACACGATCACCAGATCCGGGAACCCAGCACCACCATGCGACACCAAATACGCCGGGCCAACCAACGGATCCCGCAGCAACGGCGTCACCGCCGACGCAGAACCCACGACCGACTCCACCGGACACCCCGTCGGGTTCGCCGCGAACACCACCGCCAAACACGCCTTCTGGATCGTCGTCAACCGCGACGGCAACTGCTTCGGCAAGCTCACGAACACGCTATGCGCGTTCGCCTCGCCCCTCACACCGATCACGATCTTCGCGTCCAGGCTCGCGCCATTCGCACGCGACGTCCTCGCAACCGTCGACGCCGAGAACCTCGGGATAAACGGCAACCCAGCACAATCCCCAACCTGAAACCGGTCCGCAGCGTTCGCTACCGCACCCTGCGTCGAAGTGACCTGCGCGGCGATCTGCATCGGGGTGCAGCTCGACGGGTTCAACATAAACCCAGGACGATCCAACACCACATTGATCCGCTGAACATCCAACGGCGTGCCCTTCAAAATCGACGGAATCGCATCACTCAGCACCGTGACATGAGCATCATGCGAATCGATGAAGATCCCCGCACGCACCACCACCGTCCCAAGGTCAAACGGACCAGCCTGCGCCGGCACCACGATACTCAACGAGAACGGCGCACCCTTATACGGCCCCGCGAGATACACAGCCGTTGGCTGCTTCCCCGCCTGCGGGATACCCACCGGGTCAGGACCCGGCCCAGCAGCAACCGACGTCGTACCAATCTGCGACACCGCGCCACACGTACCAGCCGCAGCCTGCGCATCCCCACACAACGGGACACTCGCCACATCCGCCAACAACCCCTGCGGCAGCGTGACCCCCAAAGCACTGATGTCCTGCTGCCCCGACGGACGCGACAACGACAACACAAACGGCGACGAACCCACAGCCCGCGGACTCACAACACCCGCTCTCAACACCGGCTCAAACCTCGCCGACAGATCACACCCCTGATCAACCACGAACGAGCTCGAGGTATCCACCGAATCACCCGCCCACGACGTGATCGTCGCATCCGTCCTATACGTCCCACACGCACCCGGGTTCACCAACGCACCGTGCGGACCACCAAACAGCCGCAGCCTCACCGAATCAAACGGCAACTGCGGATTCGACGCGAAACTCGTCGTCAACTGGCCAGTCACCGGGTCGGCCTTCACCGACCCCGCTAGCTTGACCCGCACACCCACCCCCGCAACCTGGATGAACAACCGGTACATCGCACCCGACAAAGGATCCTGAGACCTCTGCGTACCCAGGAACACCTCCCCCGTCAGAGCCTGATCGATCAACGGCGTCGTGAGCTCAACCGTCCCGATCTTCGACGAGTCCGGACACGTAGCCGGCCCCAACACCCTCAACCCGATCTGAACATCTGAACAGGCCCCAAGCCCGTCAGCCGCCGACGGCGACAAGCTCATCCCCACCGGCAACCGGACCGAGACGTCCTTGACATCCGGCGTCGCCAACCCATCAGGATCCAGGTTCTGCGGCACCGTGAGGTCGACGGCCAACCCGGCGGGCGCGCCCGCAGTCCGACCGTCGGACCGTACGTCGATCGCCGGCCCGAACACCAGGCGATCGCAACCGGTGATCGCTCCGAGGTCGTAGTTCGCGGTGGAAAGCACGCCGCGTGAGACCCAGTTGTCCACGGTGATCGACGAGGTCAGCGACGTCCCCGGGCACGCGGTTGGGTTGGTCAAAAACGCCCGCCGCTCACCACCGCCCCGCCCACCGTAGAATCGCGCTGGTGAGACGGAGAGCTTGGACCCGGGGCCGTTGTGATCGGCCGGAATCCCCCAGAACGTCACCGTCGCGGCGATCACCGACGCCGCCTCGGTCAGGTTCGTCGCCGAAGCCGTGATGCCGTAGTCACCGTCGGATCGGACCTCGGCGTCCAAGCGGACGGGGTAGAGCGCGTTGAACCCGAACGCCGCAGGCTCGTCCGCGGTCGGCGTCACGTTGAACACCAACACGTTCAGCGTGAGCGAACCCCTTCCTGGAGATGACACCGTAACCGTGGCTTCCCCAACCGCGGACGCCTGCGGGCAATCCTGCGACGAATCGAGGTGAAACGTGGTCACGGTGTCCATCGGACAGGTCGGGGTGGCATTAGCCGCGCCGACCAGCCCCTTGGGAAGTTCGACGTGCAGATCTCGCACCGAGCCCCCGATCGGCGCCAGATCGCCGTCGGTGTCGAGTCGGAACGCCGTGGTGATGTCCGGGTGGGCACCCGCCTGCAACGTGCTCAACGCCGTCGAGAACGAACCGGGCGAGATGATCGCTGCGCGCGACGGCATCGCCGACAAAAGCACCACGCCAAGCAACGCCGCGACGGCCAGCAACCACTGCCCGACCACGACGGCGCGGTCACGGCGATCAGCACCCTCAGAACGCATCATCAGACTCTTGGCCATGATCGACCCCCTACGCCTTGGCATTGACGACGAACTTGACCGACGACGCCGGCCCCGACTGAGGTGAGAAGCCGACTCGCACGCTGAGCTTGAGTCGATGCTTGCTCTTCAACGACCGCCTCGCTGACGCCGACAGCACCGCCACCAGCTTGTACGTCCCGGCCCTGACGTAGGTCCTGCTCATGCTCCGCAATCCTCCACCGGACACGCTCAACCGGCCAGGCCGCGCAATCGACACCGACACCTCCAACCGCCCACCAACCACCTGACGGTCACCGAGCCTGAGCTTCGCCGAGGACTCAGGCGCCTCCTCTGGGGGCTCTTGATTGTCGGCACCCGAGAAGCGCGCGCTGCCCGGCGACGGCAACACCGCCGGCGCAGACGTACCGGACCGACAGCCGTCGCCGGAGCACGAGGCTACTTGATCGACCTTCTTGAACCCACCCCCGACCCGCGCGTCATAGACGTCATACGACCCATCGGTGTCCCCAGCGGACAGGCCTTCCGAGGTTGCGAAGAACACGTCATCACCGCTAGCGCTGGTGTCCAACAGATAGGAGGGTCGCGGGCTGCGACCGCTGGAGATCAACGACACCCCGGCCGGGGTCCACTCATACACATCCTGCTGGCCGTTGCTGTCACGCGAGACCAACGCGGAGGGCGATTGGAAGAACACCCGCTGCCCATCAGCAGACACATCACGCGGCGCGAGCAACTGCCCGACGTTGTCCTGGTTGGCCAGCGTCGCACCGCCCGACGGACATGACACGCACACCGTCGTATCCCGTCCGACGTCATACCGATACACCTGGACGGTACCGCCCGAGTTGGCCCCACCGATCTGCACCCCTGTCGAGAACACGAACACCGACCCGGATGCGGTCGCCCGCGCGGGCGCCACCTGCATGTCACTTGTTACAGCTTGTGCCGACAACAGCTTAGCCGTCTTGGTCCCGTCATCCCAGACACCGATGCGCGTTTGATCTCCGAACAGGAATCGCCGACCGTCATCTGAGGCCGCGACCACCGTCGCCCCGTCCACCCCTGGCAGATACCGCACCGTGTTGCTTCCCACCTCATAGCGATAGGACTTCAACGACCCATCACCCGGCGCATCAGCCGTCAACGCGTCGACCGATTGAAAGACCGCCGAGGAGCCATCCGCCGAACCGAAGGCAAACTGATGGGCGTACGGGTCGCTGAGCGGCCCGTTCAAGGTGTATACGGCGGTCGCACCCGACGGCGCCGGTGAGCCATCAACTCTGTGGGACACCAGCGTCGAGTGCCCTCCCCGGCGCACATACAACTGCGTCACAGGCCCTGCGACCGGAAGCTTGCCCGGGTCGGGGCTGACGAACCACAACGTCGAGCCGTCACGCGAGACCTGATTGCCGAACGCCTCCGGCGTCAACCTGTTGAAGTCAGCCGCGGTGAAGCCGGTCGATGCCGGTGCGGCACCGCCCGGATCCTCGCTCCCGTCGGGCAGCGTCCCGGCGTGCTCGAGCCTCCCGGCCGAATACTCATACAATCCCCACCCCGATCGCAACGCATCGCCCGGCAACAGGGTGGGTTGACCCCAGAAGTACACCGTGCTCAGGTCAGGCGTCCCACCCACCGGCTGAAACACGCTTGCGCCGATGTTCCCCGGAGCCGGCACCGGGTTCGGGATCTGCGGCCGCGTCAACCACTCCACACTCCCGTCGGCATGCCCCAAGTTAAGCGCGTTCGAGAGTTGCGCACTCGCCGTCTCAGGATTGTCGGGCACGTAGCTTCCCAACGCGGTGAAGAGCAGGCTCTTCAGATCGTTTGACGGCACCACCGAGACCGGCGTGTGCCCGCCGACATACGGATGCTCCACCCACGTCGGCGGCAACGCCGACACCGAACTCCAACCGTCAGCATTCCGGCGCCCCACCGAGTACTCCTGCAGCCCCCGGGTCGCGTCACCCATCGGCCCGCGGCTGCTGTACAGCAAGCCGTCCCCGTCGGCCATGGCTATCGCGTACTGGTAGGTCCCGCTGGGCGCCCCGGCATCGAACCCGTTCTTCAGCACGGGCGACACCTGCTCATAGACCCGACCATCCGGCAGCGCATCCGCCGACGCCGCCACCGGAGCCGCGAGCACCGCAACAGCGACACACGCCACCACGATCATCCTTGTCAAGACACCCGCGGCAAGACACGAGAAACCCTGCTCACGGACAGCAGACTGGTAAAGGGTCCTCATCGCGCACCCCCGCGCTTGAAGGTGACAGCACCGAAAGACACTCCAGGCGCCCTGTGATGGACATCGCTCAAATAGCGCGCCCGGTACCCGCCCGCGCGCAAAGACCCAGTAGCCAGCAAGACCCTGCTCCCTCCTCGAAACCCCGAGCCAGAGAGCGAATGCCCCCTGACCCCCAGAGAACAACCACCCACAACCACACAACCACAACCACGACCACGACCAGCCGGCAGCCGCGCAAGACCACACGCCCGCCACCACAAGCCCAGCCGACTCACAACCCCACGAGAACGACAAACACCGCGACCAGGGTCGCGGCGGCTTCCTACGCGAAACCCGCACCCAGCGCCACCAGCGGCGCCGCGGCTGGCTAGATCAGCTAGCCCACCCGGATAAGAGAGAGAGAGAGAGAGAGAGAGATGCGTCAGCGTTGCTGACGCATCTAGTTACCGCCCGGCGATCAGCCGCAACGACTCCCGACACGCTCTCAGCAACCCAATGCACGCGAACCACAGCTCCCATAATCCGACCCGGCCCCTCTCCCACACAACCAAGCTCAGCGCTGAAGGACATCCAAAACCCAGACGATCCCCACAACCCGATCTATCGTGCCCGGCACCCGACCCACGAGCACCATGACAACAACGACGATAAACATAAACACAAGCCGTGTCAAGCTTCAACCTACGACACCAGGCAAGCCAGACGGACGCTGTGCGATTGGCGCATCGCGCCAAATGGATTCGCACGCCGATCGGTCGTGGGTTACGACAACATCACGACAATCCCCACAAGCGACTTGCGAGCGCAGATCGGCTGCTACTCGACCACCACGAGCCGGCTCTGAGCAATGCGATCAGAGCAGCATTCGATCTCGACTAGGCGCCGACCACGACCTGTTGGGCTGGCGCGACAGCTACGCCGCTCGATATGACGCAGCACGGATCAGGGATCGGACGACCTCCCCCGGACGTTCGCCCTGGATTTGCGCGATCCGCTCCAGCGCAGCCGCATCCTCCCCCTCGAGCGTGAACTGCACCACTAGATGACGCTCGCCACTCGCTTCCGCGACATGCACGTCGACAGCATCGACTGATTTGAGCTCCTCGTCGAAGTCTCCTGGCAGTGGGTCGGGATCGGCACGCATCATGACTTCTCCAAGATCATACGCTCGACCCGCGTCCATTCCCACCCCGTGATGAGTAGCCAGGTCGTGGGCTCAACGGTCTCCCTCGATGACGAGCGTGAGAACTCGACCGGTCGTGAGCCGCGACAAGATCACCTCACCCCAGAGCACCTACCCCTCAGCATGTGCCTGCAACGCACCCTGAACCTCAACACCCCTCGCCGTCAACCGCCAAGCATTCGTCGCGCCCTTGGTATGCCCATCACCCGTGTTGTAGATCAACCCAAGGCCCTCAAGCCTCGCGAGCAGCTTCGACGTCTGCCCCTGATCTGAGATCCCCGCGCCATCCCCCACCTCACGGTTACTCACCCCCGGGTGCTCCACGATCACATTCAGCGCCCTCAGCGTCCTATACGTCAAGCGCATCCCCAACCCCTCCAACGGATCGACCAGCCGCACCCGCGGCGGCCTCCTGGCTGCAGGCATGCTGCGCGCCGCGAGCAGCCGCCCAGCCATCCCGGTGTTCTTGAACCGCCCGCCTCCATGCGCGCACAGTAGCCACGGCTTGGGCTGCAGTGCCGGCGTGGATCATGCCGGCAGGACTCACCGAGCGGACAGTATCCGCGCGCGAGGCTCGGGCTGGGCTCGGCGACTTGATATCCTACATCAGGATGTATAACATCCTCAATTGCGATGACTAACATCTCGATTGATAGCGCTCGTGCGACCGACGATCTGCTGCGTGCACTTGGCGAACAGCTCGCAGCCCACGATCAGCACTACAGCCTCCTTGTAGTCGGCGGCTCAGCCCTACTTGCGCTCGGGCTTGTCACCCGCGCCACCAGAGACGTCGACATCTTGGCGCTCATCGAGGAGAAGGAACTCGTGTCTGCGCAGCCGCTTCCTGCTGCTCTGCTCGATGCCGCACACACCGTGGCACGCGACTTCGGACTGCCTGATGACTGGCTCAATTCAGGACCCACCTCACTGCTCGATCTCGGGCTGCCCGAAGGTCTCTATGAACGCGCGCAGCATCGAGACTACGGACCCGGACTGGAGGTTCTGTTCGCATCGCGTGTCGATCAGATCCATCTGAAGCTCTACGCAACGGTCGACCAAGGTCCGGGCAAGCACCTACGTGACCTCCAATCTTTGGCTCCGACTGAGCGAGAGTTGCTGGACGCTGCTGACTGGAGTCAGACCCACGATCCTTCAGTCGGATATCGCAGCGTGCTGGCCCGTGTTCTCCTCCACTTCGGGGTTGACGATGGACGCCTCAGCTCTTAGACGCCAGCTCAGCGATCAACTCGTGGCGTTTGCGTGGGACGAGTGGGCGCAGATGGGCTTGCTCGCCACATCACACAAGCCCAGCCGATGGGCGCAAGACCCGGAAGCGCTGATCGTTTTCACGCTCGAGATCGCCCGCGCCGACGCACGCCTGTTCGATGAGCTTTTGGACTGGATCTTGACCAACGAACCGCTGCTCAGCGTGCGGCGCCTGCGAGCGATGTGCGTCGACGAGACCGACCACGCGCTAGTGACAGCCGCGCTCGCCTGGCTCACTCGCCAACGCCCCCGAGCACGCCTCGGCAACAGCACGAACATGCCGGCTCCAACGAATCCTCAGCCGCTGTTCGGATCCGACATCCACATGGATGAGCCAGACGAGGACTTCTCGGCTGCCGGCTGGCTGCGGCCGCCGCTCATCCCCTCACACAAGTCCCAGCATCCCAGCGTGAACGCACCCATCAACCTAGCCTTTCGACTCCGCCAGATCCTTGGCGTCGGCATCCGAGCCGAGGTCGTCCGCGTCCTACTGACCACCGAAGCCCCTTGGGTGAATGCCCAAGCACTGGCTCGCTCAACGGGATACGCGAAGCGCAACGTCCACGACGCACTCGCAGGCCTGAGCGCCGCCGGGGTGGTGTCTGTGTTCACCGTCGCTGCCGAGCAGCGCTACACAGCTCAGCACCCCGCATGGGCAGCCCTGCTCGGCAGCAAACCCCACCAACTGCCAGCCCACCGCGACTGGCCCCAGCTGCTCAGCGTTCTCAGACGCATACTCAGATGGCTAGACCAACCCGAGCTCGCAACCATGTCCGACTATCTACGTGCGAGCCGAGCCCGCGACCTTCTCGAAACCATCAAAAGCGACTTGGACTTCGTCGGTATTCCGACAAGCTTCGGTCGCTCCCTCCACGATGGCTGGCTCGATCTCGAAGAAGCAGTCGAGTGTGTCGTATTGAGATCGACAGGTGCCTTCATCGCTAGAGCAGCTAGGGCTGAGAACCCCGACTTGGAGGACTCGTAGACGACTTCTGGCCGCGCTCGCGCTGGGCTTGTGCAATACCGTAGCGCGGCAATGGCGACTCAGACGGTCAACGGAGCGCTCCTGCACTATGAGGAGCGGGGCAGCGGCCCGCCGCTCCTGCTCGTGCACGGGACCGGCGCGTACGCCGGCCTCTGGTCCCCGGTGCTCGATGAGCTCGCGCGCACGTACCGCGTGATCGCTTATGACCGGCGCGGCTTCGCACGCTCGGCATCCGCGCCTCGCGGAGGACTTGCGGAGCACGCCCGTGACGCCGCCGCGCTGCTGGACGCGCTCGGCGCTGCCCCCGCGACGGTGGTCGGCTGGAGCGGCGGCGGTGTTTTCGCGCTCGACCTGGCCGCCTTGTTCCCCGGTCGCGTTGCGGCACTCGTCTTGGCCGAGCCGGCAGCGCATCTGACGACGCACCCGACGCGCGGCGCGCTTGCAATGGCCGCCCGCTCGGGCTTTCACAGACGCGTGCGCCGTGACCCCGCCGCAGCCGCGCTGGCGATGTACCAGTGGGCAGGTGGTTACAAGACGGGCGGCAACGCGTTCGACACCTTGCCGCAGCAGTGGCGCGAGCAGATGCTCGCGCATGCACCCGCCACGCTGCGCGAGATGGATCAGATGATACGCCCCTACCCCACGCGAGCGGCGATCCGCTCGATTACGTGCCCCGTGACCGTCATCGAGGGCGACCTCAGCGACCCTGCGTTCGTGAGCGCCAATGAGTTCGTCACGAGCTTGCTGCCCCAGGCGCGGATCGTGTCGCTGCCCGGCGCAGCACACATGCTCCACATCGACCAACCAGAGCGCTGGGTCGAGGTCGTCACGCAGGCGACTGGCCACGCGCCAGCGCCCGCAGCCGTGCCGAGCCGGCACCCGCAGTAGTGGTCTGGGCTTCAACCAGATCCCCTGCGGGCCGCATTACCTCAGCGGGTGGAGATCGTGATCGAGCCCTAAGATGAAGACGCTCATGAACTCAGGCGGCGCTGCTGTAGGTGATGGTCTCGTGGATCCGGATGCCGAGCGCATCGGCGACGCCCTGGAGCCTGTCGAGGTTGACGCCGCTGTAGTCGTTCGCCTCCCAGCGCTGGATCTGCTGCTCGACGACTCCCAGACGCACGGCGAGCTGGCGCTGAGTTAGATGGGCTGCGATGCGCCCTTCGATCAGCGCCGTGGGCAGGTCACGCAGCGACTCGATCTCGCGTCCGGTAATGCGCCCGTCACGCAACTGCTCGTAGTGATCGATCTGCCGGCGTAGGACTTCGATCTCACTGACTATCGCGTCGTGCATCACTCGGCGCATGCGCGGGTCGACGTCGGTGCCGAGCTCACGTGTGTCGTTGGCCGTGACGCCCGCTTCGAACCCGGCCAGCTCGGTCTTGGTGATCCGGTACTGACGCTCGTTGGTGATCATGGGAGTACTGAGAGGTCAACGGCAATGATCCCCTTCGGCTGCCGCATGCGGTCGCGTCGGAAGTAGTCGAGGAAAGTTGTGCCGTCGGCTTGCGCGGGCCGGTCGGCGGGAAAGAGCTCCCCGCCGTAGCGTGCTTTCTGGGCAGCGCGCGCGTCGCTGAAGTCCTGCAGCTCGGAATCCAGCCGGCCTAGATCTACGCCGGTGGACTCGCAGCAGACGTCGAAGTGTTTGGGGTGTTCTCTGGTCGTGACGAGACTGCCATCAAGGTACGCGGCTCTGCAGCCAGCGGCCTTCAATGAGCGCAGTGCATCGAGAACTCCGTCAAGTAGCTCTCGGCGGCGGATGCTCGTGGCGTAGCGAGTCACGATCTCGATCCAGGTCGCGTGGTGGATGCCAGGCGGGAGGTTCCCACCTTCATCGAATTTCGGAATCATAACACAACGCTATCGTTGTGTTGCGACAGGACGCTCGATCTACAGCGGCAGACCGGAGTCTCACCTCAACTCCCCCAGCGACCCCACGGGCGCGCCGAGCACATATCCGCGTGACTTCCGTCGGTCCGCTGCTCCTATGTCAAGCACCCCCATCCTCTGAGCTGCCGCGTGCGCTCGCGTGGGAGTTGTCGAGGAAGGTCGTTCCGTCGGCTTGCGCGTACCGCCTCCCGTGCATATGGAGTCCGCGAAAGTCAAGCTATACTTGTCTTATGTATGACAGACAACGACCCGATATGTTTGGTCTAGAGGCTGAGGCCTACCAGCAGAGTGGCTACTTCAGTGCCCATCAGGCCCGCTCACATGGGATCAGCCGACAGCTCCTCCAGCACCATGTCAGCCGTGGACGCTTCGAGCGCGTACGACGCGGGCTTTACCGCGTCCAGGGATTCCCAACCATCGAGCACGACGACATGCGCGAGGCATGGATGGCTGTCGGGGTTACCGACGCGCTTCTATCCCACGAGAGCGCCCTGGCGCTCCTCGATCTCAGCGAGACCATCCCTGACGCCGTGCATGTACTCGTCCCGCGCCGGCACCGAGGACTGCGCCCTCATGCCGGTGTCATTATCCACACCCGCCCCGACGACGAAGATACCGCCGCGGTTTGGCGTGATGGTCTGCCGCTGACCACCCCCGCCCGAACGCTGGTCGACGTTGCCAAGCAGATCCAGCCCGAACAGCTATCCAAGGCGGTGCAGCAGGCCCTGCGCCGCGGCCTGCTCACAGCCGGTCAGCTCGAGGATGAAATAGCCCGCCGAGGCAAGCACCACCTGATCGCGCCGATCCTCTCCATGGAGTCACGCGTTTGAAATACAGGAGCGCCACTGCTTTTCGTCAGGCCCTCGATCAGCGTCTGAAGAACGAAACCGCCAGCGCCGGCCTTAGCGTGGCCCGCCTGCGCAAACGCGTTGCGTTCGAATTGTTCCTGCGCCGACTCCTCGCTGTGGCTCCGGATCGCTGGGTTTTGAAAGGCGCGCTTGCATTGGACTTCCGCCTCGCCGTCCCCACCCGTGTCACCAAGGATATTGACCTCGGACGCGACGACGACGAACAGGCTGCGATCCACGACATAACGGCAGCACAACAGCTCCCGCTGAACGACTTCTTCACCTTCACGGCCGTTCGGACCGATGAGCTTGACAACGACGAATTCTCTGCCATCCGCTTTCATGTCACAGCCCAACTTGCTGGGCGCACCTTCGAACAGTTCTTGGTCGACATCGGCTTCACCGAGAAGATCACGTGGGTGCCCGATGAGATCCAGACGTCGAACCTACTGTCCTTCGCCGGCATCGAACCGCTCACGCTTCCCGCGATCCCTCTGCCGCAGCACCTCGCTGAGAAGGTACACGCCTACACTCGCTTGTACGGAAGCTCCGGACAACAAAGCACCCGGACGAAGGACCTAGTCGACATCCTTCTGATCGAAATGGGCGAGTAGCCGGGGGGAGTTGCACCCCCCGGCCCTCTCAGAACCGGACGTGACAGTCTCCCGTCATCCGGCTCCCATCATCCGGCGTTGGGCTGTGCTGCCGGCCAGTGGGCAAAGAGTTCGGGCTGGCGCTCTCGCGCCGAGGCCAGAAGATTCCATGCCCGTTGAGGACGGCGTCGCAGCCGCTTGTACTTCCGCATGGCCCATCGCATCAGATACTCGTTGACGCGATCCAGGGAGCGGAGCAACTCGGTCGGGTAGAAGCGACCGTAGTAGTTGATCCAGCCTCGCACGATTGGGTTGACCCGGCGTGCGAGGTCAGCGAGGCTCAAGCTGCTCTGCAAGTGCAGCCGCCAGCGTCTGATCGTGCGACGGATTGCCTTCGCGGCCTCGGCGGAGATCGCCGGGCAAAAGCTGACGAACAACGCGCCGCTCCTGTCCAAGGCTGATCTCGCACGAAACGTGTAGCCAAGGAAATCGAAACGCTCGTGCTCGTGAGAGCCGCTGCGATTCGCGTCCTTGCAGTACACGATGCGGGTCTTGTCCGGATTGACTTCCAGACCAAGCACCGCCAACCGCTCGATGATCGCGTCGAGTACGACCTGCGCTCTTGGTTTGCTGTTGCAGTGCAGGATCACATCGTCTGCGTAGCGCTCGAACGGAACGCCCGGGAACTCCCGAGCCAACCACAGATCAAGCGCATAGTGCAGAAACATGTTCGCCAGCAACGGCGAGATCGCTGAGCCCTGAGGGGTTCCGCGATCCCGTGCTTGAAGGGTGCCGTCCGCGTGCTGTAGCGGTGCTCGAAGCCACCGCTGCACATAGAGGAGTATCCACCGCTCGCTCGTGTGGTGAGCGACCGCGCGGAGCACGAGCCGATGATCGAGGCTGTCGAAGAACGACCGGAGATCAAGATCGATCACCCAAGCCGACCTCCAGCAGCGCTCCCGGCAACGCGCAACCGCGTCCAGCGCCGAGCGTCCCGGACGATACCCATAGGAGTCCTGGTGAAACAACGGCTCCACCATCGGCTCCAACACCAAGCGCACCACCGTTTGCGCGACCCTGTCAGCGACAGTCGGCACGCCGAGCATCCTCGACCCACCGCTGCGCTTCGGTATCTCAACCGCCCTGACCGGCGGCGGTATGTAGCTCCCCGAGGACAGCCGATTCCAGAGCTTGTAGAGGTTCCCCGCAAGGTTCCTCTCGAACTCCTGGATCGACTGCTCGTCGATACCCGCAGCTCCCTTGTTGGCCTTGACCTTCAGCCACGCCTCCCAGACCAGCCGCTTGGAAATATCAAACGACTTGCCGTTCAGCTTCGGCTCGCTCACCGGCTCCTCCCGCATCATCGCGGTTGACCACCGAACAAGCCAGGATGACCCGCCCCCGTCGCTCCACCCGCATTACCGGGCTTCACAGCTACCACGAGGCGGTCCGCCCCTGTGCCACGCATCCGGTACTCAGCCCCTCGCGGTTTCGGCCGCTTGAGGATCTCCCGTCCACGACCGACCGCAAGCAGATCGCCACTGGCCGGCCGCGGGCACGCGGCGACAGGTTCCCACGTTCCACACCAGAGCCCCGACCAAGCTCGCGCCGCCTCCATGCCGGACACCACCTGGCCAGTCAGCAGGCACCCGCCAGGCTCATCTCGGGGCAATGGCTCGGCCCCGATTTCGATGTCATCTTTCCCGTTTCGACACGTCATCAGCGGTTCACTCACGTTCGCCTTCTTGGCCGATACCTGACGCACTCGATAGCGCGCCGTCTCCGCAACGCTCAGCACCCCGGCTCTTAACCGACGCACCTTGCGGTGGTTTGCGGCCTCCCCCTGCAGGACGACCGCGGAGGACCACCAGCCCAAGACGACCAGCCCCTCCATCTCCGATGCAGCACCACATCCAGAACAACGATCTTCTACATCGCAACTCCTTCAACGTTCGTGGTCACACAGCCATCCTGGGTTTCGCGGGGGCTTCGATGCCAGGGTTTGTCTGGCGGATGAGGGAGTCTCTGGTTATGTCAAGAGCGAGGAAGTATTCCGAGGAGTTGCTGAGCCGTGGGGCGCGTCTGGTGTTCGAGTCTGGGCGGCCGATCACGCATGTCGCGCGGGATCTGGGTATTGAGTCTGAGTCGCTGCGTAGATATGTGCGGCAGGTCGAGGCGGATGAGGGTCGCCGCCAGGATGTGTTGAGCAGCGAGGAGCGTGAGGAGATCAAGAGGCTTCGCCGGGAGGTCGCGCAGCTGCGGCGGGCGAATGAGATTTTGAAGGCCGCGAGCGTGTTTTTCGCGGGCGAGCTCGATCCACACCGTCCGAAGTGAACGCGTTTATCGAGGAGAACCGCGGGCGCTTCGGGGTCGAGCCGATCTGCCAGACGTTGGGCGTGTCGGCGTCCGCCTACTACCAGAGGGCAACCGGCCGACGCTCAGAGCGGGCCGTGGAGGACGAGCGGCTACTCGGCGTGATCACCGAGCTACACGCCGCCAACTACCACGCCTACGGGTCGCGGCGGATGTGGAAGGCGCTACTCAGATCCGGGGAGCAGGTCGGCCGCAGCCGCGTAGAGCGACTGATGCGCCAGAACAGCCTGCAGGGCGCAAAGCGCCGCGGCAAGCCGTGGCGGACAACCAAGAGCGATCCGCGGGCCCACCGTCCGCCGGATCTCGTCAAGCGTGAGTTTGCCGCCCGCCGCCCGGACGAGAAGTGGTTCGCGGACTTCACCTACCTGCGCTGCTGGGAGGGCATGGTGTTCTTCAGCTTCGTGATCGACGCGTACAGTCGGCGGATCGTCGGCTGGCAGTTCGCGCCGCACATGCGCACAACGCTCGTGCTCGACGCGCTCAGAATGGCGCTGCACCAACGCCAGCCTGGAGCTGATGTCGCGCTCATTGCACATACCGACGCCGGCAGCCAGTACACGTCATATGACTACACCCAGACGTTGACCGATCACGGCGTGCTCGCCTCGATCGGCACCGTCGGCGACGCCCTGGATAACGCCGTCGCCGAGAGCTTCGTCGACAGCTTCAAGACCGAGCTCATCGCAGACCGCACATGGGCGACTCGCTCGCAGCTCGAGCTCGCCATCGTTGAGTACGTCGCCTGGTTCAACAACGAGCGGATCCACGGAAGCCTCAACGATCATCCACCCCGAGAGATCGAAGAACTCTACGCTGTCAACAACAAGCCAACCACACCCATCACCAAAAAATAGGAAACCTACAAAAACGGTCCCCGTGGAACCCAGGACGGCTCAAAAGCTCCGCCGAGATTGAAGCTGCCTCTCTGCGGCATGCCCTGGAGAGCACATTCCATGAGCGCGCCCTCCAGCCGCTGCCTTCCAGCCTCCCGCCGCCTGGGCTGATCCCTACAGACAGCTGGCTAACACGGTAGGTATTGACCCCGCCCTCCCCATCGCGTTCGCGCGCGCCGCCAACTTCCTAGACCCCGTGCTCGCCGGTGGCGCACACGGGCAATGGAACACACAACACCGCAGATGGCTTACATCA
This sequence comes from Solirubrobacteraceae bacterium, assembly GCA_035474295.1. GTDB lineage: Bacteria > Actinomycetota > Thermoleophilia > Solirubrobacterales > Solirubrobacteraceae > Palsa-744. Next base: position 17,016 of record DATINL010000001.1, read on the forward strand.
CGCGAGTACCGATGAGCGCCGTTTTCCGTACGTGAGAGTCGACGACCAATGGGTTGACCATTGAGGCAGCAGCTCCGGTGGCTGTCCTCGTGGCGCTCCACGATCACATTGAGCGCCCTGACCGTCGTGTGCGTCAATACATCGCAGGCCTCCAGCGGATCCCCCAGCCAGACGCACCAAGACGGCCTCCTAGAGCTCTTGCTCTCCGCGTGAGCCCCCGCGCCACCGGCCCTTGATCAGCCTCCCAAGAATCTCTCGCACAGTAGGGGGAGGAGGATCGTAAGCCCTCGACCTCCTGCCCGTCTTCTGGCCGATCATCGGGCTGGCACGCAATGGCTGCGGGCGCCCTCCCACCTTCGGAGGCGGCTGAAATGCTGGCTCGTCGGGCATGCTCGTCATTCTAACCTTGAATCACCAGGGCGACAACCCACGCCAACACCTCGGCGACAAGCAGCAACCCAGCTAGGCGAAAGGCCTTAGCCAGCATCCCCAATCGACGACGGTTCATTTCGGCGCTGCGACCCATATGCAGCGCGAGGTCACGCTCGATCGCATGAGGCTCCAATGCGTCACCCTCCTCCGGCTCGAGATACGTGGCAATGAACTCATTCGGGCCCATCGAGAACTCCCACTCTCGCCGGGGCCACAGGATCAGCACGACTGTGAACCCAAGCAACACAAAACACCCAATCGCAACCCACCCCGCTGCGCCACTGGCTCCTCGCACCAGCGTCCGAGGACCAAAGAAAGACATTACGATGGCAGCAACAGAGATCAACCCGCCGGAACGCGTCCGCAACTCAACCACGGCCTTTTCCTGCTCCTTCAATCCACGCGCGGCCTCCCGGTACGCAAGCGCGTACCCAGCGGCCTCGACAGAACCTGTACTCATCCTTCGATGCTAAGAGGCAGCTGCGACGGTATTCTCCATCCATCTCCCGGCCCCTCCATCCCAGAGCCCGTGGGTCGATAGCTGCTCTGGCCTAGCGGCGCTCTCACGGAGTCGTCGGGATTATCTCCTATCGGTAATCCCGCCGGCTATCACGCCCGGGCCCAACTCACTGCCACCACAAGTAGGAGGCCGCCGCGTTGCCACCGCCGGCATTTCGTCGTGGCCTAAGCCGGTTACTGGTCGACAATGGGAGCCATTAGCACAGCCAGCATCAACCTTGCAAAAGACCCAGACCAACCATCGTATCCGTCTCGCGCTGTATCCGATGTCTGAGCCCACGTATGGCTTGGGGCCTTCCCGATACCGCGAGCGTCACATCGTATGTAAGGAACTTCTTGCGTGTTGTCATTTTTACATCTATCTCATTTCCATCACAATATAGGTCAATAAGCCCCATCAGTGTTTGCCACCGGGAACTACCCACACTAAACTGGATTTCATCACTAATGTGGACAGTCGACGATGTGGGGCCAGTAGGCGTATCCATCCACCCCCCGGGTGCTTCGCGCTACCAGCTTTGTGGCCAGCGCTGTTGGTACACTCCTCAGTTTGACCCAAAAGCCTGCTGCGAGCATTCTTTGCCTACTGAAGGTTTGAAGCAGTATCCGGGACCGATCTGCTGTCAGTGGCCTGCCGGCCGTCATGTCGGATCCGATTTGCGGCCGCCAAAAGCAGTAGGCCACCGATAATGCCTGGTATTGCGCGGACAAAGGCCGTACTCAATTCACTTAGCTCCAGTACGAACATCGTCGTGATGAGCGCAACCCCCATCATGCTCAGGGATACAACTAGAAGCGGAGGCCGCGCAGCGTAGCTCGGATTGCCCTTCCCCGCGGTCGCTCGTGCGAAAAGCATCGCACTCACATCTACAGCCGCAGTGACAACGAAAACCGTCGACACGATGACGGCATTGCCCCTTTGGAATCCGAGCGCGAAACCCGCAAATGCCGGCACCTTATCCGCCAGGATGAAATAGAGAAGATGCCTTGATGTCGTGTTACTCTTCTCAGTGGCCATAGCTATCAACCCGTTACGTCGCGAGCCGCCTCTGGTGCGATCCCGGTCAGATCGGCAGCAGCAGAGGACATTGGCAGCGCTACGCGCGACCGCGACTCATGATCAGAAGAAACCATCCCGCCAGCAAAGACCCACCAAGACTCAGACTATTACCGACCTGCATAGGTGCGATATGGGTCACCGTTACGATCACCGCCGCCACCCAGGTGAGCATTGCGGCCCAACGGATAACAGTTACACTAGTGATGCCGTCCTCTTTTTTGCCAGCCATCAATGACGCCTCAGGCCTACGTGAGACCCACAGGAATATCGCAATCGCATCTACCCATCCGACCATGTTGGCAGTACAGATGACGATCAGCGCGTTTCCAACAAGGCTGCCTACGGTGAGACCAACGAGCACTGACACCATGCTCCCGCATAGGACCAACCGTAGCCGCCTAGTACTAGGTTGCAGAGTGTCAGCAGAGGTCGACATCGCATAGGTTCCCAAGAGCCGTAGTGGACGATCAGTTTGCCTACTGGAGGTTTGAAGCAGTATCCGAGACTGACCTGCCGTCAGTGGCCCGACGGCCGTCATGTCGGATCCGATTTGCCGCAACCAAAAGCAGTAGTGCGCCAAGGATACTAGACAGTGTGCGAACAAAGGCAGATCCGGACTCACTAACCGCGAGTACAAACGTCGTGGTAATCAGTGCCAATCCTGCGCCGCCAAGAGCCATGGTGGATCTCCGAGGCGTTGGGGCTTGGAGATTGCCCTTGCCACCAGTCGATCGCACAGCGAGCAGGATAACTACGATATCCACGGCTACCGTGACGACCAACACCGACAAAAAGCCCACCGCGCTGTTTCTCTCAAAGCTCAGCACAAAGCCAAAAAACGCCGGGATCATGCTCAGCACCGTAAATACGACGATAAATCGCGATCTCGGGTCCAGCTTATTGTCGCTATTCGTCATTTAGCAGCCTGTTATTCCGTGAGCAGCCTCAAGCGCAACGCCAGCAAGATCGAATGCAGCTGAGATCATAAACAATGGTCCGGCGGCCGGAGGAGCAATTGCAGTGGTTGCCAGACCGACAAACCCAGCCCCTACGGCAATACCGTCGGCTCCCACACCCATTATCTGACATACCGAGTGTACTCCGTGTTTCTCCGCCACTCTTTTTACCTTGCGAACATATCCAGCCCGAATTCCGATGAACCCAGCACGCTTTCCCTTTTTACAAAGTTCGAAGTAGCTATAGCCGTTGACATAGTAGTAGATCGGACTGACATCCTTGTCAAAAACACACGTGCCGGCGGTGTCATCTTGGTTGACTGGATCATCGCCAGCATAGGTATACGGGTTTGCCTGCACAAGATCTGCAGATTGGCTGACCGGATCTGGCTGGGTCCACGTGCCGGTTGACGGGTCGTAGTACCGCTGCCCGAAGTGGTCAAGCCCGCCTGGCTCCTGGTAGGCGCCAAGGTACCCGAACGTCGGAGGCGTCGCGGTGGTCTTGCCCCAAGCCGAGTAGCTGATGAGGTTCGCCTGCGTGAGCGTGCCCGCGGTGTTCGTGGTGCCCACCACCGACCCGCGGTCATCCGCCAGGTAGTACTGCGTGTTGCTCGCGTTGCGTGAATCCAACAGGCCGCCGTCCGGGGTGCGGGTGAAGTACGTCGGCGTGCCACCCGGCAGCGTCGCGCTGATGCCGAGCTCGGTGTTCTCCAGCTTGGTAGCCCCATCGACCGTGACATCGTCGTTCGTGGCGTCGTCGTACGTCAGCGCGGTCGGGGTGACCGCGCCGCCTGCGGACAGCGGCGTGTCGATCTCGCTGAGCTGGTCGGCCGCGTTGAACTGGAGCACGACCGAGCGGCTGCCGGGCTGGGTCTGATCGCCGCCGAGACTTGCATGGCCGGTGTTGTTTCCAGCCTGATCGTGGTTGACCGCTGTGCCGCCGATGGTGAGCAAGTCGTTCGCCGTGTCGTAGGTCGTGTTGGTGTTGATGGTCGTCCCAGCGACGCCATTCGTGTAGGGAGTGTAGCTCTTCTGCAGGATGTTCGAACGGCTTTCCTCAGTGGCAGTGTGCCCCGCGCACGCGTTGTAACAGTACTTGTACTGGCTGATCTCGTGCGCCCCCGCGGCGCTGCTCGCGTACGTGTCCAGCTGCGTCAGGCGGTTGAGGTAGTCGTACTTGTACCCGGTCGCCTGGCCGCTGGAGTCGATGATCCACTGACGCAGCGCGGTCGAGCCAGTCGAACCGCCGCCGAGAACGTGGCGGGTGTAGTCGTACGCCCAGGACTGCAGCGGCGTGCTCTGACCGGTCTTCTTGCTCTGCAACGTGGTGATGCGCCCGTCGTTGTCGTAGCTGTAGGTGTTCGTCAGCGATGTGCCCGTGTGCGTCGCGTTGGGGTAGGTGACCGTGTTCAGCAGCCCCAGCGGATGGCTGTTCAGGGGATCGTCGAGGTCGTAGCTGAACTGGACCGCGCTGGGCGTTGTGGACGGGTCGGACACGCTCTTGAGCAGCCCGTCGTTGTTGTACGCGTAGTTGACCGCCCCGCCGGCGTCCTTGATGCTCCCGAGCGACTGGTCGGGGTTGTAGGAGTACACGATGCTCGCGGTCTGCCCGGACCCACCCGGCACCGCCACCGTCGCGGGGATCCCCGGGGTGACCGCCGTCATGCGATCCCCGAGCCCGTCGTAGGTGTACGTCGAGGTCTGATCGGTCTCCCCCGCCTGACCACACAGCACGCACGCAACGCGCTGCGTCAGCAGCCCGTCCCCGTCATATGTGTAGCGGATGCCGCTGCCGTCAGACCACGTGATGCTGGTGGTGCGCCCGTCGGGGTCATACCCGTACGCCGTGAGCTTGCCGCGCCCATCGAGCTTGGTCTGCACGCGGTTCAGCGCGTCATACGTGTACGTCGTGCTCGACTGCCCCAGCGGCGGGATCACCACGTGCACGTTGCCGAGACTGTCGTACTGGTACGTCGTGGTGTCATACACCCCCTGCGGGGTGATCCCGCCGAGCGTCGTGCTCTGCAGCAGCCCCCCGCTCCACTGGTTGCTGATCTGCTCCGGCTGGGGCACGCCGAGCACCAGCGCGTTGACCGCGCTGACGTGGCCGGTGGAGGTGTAGTAGCGCCGCTGGACGTTGCCCTGCGCGTCGGTCACCGTCGTCGGGAGATACGGGTTCGAGCTGTCGGTGAACGTCGCGTGCGTCTGCTCGCCCGCGGGCGCCGCGTCGCCGTAGTCGTTGCCCGTGCTGTCAGCAGCGAACCCGTAGCTGCTCGTCAGGCTCGCCGGGCCGCTGCGCCCCGCCGGGTTGCTGCTCGTGGGGTGGCTCAACGTGCCCTGCGCGCCGTAGCTGACACCATCGCTGTCGTTGCCCCAATCCCCGCCCGCGCCATGCGCCTGGCGGTAGTCGTCGAAGGAGTGCGTCGGGCGCCCCAGCGCGTCGAAGCAGCTCACCTTCGTGCGCCCCGCCGGGTCGACCGTGGTCGTGACGCCCTCCGTCGCGGTGCACGGCGCGGCGCCGAACCCGTACGCGTACGTCGTAACCGCGTTGTGCGTCGCGTCGATCTTCTGCGTCACCGACGCAACCCGCCCGAACTGGTAATTGGACTGACCGGACTGCAGATAGCTGATCGTCGTGACCCGCCCACCCGGCGTCGTGATGCTGCTCAGCAGGCTGTTCGTCGCCGGGTTGCCCGTCCCGTACTGCGTGTACCCGTAGGTCGTGGTCTTGTTGTTCGGGTCGGTATACGTCGTGAGCAGACCGTTCGCGTTGTACCCGTACTGCCACGTGCGCCCCGTGCTGTCGGTGATCTGCGTCACCTGCCCCCCGCAGCTCGCATACGCGTGCGCGCTCACATACCCCGGGTTGCCCTGGCCACCATCGTCAGTGCGCCGCGCCGCGAACACCATCGCCCCGCAGCCGGGCGTGTACTCCGACACGTACCACCCGCGCCCGTCGCGGTTCGTGATCGACTCCAGCATGTTGTTCGCGCCGAACAGGTACGCGACACCGGACTGGTTGTACATCAGCTCGGGAAAGTTCGGCTTGATCGGGTTCAGGGTGAGCGTTGCATCCTCCCCGTCGATGGCGGGCGCGCCCGCCTGGCCGTTCGCGGCCTTCACGCCCGCTGTCGCCGGCGGCATGTGGTACACCACGCCATCCGGCCCGTCAGCCACGCCGACCTTGTCGCAAACGCTGCAGAACGTCGTCTCCCGCCCGACCGAGAACTTCCACCCGAGGCTCAGATCGAGCGGCGTGCTCGTGCGCATGCTGTCGTACAAGCGACTCTCGGTGAACGCCAGGCCCGGCGCGGTCAAACTGAGATCGGTATTCGTGTACTCCAGGTCGCCGCTGCTGACGTTCACCGACGCGGAGGACACGTCGTTCAGGTCGTACGAGTCGTACTGGAACTGGCGCAGCCTGCCGGTCGGCAGATGCCAATACACCAGCAGATCCGACGGCGACTGGAGATTCGGCACCGTCAACGTCACGTTGCTGTTGACCGCGCCCGGGAGCGTCACGTTCGCGATGCCCATCCCGAAGTTCCCACTCGCGGCCCACTGCTGCACGAAGCTCGTGACGTCGAGGTTCTGCACCACCCCCGGCGTCTGCTTGTCACACTGGCCCTTCAAGTCATACCCCTGGCAGACTCCTTGCGCCGCGAACTGCACGCCGCCCACCCGGGTCAGCTGCCCACCGCTCGGCCACGGCGTCGCCGGGCTCGCCTTCGCGTTGCTCCACGTAGCCGTCGAATCCCACGCCGGGCTCGTCGCGGCAACCGGATACGCCGTCGCCGTCTCGCTCACCGCCTGCACACCCAACGAGGACGTCTGCACCTGCAGATTCACGAACCCGTGATCGATGCGCGCATCCCGCGGGATCGAGCTGAGATCCCACTTCAACAACCCCAGCTTGTCATCCGTCAACACACCCCCCTGCACGAAAGACTCGCTCGTCGCCCCAGCAGCCGAGCACAACTGCGTATTCGGCTGCGCCAACACCAATGTGCAGAACGACGGAGACACCACATCCAGCGACGGGTCGACCACCACCGGCCATGAACGCCCCGCGGCCGCCAGCCACGCCCGATCGACAACCAGCCTCAACCCCACGCCCGCGCCATCGCGCCAGAGCACGTAATGAGCCGCGCCGCTGACACCACGAGCGTCACGCACCGTCGGCGCAGGAATCGAGAAGCGCACAGCACCACCCCGGCGCCGAGCGACCAGCGACCCATCGCGCTGCAGCGCAAGCTCCAGGCCAGCGCTCACCGACAGGTCATAGCTGAACACCGACGGAGCACCAGCGTCCGTGAGCGTCAACGTCTCCTTCACACCCTGCGCGCGACTCTGCAACGACACATCCGTGCTCGGCAGCACCGCAGCGTACGTCGCCGTATCGCCGCTGACCACACCGACGCTACCCGCGCCGACCCCACGCAGCCTGAACGCCACCGACGCGCCGGAGCGCCGCAGGCGAACGTCGCCCGCGGCAAGATCAACCGGGAACGTCGCCGCAGCCGGGCCACCCACGTTCTGCCACGCCCCGCCACGGACGACAAGACGATCATCGATCGCCCTCCACGCACCCGCCCCATCCCTGTAATTCACCGGCGCCGAGGAAACCACAGTCGCCATCTGACCGCCCGACGTCCGATACGTCCGCGAGGTCGCGGTACGCAGCGCCTGAACCTCGACACCCGGGAGTCCGCCCGCGACAGCGCCCCCACCCGGGCTGCCTGCGTCAAAGCCACCCGCGCCGCCGACCGCCGCGCCAGGCATACCCAGCCCGTCGGCAGACCCCAGCGCCAGCGGGTTCGCCACGACGCTCGAGGAGAGCACATCGGGCTCCGCGATGGCTGCGCGTGCGCCGACCAGCGCGCCGGCGACACAGACGAGGCAGACCACCAGGAACCTCACACTCACAAGCCGACCACTCATCCGTGTCATGGGCGCTCCCCCTTCAGGCATCGCGTAGCTGGAGCAGGCGGCGAGTCGTCCATCGCCTGCTCTCAAAGAATTCACCGTTTCAACCGGCGTGCCGCGACGCTACATGGAACTTGCCCACTATGTCAACTATTTTCCATCTATTCACTTTAATATTCGGACTGTTCAATTATTAAGGTGAATTTCTCCATTTTGGGCCGATATGTGCAAGCTCGATCGGCCCCTGCTCGCCCGGCCTACGACCCGTTCGTCGCGATCGGCGAGCGCGCGGGCATGTCGGAGCTGCGCCGCCAGCTCGTATCCACAGCCGAGGGGCGGGTGCCCGAGCCCGGCGCTGGCACCGGGCTACGGCACGAGCGGCAACCCCGTGTTAGGCGAAAGCTCGACGCACAGACGACGAGCACGTCCCAAGCCATCTGACTACCGTTGTCGTCCTTGTAGTGCTTTAGCTGATCGTCGCTTGCTCGCGAAGATCAGATGTGGTTATAGCGAACACATGTTCGACTACACCAGCAGCCGGGGACACCCGCACAGAGCGACAGGGCGAGCACTGAGCCACGCCATAGGGGTCATCGTACCCGCCGCGTAGGCCGCTAACGCCGCGTAGCTTGCGCAAGGTCTATAGCCCGACTGTGCACCTGGCGCTGCCTGGAGAACAAGCGGTTGGATCGCCCTATGCTTCGCACTCGGATGGCGTCGAACAGGCTCACAACACTCTGGAGCAGGCACGCGATGCCGCTGCTCTACGACCCGTTCGTCGCGATCGGCGAGCGCGCGGGCATGTCAAACCTGCGGCGCCAACTCGTATCCGCGGCTGAAGGGCGGGTGCTCGAGCTCGGCGCAGGCACCGGGCTCAACGTCGCCCACTATCCGCCGTCGATCCAGGAGCTGGTGCTCAGCGAGCCGGAGCCGGCGATGGCGGCGCGCCTGCGGCGGCGCAGCCGCCTGAGCGCAGCCCGCACGCAGGTCGTTCAAGCCGGCGCCGAGGAGCTGCCGTTCGATGCCGGATCATTTGACACGGTCGTGTGCACGTTCGTCTTGTGCACCGTGCCCGACCCGGCGAGCGCGCTGCTGGAAGCACGGCGGGTGCTGGCCGAGCACGGGAGGCTGCTGTTCCTCGAGCACGTGCGAGCGCCGGACGGCTCGGCGCTCGCACGCTGGCAGGATCGCCTGGAGCATCCGTGGCGAGCGTTCGCGAGCGGCTGTCGCTGCAACCAGGACACCGTGGCGCTCGTCGAGGCGGCGCCGTTCCGTGTGAGCGCGAGTGAGCCGGCTCGCTGGCGCGGGATGCCCGCGCTCGTGCGCCCCGTCGTGTTGGGCGAAGCTGTCGCGCTGTCAGGCTCGGGTTAGCGGCGCGGCTATCCGCGCTCGCTGTCGGCTCACCCGGGGTCCAGCTGCAACTCGAGTTGCTGGCTTGCAAGGTCGAACGGGTCCGCGGTAACCCGCTCAGCGTCTGCAGCGCGCGTGGCATGCGCCCGTTGCCGTAGCCGCTACCGCCACGCGCTGAAGATGCTATCTTTTGCTTAAATGGCAAGTTCCGCTGACAGCGAAATACCCGTCTTTCCCGGCTCAGACTATCCTGGCGAGCTAGACGTGCTCTTCCGCACCAGAGCCCTTCTGGCCGAGCGGCTCCCAGCGGAGTGGACAACTGACTTCTCCCAGGATCTCGCGTCCGTCGACTTGAACGTCGACGCAGTCATGCTCATCCGCGCACCGGATGGGGCTGAGAGCCGCGTGCTCGTGACCGCCAAGCGCCTACTTGACACACGGGATGTGGAGGCGACGATGGGGAGCTTGCGCCGCGCCTCGCAGATTCTCGGTGAGCGAGAAGCGGTGCCTCTGCTCTCTGCGCGCTATCTGGCGCCCTCGACCCGGGCACGTATTGCCGAAGCCGGGGGCGCCTACGTCGACGCGACAGGCAATCTCTCGCTGAAACTCGATCGTCCGGCGCTGTTCTTGCGTGACGCGGGCGCACAGCATGATCCCTGGCGAAGACCGGGAAGACCACGGGCGGGCCTGCAGGGAGCGCCAGCCGCGCGGGTGACGCGCGCGCTTATCGACTTTGCCGCGCCCTACACGGTGCCCCAGCTGGCAGCGCAGTCAGGAGCCTCCGTGGCCGCGGCCTATCGCGTGACTGAGTTCGCCGCACGCGAGGGACTGCTGACACGCGAGCGCGAGAACCGTGGAGCCATCGTTGACGTTGCCTGGCGCCGCCTGCTCGAACGTTGGAGCCAGGACTACAGCTTTGACACCAGCAACAGCGTCGCTGCGTTCCTCGAGCCCCGGGGACCGGGCGCGTTGCTCGAGCGTCTGCGCCAAAGCCAAGAGCTCGTATATGCCATGACCGGGTCGCTGGCCGCACACCAGCTCGCGCCCTACGCGCCGGCGCGCGTCGCCGCGCTCTACGTCAAAGACATCGCCACCGCAGCCGACCGACTCGAGCTGCGCCGCGTCGATCGTGGCGCGAATGTGTTCCTCGCCGCGGGAAAGCACGATGTCGTCTTTGATCGCGCCTTCGATGCCGCGGGCGTTCGCTACGCAGCACCCAGTCAGATCGCAGTCGATCTGATGAGCGGATCGGGCCGCAACCCCGACGAAGCCGCCACGCTGCTCGACTGGATGGAGCGCCATGAAGCTGAATGGCGACACTGACCAGCTCGTAGCAGCTCGGTCGGTGCTGCTCGACGCCCTCGATGCGCTTGCCGCGCACCGCGGAGCACTCATACTGGTTGGAGCACAGGCGATCTACCTGCACACCGGCAAGGCCGATGTCGCACTGGCCGAGACCACCAACGACAGCGATCTCGCGATCGACCCCCGCGAACTCACAGACGCGCCGCTGCTCGAGGTGAGCATGACCGCTGCGGGCTTTCACCGCGACCTCCACGCACCACAACCCGGATCGTGGCTGAGGCTGGCATACCCGTCGACTTCCTCGTGCCCGCGTCGCTCGCAGGCGGCCGGCGCGGAGCAGTCATACCACCCCACTCCAAGCATGCGGCCCGCCGCGCCTCTGGTCTTGAAGGGGTCCTCGTCGATCACGGCCGCATGAGCATCCCTGCACTCGACCCCAGCGACCCGCGCAATCACACAATCAACGTCGCGGGACCAGCAGCACTCCTCATCGCCAAGCTGCACAAGCTTGCTGAGCGCCGCGAGGACACGAGCCGTCTGATCGACAAGGACGCCCACGACATCTACCGGCTGCTGGTCGCGATCCCGACCCAGACGCTCGCTCAACGCATCACAGACCTACGGCAGAATCACATTTCCGGCGCCACCACCGAGCAAGCGATTGTCTTCCTCTCAAGGCTTTTCGCTGCCGGACCCGAAGCACTCGGGCCGCTGATGGCAGGACGCGCCGAGATACTCGTCGGCAGCCCTGTGACCGTCTCAGCCGCCACGTACATGCTGGCTCGGGACCTCCATGTAGCGATCGAGCGAGACCGTCCGGACTCGGCTGCACCCTGATAAGGCTTTCGCTTGGTCGATCGCTCAGCGCTTGGCGCGCAGCGTGAGCTTGACGCGCTTGAGCAGCTTCGCTGAGCCCTGCGAGGCGCCTGCCTGAGTCGCCGTGAAGAACACCGTCAGCTTGCCCGCGCGCTTCAGCTGCTTGCGGCCTGCCGCGTTCAGCGACACGGTGATCTTGCGGTGCTCACCACCGTGCAGCGTTACCGCCTTGCGGCCCAACACGATCGCCTTGGGCTTGCGCTGCTTCTTGGCAGCCGACGCGTGCGAGCCCGGGAAGCCGCTGACGTATTCGTGCGTGGAGATGATGAATATGAGCGAACACGGGTCAGCCGGCGGGCCGACGCAGGCTTGGTCGACCTTGACCGACCCGCCGGAAGTCTGCGGCGCGCCCACGCGAGCGACGCCGACACGCGCCGGTGTGAGCGCATGGGTTGCGCTCGGCGCCGGCGCGCCCGAGGAGAACCCTCCCGCCACGGGCGGCGGCGGCGAAGCGCTGCCGCTGCCGGTGACAGCCGCCAAACGCCCGATCAGACCCGTCTGGTTGTCAGTGGCTAGCGTGAACCACACGTTGCCGTTCGTGTCAGGCGCGACGCCGAGCGGCGCATGCCCTGCGCCCAGCTTGTACACCGTCGCGGTCGGCGTCGGCTGGCTGGGCACGATCCCGATGATCGCGTTGGCCGCGGGGTAGCTGATCCCACCGAGCTCCGCCACCCACAGGGTGCCGTCGGGAGCGAGGCTGATCGCGCGCGCCTGGCCGTTCGCCAGCGTGTGATCGATCGCCGGCAGGCTGTAGCTCGTGAACGTGCTCGCGCCCACATCCAGCCGCCCCACTTCGTTGTTGAGCTGATTGGTGAACCACACCGAGCCGTCCGGCGCCACGGCCACGTCCGCCGGGCCGGTGCCGGTGTACGTGCCCGAGCACGGCCCAGTGGGCTGGCACGGGGTGATCAGATACTCGCTGTAAGCGCCGCCCAGCTCGGGGGTGGTGGCCAGGCGATAGCCGGGATACCCCGGGTCGGCCTCGGCGAACCACGGCTTGCCCGTGCTGTCGGTGGTGATCCCCTCCGGCTTGGCGTCATAGCGCTGAGCGTCGAGCGGCGGTGGATGCCCCTGCAGCGCCAGGTTCTCGAGCTCGTGCACGCCGAGCGCGTCGTCGATCGACGCGATCCTGTCGCCGTAGTAAGTCGGCGCGACGCTGCTCGCGCTCTCCTCGGTGAACCACGCCAACCCGCTGGGCGCCACGGCGAGATCCCAGAGATCAGGGAATCCAGGCACCTGTGCCGCGATCATCCCGGCGCTGGCGCCCGGGTTGACGGCGCCCGGGTCGGCGTAGCCCACGATCCCGTCGCTCTGGGAGAACCACACACGGTTGCGCGTGCGATCGACCGCCACGCCGCGCACCTGATTGGCACAACACGGAGACCCGACGAATGTCGGGGTGGGGAACAGCGAAACCCCAGCGCTCGTCCCCGGCGAGGCTTGCGAGGGGATCAGCCGGCCGATCCCGGGCGTCGGGTTCGACCCAGACCCGGGGGCGTTGGCGGCGAACCACACCGACCCGTCAGCCGCGGCGCCGATGCCGACTCCCGCGGTGTGCCCGGGCTGTAGCGCGAAGTACTGGGGTGTGACCTCGGCGAGCGCCGGCGTCACGCAGGCCAGGCTCAGCAGAATCGAGGCCGCGACCAGCGAGCGGCGTGCAGCACGGGTCGTGGACATCTAGATGTAAACGCTATCGACTCGCCGGCAACGCCGCCGCGCCGACTCGCCCACAATGCGGGCGCGCGGCTCTCGCGGGAGCGGGGCTCAGCAAGAACCCAACAGCACTCACGCTAATCATTTGGAGTTGCTAATGCGCGCTTTATTGCGCATTAGCTGCGATTTTGCTTATAAAGCGCAAGATCCTGCGCCTAAAGATATACCCGGCCCTGCTAGTCTAATGCGCAAGATCTAGCGCTTTATTGCCGATAAGGCTCATAAAGCGCAGTATATTGCGCTTTACATTATGAAAATAGACTCTCATCTCACCGACGAAGCTGTGCTGAGCGAGCTGGGCGACCGCCTCCGGCGCTGGCGGCTGGCGCGCAACCTCTCCCAGGCAGAGTTCGGCGCACAAGCGGGGATCGGGCGGCGCACGGTGCAGAACCTGGAAGCCGGCAACCCGGTGCAGCTGCCCAGTCTGATCCGGGTGCTGCGCGTGCTCGGTTTACTGGAGTCGCTTGACCGTCTGATCCCAGCACCAGCGCCGAGCCCGATCGAACGGCTGCAGCTGGCCGGGCGCGAACGCCGGCGTGCGATGCGCGGCGGCGCGAGCACGGATGCGGATACGTTCAGGGAAGCAGCGCTCGAGCAGACTGCGCCAGCCGGCTCAGAGCAGGACCAGCCCCAGCCGCCGCCTGCGACAGCACCGTGGAGCTGGGGCGACGAACCCGGGCCGCGCCCGTGAGCACACTCGCCGAAGTGCGCCTGTGGGGCAGCACGATCGGCGCGGTGCTGCTGCAGGACGGCGCCGATGCCGCCGTGTTCGAGTACGACCGCGCGTTCCTGCGCAGCGGGATCGACGTGGCGCCGCTGCGGATGCGGCTCGGCCCCGAGCGCTACACGTTCCCAGGGCTCAACCCAGCTACGTTCCACGGGCTGCCGGGGCTGCTCGCCGATTCGCTGCCCGACCGCTACGGCCACGCGCTGATCGACGCGTGGCTGGCGTCGCAAGGGCGCACGCCGGAGAGCTTCGACGCGGTCGAGCGCTTGTGTTACATCGGCACGCGCGGCATGGGCGCGCTGGAGTTCGCTCCCGCGCAGAGCCCGCGGCTCGCGCACAGCCAGGAGCTGCACCTTGGCAAGCTCGTCGAGCTCGCTTCCGACGTGCTCGCGCGGCGCGCGGATCTGGTTGCGTCGCTGGCTCACGGCGAGCGCCAGGATGCGATGCGCGAGATCCTCAGCGTCGGCACCTCCGCGGGCGGCGCGCGCGCGAAAGCAGTGATCGCGTGGAACCGCGACACCAACCAGGTGCGCTCCGGCCAGGTCGACGCGCCCGCGGGGTTCGAGCACTGGCTGCTGAAGTTCGACGGGATCGACGGCAACCGTGACAAGGACACGCTCGCCGACCCGCAAGGGTACGGGGCGATCGAGTACGCGTACTCGAACATGGCCAAGGATGCGGGCATCGTGATGAGCGAGTGCCGTCTGCTGGAGGAAGGTGGGCGCCGGCACTTCATGACCCGCCGCTTCGACCGCGACGAGCACGGCGCCAAGCGCCACATGCAGTCGCTCTGCGGCCTGGCCCACTTCGACTTCAACCAGGCCGGCGCGTACTCCTACGAGCAGGCGCTGCTCGTGCTGCGCCAGCTCGAGCTGCCGAGCAACGCCGTCGAGCAGCTGTTCCGGCGCATGGCGTTCAACGTGATCGCGCGCAACCAGGACGACCACGTCAAGAACATCGCGTTCCTGATGGATCGCGCCGGCGAGTGGCGGCTGTCGCCCGCGTTCGATATCACCTACGCGTACCGCCCCGACAGCCGCTGGACCGCGCAGCACCAGATGTCGCTCAACGGCAAGCGCGATGACTTCACGCTGCGCGACTTCCGTGAGGTCGGCCGCCGCGCGCTGCTCAAGCGCGGGCGCGCGGAGCAGATCGTCGCGGAGGTGAGCACCGCGGTGGCGCGCTGGCCGGGGTACGCCGCGGCCGCGGCAGTCGACCAGCAGCAGGCCGAGCGGATCGAGCGCGCGCTGCGGCTGGGGCTGCCGCGCGGGTGACGCTGCCACCCGGGTGACGCTGCCGCGCCGGTACGGCTGATGACGTATCATAATGCTTTTTAAAGCCCTTAGATGCATTATAGTGCTACAGTTAGTGAATGAGCCGCGCTCGCATATATTCACCGCAGGCAGTCGAGGCGGCGCAGCTGCTCGGAGCACGGATCCGCCTGGCACGCCGTGAGCGGAGGTGGTCGGTACGGGAGCTAGCCGAACGCGCCAGCGTCACCCCGTTCACCCTCAGCAAGGTCGAGCGCGGCGACATGACCGTGGGTCTCGGTGTCGCGTTCGAATTGGCGGCACTTACCGGAGTCGCGCTGTTCCACGAGGATCGGTCACGACTCAGCGGCGAGCTCGAGCGCACGAGCAACCGCCTTGCGCTGCTGCCACAACGCGTACGAGCGCCCGCAGAGAACCTGAGAGATGACTTCTGAGAGCCAACCCACTGAGGCGTATGTATGGATCTGGTTGCCGGAAGCAGACGAGCCAGTGGTTGCCGGTCGCCTGCAGGCCACGGGTGACATCGTCACTTTCAACTACGGCCGCAGCTACCTGGAGCGTGAACAGCGAATCGCGCTCTATCTGCCTGAGCTGCCGCTTAGCCCCGGCTTGATCTCACCCCCAGCCGAGATGAGCGCCCCTGGGTGCATCACCGACGCTGCACCCGATGGGTGGGGGCGGCGGGTAGTCATGCGCCGCGTGCTGGGAGACGCTGGCCAAACCGCCGATCCGGCAGCGCTCAGCCTTCTCACCTACCTGCTGCTGTCCGGCTCGAATCGGATCGGAGCGCTCGACTTCCAACCCTCACCAGATCAGTACACGAGCCGCGAGACCCCAGACGCACGACTGGAGGAGCTGGGCGGAGCTGTGCGGCGCGTGCAGGACGGAGCTCCGTTCTCACCTGCGCTGGACCAGGCGCTGCTGCACGGCAGCTCAGTCGGCGGCGCTCGACCCAAGGCGCTGCTCGAACACGGCGAGCGCCAGCTGATCGCGAAGTTCTCCTCGGCCACCGACCCTTACTCCGTCGTAAAAGGCGAGTACGCGGCGATGGAGCTCGCGCGCCGAGCAGGACTCGACGTGGCCCCGGTGGAGCTGACGCAGGCGCTTGACAGGGATGTTCTGCTGATCGAGCGCTTCGACCGCGAGCCGGGCACGCGCCGGCGACGCGCGCTCGTGTCGGCGTTGACGATCCTCGCGCTCGATGAGCGGTTCGCGCGATACGCCAGCTACGCCGACCTCGCCCAGCAGATCCGCGAACGGTTCACCGCCCCGCGGCACACCCTGCATGAGCTGTTCGCACGCATCACGTTCAACATCCTCACTGGCAACAACGACGACCACGCGCGCAACCACGCGGCGTTCTGGGACGGCACCGGGCTGACGCTCACGCCCGCATACGACATCTGCCCGCAGCCACGTGCCGGCGGTGAAACCCAGCAGGCGATGCCGATCGCACCAGACGGCTTTCAGATGAGCCAGGTCGCCGGGTGTGTCACCGCAGCGTCGACCTATCAGCTGTCTGCAACCGACGCGCGCGAGATCGTCGACCACCAGATCGAGGTGATCGAGTCAGAATGGGACGACGTGTGCGATCAAGCGCGGATGACCGCCATTGAACGCGAATACTTCTGGCGGCGCCAGTTCCTCAACCCATACGCCCTGCAAGGCTGATCGTCGAGCAGCCAATGTGCTACACCAAACAGCACGTACCATGCACACACCGGCTGAGGCAGCCGGCGAGAGCTACCAGTACATCACCGCCGCGGACCCGGACTCCCCCGCCCAGATGAGCCGCACCCGCAGTACGTACTTGCGCCCCTGGAACAGCTTGACCGAGAGCCGGGCGTTCCCGTCGGTGCCGGTGTCGTCGTGAGCCGCCAGGTGCTTCAGCTTCCCATCGACTTCCTCGAACAACACAACCACCGTGTCGGCAGTGCCGAACGTGCCGACCTCGTAGGTTCTCGAGCTCGGCGGCGCGAGCTTGAAGTCCGCTTGCTCGCCGTTCTTCAGCGCCAGCGGGACTGACTTGAACGGCTCGAGCAGCGCCGGGCCGCTGGATTTCAGCGACGGATACCACTTCAACGCCCACTTGCGATCCGCGTCGGAGATCGTGCCCGGAGGGTTCAACCCGGCTGCGTACTTCTTCGGTTTGTCGATCAGCCCCGCCTCGAACTCATACTCCATGATCGACTTCCAATCCCAGCGGGAGCCCTGGGCTTCGGCGGCGCTGAGCTTGCGCAGCACGTTCTGGAAGATCATGTCGCGCGACCAGTTGTTGGGCGGCCCGCCGAGCGAAGCGTAAACCGCCGCTTCGTTCCACACGATCCCGGCGGATGGGTTCTGGTGCTCGTGCTCCAGCCCGAGCGTGTGACCGATCTCGTGGCGTGCGGTGCCGTGCCCATAAGGCGTAGTCAGATCCCAGCCGAAGTTCATCGTGCGCTCGCTGGCGCCGACCGTCAGCACATCGCGTCCGACAAGCGACCACGACCCGTCGCTCTCCGTATACCCGATCCTCACCTCAGCCTCGGACGGATTCTTCACCTCCTGGTAGCTGAGCCCGACGCCGATGTCCTGCCACTCCTGGAACGCTCCGCGTACGACGTCTTGCTGATTCTTGGCTACCGCCCATGGTCCGGTGGTGAAGAAGCAATAGTGCAGAACCGTGCCGTTCACCCATTTCAACCCACCCGCGAGAATCGCGTGCTGGCGATCCTGCGACAGGTCGGGCGATACCGATCGAGGCGGGCGCGGAGGCAGAGAACAGTAGAGCTTGGACTGTTGAGTCGCCATTGAGATCCCCCAGGAGTCGATGCCAGTGGGGCGAACTCTCCCATATTTACGTGACAGCCTCAATACGCGGATCCTTCTCGGAAAACCAGCGAGCAGCCGCGCATCCGCTCCCCTGGCTGCTTGGCACTGAGACGCGGACCGGCGTTTGGGTCTGCTACCGGCGCTCGCCCAGGATCACGCGTAATACAGTGGCGTGATGGCTGCCAATCGGCTGATCGGGACAGTGCGCCGGCGGCGTCCGGGGCCAGTGATCGAGACGATCCTGGTGATCGCGGCGGCGCTGTTCTTCGCGCTCGCGATCCAGGCATACGCGGTCAAGCCGTATCGAATCCCGAGCGGGTCGATGGAGCCGACGCTGCACGTTGGCGACCGCGTGCTGGTGAACCGCTTCTCCCAGCGCTTTCTCAGCGGCGGGTTGCACGTCGGGGAGATCGTTGTGTTCACGCCGCCGCGCGGCGCTGACGCACAGCCAGCCGTGTGCGGCGCAGCCGGGGAGGGCGACGGGACGCGGACGCCGTGCGACGCGCCCACGAGTGCGCACTCGTCGCAGACGTTCATCAAGCGCATCGTGGGGCTCGGCGGCGATCGCATCCAGATCAGCGCGGGTCACGTGATCCGCAACGGTGTGCCCCAGCGCGAGGCGTTCGCTGCGCCGTGCGGAGCGGACAGCGAGTGTGAGTTCCCCGACGCGGTGACAGTGCCGAAGGGGGATGTGTACCTGCTGGGCGACAACCGCGGCAACTCCGACGACAGCCGCTTCTGGGGGCCGATCCCGCGCGCTTGGGTGGTCGGCGAGGCGGTGGCACGCTACTGGCCGCCGGATCGCGTCGGCAGCCCTTGACGCACGCGCACACGGCGCATCACGTGCACGACCACGCGCGCGTGCATATGCACGCGATGCGCGCGCCAGATTGGCGGCGTCATCATCTTGCTCGAGCAGTCCACACCCCACACGCAAGCGGAGGCACAGGGATGACGACGACGAAGGTTCTGTACAGCGCACAGGCACACGTGACCGGCGGACGGGCAGCGGGGCACGGCCGCACATCCGACGGCGCGCTCGAGGTCGAGCTGCGTCTACCCCAGGAGCTTGGTGGGCAGGGTGGCGGCACGAACCCCGAGCAGCTGTTCGCGATCGGGTATGCGGCGTGCTTCGAAGGTGCGCTGGGAACCGTTGCGCGGCGTGCGCGCGCGGAAGCAGGCGACGTGGCGATCGACTCCAAGGTGATGCTGCTGCCAACGGAGGAGCGCGGGTTCAAGCTGGCCGTGGAGCTCGACGTGACGCTGCCTTCGATCAGCGATCCCGCCGCAGCAGCAGCGCTCGTGGCGGCAGCTCACGAGGTATGCCCGTACTCCAACGCCACGCGCGGCAACATCGACGTAACGCTGACCGCGAACGGGCAGCCTGTCGGCTGACGTACGCGCCCGGAGTTCGACCGGCCAGACACCGCGAGCAACCAGCGCACAAGGCCATACATCCCCCAGATCCGGCCAGGATCCGCCCAGCGGCGCCAATCGGTGCCAGATCGGTGATAGCAATCGCAGTCGTGTCTGAGATTCACACGCTCACCCAGTACGGCGCGCACGGCGCACGGCGATGAGCGAGGTCGGCAGCTGGGCTTGGGCGCAGCGCACGGACGGACGCCTCAGCCGCAGCGACCGCGCCGAGCTGCTGCGTCAGGGCGTGCTCGCCCGGCTTGCAGCGCTGCCGGCGCCGTGGCGCAGCGCTGTCATCAAGGACGCGCGCTCGCTGAGCCTGCCGGCGGCGCCTGACACCGCGTTGGCGCGCACAGCCGAGGAACTCGTGCGCGAGCTATCGGAGGGTGCGCTGTACGGCCACTGCCTGCGCACGTGGGCGTTCGCTGCGCTGTTCGCCGAGCACGATCGCGTGGAGCACGACGAGGAGCTGCTGTACCTGGCGTGCGTGCTGCACGATCTCGGGCTCACCGCCGCGCACGACGGATGCGACCCGAGCGCGGCGTGCTTCGCGGTCGAGGGCGCGCGCGCTGCGCACACGCTGATGTGTGCGCACGAACAGCCCGAGCACCGCGCCCGGGTGGTTGCCGAAGCGATCTCATTGCATCTCAACATCAACGTACACGCGCGTTTCGGCGCGATCGCGGGGTTGCTCAGCAGAGGCGTGATGCTCGACGTGGTTGGTCGCCGCCTGGAGCAGCTGCCCGGCGCGAGCGTGTCTGAGGTGATCGCGCGCTGGCCGCGCACCGGCTCCGGTGAGCAGCTGCTGTCGAGCACCACCCGCCAGGCCGAGCTGCGACCACAGTCGCGCGCGGCGCTGCTGCATCGGCTCGGGTTCACCAAGCTGGTGAGCGCGAACCCGCTCGATCGCGCCTGACGGGAATGCTCTCGCCGGCGGATCGCGCCTGAAGCATCTCGCTGCAGGCGCTCTTAAGCCGCTTCGAGCTGGATTCGCACCGTCACAGGCTGACTTTCCAGCGCACGGAACGTCGCAGCTGCGATCGCACGCCCGAGCGCGCTGTTGGCGAACGTGCGAATCCGGGCCTTGACGTCGTCGTCGGGCAGCAACTGCGCGCTGCCCGAGCGCCAGCGCCGGCCGAGGCGCACGCGCACGGCTGGGCTCGCCTGGAAGTTGAGCACCCAGCCGGCGTGCGTGCCGTGCTGAGCGATCAGCCACAGCGTGTCGCCGTCGGGGGTGTACGCAACGGGAGTGTGGCGCACAGCGCCGCTGCGCCGGCCGATCGTCTCCACGAGCGCCACCCCGGGAGGGGTGATGCCGAGCTTGAACATCCCGCGCATCAGCGGGTTGACGGTGTAGCGCCCGATCAGGATCTCCCAGCGCCGCTTCACAGGTCTATCCATGCGATTCAACCCCCAGGCCGTTGCGCGTTGACATATGACGCGCATCATACCCAGCACGGCGTGGCAACACATCGATTGCCGACATGTCGTCAAGCGAGGCGTTGCACGATCTTAGGTTGACAGGGATCAGAATCAGGTACTACATAGATGTGCCTGGTCGGCTCGGGTAGGACCAGCGTTCATTCAACTCTCGGACGGCGCCGCAGACATAGGTCGCGGTACGCACGCACCTGGGTTGCAAATCACGCAGAAAGGAAGCGCGATGTTCGAGCACACCAAGGCGTTCAGCGGGTTCTCAGTGGATGACATCCCAACGGCCAAGCAGTTCTATGGCGACACGCTCGGGCTGCGCGTGTCCGAGCAGAACGGTCTGCTGAAGCTGCACATCGCTGGCGATCGCGACACGATCGTCTACCCGAAGCCCGATCACACGCCAGCGGTGTTCACGATCCTGAACTTCCCGGTGGACGACATCGACAAGGCGGTCGACGAGCTCAGCGCGCGCGGGGTGAGCTTCGAGCGCTACGACGGGTTCGAGCAGGACGAGCGGGGAGTGATGCGCTCCGGCGGGCCTTACATCGCGTGGTTCAGAGACCCTGCGGGCAACATCTTGTCAGTGCTGCAAGAGCACTGAGCACAAGCCGCGCGCACAAAGCTCAACCAAAAGGTTGACAAATACCGGCCCTCTCGCTACGTTCAACCATATGGTTGAGGAAATGGCTGAGATCGATGTGGTGTTTCAGGCGCTCGCTCACGGGGCGCGGCGCGGCATGCTCGGGCGACTGGCCGACAGCGAGCTGACCGTCGGGGAGCTCGCCGAGCCGTTGACGATGTCGCTGGCAGCAGCGTCGAAGCACGTCAAGGTGCTCGAGCGGGCGGGTCTCGTGCGGCGCACGATCGACGGGCGCCGCCACGTGTGCCGCCTGAACCCAGCGCCGCTCGCGAGCGCGTCGGACTGGTTGCGCTTCTACGAGCGTCACTGGACAGAGCGCTTGGATGCGCTCGAAGAGCTCTTCCGCACCACTCCCACGCCTGCTACCGAGAAGGAGAGCCGATGACCGCTGACCCCACCGCAGTCGTGCGCTTGCAGCGCACGATCCCCGCACCGCCCGCGGAGGTGTACCGGGCGTGGCTCGAGCCCGAGCTGCTGCGCCGCTGGCTCGCGCCCGCGAGCTTCACGGTTACACGCGTAGAGGTCGATGAGCGCGTCGGCGGAGCGCACCGCACGTGGCAAGCCGGGTCCGACGGCGACATGGGCGGTTTCGACTGCGAGCTGCTCGAGCTCCTGCCGAACCAGCGGATCGTGTTCCGCTGGGGCTTCGTCGGCCCGGAGCGAGTAGTCGATCCGGCACACGAGTCGCGCCTGACGATCACGCTGCGCGACGCGCCGGACAACGCCACGGAGCTGACGCTCGTACACGAGCGCCTCGACGCGGTGAACGCGGCGATGCCCGGTATGGCGGAGAACACGGCACACGGCTGGGCTCAAGCGCTGGACAAGCTCGTCGCCGCAGTCGGCCTGCCAGCCTGAACCGTCGGCCAGCCTGAACCGTCAACCGGCCTGAACCGTCAACCGGCCTGGCAAGCGGCTGCCCGGGCGATCAGCTCTCCCGGCGCCCCGGTCGCGCGTCCGGGAAGCGCTTGCGAGGCACCGGGAGAGCTCATCGCCCGTGGGTCGATCGATCAAAGGTCAACCCACGGGTCGATCGATCAAAGGTCGCTACGCCAGGCACGCTCCCGATGCGTGCCGCTTCCCCCCGCGGACATCCTCACCAAGACGATGCACGCCGGGCAACGCGATCCGCACGTTATCTCAGACAATCGTCTTCAGTCAAGGCTCGCCCATGAGAGACGCGCTCCTTCACATGCTTCTTTTTTGAAAAAGGAAGATTCTTCCTCTGCGTAAAGATTCTTCCTTTTTCAAAAAAAGCTGAAGACACCCCACGAGCCCGAGCACAGCGGATCGCCGGACCCAACGGGCCGAGCAACCTCGACGACTGCTCAATCACGCAGCGGCGCGCGGCGCTCGACAAGCTCAGCGCGACCGGTCTCGACGTCGTAGACGATCCCCGTGACGCACAGGGATGCAGGGATCAGCGGGTTGGATGCGAGCACGCCGAGATCCACGCGCACCGCCCCGTAGGGGTCCCCCACCGACTTGTGCTCTAGCTCGTCCGTCGCGCAGCCGAGGAACGCCGCGAGCGCATCGCGGTGCTGGTCGCCCAGAAAATGCGTGATCCCGCAGTCGGTGTGGTGCATCAGCACCAGCTCGAACCCACGCCCGCTGTCACCGACGGCAGCGCCGGTGGCCGTGAGGAACAACAGCTGCTGGAGCACGATCGGCGAGATGCGCCCGCCCGCGGCACGTACAACAGCGGCGTCGCCGAGCTCGAGGCCGAGCACGTGCGCGGGGTCTACGCGCGGGTCCGGACACGTGACCACGCAGATGCGCAAACGCGGCAGCAACGGCAGCCCACGATGGTGGCCGTGCGCAGCGAACCGCACGTTTCGGTCGAGCAGCTGCTCGACGGGGTTGACGGTGAGCTCGGGCTCAGACACTGACGACCTCCAAGTCGGATGGCTTCGTGGAACATAAGACCCACTGCGATGCGGAATGCGACGCGTGAGATACCATTAGCGACATGTTGGTCGGCATCGTTGCGATGCCCGGCTGCTTCGACTCCGGGCTCACCGCGCTACTGGATGTGATGCGCACCGCCGAAGGTCTGCGCCCGGCGCTCGACCCCGCGATCGACCCGATCGCAGCCGTGTTGATCGGCAGCGACGAGCACGTCATGACTGCGGGCGGGATGTCAATCGCAGCCGATCGGCGCGTCGGCGACGCCGGTGCGCTCGCGGATCTCGACGTGCTCACGATCCCCGGTATCGGCGTCGGCACGCCCGCGGCGCTGCAAGATGCGCTTGCCAGCCGCCCGCTGCGGTCACTGCGCCGCTGGCTTGACACACGCGAGCCCGAGCTGCGCCTGGCGGCGGCATGCACCGGCACGTTCGTGCTCGCCGAAGCCGGGCTGCTCGACGGCCACACCGCAACCACCAGCTGGTGGTTGAGCAGCGAGTTCGCGCGCCGGTACAAGCGCGTTGAGCTCGATATGTCGCGCATGGTCGTACACAGCGGCAGCATCACGACCGCAGGCGCAGCGTTCGCGCACATCGATCTCGCGATGAGTCTCGTGTCGCGCGCGAGCCCACGCCTGGCCGACGGCGTGGCGCGCTACCTGCTCGTCGACGAGCGCCCAGCGCTCAGCGTGGAAGCGGCGATCGGCCACCTCGCCGACGCCGACGCGCTCGTGGCCGACTTCGAAGACTGGGTGCGCGACCACCTCGAGCAAGAGCTCAACATCGCCGCGGCCGCAGCCGCGATCGGCACGACACGGCGCACGCTCGAACGGCGCACACGCGCACGCACCGGCCTAAGCCCACATGACCTCGTGCAAGGGTTGCGCGTGGAGCGCGCCAACCACCTACGTCGCACAACAGGCATGAGCTACGACCAGATCGCGCCGCTCGTTGGGTACCGCAACGGGTCGACGCTGCGCACGCTGCTGCGTCGGCACACCTAGCCGCCAATCACCGCCGCTGCTTTGGCACTCCGGAACCACCTAGCGCCGGACCTCCACCTGACGGAGCGGGGATTTACTCGCGCAGGGTTACGGCGCAGCGCGTTAGGTGAGCCTCGCGATACCACCCGCGTCAGCCGCGTGGAGGTTCGATCGGCAGTGGTGCGCGCGCCAGCGCAGTGAGCGCCTGAGCGGTCACCCACACCGGTGTCTGCGCGCTGGTGCGTGAGTACCGCACGCTGCCGTCGGGCGCGATCAGGCTCTCCAGGTAAGCCATCGGCGACCGACTGCCGTGGTTGCGAATCGCATCGACATCACGCCCGGCAGCAACCAGTCCCTGGATCGCCCAGGCCGTCGACTGGGCGTTGGAGTCCCCGTCGCCTTCCTGCGGATACCCGCCGTCGGGGTTCTGAGCGTGAACGAGGAACCCCACCGCGCGCTTGAACCCCGCGCCGCGGCGCACGCCGGCAGCGACCAGCGCCTGCACCACCGCGGCCGTGTCGTCGACGTCGCTCACCGGCCCGCGCGTGGCGAAACCCCAACCGCCGTCACGATCCTGCTGACCCTGCAGCCAGCGCACAGCCGCGCGCACCGCCGAGTCGTGCGCGGAGCGCCCGGCAGCGCGCAGCGCGAAGATCGCAAACGCCGTGAGGTTGACCTGGCGGTCGAACGACCCGTCGCGCGCACGAGCGCGCAGCAGCGTCGCCACCGGATCCTTGCCGCCCAGCGACCGCACCGACACGCCGCACGCGTGCAGCGCCAGGATCGTGCGCTCCACGTCACCGACACCCTGCAGCTCCCCCGCATGCGCGCGCAGCGCGTCGAGCACGGACCGTCCGCTGTTGCTGACACTCGCCGGATCGCGCCCGGCCGCAGCCAGGCCCATCGCCGCCCAGCCGGAGTACAGCTCACTCGTGGATTGCCCGCGTGCGCCACCAAACCCGCCATCCGGATTCTGCGCAGCCACCAGGAACGAAACGGCGCGCGCGATACTCGCGCGCGCCGTCCTCGCCGTTGCGTCCATCCCCGAAGTTCCCGCCACGCCGGCGCGCGAGGAAGCGCACCCGCCGGCACCGAGCACCAGCACCGCCAACAGCACTAGCGCACCCGTAGACAACTTTCCACCCACGCCGCCAACCGGCCTCGCACCGACACCCGCACCTGGGCTCGCACCGCCTGCTCCCGCGTGTGTGCCCCCGCCCCCACTCACGGGCTCCCAGCTCACATCCATGCGCGCGCGCATGCGCTCCAGCAGCCGCGCCAGCTCCGGCCCGAACGCAAACCCGAACAGCACGCTCGCAACCGCGTCGAGCGCGTCGAACGGCAGCGCCGCGCCGGCCACCACCAGAAACGCCGCGGGAGTGTGACTAGCGCCCAACGTCCACGTGTACACGTTCATAATCTCCTTCGCCCCGAGCGCACACACCCCGCACGCCAGCGCCAGCGGCACACGTCCCAGTCGCCTCGAGCTCAGCTTCCCGATCGCGGCGCCCGTCAGACCCACGAGCCCCCATGCGGCCATCTGCCAAGGCGTATACGGCCCCTGGCCGAGCAGGATGTTGGACGCCAGCATCCCCAGCGCCCCGACGGTGAACCCCGGCAGCGGGCCGAGCCCATAACCCACCACCAGCGTCATCGCCGTGATCGGCTTGACATCCGGCAACGCCACGAACGCGTCGCGCCCGAGCGCCGCGATCGCAGCAAGCGTCGCCACGACAGCCACCATGCGCGCGGACGGGCGCGTACGCTCATACGCAACCCAGCCCACACCCAGCACCACTGCAACCACGAGGAACGCCGCAACCGGCCAGCTCATCGCGCCACCTCCGGCCCCGCGCCGAGCCCAGTCGTCGCGCCAAGCCCCGCAGCCCCGTCGAGCCCTTGCGCCGCGCTGAGCGGCAGCGCGCCGCCCGGCTCGGCCGTGCCGTTGCGCTGAGCCGCCCGTGTGCGCAACAGCTGCGCGCCGTCCTCAGGCTCGAGCACTCCACCGGCACCCCCCAGGATGCGTGCGGTTTCGGTGGCGAAATACCAGCCGCCCGCGAGCAGCTCGCTGGCCGGGCCGTCGACGATCACACGCCCATCCGCGAGCAACACCGCGCGCTCGGCGCACGCCGCGGCGAACTCTGGGTCGTGCGTCGCCACGATCACCGCCTGGCCGCCCGCTGCGCGCCGGCGCAGCTCGGCCGCCAGCCGCGCTTTGGCTTCGCGATCCATCCCGCGTGTCGGCTCGTCGAGCGCGAGCACCGCCGGCGCCTCGCTGCCGGCCGTCACGATCGCCAGCGCCAACCGCTGACGCTCGCCGCCGGACAGGTCGCGCGGGTTGCGCTCGCCCAAACCCTCCAGCCCCGCCTCAGCGAGCTCGGCGGACGCCACCTCACCGTCGACGCGGTCATGCACGAAGTAATCGCCAGGGTTCTGCAACAGCAGCGCAACCCTGCCGCCGCGCTCGATCCTGCCGCGCGTCGGATCGAGCAGCCCCGCCGCATGGCGCAACAGCGTCGACTTGCCCGCGCCGTTGCGCCCCATTAGCGCCACGCTCTCACCGGGGCGCAGCGTCAGATCGACGCCGCGCAGGATCGCCGGGCCGCGCTGCAGCTCATGCCACACACCAGCCATCCGCAGCGCCGGCTCGGGGAGTGAGTGTGTATTTTTGATGGTGCCGCGCGCGCGCGCGTACGCGCGCGCAGCACCATGTTTTTCTTGACCACCGACTCCGTGCCCCTCCGGCAAGCGCGCGCCGGCGTCCGGCGTTTGCACGCTCACCGCGTCGGCATCACCGCCCGCGGCGCTCATCCCGTCAGGCAGCAACCCATGCGCCCGCAGCGCCGCGCGCGCCTGCTTGACCCCCACCGGCGGCAACACAGCAACCCCCGCCAGCTCGAACAGCTTCGCCCCCGGCGTGCGCAACGCCGGCGCCCGCCGCTGCGCCCACTGCAGGAAGGACCCAGGATCGCCGTCGTGCGCCACGCGCCCCGCCTCCAACGCGATCACGCGATCAGCCGCGCTCAGACAGCGCTCCAAACGGTGCTCCGCGAGCACGATCGTGGTCTCCCACTCCTGGTTGAGCCGCCGCAGCAGCCCGATCAGCTCATCGCCCGCCACCGGGTCGAGCTGAGACGTTGGCTCGTCCAGCAGCACCACGCGCGGGCGCCCCGCGAGCGCCGCCCCGAGCGCCACCCGCTGCTTCTCCCCGCCGGAAAGCTCGTGCGTGCGACGGTCGAGCAGCCGGTCGATCCCGAGCGCAAGCGCCACCTCCTCCACCCCACGCGCCACCGCCGTCGCGCTCGCCCCGCGATTCTCCAGCGCCAGCCCCAGCTCGGCGCGCACCGAGCTCATCACGATCTGCGTCTCCGGATCCTGGAACAGCACCCCCGCCAGCTCGCCCAGCTTCGCCGGCCCGTGCTCGCGCGTGTCGAGCCCCGCCAGCGTCATGCGCCCCGCGAACCGCCCGCCGTGGAAGTGCGGCACGAGGCCGCACGCCGCGCGCAACAGCGTCGACTTGCCGTGCCCGGAAAGCCCCGCCAGCAGACAAAACTCACCCGGCTGGATCTCGACACTAACGTCGTCGAGCGCCGGCGCGCCAGCGCCTGGATAGTGGTACGTCACGTGCTCGAACACCAGCATCGCCGGCGGCGCGCCAGCACCCACGGATCGACCCGCCGGACTCACAACTCCCCCCTCGCCGTCACCATCGTGCTCAGCCGTCTCACGAGTCGACCCCGCGGCGGTCGGCGAACGGCGCCAGCACCACCGCGATCAACCCCGCACACAGCCCCAGTGTGCCCGCGCTCACGTGCATATCGAGCAACGGGTACGCGCTGAACGCCGCCAAATCGCCGGCCCGCCCGGCAAGCGCCATCACAAGCACGCACACCGCACCCGCCGCGAACGCAACGTCGTGGCGCGACCACGCGCGCGCCAAGCGCGGCGCCCGCTGCGCCGTCGCAAACCCACGCGTCTCAAGCGTCGCCGCCACATCCAGCGCGCGATCGAGCGACCCGCTCACGATCGCCGCGAGCAGCGCAACGCGCCCGCGCGCCCCGCGCGCGCCGCCATCCGGACGTGTCCGCTGAGCTTCGGCCAGCCGCAGCGCATCGGCCTGCAACACCGGCACCATGCGTGTCGCCAGCGACGCCGTCAGCGCCGAGCGGAACGACAACCGGCGGAACATCCGCAGCAGCTCGTCGGGATCCACCGCGAGACTCGCCAGCGTCGACACCAGGATCAGGATCGTCACCTTCAGCGCGATCACCGCGCCGTACACGAGCGCCTCCACCGTCAGATCACCCTCGCCGAACGGCCCGAGACTGCCGACCCGCGCGAACACCGTCAAGCCCTGACGCGACACCAGCACGTTCACCAGCACGATCGGCAGCGCCACCAGCACGGCGATCCGCAGCGCACGCCCCGCTTCGCGCCCCACCCCAGCACCCGCCGCCGCGCCGAGAATCGCCAGTGTCAGCGCCGCCAGCGCAAGCGGGTGGTAGAGCAGCAGCGCCGCGCTCGTCAGCGCCAGAGCCCAGCACGCACCGACGCCCGCGCGCGCCGCATGCAACGGGCTCGGCAAGCGCCGATACAACAGCGTGCGCAGCTCACTCATCCGCTGCGCTCGCTCATCGCGTCGGCAGCGCCAGCGCCCCGCCGCCCGCCGGCAACGCGATCGCAAAACGGTTATGCAACGCCGAGCGGTTGAACGCACGCGCCGCCGACTGCACCCCAGCTGCATCCGTGCCGCTCACAATCCACACCGGCGCGCCCTGGTGCGTCGCCCGCGTCGCCGCGATCAGCCCCGCGCCGGCCGCAAGCGTGTGCGTCGGGCGCCCGCCCGAGTCGAGCACGATCAGCGTGCTCCCATCCGCGCTGAAGCGCGCGTACACCCCGCTCGCGCGCGGCCCGCGCTGGATGCTCTGCACGCTCGGCGCATGCCGCAGCTGCGCCCACGCACCCACCACCAGACGCAGCGTGTTCGGCTCGTCAGTCACCCCGACACCCGCGATCGCCGCCGGCACACCGAGCGCGCGCAGCTCACCGGTAACGAGCTTGCACGGCGCGCCGCTCACATCCGCGCACTCGACCCGCACCGGCAACCGCTTGCCGTCGATGCCGTCGAGGAACGGCTGGGGGAACGCGCCCACAACCGCCGGCACGTCATCCGTCTGGCTCCAGTTGTGCAGATCCCACCACACGCTGTCACCAGCGTGCACGCGTGTATCAGCCGCCCCTTTCGGCGCCTCCACCCCATTGACGTAGTAGAACCAGTCGGTCGGCTCACCGTGCTGCTGCCCGCCGGAGCTGCCGTCGATGCTCTGCACGAACGCCCCGCCGAAACGCGTGTGCACGCTGTGGTTGCGCACCAGCAAGCTCATCACCGTCTCCTGCCCCACCGCATGCGTGACGCTCCCCGCTCCGCCGCCAGCGCTAGCGCCTCCGCCCGCAGCGCCACCGCCGGCAGCACCGGCAGCACCGGCAGCACCGGCAGCACTCGACAGCGACCGCGCGCCGAAATCACGCGTCACGGTCAGCTCGATGCGCTTCGGCGTCGACCCCGCCCCCAGGCCACACCCGCTCAGCAGCATCGCCGCCATGAGCGCGGTCATCAGCGCGCCAGCGCGGCTGTGCCTGCGCACAAGCGCGACGCGACAACTCGAGCGCACGATTGCGACGTGACCCGTCATACCCGCAAGCATCATCGCACCACGATCGTCTCCGGAAACGCGGGCACCGTACCCGGAGCGCTTGCGCGCAGCACGTACGTGCCGCGCGCTTTCGGCGCCACCAGCCGTGCGACCCCGTCACGTCCGGTGACACCGCGCTTGCGCCCGGACCCGAGCGTCACCGTCGCTCCTGCGATCCGCGCGCCGCGCCCGTTGTTCAGGTACCCGTCCACCCTGACGGTGAACGACGCTCCAGGCGCCACCACCGCAGCCGACGGCGTCACGTCGAGCGTGCGCTGGCACCCGCCTGCCATCGCCGTACACCAGAACCACAGCACACGCTCGCCGTAACTCAGCAGCCGGCCGTTGCCCTGCGCCCCGCTCGTATCCGCCGCGCCGGTGGTGCCCGACACGTGTCCCACCTTGTACTCCCACCCGCTCTGCCCGCGGTTGCGCTCGGCCCCGACCTGGTACACGAACAGCTGACCCGCATCCTGCGGCGCCGCGCCGCAGCGCCCGTAGTCGTGCAGCGAAAACCGCAACCCCCCTCCGCCACCAGCGCCACTGCCGAGCGCCGCCAGCACCGCCAGCGGCGTGCTCGCCGCGACGCTGCACCGACGTGAGCCGACACGCACAACCGCAGCGCTCGCGCTGACGGTGCGCGGCCCCGACAGGATCGCCCCGCCACGCCCGACCACCATGCTCTGCACGCTCGGCCCAGCGGCTCGCGCCTGAACGACAGCGCGAGCGCTGCTCGCAACGGCCGCGAGGACCGCCACGAGCAGAACGCTGCGAATGCGCTGCTTACTTGACCCGGAACACCACATGGCTGACACCGGTGGTGAGCTTCGTCGGGCTCCCCGCCTGGTCGAGCGCCTGGATCTCATACACGTATCGACCCGCTGGCAGGCGCGCCGGCAGCAGGAAGCTGAACGACGCCGAGCTGCCGACGGAGAAGAACTTCGCGCCGCCGCATTTCGCGCTCACGAACGCGCCCTTGCGACCGTTGAAAGCCGAGCAGCGACCGTTGTGACGGCGCTCCAGGCGGATGCGCACCTCGCGCAGCGTCGCGCCTGCGGGCAGCGTCACCGCACCGCGCAGGATGCGCGGCGCACGGTGGGCCGTGAACGTGTTGCCGTTGTGCAGATCCGCGATTCGCGGCACGTCGGCCGTCGCCCCGATCTGCACGATCGCGGAGCTGCTGCTGCTGGAGCTCACGAAGATGGAGGGCACGCTCGCACCAGGATTCGACGCGGTTGTGGCACATCCGCCGTCGTTGGTGTCGTGAACGCACACGGTCAAGCCGTTGGATCGCACCGAATCCGCGCGCGTTGCTTTCAGCGTGTGCGTGCCGGTCTGCGTCAGCGTGATCGTCGCGTCGCCGCTCGCGTCCGTCGACGCGCTCGTCGTGGTGACCCCGTTCAGCACCTCGCCGACCGCGGCGCCGGAGAGCGCCGCACCG
Organism: Solirubrobacteraceae bacterium; assembly: GCA_035474295.1. Classification (GTDB taxonomy): domain Bacteria; phylum Actinomycetota; class Thermoleophilia; order Solirubrobacterales; family Solirubrobacteraceae; genus Palsa-744. Next base: position 48,473 of record DATINL010000001.1, read on the forward strand.
GTCTGGCCGTCGACCACATGCACCGTAAACGCCACGCCGCTGATCGCCGTCGCCGCACCGCTCAGCGCAAGCAGATGGGTCTTGTTGAAGTAGTCATACGCCCACAGCACGCTGTTGCCGGGCGCGAGCGCGATCTGACACCCGCCGACGGGCGCGGTGGTGGAGTTGACCGCGAACCCCCACGATGCGTACGGCGCCGTGGATTGGTTCACGTCGGCGCCGACCTGGCTGACGAAGAAATCCCCGGGGTCGCCGTTGCTGGCGCCTGTGCCAAACCAGAGCGCGTCGAACGTCAGCCCCTGTGCAACCGCTGCATCGTGCAGCGCCGTCGTCGGCGTGCCGGCGGAGTTGCCGCCGTTGGCGTACCCGCCGCTGCTGCCGTTGTCCTTATAGTCACACGAGTGAGCTCCGCCGGACGTGGTCGTGAGCGTGCCGCCGTCGGTTGTCACCTGGCCCTCGAATAGCGTCTTGGCGGAGCCTTCGACGCGCAGGTTGACGGTGATCGGGCTTGCGAGCGCACCTTGGGAGAACGCCAGCACAGCGAGTAGAGCGCCGGTGGGCGCGACGAGCTTTCGAAGCGGTGTGAGCATGGAGCCAACCCCTTTCCACGAGGGTCTTGTGGGCTTCGGTCGGAGGCAGGTCTCCTGGCTTCCGGGCCTACCCGCTCGCGCCTTCCCGGATCGCCGCTTGGCCGTCCGGTGGCTGCGCGCCGTTCAGAGCGCGCCGCGATGGGCATCCCCGGTCACAGTGGCGGGTCCACGCCGGATTCTCACCGGCTTCCCTTCACCACCGACCATTTCGGATCTACCGATCTTATTGGTTGGACGCGGCGATCGTCAGGCGGGCGCGGCGATCGTGCCCAGCTCGCAGTCGAGCTGCCCGAGCTTCACGCGCTCAGCGCCCAGCTGATCGCCCGTCGCGATCAGGCGGCGCGCGTGCTCGAGATCATCCGAGCGCCCGACCGACAGCGCCGCCACGACACGCTCATCCTTCAGATACCAGTTGGAGAAACTCCCCTGCTCGAGTGAGCCGCGCACGATCTCCTCATCCCAGTCGCGCGCCGGGCCGACGTACTCGAGCGACGCCCAATCCGCGAGATCGGAGAAGAAGTACGGCACCACATCGTGCGGCTTGTCTTCTCCGAGCATGTTCAGCGCCGCGGTCTTACCGTGGTTGAACGCCACATCCCAGTGCTCGATGCGCAGCGAGCGCCCGTGCAGCGGCGAGTCGTACTCGCAGATATCACCCGCCGCGAACACCCCCGGCGCGGAAGTCTCCAGGCGCGAAGAGCAGCGCACGCCGCCCGCTTCGCCCAGCTGCAGCCCAGCGTTCTGCGCGAGCCGCACGTCGGGCGCCACGCCGGCGCCGATCACCACCACATCCGCCGGCAGCTCCAAGCCGCGCTTGGTGATCACCTTAGCCACACGCCCGTCGCCCTCGAAGCGCTCGAGCTCGTCAGACCCATGGATCGTCACGCCGTGCGACTCGAGCACGTCGTGGAAGAACCGCCCCGCGCGCGCGCCGAACCCGCGCTCGAGCGTCGTCGCCTCCTGCATCACGATCGTGCAGCGCTTGCCCATCAGCGTCAGCGACGCAGCCACTTCGCACCCGATGTACGACCCCCCGATCAGCACCACGTGCTCAGCATCCTCAGCAGCGCGCCGGATCGCGTCAGCGTTGCCGAGCGCGCGCAAGTAGTGGATCTCCTCGAGCTCACACCCCGGCACGTTCAGACGCCGCACGTTCGCCCCGGTCGCGATCAGCGCCTTGTCGAACTCAATCTCCTCCTTCGTGGAGAGCTTCGCGGTGCGCGCCTGCAGATCCACAGACATCACGCTGGTGCGCGTCAGCAGCTCGATCTGCTGCTCCTCCCACCAGGCAGCGGGCCGGAACAGCACATCTTCACGCGTCTCCTTGCCCTGCAGGTAGCCCTTTGAGCACGGCGGCCGGTTGTACGGCGCATCCGGCTCGCGCCCGACGAGCAGGATCGACCCGTCAGCGCCCGACTCGCGCAGCCAGCGCGCGCAGTTCGCGCTCGCCATACCACCGCCGATCAGCAGATAGTCGAGCTTGCGCGCAGCCATGCGCCGAAATCTAAACGAACTCAGGCGCGCGCAGCGTCAGTGAGCAGATCGCGCCCGCCCACTGCTGGTCAGCCGGGTACACGTCGTGATAGAGCAGCCACGCCTCCCCCAGCGCCTCCACGAGCTCGTCGAGCGTCGCACCCGACGCGTACAACCCCGGGCAGTCAGCCACCTCCGCCCACAGCGAGCCGTCCGCTTCGTGGACCGATGCTTGGATCTCTCTTTGATCTTCCAACACACCCAGCGTACTCCCACCATGCGCACAGCTTGACGTGGCCGCTCATCGACGCCGGCCATCGGACCCTCAGGGGCCTGGCTTCCTCGAGGACCCCGAGCGCACCGACGAGCAGTAGACGCCGCTCACAGCCCCGGCGGATGGCGCACCGACCAGCGCGCCCATGTGGGGATGTGGTCGAGGAGCCGCCAGCGCGGGCCGTCCTGATCGCGGTTGGGCCCCGTGTCGGTGCCGTTGTGGCTGGTGTCCAAGCGTAAACCCGCAACCACGATGAACACGTGATCGGTCGGGCGCGTGGTCGCGTAGATGCTCACCCAGCGACCCGTGCCTGGCAGGCCCCATGAGGGGTAAGACTGGGCGAGCGGGTTCTCCCGCAGCAGCTCGCCGAGCGAACGCACACCCGCGCGCAGCAGCAGGTAGTTGACGCTGCTCGAGCAATCCTGATTGGGCGCTCCCACCGGGTTCGGATGTCCCGCGGGCCCGTATGGCAGATCCTGCAGCTCGTTGCCGGCGATCAGCATCTGCTGCACCGCCGGCGGCGCGCCGGCGGGGATCAACGCCACATGGCCGTTGGCAGGCGACAGCAGCGCATGCGTGCCGCCGACGAGCTGCACCGGCGCTGACGCGCCGGACGCTGCCGAGCTGCTGAGACGCGGCCCGCGGTACGCCTGCGCCCAATGCTCGACCTCGTCGACGTACCACTGGGCGTGGTTGTAAGCGAAGATCGCCCGCTGATAATCGCCTGGAGCGCCTGACGCGCGCAGGTAGTTGGCCATCCCGAAGATCGCATCGGCGGGATCCCAGCGATCTGCGACGCCGTCGCCGTCGCCGTCAACCCCGTGCGCGCGCCACGTCGATGCGAGGAACTGCGCCGGCCCGCCGGCGCCCGCGGAGTTGACCGCTCCCTCCTGTGTACACGCAGGCGCGGGGCTGCGCCCGTGGTCGCACTCCACCTTGCCGATGCCCGCGAGCACCGTCCAATCCAGGCCGTACCGCTGCGCTGCGCGCTGGTACAAGCTCAGATACCCCGACGGGATGTCTGCTTCAGCCTGCGCCGACGCGCTGTACCCCGTGGTCGTGCTCAACCCGCCCATCGCCGACCCGACCGACCCGTGGGCGAGCGCCACCAGCACCAGCGCGCCCATCAACACCACCAGCGCCATTCCCGCAGCCACGACACCAGCCACGGCTCCAGCGAGACGGAATGACCAGCGAGCCGCGCGCACAGGCGCAGGCGCGTTGTGCGCGCCCCTCACTCGCGATCGAACCCGAGTTGACGCTTGCGCCCCTCGGCCACCGCGCGCGCGTCGCGCATCACCGCAGACTCGCGCGGCTGCCCAGCGGGCTCGCCATCCGCGGGCGCACGCGTGCCCGTACGTGCGGATGTTCTCGGCGCCCCAGCGCGTGTGCGCCGGGCCGCCGCTCCACCGCGCTGCACGGTTGAGCCGCCACGCTGCAGATCGCCCGCTTCACCGTGGCGGCTCTGCCATGCGTGCTGCTTCGGCGCGTCGGGGTGGTATTCGAACTGGGACTGCTGGACGGAGTTCAACTCCTTGCGCAGCGCGAGCTCACGGTCGATCTGCAGCCTCGCTTTCCGCTGGGCTGGCGCATCCAGCTTGCGGTATTCGTCGAGCCCGTAGCCTGCGAGCGCCGCGAGCGCCGGGTAGTCACGTCGAACGCCGTGCGGGATGCGCTCCCCTGCGGCCGGCAGAGCTGTCTGCGCGTCGAGAAAGCCCGCACGCCGCTTGAGCGCGCGGGTGGTGTGCGACCGCCCGGCGCGCTGCGCGCGGTCGGCGTCGCTCAATGTTTGCTTGGCTCGCTGGCGCTGTGCACCCTCCGCGGCGAGCTCCTGCTCGATCCGCGCGCCTCGGGCCTGCAGCCGCAGCGCGCGCCGCTGGTCACCGCTGGCATGCGCGTCACGCTCCGCTGCGCGCACGCGCTCCAACTGGCGATGCTTGGTCGACTCACGCGCCGGAGCGTGCGCCGCGATCGTCTCGCGTGCGTGGCGCAGCTCGTTGTCGAGCATGCGCGCCACCTGCTCCTGGCCCTGGGCCCCCGCTGTGCGCTTCTGCCTGACGTTCTCCTGAAACGCTTTGCTGACGTCGCCCTTGACCGCCTCAGACCGCTTCATCTCGCGCTCGGCACGCCTGCGCTTGACCCAGCGACCCGCGTGACTCAGCTCGCGCGATGTCCTCAGCACGCTGCCGACGCGCTCGGTAGCTGTCCGCTGAGGTCCTTGCGCGACTCCGGCGACTGAGCTGAACAGCTGCTTGCGATGGCGGAAGCAGCTCCACCACAGCACGGAGATCATCAGCCACTGCGTCCACCAGCCGAGCGCCTGCAGGTTCAGCATGATCCGCATCAGCAGCAGCACGACGCCCAGCAGGAACGAGTAGATGAGCTTCGTGCTCACAGCCTCGAGCAAGCGCACACCCCACGTGCGAAACACCGCTCGGCCGCCGTCGCCGAGCGCCGGCGCAAGCACCACCGCGGGCGCCAGCAACAGGTAGAAGAGACTCATGATCGTAGCCCCGAGCAGGCGCGTCGCGATGAACCCGAGCAGCGCGATCATGCCGAACGACCCGCTCACGATCAGCAACAGCCCGCCGGCGCGCGGCCAGGTGCCGAGCGGTGTGCGGAACTCCGCCTGGCGTGCGGTCTCACCCCCACACTTGTCGTCGTGCTCGTTCTGGCACATCACCCGCAACAGCGAGTGCTCGTTGTCGATCGCGTTGCGCTCCCATTGGTTGGTGGGCAGCGCCCGGAACAGCTCACCATTGGTGCTCGCCCGGCGCAGCAGACTCGCACGTGCAGGCTCGTTCGCGGCGATCCACAGCGCTGCCGAGTGAATGCGCGGGTCCATGCGCACGGGGTCCCGGCACCAGTTCACATCGCCGAACTCCATGAAGCACCACGGCGCATCCACCGTCGCTTCGAAAACCTCCTGCATGCTGTCCGCGAGCGTTCGTGGCCCGTCGTTGGGCGCGCCGTGCGCAACCGCCCCCAGCGTTCCGATGCTCGCCTGGTTGGACCAGCGCTCCAGCGCGCCGATCGTGCCGAACGGGTCCGCGATCACCCACAAGCCCAAAGTCATCATCGCTAGCACCAGCGCCACTTCGCCAAGCGTCTGCGCCACACGCCGGCGCAGCAGCCCGTTGTAAGCCGCAAACAGCGCCGTTACGATCAGCATCAGCACGAGCCATGGCTGGGTGAAAGCCTCCTGCGCCTCGCGCAGCCCACGTGCCACCCCGACCATCGCGGGGCCGTCGAGCAGGTCGATCGTGTACGCCCACTCGACCGCGACGATCAACGTGTGTACGACCCACACCAGCGCCATCCAGGTCGGCGTGATCATCATGTCCTGCACAGCCGTCGCAACCATGTTGCCCAGCCCGAGCGTGCCCGTGTTGATGTGCACGTCGAGCCCGTAGTTGCCGGTCGGCGCCTCCGCCGCCACGAACCCTGAAGTCCGGCAGTTGCTGCGCGCCGTGGAAGACAGCGCGTAGCTGCGCCGCGCGTTGCGGCACAGTGGACTGCCAAGGCCGTTGCTAACCAGCGGGTCGCCCGTGCTGGGCGGCGCGGACGCCGATGCATCGGCGTTGCTCGTATCCACGTCGACATCGCCCGCCGCCGCCGCCGAGCCGGTGTCGGCGCTCTGCCCGAGCTTCGCGGCCGATGGGGCCGCCGGGCGCGAAGCAGCGCTCGGGTGCGGGTGCGCCGGCGGACGGGTCGCAGGCGCTTGTGAGTGTTGCGCCGGCGCATGGGTGTGGTGCGCCGGCGCATGGGTGTGGTGCGCCGGCGGACGGGTCGCTGGCGTCGGAATGGTTGGGCCCGGGTCGTACGTGATGATCGTGACCGCTTGCGCAGCGTCTGCGCGCACCAGCGCGGCGCCCAACCCGAGCACGGTCGCGCTTGCGAGCACCAGCGCGACCGAAAAGCGCGTGCTGGGGCGCATTGACAGGCGTCTGCTAGCGCGCATCGGCGTCGTCGAGCGCCGCGCGCACGGTGCGCCCCGGGGTGGTGGAGAACGCGCGCAGCAGCTGCGGCGCCACGAGCTCCACCTGGATCGCTTCGACGCGGCCGCGGTGATCGCGAAAGAGGCAGCGCCCGGCGTCGAAGTCGAGCAGGCGCCGCAGCATGCGCTCGTTGTGCGGGTCGAGCCCGAGCAGCGTCAGCGCGCGTGCGGCTTCGGCTTCTGAGCGCATGCCGAACACGAACGTCGCACCGAGCAGGTTCTCGAGCGATTCGCGCTCGCCGACGAGCGCGTCGGTGACTAGCTGCGTGCTGATGATCGGCACGGCCAGCTCGGAGCGGCCCATGCGCTGCAGCGACGCGAGCAGCGTACGCCCAATCGGGTCTCCCAGCAGCCGCCAGCCTTCGTCGAATGTCAACGCTATATTGCATACCCATGACGCCCCAGGGCCTCAAACTCGACGCCTACGTCCGCGTATCGAAGGTCGCGGGGCGAAGTGGATCGAGCTTCATCTCGCCCGAGGTCCAGCGCGAGCAGATCGAGCGCTGGGCACAAGCCCACGGGCACACGCTCAGCTGGCACGAGCCAGAGCTCGACGTCTCCGGCGGGAGCATGAGCCGCCCCGTCTTCGATCAGATCATGCAACGGATCAAGACCGGGCAGACCGACGGTGTGATCGTTGCCAAGCTGGACCGCTTCGCTCGCACGCTGGTGGGCGCGCTGAGCACCCTCGAAGAGTTCGAGCGCCACGGCGCGGTGCTCATCAGCGTCGCGGAGAACCTTGACCTCTCAACGCCGATGGGCAAGGCGTTCCTGCGCATTCTGCTCGTATTCGCCGAGCTTGAGCGCGACCGCATCAGCGAGAACTGGGAAACCGCCACCAACAACGCGATTTCGCGTGGGGTCCACATCGCCAAGTTCACCCCGGTCGGCTACGAGCGGGCCCCTGACAAGCGGCTCATGCCCGACGACGAGGCGCCCGCTGTACGCGAGGCGTTCCTAATGCGCGGAGCGCACAAGACGCGCACCGAGATCGCCCGTCGGCTCGACGAGACCGCCCCCCGCCCCAATGGTGGTCGCTGGACTACCTCGAGCGTGGAGCGAATCATCAAAAACCGTGTCTACTTGGGTGAGGCCTATCGAGGCAAAGCGGTCAACCCTGACGCCCATCAGGCGATCGTGAGCTTCGCCGAGTGGCAAGCCGCCAACCTCGCGCCGGTGCGCGCGGCCCACCGCGGCAAACGGCCCAACCTGCTCGGCGGCATCGCTCGCTGCGGGGGCTGTCGCTACGTGCTCGCACCTCAGGTCTACGGGTCGGGAAGACGCACACCCACACTGGTTTACCGCTGCCGCGCGCTCCACAGCGCCGGCGCCTGCCCCGAGCCCGCGAGCATCCAGCGAGAAGCGCTCGATCGCTATGTGGAGGCCATTTGGCGCCGACAGATGACAAACCAAGCCCTCTCGATACAGCAGGACTCCGAAGCGCTCCAGGCAGCGGTCACGAAGCTGCAAGCCGCGGAAGAGGAGCTGACGGTGTTCGCCTCTGACCTCACCGCTCGGCGCGTGCTTGGCAGTGGCTATCACGTAGCGCTTGAAGCACGCGGCGCGGCCGTCGATCAGGCCCAAGCCGAGCTACAGCGAGCAAGCGCGGTGTCACCGAACCCACAGGTCATCGAGAGCTATGACGAGTTGCCTGTCGAGGACCGCAAGCGCATCCTCAGCAGCTCAGTCGACGCGGTGATTGTTGAGCACCGCGACGCGTACGTGCCGATCGAGAGGCGGGTCACGATTCTCTGGCGGGGCGAAGGGCCTGATGACCTGCCCCGCCGCGGCAGAGACAACGGCCCCATCCGCCCCTACACGCCCTAGCGGCACGACGACCAAACCTGGATGGCGCTCGTGCGTGATGCGAGCGAACGTCTCAAGCGCGGCACGCACCGCAGCGGGCGGCATCGAAGGAACGATCGGCATCTCGGCGACATATGCCATCTCTCCTTATCCGACCTCCGCAGCGCAAACGGGACCAGCATCTCTCCTCCTAGTGCAGCGCCTGGCCTCCGCCGCGGACTCAGCTCCGTTGCGGCGGAACGCTCGTGACGACTCCCAGCCGATCGCTTGCCTTCGCCGCAAACACAGGCGCCAAAGCATCACCAGGCCCGAGACCGGCCAAGCATCCTAGGAGCTGCGCGATCGTCCACTGACGCGGCGCACTCATCGCCCCCGCTTGTCTCTCAAGTGCTCCGCACACGAGATTCGGGGCAGCGCTCAGCAGCTCACACAGCAGCTGATCGGCGCTCAGAGCCCGGACACCGAAACGCGCCAGATCCGCTCGCTTGAAGTGCTTGAGATTGTTCGTGACGACCAACCCCGCGTCATGCGCGACGGCAGCCGCAAGGACGTGCCGGTCCTTCGGATCGTTGGGCATCCGCCGCTCAATCGCGTTCGCGGCTCCTTGATCGAGCATCGCTGTCGGGAAGGCCGCATTCATCGCCGCCTGTAGCCGCTCCCACTGTCGCGGGGACACCTTTTGAGCATCGATCAGGTTGTGCTCGACCTCCCCCAAGATGCGCTCTGTCCAAAGCGGCTCGAACCCACCGAGCGCGGCAACCCAGAGCAGCGCGCTGCGGACAGGCTCGGCGTACAACACCGAGGCATCCAACACCGCTCGGCGGGCGTGCACCCTTGAGCCGGCCCTCAGCCCCAAGCGCCGGCAGACTCGTCGACCACGCTCGCCATCCGCCGCAACCCAGCTTCGGCCGTCCTACGTCGCTCGCTGTACTCATGGAGGGCGAGCACGCCGATCCGGCGCTGATTGCCCACCCGCCTATACGGGATCGCTTCCAGCTCCAACAGCTCGTTCAGGAAAGGACGGGAGACGCCCAGCATGCTCGCCGCCACCTCTGAAGAGACCTCCTCGTCGGAGTCGAACACAAGCAATTCGCGCCCAGCGACCTCTTGCGCTTCCAGATAACGTCGCAGCAGTCCAACCGGGAACAGCGCCTTGGTCGCCATGGGAGTATCGATCTGCACCTCAACGATCGCATCATCAGCGAGGCCCGACAAGTCCTCGCGTGCACGGCGCTCCAAATCCAGTGCGTCCCGCGGCACCGCAACGACTGCGGTGCTAGTGGTGATGTTGCGGGTCTTACGGTAGGTAGACATCGATAAAGCTTACCGTATTTCTCGAAATACTCGAAACAAGTCGGGGCAGCGTCCTAGATCCAGCGTGACTTCGACGGCGAGCAGTTCGGTTGCATAACCCGATCGCCAAAGCACTCAGACGAGCCTTCGTGGCGTAGGGCAGACTCGATCGCGGATGCCAATCGGGATCGCCCTTCTTGGGTGCGCATGTCCGCCATGATCTGCAACTCTCGGTAGGGAGGACTGGGCGTGCCCAGACGCGCGAAAGCCGCCTCGTCGATCCTGACCTCGCCTGTCTCAAAACTCTCTCGGACCTCGGCGGCAAGCACGTACACCTGGTCGAGGTTCAGAACGTTGATGCTGTCAGTCGCATGCGCGGCATTGACCGCGCGCCTCACCGCGCGTCCCGGCTCAGGTGCCGCCAAGTAGTAAACGCCGTAGAGGTGGCGTGCTCGGGCCCAGCCGCGACATATCGTGGCGAGGCGGGCGGCCGACTTGACCGACAACTCGACCTCAATCGACACGACGAGCCCGTCCTCGGGTGAGACAAGCGCCAGGTCGGGACGATGAAGCGCAGGTCGCTCGCCAGACCGGCCGACTTCAGCTGAGGCGAACGGCCGGTTGTTCTCAGCCTCAAACCATCTGATACGTCGGTCGCTCATCACGTCCCAGTCTGGTAGGCAGGCCTGTAGCTCGACGGCCGCCTGAGCTACCTGCCAGGCGTGTTCAAAGCCGCCGGGGCGCACTCGGCATACACCGAGCCGACCAAGATTCCGCCAGCGTAGACCGGCGCTCGTCGCGCAGTACATGCCGGAGCGGCCATAGAGCACCGCGTGATGCTCAAGCAGCCCATCACGAGTGAGCGAGTTCAACCGTTGGTAGGCCATGCTGCGACTCATCTCAAACTGACGCATCACGTGCTCAGCGCCAGCGGCGCCAAGGGACCCGATCCAATAGACGATCTCTGCATCCCTATCTGTTTGCATTGCACGACCTCCGTTGCGCATAGAAAACCCTTATGCACACAACTCCGTCCAAACGGCAGCAACCGGGACACGGAACAGGATCTCGACATCACGATTCAGGGTTCGCAAGCATTCAAGACACAACAACTGCACACCGCCCCTTAGAGCGCCTAACAAAAAGAGGTTTTGGGATGCTGTTGTCGTAGAAGGTGTCTATGGCGAAACCTTTGGTTAGTGATGGGTTGTGGGCTCGTATTGAGCCGTTGTTGCCGCGGGTGGAGCGGCGGTATCGGTATCCGGGCCG
>DATINL010000002.1:0-50046 GCA_035474295.1 Solirubrobacteraceae bacterium
GGGGTGCCTAGGGCGTGTCGAGGTGTCCTCTAGTGGCGCAGCGGCCTGCGTGTGGGTGGTGGGTTAGTGGAGTGTGGGGAGGGTTTGCTGGAGGGCGTAGTACGCGGGTTTCGGGGTCCACGAGCCATACGCTTCAAGGCCGAACCCAGGCTGATCATCAGACGGGTGCGCGTTGAACTCACGCAAACAGAACGGGAACAACGCACGAATCCACGGGCGCGCAGCAACCTCAGGAATCAAATCCCGGTAGTACTGAGCCTGCTGAGAAGCACTCACATCCCACGTCGACCAGCCAACCTCAGTAACCCAAAACGGGACATCCACCCCATGCGCAAGGAAACTCGCGCGAATCGAATCGACACGCGCAAACGACGCGCCGCCCCGCACATCACGCCAACCACCAGGCGCAGCCAACCCCAACGCCGGATCATCGCCATACGGGTGCACAGCGACACCATCAACCCACCGCCCCAAATCCGGGACAGCACGAAAATAATCATCCACCGACGACGTCCACCAACCACTCGAATTCCCAGCAGCCGGGCTATCCGTATTCGAAGCAGCAACCAACACACGCACCGACGGCGCAACGGCTTTCGCAGCCGCCGACGCAGCACGCACATCCCGCGCATACCCAGCCGGATCGCCATCCCGGCCCGACCACGCATACGCAAAATACGGCTCATTCCACAACTCAAACCACGACAAATCCGCCCGCGTACCAGGCCCATACCGCGCAACCGCAGCACCAACAAACCGCGCATACGCAGCCGCATCCCCAGGAGACGCCCACCCCGGCGCATAACCCACTACCGGCAACACCCGAATCCCACGCGCCCCAGCAGCCCCAACCATCGCATCAAACGCAGACCAATCAAACACCCCACGCACACGCTCAACATCCGACCACTTCAAATCCTCACGCACCCACCCCACACCCAAACCACCCAACTCCCCAGCCACAGCCGGCACCGCACCCACACCCCAACCCAACAAATTCGCCACCACCCCACGCACAAACCCACCACCCAAACCACCCAAACCCGAGTACGAAGCCAGCGAGGGGTTGATCGACGCAGCGCCGAACACCGAGCGCGGCTTGGCGCGGTGCGCCCGACGGGTGTGACGCGCACGATGCTTATGCTGCGCCCGGTGCTTGTGCTGCGCCCGGCGCCTGTGCTGCGCCCGGTGCCTGTGCTGCGCCCGGTGCCTGTGGCGCGCCCTATGCTTGCGCGCATGCGCGGCGTGCTTCTTTGGCGTATCGGCGTGCTTACGCTCGCGCACATGCGTCCGAGGGTGCGGATGAGCTGACTTGGGTCGATGGGAGAGCGCATGGCTGACGGGCGCACGGCTGTGGGTGTGCGCACGGTTACGTGCGTGCGCGTGCACCGACTCGCGCTGATTGGCGTGAGCATCGCCGGACGCAAGCACTCGTTTGCGCGGGTGCGAGAGCGAGCGCGAAGCCTGCCGACGAGCGCGCTTCAGAGGGTGCGCGGATGCGTGCTTGCGCCGCTCCGACACCCGCCCACGATTGTGCGCATTGCGACGTGATTTAGCTAAAGACGCGGGACACGGGTTCTTATTTTTCATGGTGCTGCGCGCGCGCGTGCGCGCGTAGGCGTTACCTCGCACGCGCGCGCGGCACCTATGAATTTCATAAGCCACTCCCCGCACGCTCGACGCTGCGCGAGCGTCGCTCGCAGTCGTCGGCGCGCTCACGACGGGGCGCGAAACGTGGTGCGACGTGACCGCTCCGGCAACACCGTACGCGGCGCACAGCAGCATCATCACGGCGCCGAGGAGCATTGATCCTGCTTTGCGCATGCACTGCTCCGATCGGAGCGATGCTCAGCGAGCGCGAAGCGTGCTGTTCAATTGCACGGGTTGCGGGTCGAGATCGACCCGGAAGCTCCATCCAGTCGGGATGAAGCTTCAGCGTGCGCTGCTCAGCCCGGGATCAAGCTCCCGCTGGCCTTGCTCCGGCTCCAGCGTGCGTACGCGACTCCGCTTCCGGCTCCAGCGTGCGTACGCGACTCCCTCTGGCCTTACGCGACTCCCGCTGGCCTTACGCGACTGCAGCGTGCAACACGCGGCTACAGCGTGCGTGCTCCCGGCCGCAGCGTGCGTACACGGGTTCAGAACGCGATTGGCTGACCGTCGCGGAAGAACCCGCCGGTCGGCCCGTCATCGGGCAGCGTCGCCAGCCATACGATCCCCGCGGCGCCATCCTCGACCGGCTTCTGGGCGCCCATCGGACCGCCCATATCCGTGTTGACGAACCCCGGACACGCCGAGTTGACGAGCACCCCGGCTTCCTTCAGCTCAGTCGAGAGGATGCGCGTCATTGCGTTCATCGCGGCTTTCGACGCGCGGTAGCCGGGCGACCAGCCGCCCATCTCCGTAACCCCGCCCATGCCGCTCGACACGTTCACGATGCGCGCGTGCGCGCTTTCGCGTAGCAGCGGTAGCAGCGCCACCGCGGTGCGGTACGCGCCAAAGAAGTTCGTATCGAGCGCCGCTTGCATCGCCGTGAAGTCAGGGTCGGTGCCGCTGACGCCCCAGTCGGTGCCGACGCCGGCGTTGTTGACCAGCACGTCCAAACGCCCAGGCTCCGACGCGACGCGCTTCGCCGCGGCCTCGATGCTGGCTGCGTCTGACACGTCGAGCTGAAGCGCCACCGCGCCATTCGCGATCTCGGCGGCGGCAGCCGCTGCTTTTTCAGCGTCTCGTGCGCCGACTATCACCTGGTAGCCGCGCTCGGCCAGCTGGCGCGCGACTTCGCGCCCGATCCCGCGGTTGGCGCCGGTCACAAGCGCGATTGGGTTGGTGTCGTTCATGCGCACGAGGCTAGCGCAGCGCTGAAGCAACCGCAGCAACGGTTAGTCTGCCGATGCATGACTGAATCGTTTGTCGTACTCATCACCGGTGCCTCGAGTGGAATCGGGGAAGCCACCGCGCGCCGGTTCGCGCACGAGCCAAACACGTCGCTCGTGCTGGTCGCACGGCGCGAGGATCGCCTGCGCGCGCTCGCGGCTTCGCTTGGCGGGCGCGTCAGCTGCGTGGCCGCTGATCTGCTCGACGACGACGCTCCGACGCGGATCCTCGCGCATCTGCAGCAGCACCACGGACGGCTCGACCTGCTCGTCAACAACGCCGGTGCGGGCTGGCGTGCGCGCTTTGGCGACGGCGGCTACGAGAACGTGCGGCGCACGATGGCGATCAACTTCGACGCGCAGGTGCGTTTGACAGAGACGCTGCTGCCACTGCTGCGCTCGAGCGCACCGAGCGCGCTCGTGAATGTCTCCAGCACCGCGGGCCGCGTAGCGCGCGGCGGCAGCGGCGCTTACAGCGCGTCGAAATTCGCCCTCGCCGGCTGGACCGACTCGCTGTGGGCGGAAGAGCGCGCTCACGGAGTACACGTCGGGCTGGTGCTGCCCGGGTTCATCTCCACCGAGGGGTTCCCCCAAGCCGAGCTCACCGCCAAGCCGTGGACACGCTGGATCGTGTCGACTCCGGAAAAAGCCGCTGAAGCGATCCACCAAGCGGGTGTCGGGCGCAAGCCCGAGCGCTACGTGCCGCGCCCTTACGCGCTCGCCGCGGCGCTGCGCGTCGTTGCGCCCGGCCTCGTGCGGCGCCTGATGGGCGGCAGCGCCGCGTCGGTGATGACCACCACCACAGGCGCCGACGTCAGCGACCCGTAGGCAGTTCGCGCTGCGCATCGTGCGGGCGCTGCGCGAACCCGCTCCTCATCGAATCTTCAAAACTCGATCACGCTACGAATCCCGTCCTGCGCTTCCATCAACTCGAAGCCGCGGTTGACGTCGTCGAGCCTGATGCGATGGGAGATGAACGGGTCGACGTCGATGTCGCCGTCGAGGTAGCGCCGCACGAGCATCGGCACGTCCTCGCGCCCCTTCAGCCCGCCGAACGACGACCCGCAGATCCGCCGGCCTGTGATCAGCAGCCGCGGCACCACGTCGAGCGTTTCGCCGCGCCCGGCCACGCCGCACACTGTGCACAGCCCCCACCCCATGCGCGCCGCTTCGACCGCCTGGCGCATCACCGCCACGCTGCCGGTCGCTTCGAACGTGTAATCCGCGCCGAACCCGCCTGTCAGCTCGAGGATCCGCTCGACCGCGTCGGCGCCGCCGGTGAGCAGCTCTGTCGCGCCCTGCCCGCGCGCCAGCTCCAGCCGCTCGGGCGATAGATCCACGCACACGATCCGCTCCGCTCCCTGCAGCCGCGCGCCGGCCACCGCCCCGAGCCCGACCATGCCGGCGCCGAACACCACGCACGTCGACCCCTCCCTCACCTGCGCCGTCTTGATCGCCGCTCCCAGCCCCGTCGAGAGCCCGCATGCGAACAAACACGCGCGATCGAGGGGCGCTTCGGGATCGATTCGCGCGAGCGCGATCTCCGGCATCACCGTGTACTCGGCGAACGTCGATGTGCCCATGAAGTGACGCAACGGCTCGCCGTCCAGTTGCAGACGCGTCGTGCCATCTGGCAGATACCCCGCGTTCTGCTGCTCGCGGATCGCCAGACACAGGTTCGTGAGCGGGCTGACGCAGTGCGCACACTCGCCGCACTGGGGCGAGAACAGCGTCACCACATGGTCGCCTTCGCTCAACAGCGACACGCCCTCGCCGCAGCGCTCCACCACACCCGCGCCCTCGTGCCCGAGCACCGTCGGCGCGTACCCCGACGGATCCACGCCCGACGCCGTGTACAGATCCGTGTGACACACCCCACACGCCACCAACCGCACCAGCACCTCACCGGGGCCCGGCTCGGCCAACTCCACCTCGCGCACCACCAGCGGCTTGGCGAACTCCTCCAGCACCGCCGCGCGAATCCTCATCGCGTGGCTCAGCCGCCCGCGACGTCGAGCACGACCTTGCCCGTCGCTCCGCGCTCGTCGATCAGCTTCAGCGCGTCCGCCGCCTGCTCGAGCGGGAAGCGCGCGCCCACGATCGGCCTGACGAACCCCGCCGCGATCATCCCGTCGATCGCGGTGCCGATCTCGCGGTTCAGATCCTGCTTGCCCATCACATACGCCCCCCAGCCCGCGCCCACCACCTCGAGGTTGCGCAGCAACAGCCGGTTGACCTTCACCTCGGGGATCGCCCCGCCCGTGAACCCCACCACCACCAAGCGACCGTTCTCGCGCAACGCGCGCAAGCTGTCGAGGAAACGATCGCCGCCAACCGGGTCGAGCACCACGTCGACCCCCCCACCGGTCAGCTCCTGGGTCTGCTCGCGCCACGGCCCATCAGCACGAACTACCTCATCCGCTCCCGCAGCGCGTGCGACGCGCTCCTTCTCATCACTCGACACCACCGCCACCGTGCTCGCCCCGAGCGCTTTCGCCACCTGCAGCGCCGCCGTGCCGACCCCGCCAGCCGCGCCGTGTACGAGCACGCGCTCGCCCGCTCGCAGCCGCCCGCGCAGCTTCAGCGCGAAGTACGCCGTGTGGTAGTTCAACACGAGCGACGCCCCCTGCGCAAAGTCGAGCGCCTCAGGCAGCGCAAACGTTAGGAACCCCGGCGCCACCGCCTGCTCGGCCATGCCGCCGAGCACCGTGAACCCCACCACCCGCTCGCCAACCTCGACTGCCGCGCCTGCAGACGCCTGGGCCACCACGCCCGCCACCTCCGCGCCCGGGATGAACGGCAGCTCCGGCTTCAGCTGATACAGCCCGCGCGTTTGCAGCACATCAGGAAACGACACCCCCGCCGCCACCACGTCGATCACAACCCCGCTGCCGGGCGTCAGCATGTGCTCGGCCGCCGGCGCCTGCACATCCACGACCCGCACCGCGTCGGGCCCACTCAGCTCAGTTATCTGCAGCGCGCGCACGGCGCGCAACATTACCTCAGCGCTCCTCAGCCGCTCCCAGCGCCCCTCAGCGCCCCCGGGGCTCCCCGGCTCCCCAGCGCCCGCCGCGCTCCCTAGCGCCCGCCGCGCTCCCCAGCGCCCGCACGCGCCTTCGCGCTCCTCGCCGCTCGCCTCAGCAGTCGCCGTGCGCCCACGGACTCGTCGGCGCCGCGAAGCTCGGCTGCACCGTCACCGGCTGCTGCTGCCCGTGCCGCACGAGCGGCGGCGTATCCAACGCGTACGTGCTCGCCCCCGACGCCGTCTGCCCTGCCGCGCCCTTGATCGCCAAACGCACGCGCACGAGACTGTGGCCTCTGCTCAACACCTGCGCGCGCACCCGTCTGAGCGCGCCCGCGCTGAGCCTGAAGTACACCCGCCCCTTCGTGTGCGCGCCGAGCCGAAAGCGCCAGCTTGCGAGCGGCAGCGCGCGCGCTGCCGCAGCCGCCGACATCGGCGCCGCCTGCGAGGAATCCACGATGCTCGCCGTGCCGGTTACGCGGAACACGTTGGTGTTGCGCACCGTTACGATCATAGTGCGCGCACCGCGCGCGAGCCACAGTCGCTGTCTGGGCGCAACCACGTACACCGGCGCGAGCGTCGGCAGCAGTCGAGCATTCGCGCCAGCTGAGCCTGTGCTGTCCGCCCCCGAACCGCCCGACGTCAGCCCCGTCGACCCGCTGCCGCCCGACGCGAGCCCGCTCGACCCGCTGCCGCCCGACGCGAGCCCGCTCGACCCGCCGCCCGCGGTGGAATCGCCTGACGCAGCCTGATTTGACGCCTGATTCTCACCGGCTGGAACCAGCGGCGCCTGTGGCGTCGCTGTCACCGTCACCGTCAACCGGCGTGCAACCGTCGCCTGGTTGAACAAACTATCGGTAACCGTGAGCGTCACCTTGTAAACCCCAGCCCGGGTGTACACGTGCGTCGTCTGCGCTTGATCCGCGTGCGCCCCGTCGCCGAAATCCCAATGCACCGACGTCACCGTCGCCCATGGGGCCACCGGCGCCGCCGTGAACGCTGCCGCACGGCGTGTGCTCATCTGCGCCGGCACTGTCAGCTCGCGCACCACCGGCGCGCCTTCGAACCCCGCCGCGTCGATCTCGTAGTTGTAGCTGTCCTGCGAGCTCGCCCACACCTGCACCGCGTTGCCCTGAGCATCCTGCGCGAGCGACGTCGCGGTGTCAGACGGATCCGGCCCGGACAGCGTCACCGGCGCTCCCCACACACCGCCCGCGCTCCGCGACGCAACCTGGATGAACGTCGCACGCGCCGGCCCGTCGTAGTAGCTCCAGCTCACGCTCGCGTCGCCAGCCGGGTCGACTGCGATCTGCGGGTGATACGCCACGTCGCCTGCCGGCAGTCTCGAGAGCGTCTGCGTGGACCCGACCCACGCGCCGTCGGCTGTCATCGTGCGCACCCCGACCTGCCCGGACGTCAACACCCAAGCAGCTGTCGTGTTGGCAGCCCCGTCCACCCCGAGCTGTGGCAGCGGCGCCTGACAGATCGCCGGCGAATACCCCCCGCCCGCGCCTGCCGCCGTCCATACGCCGTTGCGCAGGATCGCCGAGCGCACGCTCTGCTGCTGCACGTCAGCCCACACCGCAGTCGTGTCGCCGCTCGCGTTGCCGCCGAGCGCTACCGGGCTGACGCCGTCGCCGCTCGACTCGATCGTCTGCTCGCCCTGCCACGCGCTGCCGATCAGCTGCTGGGACTGCACCGCGTAGATGCTCGTCTGCGCGGTGAACTGTGACCACGCGACCACGAAATCTCCCCGCTCATCCACGGCTACCTGGATCGGCGCACCTTCGAGCACGCGCGCCGTCAACCCCGACAACCGCACCGGCGCACCCCACGTGCCCGCGTGGCGCTGAGACGCAACCAGCCACTCCATCGAATGCTGCCGATCGGTCTCGGTCCAAGCGGCAACCGCATCGCCTTGCGGAGCTTCCGCGACCCCTGGTGAGTTGACCGTGTCCGACGCTTGGCCGGTGAACGGCAGCTGAGCAGCCGACGACCACACGCCGCCGGCTGGGCGCTCAGCGGTCCACACTGAGAACGAGTTGCCGTCGGTGCTGTCAACCCACACGGCCGTGAGATCGCCGTCCGCACCCGTCGCAAGCGCGATCTGCCCCGCGTTCCCGCCCGACGGAACGGTCGCCGGCTGACCCCACTCCCCACCCGCGGAGTGATCAGCCGACAGCAGCGTCTCAGACCCTGCGCCGTAGCTCTTCTCCGTGGCGTACACCGCAGTCGCGCCGCCTGCCGCGTCGGCTGCCACGACCGGCGGCCACCCGATCGGCCCCGCAGGCGACAACGTCGTGCTCGGCAGCACCCAATCGGCGCGCGCGTACGCCGGCTGGGCAGCGCTTAGCACGCCGCCCGCCGCCGCGACCGCCAGCAAGGCGGCGCTCAAGCTACTTCGGACTACCGCCATTGCCGGTTGTTCGGCGAAACCCTCCCCAATCCTGCGTTATGGTGACCAAACCTCGGGACATGTGACAGACGCACGGCTCCGCCATGCGTGTGACGCGCGACTGCTCTACGCGACTACGACAAACGTCGAGTATCTACTCGCGCGAAGTCAATCGGGGAACGTTCTGCCGACTCCGTGCGCATGCCTCTCCGCTTGGGCGCCGCGCGCCCGCAGAGTCCT
Organism: Solirubrobacteraceae bacterium; assembly: GCA_035474295.1. Lineage (GTDB taxonomy): Bacteria > Actinomycetota > Thermoleophilia > Solirubrobacterales > Solirubrobacteraceae > Palsa-744. The sequence goes on from DATINL010000002.1 coordinate 8,531, forward strand.
TCGCAGAAGAAACGCCAAAAGAACGCTGCAGCAAAGGACAAGGCGAAGCACAAAGCAGCGAAACACAAGGCCAAGCACAAGGCGAAGCACAAGCCCAAGCACCACAAGCGCCGCCACAAGGCCAAGCACCACAAGCACCCCAGCAAGCCACGTCACACGCTGCCAACGCACGCGCCAGCCAACGCGCCGGTTGGGGCGCCCGCGCCGATCGTCACGCCCACGCCGCCAGCGCCGTCCAACGACCCGCCGCCCGCGTACGGCAACCACGCTGCCACCGTGGCACAGCTGCGCCGGCTGCTGTGGCGCGCTGGGTTCGGGCCCACCAAGAACCAAGCCGAGTCGCTCGCGGGCCAGCCGCTGTCGCAGGTCGTGCTGAGCATGACGCGCCCGTCCGGCGCGCCCACGCTCAACGGGCCGGCGCCAATCGACGACGACGGCAACCCGCTGGCGCCGGCGGACAGCTGGGGCCACGACCACTGCTGGTGGCTCGACCGCATGATCCGCTCCGACCAGCAGCTGATCGAGCGCATGACGTTCATCTGGCACGACTGGTTCGCCAACTCCAACGCGCAGGTCAACAGCCAGCAGCTGATGCTCGACCAGAACCAGCTGTTCCGCACGATGGGCCTCGGCAGCTTCCGCGACCTGTTCCAAGCCGTCACGATCAACCCCGCGATGCTGCTGTTCCTCAACGGCACTTCCAACACTAAGTGGGACCCGAACGAGAACTACGCGCGCGAGATGATGGAGCTGTTCTCGCTCGGCGCCGATCGCGGCGCGTACACCGAGGACGACGTGCGGGAGATGGCGCGCGCGCTCACCGGCTGGCGCAACGACTGGTCCGCGGAGCTCGGCAACTACAACTTCCACTTCGACCCGTCTTCCCACGACAGCACCAACAAGACGGTGTTCGGGCACACGAACAAGTGGACGTACACCGACGCGGTCGAACTGTGCGTCAACCACCCGCTGCACGCTTCGTTCTTCGTGACGAAGATGTGGGGGTATTTCATCCCCACGCCGCCCGACACGCAGACGCTGGCGACGCTGCAGGGGTTGTACGTCAGCTCGGGCTTCAGCATCCGCGCGGTCGTCGAAGCGATTTTGCAGCACCCCGACTTCTATGAGGGCCCGGAGATGGTAGTGCCGCCGGTCGTGTTCAACGCGGGCTTGATGCGCGCGGTCGAGCGCTACGTCGACACCACCGCGTGGGTGTGGCTCGACTCGGGCGCCGGCCAGCAGCTGTTCTATCCGCCCAACGTCGCCGGCTGGGATTTCTCGCGCTGGCTGGACACCTCGACGCTGAAGGGACGCTGGAGCCTGGCCACGTACGTCACGTCGGAGACCTACCCGAACCCGTGGCAGAGCGGCGGCACACCCTACGACCCAGCGGAGACACCCGAGACTGCGCTCGCCAGCGCGCTCGCGTACTGGGGCAACCCGATCATCGCCGCCGACTCGCAGCAGTGTCTGGCCCAGTTCGCCCAAACCTGCCTGCCGAGCTCGCTCTCGAACTGGCAGAAATCCCCGTACCGCGCGATCCGCCAGAACGCGCTGCGGATGTTGATCGCCACGTCCCCCGACATGCAGGTGAGCTGACCCCATGCGCCCAGACTGCTCGTGCAACGACTTCAACCGCTCGCAGTTCCTGCACCGCAGCGCCGCCCAGGCCGGGCGCGGGCTGCCGTCGATCGAGCCGGGCATGCCGCTGCCGGCGGGCACGGGCATCGACCGGCGCGCGTTCCTGCTGCGCTCAGCCGGCGCGATGCTGTCGGTGTACGGCGCGTCGATGCTCAGCCCCAGAGCGTTCGAGGAGGGCATCGCGCAGGCGTCGGCCGCGTCGCCGACGCAGCCGGTGCTGGTGTCGATCTTCATGGAAGGCGGCTGGGACGCGCTGTCGGTGCTTGCGCCCGTCGGCGACCCCAGCTACGCGTCGCTGCGCCCGACGCTCGCGCTCGCCGAGGGCGCCGGCGCGGCGTTCAGCGAAGACGACCGTCTCATGTGGCATCCGTCTGCGGGCGGCCTGGCGACACTGCACGGCGAAGGCAAGGTCACGGTGTTCCCGGCCATCGGCTACAACCCGCCCGACCAGAGCCACTTCACCAGCCGGCACTACTGGGAGGTCGGCAAGCTCGACACGTCGCTGCTGACCGGCTGGATGGGGCGCTACCTCGACATCGCCGGCAACCTCGACAACCCGCTGCAGGGGCTATCGCTGGATGACACGCTGGCGCCCGCGCTCGCCACCGCGCGCGTACCCGTCGCGGCGGTCGACTCACCGGCGAACTACAACTTCTGGGCGTACGGCCTCGACGACCCGATCACCGACCCCGCGATGCAAACGCTCGGCGCGCTCGGCAACCTGGCGGCGCCGTCGGATGCGTACGCGCAAGCGCGCAACGCGTCGCGTGAAACCAGCCTGCTGATCAACCAGCTCGCGCAGTTCGTCAGCCCCGACGGCAACCCCAACTACAACTCGCCCGTCACCTACCCGACGGCCGGCGGCGAGTTCCCCGGCAAGCTCGCCGCGCTCGGCGCGATGCTAGCGGCGGGACTGCCGATCAAGTGCGTGTCGATGAACGCGGTCGGCGGGTACGACACGCACTCCGACGAATCCGACTCGCTCTCCACCAACCTCACGCAAACGATCGACGCGGTGGTCGCGTTTCAGCGCGACCTCGAAGCGCGCGGACTGGCCGATCGCGTGCTCGTGCAGCTGTGGTCTGAGTTCGGCCGCCGCCCCGAGGAGAACGGCTCGGGCACCGACCACGGCGCCGCGGGCGTAGCGTTCCTGATCGGCACGCACGCATCCGGCTCGATGGTCGGAGAGTTCCCCGGGCTCGCAACGCTCGACGACAACGACAACCTGCGCTCCACGTCGGATTTCCGCTCGCTGTACTGCTCGCTGCTGGAGCAGTGGTTCCAGACGGACGCCGGCCTGGTGATCCCCAACGCCAGCTCGTTCGCCCGCCCTACGCTGTTGAAACCTTGATGCTGCGCCGCACGCCTTGATGCGGCGCCGGGTGCGGAGCGTGCGCAATCGCGTCGGCCTGCTCGCGGCGCGCCGCCGAGGCCTGCTCGTGGTGTCCATCCTCGCGCTGAGCGCTCCCGGCGCCGGCGGCGCCACACTCGCGGCCGGCGCCACGCTCGCCGCGGGCGCCACGCTCGCCGCGGGCGCCACGCTCGCCACGGGCGCGACGACACACCATCACCGCCACAAGCACACGTGCCGCCGCCATGGCGTACGCCACCGCTGCAAACGCTCGCACGATGCGAAAGCGCAAGCCAGAGCCAGAGCCAAGGCAAGACGCGACAAGCTCCGCCGTCACCGGCACGCGGCGTCGGTGAGCCCGTCATCGCCCAGCTCCACATCGACCAGCTCATTGCCAGGCGCGGGAGGCGCCGGCGCATTGACGCCAACGCTGCCAGGCGCGCCGGGCACCCCGCCCGGCACCGACCCGAGCACACTGCCGGGGACAACTCCCAGCCCCACGCCGGCTCACCTGCAGGTGACAGCCAAGGAGTACAGCTTCGCGCTGTCGCGCCCGGGCGTGGCCGGCAGCGATGTGATCATCCAACTGGTCAACCGCGGGCAGGATGCCCACAACCTGCACATCGAACATGCTGGCGGCAGCACCGACATCGGGGCGCTGCCAAGCACCGAGCCGAACGCGAACACAACCGTCAGGTTCACCTTGCCGGCCGGCACGTACACGCTGTACTGCTCGCTCGTGGGGCATCGCGCAGCGGGGATGCAGGCCACGCTGACCGTGGATTGAGCTGGATCAGCGACTTCGCCGAGCGCAGCTCGAGCATCCCATCCTGTCAAATCATTAGCCTACGGGTTATCAGATCAATTCTGATATCAGGACTATTTAGAGGTCGGGGATGGTCAAGCCGAGGCGAGGAGGCAAAAGCGCATGAGTCCAGTTACTCAACGACATCGGGTTGACAAACTCGGGCCGAGCGTCACGGATGAGGTTGCAGATCGGGAGCGCGCGTTCTGGGATGCGCATGCGTCGAGCCTCAACGACTGCCTGCGCTCCTATGAGCAGGGACCAGACCCCAACACCGAGATGATGCTCGACGCGATCGGCCCGCTGTCAGGCAAGCGCGTGCTGGATTTCGCGTGTGGCGCCGGCGTGACGTCAGCGTGGCTGGCCGCCTCAGGAGCCGACGTCGTGGCACTCGATCTGAGCGAGGCTTCGATCGAGTGTGGCCGCCAGCTCATGCAGCGCCTCGGGCTCCACGTCGAGTTCGTCGCAGGCGAGCTGCAGCCCACCACGTTCGAGCCTGAGAGCTTCGACGCGGTGGTCGGCAGATACGCGCTGCATCACACCGACCTCGAGCAGCTGGCGCCGATCCTCCGTGCGCTGCTCGCACCCGGTGGACGAGGGGCTTTCGTCGAGACGATGGCGCTCAACCCGGTGCTCAACTTCGCGCGCAAACGGCTGAGCGGGCGTGTGGGCGTGGCCAAGTACGGGTCCGACGACGAGCATCCGCTGACGCGCGCGGATCTGGATGTGCTCGGGAGCATCGGGAATGTCGAGCTGGATGTCGCGCAGCTGCGGTTCCTGCGGATTCTCGACCGCAACGTGATGCGCTACCGCAGCCCACTGCTGTCGAAGGCGTGCGCAGCGATCGATGACGCGCTGCAGCGCTGCGGCCTGGGCAGGCTCAGCTATCACCAGATCGTCAGCTTCAGCAAGAGCTGACCCCGAGAGCGCTCGCCGATCGGCGGCCTGGGTGAACGCCGTCGCCGTGGCGTGCAGCCGCCGGAAAGCTCGATCGACGGCCAATCGACTAGCGTTAAGCCGTCGCCTTGGAGGGGTGGCAGAGTGGTTGAATGCGGCGGTCTCGAAAACCGTTGTGCGTCTTATTGGCGTACCGGGAGTTCGAATCTCCCCCCCTCCGCCAGTTGATCGAAGTTCGAAACCAGGACACCAGAAAGCGGCTCCCCGGAGCCGCTTTCTGCTTTTGAAGCCGCCTTTCGGATCAGCCCGACCTCATTGAGCACCTTCTTGGGCAGGTCTTTGGCTAGCAGGACGGCGTAGGGCTTGGTCAACTCGTCACTTGCGATCCGCACGGTTGTTTGGCCTGTGGCTTCGTCCGGCAAGACAAAGAGCTTCTTGAAGAAGGCTTGGTTGTAGCCACGCTTGAGCTGGTTGTTGGCGCTTTTGTAGGCCTTGGCGACATCCTGGGCTAGCTCCAAGGCCATGCGGAGCATGGCGGTGTCGAGGCTGAGGCGTTGTTCGGTCTCAGCCAGGGACTTCTCGGCGGCCTTGATCTCAGCCTGCATTCGCAGGCGTTCCTCACGGAAGGCATCACCGGAGATGTCATCGCCTTCTTCGGCATGGAGACGGATCAGGCGGGTTTGCTGGGCTTTGAGCTTGGTGATAAGGCTGGTCTTGACCTGCTTGACCTGGACGACAGCTTGTTGGCTGACGGCAGCCATCGCTTCGATGGCCTCCGTGCGCTTGGCCACGTCCTTGGCCGCCAGTTGGACGGGGCGCCCGGCATAGTGGCGCTGGATGGCTTGCTCGATCAGCTCGGGTCGGATGTTGGCGCGCATGGCGCAGGGGGTGCCGTTGATGCGGGCGCTACAGAAGAAGTAGGCGTACTTCTTGCCACTCTTGCCGGTGGAGATGCCGAAGGTCAGGCGTTGGCCGCAGTCGCCACAGAAGACGCTGCCACGCAGGTAGTGTTGGCGCCTTTGGGGGCGCTCACCGGCGACACGCTTCTCGTCGAGCAGGTTCTGCACCTGGTCGAAGGTGGCTTGGTCAATGAGCGGCTCATGGCGGCCTTCAAAAACTTCTTCTTCGGCCTCGCCTCGCTTGTAAGCGATGCGGCCGAGGTAGTAGGGGTTCCGTAGCATTCGCGCCCAGGCAGCCTTGTTGACCTTGCCCCCTTGGCAGCGCTTTGTCGGACGGCTCCGCAGCCCGAGACGGTACAGCTCGTCGGCTAGCTGGGACAAGGAGTATTCGCCGGTGGCGTAGAGCTGGAAGCCGCTGGTCACGAAGGCATGGCGCTGGGGGTCGGGAACCACGATGTTGATATGGCGGCCGTCAGCCAGTTCATCGACCTGCTTGATGTAGCCCAGCCGCCTGCTGCCGTAGCTGCCGCCCAGGCGAGCCTTGGTGTAGAGCCCCCGTTTGACCTGCTCGCCAGTCTGCATTGACTGGTACTGGTTCTGGGATACGACTGAACTCTCGTAGAGGAAGGCGGCCGGGGTGTCTTCGCCGACGATTGGCTCAGTGATGGAGACGAAACGGGCACCGGCGTCACGCATGATGCGGCGGGCTTGCCAGTGGTCGACGGTATCCCGTGCCCAGCGTGAACAGCTCCAGACGATCACGTAGTCCACAAAGGTGGCGGGGTTGCGGTTGAGGCGCGGCAGTTCCTCTAGCAGCCGCAAAAAGTCCGTGCGCTTATGCAAGTCAACGAAAGCGGAACGGCCAGGGTCTTTGAAGACCTCGGTTATCCTGGCGTCGAGCTGGGCGGCCTTTTTGTCGCCTTCGTCTTGTTGTCCCAACAAGCTCAAGCCGTCACGGTGGTAGTCCGTATTGACCTGATCGTCAGTGGATACCCGCAGGTAGAGCCAAGCCCGCTTGTTCGGTTGGATTTCGGCCTCGGTTATTGGTTGGGTTGTTGCCCTTGCGATGGCTGTCGGCATGGTCTCCTTCTCTTTCTGCCTCTCTGCATGGGGGCGTTGTTAATTCCTCATCATTATATCTTTTACGTCATGCTTTAGACAAGCTATTTGTGTCTTCCTGGCCGGTATCTGGCTCCGTCATAACGTGCAGCGCCGTGTCGAACCGGGCGACCCGGAACAGCCCAGCCATGTCGCCCGGCTGCCGCCCCACGCAGCCCTCGATGGCTTCGACGCGCTGCTGGTTTGGCACCAGCCACAGCACGCTTGGGAAGACCTGGTGCGCCGCTTGCTCTTGGCCGCTGGCGGCATAGGCGCAGTAGAGCTGGAGCTGCCGCTCCAGCGCCCGGCTGCCTTCAGTGCCCCGGTCAACCTCGACAAAGTAGCTGTCCTCGTAAGCCCCGACCCCCAGGCGGACGTAGCTGTCCGGCTTGAGCCTTGGTTGCTGAGCGCCAACCCCGCTCCAGCTACGCCAACAAGCGGGTTCAGCCCTCAGCTCCAGCAGCTCGAAGCGACGGGAGCGGTCGGCTTCAACCAGCAACGTGTGTAGCTCGGCCACTTGCAAGGCGTGGCGTACAAACAGCGTGCCTGGTGTGTGCGACCGCCGCCCTCGCCGCTCGGGCTGCCAGCCATAACGGACAGCTAGCCGTTGGCCGGCTACGTCGAGGTAGTAGGTGAAGCCAGCCGAGCCAGCCCGCACGCCGCCGACCGGCCGGGGCAACCGGGCTAGGGCACCAAGGCGAACCAGCCGCAGCAAGGCACGGCGGGCAGTGCGGGCATCGGCGGCCTCGTCGGGGCTAGCGGTGAACTCCAGGCGGGTCAACTGACCGCCACTGGCAAAGCGCAAGCCGGAGACCCGCTGGAGCACAGCCAGGTCACGCTCGGTGAGCTTGGCCTCCAGCACCGTTAGGGCTGCTGCACTTAGGTAGCCCCGGCTCATTTGTCACACGCCTTGGCGTTAGTAGCCAGTGGCAAACTTGGGTGGCTTAGCTGGTGGGGACAGGTGATGCGGGCTACCCCACCCGACGCGGGCGGACAGGCGACCGGCCAGCCCATCATCTGCCCCTCGGCTTACGGCCGACCGGGGCGGCTGGCCGTCTGAGGCTTGTTAGGTTGGCTCGCAAGGTGGCCTCGACCTCAGCCCGTGGCCGGGCGTAGTTTGTGCGCGAAGCCTGGCGGACTTGCTGGCGGCTGCCAAGTGAAGCTGGCGGTGCTGGCGTAGCCAGCGTCACTGGCCTAGCTGTGCCGCCGTCATCCAGGGCGACGATGGCGGCGATGCTGCGCGCATCAAGCGCCTGGAGATCGGCCGCTGTTAGGGCGGGGGCAAACAAGTGCTCCAAGGTCTTGGCATCGGTGCTGCTGAGGGCAAACACGGCTTTAGAGCGGGCATTGGCTAGGACGGTTTCACGCAGCTCGCGGGGTAGCTGGCCAAGGTTCTGGTGGGCGACACTGAGAGCCAGCCCGTACTTGCGGCCTTGGGCAAACATCTCATCCCACGGGATCGGGGCGCTGGCAAAGTCCTGGACTTCATCGACGTAGAGGCCAAAGGGCTGGCGCTGGCTGGGAGCCAACGCAGCCCGTTCCGTGGTGGCCTGCCACAGGCTGGTCAATACCAAGCAGCCGAGCAAGGTGGCGGTCTCCGCCCCGACCAGGCCTTTGGGCAGGTTGACCAGCAGCACCTTGTTGTCGGCCATGACGGCTCGCATCGAGGTTGGTGGCGCGGCTTGGCCAAGGATTGTGCGGATGGCTGGGCGGGCTGTGAAAGCCCGGATTTTGTTCATCAGTGGCGCAACCACGGTGGCTTGTTCGCGCCCTGGCAGGGCGCTGAACCAACGCCAGTCTGGTTCTAGGCCGACCGGATCATCAAGTGAGGCAATGGCTTGCGTGCGGAAGCTTGGGTCGAGGTACAGGCGCGGCAGGTCGAGTAGCGTCGAACCGCCACGGCGGGCAAGGGTCAACAAGCCCATGTGGGCTAGCTGGCCGGTGCGGGGTCCCCAATACTCTTTCCAAAGCCGCTGGAACAGCTCGCCGAGCTGGTCGGCGACTAGTGACGGGTCGCTGGCACTGGCGAAGGGGTTGAAACCAACGGCGTAACCTGGGTCAGTCGGGTCGAGCAGCACCACATCGTCTTGGCGGTTTGGTGGGATCAGGTCGAGCAGGTCATTTATTAGGTCGCCGTTGGTCTCGACAACGGCCAGGCCGTGGCCTTGTTCTAGGTCGTCACGGATCAGGTTTTTCAGCAGGCTGGTCTTGCCAGTGCCAGTCGCGCCAAGGACGTAGAGGCCGCGTGTTGAGCTGGCGGGTGTCAGGGCGACTGGCCGCCTTACCCCAGCAAAGTTGCTGGTGCCGAGGATGCGGCCTTGGCTCGGCAAGGCTTGGCTGGGGACTAGGCGTTTGGCTGCCCCTAGCTCTAGGCCGGGGAGGTCAGGGCTACCAATTGGCCAGCCGATGACGGCCGCCAGTTCGGGGGCGCTGAAGTAACGGCCACGCTGGCCAAACAGCCGGGCTAGTTGGCCAGGCCAAAAGGTGTCAGGCATAAGGCGGCCATAGGGCGTACCAAGGCTAATTAGCACTGAGCCAGTGCGGTGCAGCAGTTGTTGGGCACGGGCGGGCGTCGCCGCCATAACTTGCAACTCGCCGTAGGCGCTAAGTCCTGGGACAGCCAACTTTTGGCGTAGGGCTAGGGCTTGGCCTTCGCGGCGGCTTTCTGGCGTTGGCGACAAGTTGGGACGGGGAGCCGGACGGGCGTGCCACAGCAACCGGATGGATTCATGTCCATGCAGCGGGAACAGGCTGGCCAATAAGCTGGCGCTGGTGGCTGCCAACCCGTCAGTGCGGATTGAGGCCGTGGCCGGGGCGAGCTGCCAGAGCAGGCGGCGGCGGTAGTGGTGGGCTGGCGGGTCGGCCTCGTCCAAACGCAAGCTGGGGATCGCTGCCCGGAGGTTGCCAGCCACTAGCTCGATGGCTGGCGGGCTAATACCCAAGCTGTGTCGAATGCCGCTGTGGCCAGCAGCTAGGCCAAAGGCCAGGCGGCTGCCATGCGGCATGCCGGAGAAAGCCGCTAGGGCGGCAAGTACGGCGTCTTGCTCCAGGCCACTGGGAAACCCGAGCTGGAACCAAGCCAGTCCGAGGCGGCTCACGGCGTTGGCGCTTTCCTGGGTGTCTGGTCTTTGCCTGGCTGGTTGGCTGAGACAAGCCGGGCGTGCTGGAGCAAAGCCCAGGCGAACTTGTCCCAATCCACTTGTTCCCTGTACTCGGCTCGGACAGAGACCCGCTGGAGCCTCTTTTTAGTTGGTTTTTTCTTGTTTGGCATGGACGTGGCCTCCTTCACTCTTTACTTGCCTTTGGTGGTCACGTCCAATAACTCGAACTTCCTGCTAACCCGCACTAACGTAACCCTCTATTGTGACATTTTTCAGGTGAAAACGTCTAGTGTCATATCTACTACTTGTTCACCACTTGCGGGTGTGGAAAAGCACCAGGCGCACTACTACAAAGATGGCTGCCAGCACGACCAGGTACGGCACGACACGCGGCAGCTCAGTGGCCAATACGTCGACGCTGATAGCCGATACCACCAGCCCTACGATGGCTTGTTCGATGAGTTTCCGGCCGTCATGCATTGCCCGTCTCCTTTGCCTTGTCTGGCCACCCAACCGGGCGGCCTTCCCCCACCCTCGCCGACCCCCGGGTTATTGACCAAGCTGCAATATTTGGGGGGACATGCCCCGGCCTAACCTGCCGCCCCACTTGGTGCCCCGGCAACCCAAGACAGTGCTGGGCTGGTCAATGCAGAAGCTCCGCCTGGTCAACGGCTGGAGCGGCAAACAAGTGGCCGAAGCCTTTGGTTGTAGCCCCAGCCATATCTCCCGGGTTGAGCAAGGCAACAAGCCCAGCCGGGAGCTAGTCCAGTTCTACGAAGACACCTTTGGGGCTGATGGCCTGCTACTCAGCCTGTTTGAAGTTGCCGACCATGCCCCAGAGCAGGAGCGCCGCCGGGCTGGTGGACGCAAGCCCAAGCCCTACCGGGCATTGCCCGGTGACGCTTCAACTTTCGTCAGCGACACCGTGCCGCACGGCACCAGGATGGCACCAGGCGAGGTCTTTGAGAAGACCTGGCGGGTCAAGAACAGCGGCACAGTGGCCTGGGTTGGCAGGCGGTTGGAGAGGCAAGGGCCGCCGACCGGGCCAGGCTTGATCTCATCACTGCGCTATGTGGACATACCGACAACCCAGCCAGGGGAAGTGGCAGAGATCAGAGCACCATTGAAAGCCCCAACCTACGCTTGTTCTTCAATCGCCTATTTCAAGATGGTCGATGAATCAGGGAAGCTGTGCTTCCCTGACAGCTACCAGTTGGGGTTGGATGTGTTGGTGTTGGTGCGGGGGCAAGCGGGAGAAGAGCCAGGCTAGGCAACCTGGTTTCTAGAAGTGATTTTGCTGCAAGGCCAGCGTTTATATCTGGCTTGAAGTTAGATGTGGGTTGGCGTTATGATTTGAGGACGGCTTGTGGAAAGGAGTTAGCAAATGAGTAACGCATCTGAGGCGCTTTTTGATCTAGTCAGTCGCCCGCTCTCGCCGAATCAGATTCTTGAACGGAAAGAGGCCGAGCAATCTCGTGCCGGTTTGATGGCCAATCTAAACGGGCAATTGGTCGAGTACGAGACGCAGCGCGTCATCGAGCAGGCATCCCTGCAAAGGATTGACTAGCCTTCATTGCAGGGCGCGGGGATACGGGGGCATGCGTGACCCGGTATCCCCGCGCCCTGCTGCATAACCCCAGGTAGTTACATGGGAGTAACCGTCACTCGCCCCAAGTTTCGTTTCGGTCGATCTGCTCGACGTGCGAGGCTGCAAATGCATCGTCGTGCGGGACAAGATGCCTGTCCAGCGTTCCCACCCAGTCAAAAGTTTTGCCTGCTAACTCCTTGGCAGCCAGCTCTAGATATCGTTCAACCGGCAGTATGACGGCTGCGACATCACTACCTGCCTCACGAATCCCAATAGCATCAACATCTTTACTTTTCAATCGGTTAACGCTATCTTTGATCGGCGTAGTATCGTCGATTTCGACAGTTGGAGTATCGGAGCGAAGCCGTAACTCCGGTAGTTTGGGATGTCGCCTGGCCATTTCCTCCGGACTCACAGCACGACTCATAAGGTCTTTGACAGTTTCACTCGCTTCGTTTCTTCGCTCATCTAACATCACTACTCCCGGTCATGTGACCAATTGCTATTAGTTATTGTCTCATTGACCGCAAGCCTTCGTCAATAACCATCTATGCCTTTTAGCAGCTAAAATGGGAACTCCCGAATACTTCGCTCGGATCACCGGAAGTGTCAATTTCCCTCTATTGCAATCCAAGCGAGTAGTCGTAGTCGGTGTCGGTATGGTTGGTTCACAGATAGCCGAAGAGTTGGCAAAGTGTGGCGTCGGTTATCTGCGTTTTATTGATCATGATACCCTCGAAAGTGCGAACCTTTCTCGCCATGCCCTTGACGACGATTTTCTCAACTGGAATAAGGCCGAGGGGTTGACCGTTTATCTCGCGACGCACGTTAGAGGAGTGCGGGCTGAAGCGGTACCACATAAGATTAATAGTTCGATATCTGACGATCTGCTTGATCAGTGGCTGGCGGATGCCGACCTAATCGTTGCGGCCACTGATGATGATAATGTACAGCGACGGGTAGCCCGCCGAGCGCTGGCACTTGGAATCCGGGGGATTTTTCCGTCGCTCTACCCCGGCGTCGGCGGTGGTGAGGTAATCATCCAATTTGATAGGCAAGTGCCTTGCTTCAGTTGCTGGGATGAATTTCGTGAGAATGACGCACCGCTGCGCGGAGCGACTGCATTGAACGTAGCCGCTTTACCGATAATTTTTGTTTCGCTGCGCATATGTCTCGGACTTCTTGATACGCGCTCGGCAGACCGGGAGATGATGGTTGCGGGCGTAAATCGCCCCCCATATCAGAGCTTTGTACTGAATCGTTTTGGAACGCTTCGTAGCGGGCACCTAACGCGGCGCCCAAACTGTCTAGTGTGTGGAGGTTCAACACTGAGGTTCGCACTCACTCCAGCTCCAGACGTACCAGCGCCATTGACAATGAGCCCGGCTGGCATCCGGTCAGCAATAGGGTGGCTCTTGGTGGTGGCACTCGCCATCGCCCCAATCGGGGGCATGGCTGCCATATTGGAGGGGAGTTCCGACCCCAACAACCCGGATTTTGGCACGGCGATCCTTGGCTTCTTGTGCGCCGTAGGCATCCTGGTAGATATCGGTGCCATACTTGCCCTGTTCGTCGCTGTATTCAAGGCGGGCGTGGATGAGGACAGGAATCGGGCGCAGTAAGGGTGTGCGGCCTTACAACAACCCCCTAGCCGCCCCGCTGTCCAACTGCCGGACGAACTCCGCGACGGATGAAGCGTGTGTCTTGCCGTCACTCAGGACGGATAGGACAACAGCCTGTATGTCCAGCAAGATATCGAGCGGCTTGGAGCCGGTGCTGGAAGCGCCTAGCTGCACCCGTTTCGGGCTGCCCCGCCAATTGGTCGGGAAGTTGGCCGAGGCGATCGAGCTGCGCCTCAGCGAAAATGCAGCCAGCTTACCGCTGGCTTCGCTTAGGGGATCGGCGTTGCGGCTGCCTTCAACCACCAGGCCAAGTATGCGGTGGCCAGTCAGGACGACCTGGCCTCTGCCCTTGATTAGGTCGATGCTGCTGCTGCCAAAGCCGACCGTAACGAAGCCAACTGCGTAGCGCCGGAACCGGGGTTCGCTTGGGCTGTTGGGGTAAAGCAGCAGCCAGGTGCTGCCGTCACGCCAGTTGCCCCGGGCGTCCTGTCCCTGGAGCTGTTGCTTGGCAAGCCGGATCTTCAGCTCGCCGTCGACGTGGCTATCGGCTTGGGGGTCGAGGCTGTAGGTCTTGACCAGCAGCGGCACGTCTTGGGGTTGTCCGGGAGAGGGCACGGCTCAAGTCCCGCCAACCCCGGGGGGTGCCACGCAGTTCTGTTCGGTGTAGGTGTTGACACGCTGTTCGGCACCGCTTGAGGCCAGCCCGCCGGCTAGGCCACCAGCGAGGGCGGCCAGCGGGTTGGCCGCCGCCGACCCGGCTTGGTCAACTGAGCGCTGGAGGCTGTCAGCCAGGGTCTGGACATCGGGCGCGATGTCTTCCGGCGCACGCAGCGATAGCTGGCGGAAGAAGCTGGCCGCTTCCGGCAGGTCTGCCAGGACGGTGGCTAGGCCGCTAAAGGGGTCTTGGCTGGCCTGGTTGCTGGAGTTGACCCAGCGTTGGCGCAGTTTGGCGCCCTGGCCGTAGAAGTACGAGCAGTAAGAGGCGGTACTACGGGTGGGGCTGCCGCAGGCAGCCAACATGAAGCTGGCGCTGGTTAGGAGCAGCGCCAGCGACGCTATAGGCCGGGCGGGCAGGCTAGCCACTATTGGCACGCCTGGGCTTGCGGGCTTCACGGAGGTTGAGCAAGGCAAGCCCCAAGGTGCAGACGCCGACGATGGCCAAGCAGGTGCCGATGACGGCCAGCGAGCTATCTAGGCTGCAATGTTGCTGTGCCGACGGGTTGAAGGCTTGGCCAAGGGCACCCAGCCCGGAATCGCAAAGGCGCTTGATTGGCTCGTAATGGCTCCGCATCACCAGCCCGGCAACTAAGGCTGCCACGCCGCCGGCGGCGCTGGCCATGTTCCAGGCCGGTGATTGCCTAAGCTTCATCTACGCCCCCCGAGGTTGTGGCCTGCCCAACATTAGGGTTGGCAGCCTGGCCGGATTCGGCGGCGATGCTACTCATAGGTCTGTAGACTGTCAAGTAGCAAGTCGGGAGCGTTCCCCGGCGTGGAAGGCGATCTACAGCGAGCCGTTGGCCGCAACCTTCGGGCTTACCGGGAAGGCCAAGGCCTGAGCCAGGAGGCGTTTGCCGACGCCCTCGACCTGCACCGGACATACATGGGCGGCATCGAGCGGGGGGAGCGCAACTTGACGCTCAAGAGCCTGGAGCGGATTGCCGGGCGCATCGGCCTTGACCCGCTATGGCTGCTTAGCCAGAAAGCTGATCCGGCGAGGCTGGGGCAGCCGCCGGACGACGAACCCGCCAGGTAGCTGTGGCGCAGCCGCCACCTGATTTGCATGCTTTGGGGCAAGCTGTCCGGGCTATCCGCTTGGAGCGTGGCCTAAGCCAAGTCGGGCTAGCCCAAAAGTCTGGCTTGCAGCAGACTTGGATCAGCCACGTCGAACACGGCCGCAGGAATCCAAGCTGGAAGAACCTTGCCCGCTTGGCCGAGGGCTTGGGCGTCAAGCTGTCGGAGCTGGCGGTGCGGGCTGAAGCCGCTGGCAAGGATTAGGCTTCTTTTGGCTCCCCGCCGAAGCGCTTGGCGTGTAGTTCGGCGATCCGCTGCCAGGTGGGGTCAGAGTTCGAACATCGTCTCGCTATGCCCGTCCGCTTGGCCTGCGAGAACGAAGCTCGAACCTCGCACGCCCAACAGCAACGGGGTTCACGGAGTCACTGCGCTCGTCTCACGATGTCCGCGAGGGGTTCGGTCAGGCGCCGACGTAGGCCGCAAGGTGCTCGCCCGTCAGTGACCGGGTTCCCTTCCGCCCGGCGACGAGATCCGCGGGTGTGCCCTCGAAGACGATCCGGCCGCCGTCGTGACCGGCGCCGGGGCCGAGGTCGATGATCCAGTCGGCGTGGGCCATCACCGCCTGGTGGTGCGCGATGACGATCACCGACTTGCCGGAGTCGACGAGCCGGTCGAGCAGACCGAGCAGCTGCTCGACGTCGGCGAGGTGCAAGCCGGTGGTCGGCTCGTCGAGGATCAGAACGCTGCCCTTCTCGGCCATGTGGATGGCCAGCTTGAGCCGCTGGCGCTCGCCGCCGGACAGCGTGGTGAGCGGCTGACCGAGCGTGAGGTAGCCGAGCCCGACGTCGACGAGCCGGTCGAGAATCTTGTGCGCGGCCGGGGTGTGCGCCTCGCCGTCGCCGAAGAACTCCCCGGCCTCGGAGACCGCCATCGCGAGCACCTCGCCGATGTTCTTCCCTCCGAATTTGTACTCCAGGACGTCGGCTTGAAACCGCTTCCCCTCGCACTCCTCACAGGTGGTGGCGACGCCAGCCATCATCGCCAGGTCGGTGTAGATGACACCGGCGCCGTTGCAGTTGGGGCAGGCGCCCTCGGAGTTTGCGCTGAACAGCGCCGGCTTCACGCCGTTGACTTTCGCGAACGCCTTGCGGATCGGGTCGAGCAGTCCGGTGTACGTCGCCGGGTTGCTCCGCCGCGAGCCACGGATCGGGGTCTGGTCGACCGACACCATTCCGGGGCGGGCCGCGATCGAGCCGTAGATCAGTGAGCTCTTTCCTGACCCGGCCACACCGGACACCACCACCAGCACGCCGAGCGGGATGTCGACATCGATATCCCGCAGGTTGTTGGTGCGCGCGCCGCGGATCTCGAGCACTCCCGACGGTGTGCGCAGCAAGGGTTTCAAGGAAGCTCGGTCGTCCAGGTGCTGCCCGGTGATCGTGCCGCTGGCCCGCAGCCCCTCGACGGTCCCCTCGAACACCACCTCGCCGCCGGCGGCGCCGGCGCCGGGACCGAGATCGACGGCGTGGTCGCCGATCGCGATCGTCTCCGGCTTGTGCTCCACG
Organism: Solirubrobacteraceae bacterium; assembly: GCA_035474295.1. Classification (GTDB taxonomy): domain Bacteria; phylum Actinomycetota; class Thermoleophilia; order Solirubrobacterales; family Solirubrobacteraceae; genus Palsa-744. The sequence goes on from DATINL010000002.1 coordinate 24,829, forward strand.
ACGAGCACCGTGTTGCCCTTGTCCCGCAACCCCAGCAGCAAGTCGTTCATCTGCTGAATGTCATGCGGGTGCAGACCGACGGTCGGCTCGTCGAACACGTAGGTCACGTCGGTGAGCGACGACCCGAGGTGGCGAATCATCTTGACGCGTTGCGCCTCGCCGCCTGACAGCGTGCCCGACGACCGCTCTAGCGAGAGGTAGCCGAGCCCAATCTCCACGAACGAGTCGAGCGTCTGCCGCAGCGCCTCGAGCAGCGGCGCCACCGACGGCTGCTCGAGCTCGCGGACCCATTCGGCGAGGTCGCTGATCTGCAGCGCGCAGGCGTCGGCGATGTTGATCCCCTCGATCTTCGCCGAGCGAGCCTCCTTGCTGAGCCGGGTGCCGTCGCACTCGGGGCAGATGGTGAACGTGACCGCGCGCTCGACGAATGCGCGGACGTGCGGTTGCAGCGCGTCGACGTCCTTGGACAGCATCGACGTCTGGATCTTTGGGATCAGCCCCTCATAGGTGAGGTTGACGCCGTCGACCTTGATCTTGGTCGGCTCCTTGTAGAGGAGGTCGTTCAGCTCCGTCTTGTTGTACTTATGAATCGGCTTGTCCGGGTCGAAGTAGCCGCAGCCGCGGAAGATGCGCCCGTACCAGCCGTCCATGCTGTAGCCGGGGATCGTGAGCGCACCCTCGTTGAGCGACTTGCTCTTGTCGTACAGCTGAGACAGATCGAAGTCGGTGACCGAGCCGCGGCCCTCGCAGCGCGTGCACATGCCGCCGGTGCGGGTGAAGCTCACGGCCTTGGTCCTGCCGCCGCCGCGTTCGACCGTGATCGCACCTTTCGCCCGCACCGAGGCGACGTTGAAGGAGAACGCGTTGGGCGAGCCGACGTGCGGCTGCCCGAGCCGGCTGAAGAGGATGCGCAGCATCGCGTGGGCGTCGGTGGCGGTGCCGACCGTCGAGCGGGCGTCCGCGCCCAGCCGCTGCTGGTCGACGAGGATCGCTGTCGTCAGGCCTTCGAGCACGTCGACCTCGGGCCGCGCGAGCGTCGGCATGAAACCTTGCACGAAAGCGCTGTAAGTCTCGTTGATCAGTCGCTGCGACTCCGCGGCGATCGTGCCGAACACGAGCGAGCTCTTGCCCGAGCCGGAGACACCGGTGAACACCGTCAGCCGGCGCTTCGGGAGCTCGATGCTGACGTCCTTGAGGTTGTTCACGCGCGCGCCGTGCACGCGGATCAGATCATGGTGGCCGGCGGTCCCGCCATTGGTGGTGCCCATTGCGGTCATGCTAGCTGCGGATCGGTGACCGGCGCTGCTCGATTCCTGGGCTGCGGTGCAGCGGCTCTTCGGAGCGAGTCAGCTGGCGGCTCGGAGCGAGTCAGCTGGCGGGTCAGGTGATGTACGTGTTGAACGTCTCGTGAATGGAGAGCCCCTTCGGGGTCAGCGCCCAGGCGTTTGTTGCACCCTTGGTGTGGCCCTCCCCCGTGTTGTGGATCAGCTCCAGTCGTTCCAGGCGTGTGAGCAGCTTCGACGTCTGGCCCTGGTCTGCGATACCCGCAAGACTGCCCAGCTCGCGATTGCACACACCCGGGTGCCCCGCGATGGTCGCCAACACGCGCAGCGTGCGATAGGTCACGCGCATCCCCAAGCCCATCAACGGGTCCGCGGGGCTCGCCGGGCACTCGGGGCGGCTGGCCACGGGCGGCCTGCGCGTCAGCTCTCGACGCGCAGCAGCACTGCCTAGATAGGGCAGCACGATCATCGCCATCAACGCACCCGACAACTCCGTCAGCGGCTCGGAGCCCGGGTCTATCAGCCGTGCGTGGATGACCGCGAACACGGCGCCGGCGAGGCCCTCGCCTGTCAACGGTGGGACCTGCCCCGCGCGCCGCCCCGCGCCCTGGTCGAGCACCGCGGCGAGCGCTCGCATGATCTCCCCGCGGCGAGCGAGCACACGCGGCCCTCCCGCCAGGGACTGCACTACGCACAGCGCTGCCAGCTGCGGCTCTTCGTCGAAGACCACCAGCAGCTCGAACAGCGCGGCACGCACACCCTCCACCCAGCGCTTCTCCTCCGCATAGGCGGGAAACACCCGCTCCTGCACGCGCACCAGAGCATCATCGAGCGCCGCGAGAAAGCAATCGCGGAGATCCTCGAAGAAGTCATAGAAGGTACGCCGCGAGACGCCAGCCCTGGCCACGACGTCCGCGACCGTCGTGGACTCGATCCCCTGCTCACAGACGACCAGTGTCATCCCGGCGAGAATCCGTGCACGCTGAATCGCAAGCACTCGCTCGTGCGCCAACCCGCCGGGGCTCGGACGCAAGCGCAGCATCGTGCCCCCGCTCTCTGACACTTTCCTGACAACCGTCATTGCAGAACCTCAGTCGAATCGGCTCATCGAACCCGTCTACGCGGGGTGCGCGGGTGCTTCTTTGCTTTCTTGGCTCTCGGACACCCACTGACCTTGATCCGGGTGCTCTGCTTGACCTGTTTGCCGTTGAAAGCGGTGATCGTCGTGGGCATCAGCAGCGGTTTGACACAGAGACTGCCGTTGCCGGTCAGGATCGAGTGCGGTCCCTGCGGCAGCTTCAACTCGAAGCTGTTGATCGGCACGTCAGGGGCATTGGCGAACCTGGTGCTCGTGATGCCCTTGCTGCTGATGTTGATCGCGCCGACGAGATCGAAGCGCACGCCTTCGCCCTGCAGCACGATCACGAGGTCGGGGAAGCCGGCTCCACCGTGGGACACGAGATATGCCGGTCCGGTCAACGGCGAGGACAGCACCGGCGTCACCGCCGCCGCTGATCCGACCAGCGACGCTGCCGGGCAGCCCGCCGGGTTGACGTTGAACACGCTGTCCAGGCATGCCTTCTGGATCGTGGTCAGCCGCGACGGCAGCTGCCTGGGCAGGCTCACCGCCACTACGTGCGCATTCGACTCGCCTTCGACGCCGATCAGGATCTTCGCGTCGAAGCTCGCGCCGTTGGCGCGTGAGGTCTTGGCCGTGGTCGCTGCCGAGAACGTCGGGCTGAACGGCAACGCGGCGCAGTTCGATGCCGCGAACGGCGAGCTCGCCGCGTGCAGCGACCCATCCGCTGCACCGAACACAGCCCCCACCGACTGCTGCGCGCAACCGGTTGGATTGAGAATGAACGCGGGTCGATCGACGTCGACGTTCAAGCTGCGCAGGCGAATCGGGACGCCCTTGAGGATCGTCGGGAGCGGATCGCTGACGACGCTCACGTGCGCGTCGTGCTGATCCACCAGCAGCTGCTGGCGCACCACCACGGTGCCGAGGTCGAACGGCCCCGCAAGCACGCGGATCGCCACGGCCAATCCAAACGGCGCACCCTTGTACGGCCCGGTCAGATAAACGCCGCCCCGTAGGAAGAACGGGTTGCTGCCGGGGCCGGCGCCAACCGTGGCAGTGCCCACGCGCGAGCCGTCGGGACACGCGCCGGCGCTGGCCTCGACGTCGGCGCAGCGCGGCACGCCGTTCAATGTCGCCAGCAGGCCTGGCGGCAGCGACAGCGACAGACCGCTCAAGGTCTGCTGGCCATCGGGGCGCTCGACGCGCAGCACGAAGCTCGTGTGCTTGCCGGCTGCGTTGCTGGTGGTGCCCGCTGTGTAGCTCGGCGCCAGCGGCTGCGCTCCCGGGCAGGCGATCGCAACCGGGCTGTCGCGCTCCACGGTCTTGCCCGACCAGCTCGTCAGCTCGGTGTGGATCGTCTTCGCCCCGCAATCGGCGGGCGTGGCCAGCGGCGCGCGTGGGCCGCCCTTCAGGCGCAACTTCAGCGTGCCGATCGGCAGCTGCGGGTTGTTGTCGAACGTGGCTTGCACGCGTCCGGTGGCGGGGTTCACGCGCACCTGCCCGGGCAGCTTGACGTGGATGCCGCGCTCCTCGGAGTCGACTGTCAGCAGCAGCCGGAACATGTCACCCGAGGCAGGATCGTCCGAGTGCTGGCTGCCCACGTACAGCGCTCCCTGCAGTGGATCGCTGAGCAGCGGCGTGGTCGCCTGCACCGTTCCGATCTTCGACGCATCTGGACACTGCGCGGCGGCGAGCGTCCCGACCGCCCACTGCGCGTCGGGGCAGCCGACCAGCCCGTCGGCAGCTGACGGTGAGATCGTCATCCCCTCCGGCAGCGTCACCGTCGCGGTCTTCAGATGCGCGGTCACGAGCCCAGAGGGATTGGTGATGTCCTGCTGCGGGAACGCGAGGCCGATCTCCAAGCCGGTCGGCGCATCCGGCGCGGCGGTCGTCAGCTGCGCCTGCACGCTGGGGTCGAACGGCAGGCTCGCGCAGCCGGTCGGGCCCGTGGTCGGGCCGCGCTGATCCAGCGCCAACGGCGCCAGCGGGGTCGAAGCCGGCGGGTTGTGACTCTCAAATGTGGAGGAGTCCGAGCCGCCTGTCCACGAGTCCAGGGAGATGCGCGTGAGCACGCCGACACCGGGTGCGGTGCAGGACGTCGGGTTCGTCAGGAACGCCTTTGGCACGCTGCCCGCGACGCTGGCGCTCAGCAGCGGGTTGCCGGGATCGCCGTTGCCGGCACAGTCCGCGGCCGGGAAGAAGTCGATCGGCGGGATGATCGCCAGACAGCGCTGCGCGTCGTGGCTGTGGTCGGCCGGGGTGCCCCACAACGTCAGGCTCGTGCCCAGCACCGCGGCGCTCTGGTTCAACCAGCGCCCGCGGATCGTCACGCCGTAGTCGCCATCCGTGCGGATGGAGGCGTCGAGGAAGACGGGCGTGTCGAGGTAGTTGAACGCCAGCGTCGCGACCACGCCGGGCGCCGGCTCGACGCTGAACACCGGGCTCGCGTAGGTGCCTATGGTGAGCCCGATCGTGGCGAGACCGACGATGCTGTCCGCGCGACAGAAGCCGTTCGCGTCAAGCCCGGCTACGGTCTCGAGACCCGATGGGACTTTCTGGCCTTGCGGACACGGCTTGACGGCCGTGAGATTGCCGACGAAGCCGGCGGGCAGGTCGACCTGCACGTCCTTGACGCCGCCCCCATCCGGGAGGCCGTCGCTGCCTGCCTTGAGCTGGAAGGTCGTGCCAGCCGCATAGGGGTGGCCGCCCGCCTGGGAGAATCCGTTGCCGGCAGCGTCGAGCACCTGCCCGTCGAAGTCGGTGATCGCGAACTGGGCTTGGGCCGGCGCGATGCCGAGCAGCACGATCAGGATGGAGCCGGCCAGCGCCCGCTTTGCGATCTCGAGCATCAGCTCACCGACCCTTCGAGTTGGATGTGGCATGGACGGCGGCTCGTCGCTGGGCCGCATACGTTGACTGCTTGCCGCTCGCGCGCCGCTTGGGCGTGAGCAGCGTGAAGCTCTGCGACTTCACGCCGCTTGCGTGATCGAATGACACCGACAGCTTCACCGTGAGCTTGTGCTGTCTGGCAAGGCGCGTGCGGGCCGCCTTGGACAGCCTCAGCACGAGCTCGATCCGCCGGCCCGCGACGGCGCCGGCAGCACCAGAAGCCACGATCGCCGTACGCTTGCCCAGCTTCGCCCGCGCGCTTGCCGAGATCCTCCCGGCGATGCTCGCGGATGCTTTCAGAGTCACCGTCCGCCCAGCGGCCAATGCGGCCCGCTGCGCGGCGGTCAGCTTGGTGAATGAGAACCCGACGGGCTGCTCTGCCGCCTGCTCGGCGCCGGCAGCAGCCTGTGTGCTCGCCGGCTGATCCAACTGAGGCCTGGCCGCGCTCGCGCCCTGGCACTCATCGCCGTCGCAGTCGGGCGGCAGCTGCTGCTCGGCAAAGCCGCCGCCTACGCGAGCGTCATATACATCGACGTGATCGTCGCTGTCGGCGGCGACGAGCCGCTCACGGGTGGTGAAGAAAACATCGTCGCCGTTCTCACCTGCGCCCACCAGCAGCGAGTCGCTGCTGCCTTGACCGGAGCTGATCAAGTGGGGGGCGCCGTGCTCCCAGACATACACGTCCGATTTGCCGTTGATGTCCTCGGGAACGAGCGCATCGGAGGTCTCGAACAGGAGTCGCCCGCCATCCGCCGAGAGGTTGCGCGGTAGGTCGAACGGCACCGTAGCGTCCACGAGCTCGCCCGGGTCGAGTGTGTACATCCTCGCGTCGGCGTGAGCAGGAGTCGAGCCACATGAGACGCATACGAGCTGGTCGTCGTTGGCGTCATACAGGTAAACCTGCCTGTGTCCCCCGGTGTCCTGGCTGGTGAGCTGCGCCGTGGAACCGAGCGCCAGGCGGCTGCCGTCGGCGCTGATCCGTGCATCCCGATAGACGCCGCCTGCTATCACATCCCGCGCGGAGCCCCAGACGTCGCCGTCGCCGTCGCCGAGCGTGGTGACGAAGCGCACCGCGCCGCCGTGGGTCCACAGATACAGGTTGTTCTTGCCCGAGGTGGCGCCCACGGCCAGGACACCGGTGGCGGCGAAGTACACATGCGTGAGGTCATCCGTGGCCGCTACTACACCGCGCACGCCGCCGCCGCTGGGGTCTTGTGCGCTCAGATCCGTCAACTGCGTGCCACTGGGCGCATCGGCGTTCCAGAGGTACAGATCTGGAGCCTGGAAGCTCGCATGGGAATCGTCTGTGAGCATGCTCGAAGAGGTGAAGAGCACTTGCGATCCGTCCGCTGCCTTCGCCGCTTGGAACACGCCGTCCGCTGCTTCGGGCGAGTCTCCCGCCCGCTGGGACACCGATATGGGGCGGGTGACCGCGCCGTTCTCACGCACGAACAAGGCATTCGCGCCGGTGTTCGCCGTGAAGAAGATCCGGCGCCCGTCATCGGAGATGACGTGGTCGCCCGGATAGACCGCTTGTGAATCAAAGCCGCTTTCGATGATTCCCGCCGAGGCGTACTGGGCCGGCGTGCCGTCGGGAAGCTTGCTTACGAAGCGAATGTGACCGTCGGTCCATTCGTAGACGCTGCGGTCGCCCCCGAAGCCTGATGAGCTGTAGTCGCTCGGACGCGCATCTGGAGTCAGCTGGCGCGCTCGGGCGGTGAACACGACGTGCCGGAAGTCAGGCGTCGTCGCGATCACGTTGTACACGTCGGCCGGACCCAGCTGAAACGGCTGCAGCGGGGCAAACGGCTGACTCATCAACGCATAGCTCGGGCTGCCGCTGCTGTCGTCGCGCAGGTACAGCCCATCGTCCCCGCCCAGCATGGCGTTCGCACCCGGGACGAGCTCGGCGTTGGTCTCCGCCAGAACCTTGTGCAGGTCCGGTGAGAGACGCTGCACGTGTGGGCCGAGCGGCGCCCCGTAGGCGGGGGCGAAGGGCGGATCGATCCCGTTCGTGCGCCACCCAGAGGCGGTGCGCGAGCTGCGGTAGACGGCATAGCGAGCGCCGCTCTCGATGTCTGCGAACTGCGCCTCCGACGAGTAGGCAACCGCCTGCCCGTCGGTTGCGACGCCGGAGGTCGACCAATCGCGATAGGCCAGGTTGCGGTTGACGTTGCCGCCGTTCTTGTCGAGCGGTGAGACCATCTCATAAGCTCGCCCGGCCGGCGCGGTGGGCAGCGCGGCGTTGGTGGTGAACGTGCGGTCGGGGCCGTTGGTGGCGCCAGCCTGGTTGGTCGCGACGACACGGAAGTGATAAGTGCTCTGCGGCTGCAACCCGCTCACCAGCTGCCTCACCGAGGTGAAGTCGTTGCCACTGCCGGCGTCAGCGTCCGCTGTACGCGACCCGTAGGCGGAGCTGGCGCCGTACTCGACGTAGTAGGTGCTCGCGCTGTTCTGGGGGTCGACCTGACCACCCAGCCACGCGGCGGTGTCACTGCGGTTTCCGGCAGCCAGCGGGTGCACGAGTGGAGCATCCGGCTGGGTGGTGAACGTCTGCTCAGCGGAGGTCGCGGCGCCCGCGTTGAAAGGCTTGGCGGCGACCAGCCTCACGCGGTAGCCCTTGTTGGCCTCCAGGCCGCCGACGGCTGTCGTGACGGGCGCCTCACCGCTACCCGCGCCGGAGTCACCGTCGCTGGTCGGCGTCCAGGTCGTGCCGCCATCGCTGGAGTACTCGAAGTGAAAGTTCGTCTGACTGCCCACCGGGTCGACGCGCCCGTTGAACGTGGCGCCGTGCGCGCCCACCGCGGTGGCCGGATCGATGGCGGCGGTGGGCGGCGCGACGTCGTCGAGTATGTAGACCTTGGAGCCGTAGGCGTCAGACTGGTAGATGCGTCCGCTGGAGCCGCGCACGTCGAGTCCCCCGGCAGCCCCGATGCCGGAGCCACCGGCGTGTGTCTGCAGGAGCGCTCCCGCTGCGTCAAGCTCGAAGATCGCCTGCAGTGAGAAGTCTGGGGTGTACGCAAACGTCAGCACCGTGTCGGTGGTGCGATTGACAGCCAGGTCAAACGGCGCGGCGGCCTGGTCTGACGCGAACACCGTGTCGAACGCGCCAGCGCCGGTGAAGCGCTGGATCCGGCTGTTGCCGGAGTCGAGCACGTAGATGAGCCCAGTCGAATCCACCGCGACCCGCACGGGGAACGAGAGCTCCCCGTCGCCGCTGCCCGGGTTCGGCGCGCTCGCGCCGAGCTGATCCTGGTACACGCCCGCCGCGCTGAACCGTTCTACCCGGTTGTTGGCGCTGTCAGCCACCAGCACCCGCCCGGTCGCGTCGACAGCTACGCCTGCCGGGCTGTTCAGCTCGCCGTTGCCGGCGCCCGCGGTGCCGAACTGCGCCTCATAGACACCGGCGGCACTGAAGCGCTCGACTCGATTGTTGGCGCTGTCGGCCACGTACACCTGGCCGGTGGTCTGGTTGATGGCGACGCCCGCCGAGGAGCCGAGCGAGAACTGCCCGTCGCCACTCCCGGCGGTGCCGAACTGCCCGAGGTACACGCCGTCCGCGTCGAAGCGCTGTACGCGCTCGTTGCCGATATCTACGACGTAGACATCGCCTGTGCTCTGCCGCACCGCCACGCCACCGGTCGGCGCGCTGAATTGACCATCTCCAGCTCCTGGCGAACCGAACACTTTCAGCACCTGCTTTGGTGCTGCCTGTGAGGCTGCGCTGAAACACAACACGAGCATCCCGGTGAGCACCAGCACGGCCAGTGATGTCCCGGGGATGCCGAAGGAACGACGAAAACCGCGAACCTGATCGCGGCTTGTGCGACTCGAAGACTGGTTCTCAGCGCCCTTGCGGGCGCTGAGGGCGGCGGCTCTAGCTAGCCAGCCCGGATAAGAGAGAGAGAGAGAGAGAGAGATGCGTCAGCTTTGCTGACGCATCTGGTTACGGCGTCCCAAACCGGCGCAACCATCCCCGACACATTCCCAGCAGCGCTGCTCATGCCAACACGACCCCTATTCATCTGATCCGGCTCCTCTCCCGTCCTGCCCAAGTCAGCGCTGAAAGGTCACCCCAAAGACCGACCCCAACAACCCGATCTATCAACTGACATCCATAAACAAGACGCCATTAAAAACACACTATAACTATAAACACAGATCCTCGTCAAGCCCAAACCGCTTAGCGCTGATACACGCTAGCTCACCGACGGCTAGCTCACCGACGTGTAAACGACCATCGCCGAGCCGAACAGCAGGCAGTAGATCCCGAACGGCGCGAGGTTGCGGGTTTTGAAGTAGCGCACCAGGAACGCCACGGACGCGTAGCCCGCGACCGCGGCGCACGCGGCAGCGATGATCGCCGGGCCGCGCACCCCCGCCCCGAGCGGCCCGGTGAGGTCTGAGAACTTGAACGCCCCGGCAGCGAGGATGATCGGGGTGGCCAGCAGGAACGCGTAGCGCGCCGAGTCTTCGTTGTCGAGGCCTCGCAGCAGACCCGCGGTCATGCACATCCCGTCGCGGCTGATCCCGGGCAGCAGCGCGGTGGACTGGGCGAACCCGACCAACACGGCTTCCCGATATTCGAGCGTGTCGAGCTCCCGCGCGCCATCCTGCTTGAGCGCGCCATCCTGCTTTACGCCTTCCCGGAGCGCCAGCACGCGCACGTCCGAGCGCCGGCGCAGGCGCTCGGCGGCGAGCAGCACAACGCCGTTGATCGTGAGGAAGATCGCGGCTGAGCTCGGCTTGGCCAAGGCCACGCGAATCGGGTGCTCCAGCGCCAGTCCAAGCAGGCCCGTGGGGATGCTCGCCGTCACGATCAGCCACGCCAGGCGCTCAACGGGCGTTTCGATCCGGCGCCTGAGCACGCTCCCGCAGAAGGCGCGCACGATCGCGATCCAGTCGCGCCAGAAGTACAGCAGCAGACCTACGGCGCTGCCCACGTGCAGCATCACGACGAACGCCAGCCAGAACGACTCGGGGTTCGACTGGGCTTTCACCAGCGAGTTCCAGCCGAACAGCGTGGGAAACAGCACGGTGTGGCCAAGGCTCGAGACCGGGAACAGCTCGGTCACGCCCTGGAGCAGCCCGAGCACGATCGCTTGGAAAGTGCTGATCGGGCTCGCGTGTGAGACCGCCGCGATCGTGACGTGGGTTGAGACGATCGTGGCGTGAGTTGAGGAGAACATCAGTTGACTGAAAGCGCCATCGCCAGAAGTAGCGGTGCGAACGACACGGCGAGTGTGCCAGCGCAACCTGACACCAACCTGAACGGCCAGGCGTTCAGGCGTCGTTCAGGCGCACCGGCGCAAGCTCTGAGTCTTGTCGGACGTCTCCTCGACCTCGATCGCAGTTCTCCTCCGCTCGAGCATGCTCGGCGCCGCGCTCGTACTCGCACTCGCCGCGTGCGGAGCGAGCACGACGAGGACCACCGCCACTCGTCAGCCGAGCCAGAGCGCGGCACGAGCCGCGGGCGTGAGCCGCGGCGCGACGGCGACCCTCCAGCTGACCGCCACCACACGGCTGCCCGCGGCCGTGCAGCTGCCGGCGGTCGCGGCCTATGCCGACGGCGCGCTGGCGTCGGGCGGCCTCGATGCCCAGGACGCGTCGGTCGCGAGCATCGTTCGTGTCGGGAGCGCGGGTGCACACCGGCTGGGAGTCCTCCCCCAGGCGCTCCACGACGCAGCCGCGGCGAACATCGACGGGCACGTGTATTTCTTCGGCGGCGGAAACGCTGCCAGCGCCAGCACGGCGATCCTGCGCGTGCAGGGCGCAGGCACGCGCGTCGTGGGGCGCCTGCCGGCGCCGAGTTCCGACGTCGCGGCTGCCACACTCGGGCACACCGCGTACGTCGTGGGCGGCTACACCGAGCTCAGGCCGCTGCGCACGATCGTGGGCTTCACACCCGGCAGCGGCGCGCACGTCGTGGGGATGCTGCCGCGCGCCCTGCGCTATGCCGCGGTCGCCGCGGTCGACGGACGGCTGCTGATCGCGGGTGGCACCTCGGGCGCCACCGCCCAGCGAGCGATCCTGTCGTTCGACCCGGCCACGGGCGCGGTCCGCCAGATCGGGTCGCTGCCGCGCGCGCTGACGCACGCCGCGGGGGCCACGCTCAACGGTCGCTTCTACCTGCTCGGGGGGCGCACGGACAACCTCACCGGACAGCGCCGGGAGATCCTCGCGATCGACCCAGTGCACGGGAGCGTCCAGACGGCCGGCGAGCTGCCGCGGGCGCTGTCCGATCTCGGGGCAGCTTCGCTGCCCGACCGCATCCTGCTCGTCGGCGGACGCGACTCGACGGGGCGCGTACACGACCGGGTGCTCACGTTCACGCCAAATGCCGGCTCACGGCGGCGTGTGTCACCGGTCGCGGGCATCCCACCGCTGCTCGACCCGCACAACGTCTACGCGGCTGATCGTGCCGGGCTGCTCAGCCCCACTGTGCGCCGTGACCCGGCGCTGGTGTACGTGCCCAACAGCAAGGCCAACACGGTCGACGTGATCTCACAGCGCAGCTTCAAGGTGGTGGCGCATTTCGCGGTCGGAGCGCTGCCGCAGCACATCACCCCATCGTGGGATCTACGCACGCTGTACGTGACCAACGACACGGGCAACAGCCTCACGCCGATCGACCCGCGCAGCGGCCGGCCGGGGCGGCCGATCCCCGTGCTCGACCCTTACAACCTGTACTTCACAGCCGATGGGCGCTACGCGATCGTCGTGGCCGAGGCCCACCGCGAGCTCGACTTCCGCGACGCCCACACGATGGCGCTGCACCATGCGCTGAAAACCCCTGAGTGCGCGGGCGTTGACCACATGGATTTCACCGCCGACGGGCGCTACGCGCTGGTGTCCTGCGAGTTCGCCGGGCGCATGATCGTGGTCGACCTCGGCGCCGAGCGAGTGGTGAAGCAGATCGAGCTGTCCCGTGGGGCGATGCCGCAAGACGTGAAGGTGTCACCCGACGGGCGCACGTTCTACGTCGCCGACATGGCCAGCAACGGGGTATGGCTGATCGACGCGAAGACGCTGACCAAAACCGGGTTTCTTCCCACCGGGGCGGGCGCTCACGGCCTCTACCCCAGTCGCGACGCCAAGTCGCTGTACGTGTCCAACCGCATGGACGCGTCGATCAGCGTGATCTCGTTCGCGACGCGCCGGGTGATCCACAGGTGGCGGCTGCCGGGCGGCGGGTCTCCCGACATGGGCGGCGTGTCCGCGAGTGGACGCGTGCTGTGGCTCTCCGGCCGCTACAACGGCGAGGTCTATGCGATCTCGACCACCAGCGGGCGGTTGCTGCACCGGATCAAAGTCGGCGCCGGGCCGCACGGCCTGTGCGTGTGGCCCCAGCCGGGGCGCTACTCAATCGGGCATACCGGCATCCTGCGGTGAGCCGCGGGCGCACCGCACGGTGGTGCGGCCTGCTCGCGATCCTCGCGCTCGCCGCGGGGCTAACGCTGTGGGAGTTGCGTCTGGTGCCGGGGAACTCGTTCTACGACGCGGCGGTGCGCAGCATGGGCGGCTCCTCACAGCGTTTCTTCTTCGGCGCGTTGGAGCCTGGCGGGAGCGTGTCGATCGACAAGCCGCCGCTCGATCTGTGGCTCCAGGTCGCGGCCACCAAGGTGCTCGGGTTCAATCTGCTCGCGCTACACCTGCCCGAAGCGCTCGCGGGTGTCGCGTCGGTCGCGCTGCTGTTCGGAGCGCTCCGCGAGCCCTTTGGCTACACCGCGGCGCTGCTCGGCGCGCTGGCGCTCGCGGTGCTACCCGTGTCCGTGCTGACGGCGCGCAGCGACACGATGGATTGCGTGCTCGCGGCACTGAGCATCGGCGCGCTATGGTGCTCATGGGTCGCGCTGCGCAGCGGCCGCACGCGCTGGATCATGCTCGCGGCGCTGATCATGGGCGTGGCGTTCAACGTCAAGTTGGCCGAAGCGCTACTGGCGCTGCCCGCGTTGGGCGTGTTGTGGTGGTGGGCGGCCCCCGCGTCACCGCGGGGCCGCGCGCGCGTCCTGTGCCTGGCCGCGGGTGTGTTCGCGGGGACTGCTCTGTCCTGGACGATCGCCGCCTCTTTTACCCCTAGCGGTGAAAGGCCCCATCCAATCGGGTCGGGCAACGGCAGCTTGTGGACGCTGATGCTCGTCTACAACGGGCTCGACCGGCTCACCGGCCAGGGCGCGGGCGCGTACGCGCTCGCCGCTCCCGGCAGCCCCCCGGGGCCGCTGCGGTTGCTCGACAGCGCGCATTCCCACTGCCGGGCCTGGATCGGCGTGGCAGTGCTGGCGTGCCTGCTGCTGGGCGCGCTCGCGGTAGCACCAGCGCTGCGCCGGAGGGATGGGAGCGCAAGCACACGCATGGCGATCGCAATCGGGGTCTGGTTCGGGTGCGGGTTGATCCTGTTCAGCACGATGCGGCGCCTGGAGGCGCGATACCTGGAGATGCTCGCACCCGCTGTTAGCGCCATCCTGGGCATCTCCCTAGCCTCGCTGCTGCGCAACCGCCGCATCGTGCTCGCGCTGGGGAGCGCTGCCGCGATCGCGGCGCTGCTCGCGGCGGGTCTCAGCACCGACGTCGGGCTGATCGGGGCCCACCGCTCGGACTCGCGGGCGCCGGATCCGATCTCAGCGGAACTCGGAAGCTACGTGCGCGCACACCGAGGCACGGCGCGCTACGAGCTGGCGAGCGCGACCGTGCTCGCCGCGGTCGGCCTGGTGTCCCGAGACGGTTTGCCTGTGCTGATGCTCAACGACCTCGATGGCCAGCTCGAGTCCAGCGCGCGGCTGCGCTCCCAGGTGCGCGCTGGAGAGGTGCGTTTCTACTTCGCCGCGCACAACTGCAGCGCGCGGATGCGCTGCCCGCGAAACCTGCGCTGGGCGATCAGCCACAGCACGCCAGTGGCGCGCTACCGGGGGCTGCGCCGCTTCGCGGGGCCCCACGGCGCGTGAGCTAACCGATCCGCTCCTGTATCCGCGCCCGCACCCGCACCCGCACGCACATCGATCCCAGCGCCGTGCACGTCGATCGCGGGCAGTCGCAGTACGAAGCGCCCACCGACCGCCGAATCGTCCACCACCACGTCGCCGCCGCAGGATCGAGCCAGCCGGCGTGCCAACGCCAGCCCGAGGCCCGCGCTGCCCACCGTGCTGCGGCCCGGCTCGAACAGCGCTTCGGTGCCGGATGCCGACGTCGACGGCCCCGGCCCCGCGCCCGGCCCCGCGCCCGGCCCCGGCCCCGGCCCCGGCCCCGGCCCCGGCCCATCGTCCTCAACGCTGAAGAGAACGTTGCCGTGCGCGCCGCAGAGACTGACCCTGACGACGGCGCGCGCGTGGCGCACGGCGTTGTCGAGCAGCGGGCTCAGGGCCTGGGCGACGAGCGCCGGCTCGGCGGCGACGCGCAGCCGGTTGCTGTCAGGCGCCAGCTCGAGACTCACTCCGCGCTGCTCGTGGGCGAGGTTCAGCGCGTCGATCGCATGGGCTGCGGCGGCATGGGCGTCGGCCGCGCCGCGCAAGCTCTGTGCGTCGTTGCGCGCAACCGCGAGCAGGGTGTCGATGACGGCGCCCATGCGTTCGCTGCCGCGCAGGATCTGCTCCAGCGAGGAGCGCACATCCGGGGATGGGTTCGCGCGCAACGCCAGCTCGGCTTCCCCGCGCAGGCCGCTGAGCGGGGTGCGCAGTTCGTGGGCCATCTCGGCGGAGAAGCGCTGCTCGTGGCGCACGCTGGCGGCGATCCGCGCGAGCAGCCGGTCGAGCGTCGCGGACAGTGCCGTGAGCTCGTCGCGCGGCGTGCCCAGATCGAAGCGCCGGTCGAGATCGTGTTCGCTCCAGTCGGAGGCGCGCAGGGTCATCTCGGCGACGGGGTGCAGCGCTTTGCCGACCGCACGGCGCGCGAGCAGCACGCCCGCGACCAGCAGGAAGCAGTCGAGCAGAATCGTTGCAACCAGGGCGAGGTGCTCGGTGTGCTCATAGGGGACGAGCGACGCGCCGACCACGACGGTGCCGACCCGGCGGCCATGCGCGTCGGCGTGGATCGCTTCGGCGCGCAGGCGCACGTCCTCGGCGACGCTCGCTTCACGGCCTGAGGGCGCCCCGGCGAGCGCGTCGGCTGCGTGTTGCACCGGGGTGAGCGCGACAGGCCGCCGCAAGCTGCGCCCATCGCTCGTGTAAACCCATGACGGCTCGTCGAGTGTTTCGTCGTTGGATGCTTCGCGCGCCACGAGCGCGCTGCGTTTGAACACGATGACAGCCAGCTGGGCGTCGGCGCGCTCGCGCAGCACCGCGGTGATGTCGTGATCGAGCTGGCGCGAGAGCAGCAGGTTCGTGCCGAGCGTGAGCAGCGCCAAGCCGAGCGCGAGCACCAGGGCGGTGGCGAGCGTGACTCTGCCGCGCAGTCCGAGGCGGCTCATCGCAGCACATACCCCACGCCTCTGACCGTGTCGATGTGCTGCGCGCCGTCGAGCAGATCGAGCTTGCGGCGCAAGCGTCCGATGTAGGTGTCGAGCGTGTTGGCATGAACGATCGCGCCGTCGGGCCAAGCTGCTGAGGTGAGCTCACGACGGCGCAGCACGTCGCCGGGACGGGCGGCGAGCGCGGCCAGGATGCGGAACTCAGTAGGCGTGAGCGCAGCGAGCTGCCCGCCGCAGCGCACCGCATGGGCAGCGGGGTCCAGCCACAGCCCGGATGCTCCGGCCGTCGGGGTAGCCGGAGCGCTGCGGCGCAGCAGCGCGCGCACGCGCACGATCAGCTCGGTGAGCGCGAACGGCTTGGTTAGGTAGTCATCGCCGCCGGCGTGAAAGCCCGCAAGCCGGTCCGAGAGCGCGTCGCGCGCGGTGAGGAACAGCACCGGGGCAGTCACACCGTGGGTGCGCAGCGCCTGGCAGACGTCGCGACCATCGGCGTCGGGTAAGCCGATGTCGATCACCAGCAGGTCGGGCGCGGAGGCGGAGAACACTTCCACAGCTTCGTGGCCGGTGATGGTGGCGCGCACGTCGAACTCCTCGGCGCGCAGCGCGCGCGTGAGCACGGACCGCAGGTCGGGGTCATCCTCACACAGGCCGATTCGCGCTGAGATCATTCAGTCCGATGATGGCGGTTGGCGCACGCTCGTGCGCGTGGCAGTCAGGTGTCTGTCAGGTTGGCGGGGCGGTCAGATCGCCGCCGAGAGCATTCAGGTGA
Source organism: Solirubrobacteraceae bacterium (assembly GCA_035474295.1). Lineage (GTDB taxonomy): Bacteria > Actinomycetota > Thermoleophilia > Solirubrobacterales > Solirubrobacteraceae > Palsa-744. The sequence goes on from DATINL010000002.1 coordinate 41,250, forward strand.
TGTTGGCGAGGGCGGCCAAGTGGCTGCCGAGAGCAGTCAGGTGATCTTGGCGAGGGCGGCCAAGTGGCTGCCGAGAGCAGTCAGGTCGCTGTCATGTGACCCGTGCGACCTTGGGGCGCATGACGACGACTACCGTAGCTCCAAGCCCCCCGCCGCCGGCCGTGTGGACGGCCCGCGCAATGTTGAACAAGGTGCCCGAAGTCACACTCTACTTCTGGGTGATCAAGATCCTGTGCACCACCGTAGGCGAGACCGCGGCTGATCTGCTGAACGAGAATGCGGGCCTGGGATTGACGAATACGACGTACATCATGTCGGCGCTGCTGATCGTGAGCCTGGTGTTCCAGTTCCGCTTGCGCGAGTACCTGCCAGGGGTTTACTGGCTGGCGGTGGTGTTGATCAGCGTGGTGGGAACGCTGATCACCGACAATCTCACAGATCACTACGGCGTGCCGCTACAGACGACCACGATCGTGTTCGCAATCGTGCTGGGGGGTGTGTTTGCGGCGTGGTATGCGAGCGAGCGAACCCTGTCGATCCACACGATTTTCACCCGCAGGCGCGAGGCGTTCTACTGGTTGACGATTCTTTTCACATTCGCGCTGGGCACCGCGGCGGGTGACCTTGCGGCCGAGCAGCTCAACCTGGGTTATCTGAACTCGGCGCTGATCTTCGGGTCGCTGATCGCGATCGTGACGGCGGCTCATTTCCGCTTGAAGCTCAACGCGATCCTGGCGTTCTGGATCGCGTACATTTTCACCCGGCCGCTGGGCGCTTCGATCGGCGACTACCTCTCTCAGGCTCGCCAAGACGGGGGGCTCGGGCTCGGCACGATCCTGACGAGTACGATCTTCCTCACCGCGATCCTGAGTTTGGTTGTCTTTCTGACGCTGACCGATAAGGACAGGATCGTCGCCAATCCAGATGTCGATCCCGATACCGCTCTCGACCCCAACCCCAACGCTGCGCATTACGGTGCCATCACCTATCCAGATGTCAGTTACAGCGATCAACCGGAAGTGAACGTCATCCGCCGGTGACCGGTCAGAGCCTCGGGTTGGCGCTGTCGGTGTTCCTCGCGTGCGCCGTGGAGGCAGTCGAGGCGCTGACGATCGTGCTCGCGATGGGGCTGACGCGCGGGTGGCGCTCGTCGCTGGCGGGGATGGGCGCCGCGCTGATGCTGCTGACAGCGCTCGTCGCGGCGCTCGGCCCAACCCTGCTGAGCGTGCCGCTGGATGTGCTGCGCCTGGTGGTCGGGGGGCTGCTGCTGGTGTTCGGGTTGCAGTGGCTTTCAAAGGCGATCCTGCGCGCCGCGGGGTTGAAGGCTCGTCACGACGAGGCCGAGGCGTTCACACGCGAGACCAGCGCCGCGCGGGCACACGCGATGGCACGTCGCGACAGTCAGCTCGACGGGTACGCGTTCACAGTTGCGTTCAAGGGCGTGCTGCTCGAGGGTTTGGAGGTGGTGTTCGTAGTGCTCACGTTCGGGGCCAACCAGCACCACGTCGGCCTGGCTGCGGCGTCCGCGGGAGCGGCGTTGGCGCTCGTAACCGTAGTCGGCATGGCGGCGCGCGCGCCGCTCGCCAGAGTGCCGGAGAACGCGATGAAGTTCGGCGTAGGAGTGATGCTCACAGCGTTCGGAGTGTTCTGGTCAACGGAGGGAGCGGGCGCATCATGGCCGGGAGATGACGCCGCGCTGCTGGTGCTGATCCCCGCAACGCTGATCGCGGGGCTGGGCATCGCGTGGGTGCTGCGCGAGCGAGCTGCAGCACGTTACGAACCATCCCCAGCCCTACACGAGCCGCCTCCGGCGCCTGTTGCGCCGCTGCTCGACGCGCCAGCCCCGCGGCGCCACGCTGAGCAGACGCCGCGAGGCAATGTTGAGCGCGGGGTGCGCGGGGTTTGGGGGTTCTTCGTGGGCAAGGACTGGCGCGCTGCTCTGGGGGTGCTGCTCGCGCTGTCGCTCAGCTCGCTGCTGGCCGGCGCCGACGTGGCGGCTTGGTGGCCGGTGCCGCTGGCGGTGCTCGCGTTGCTCAGCCGCCCGCTGCTACGCCGCGCGTAATAAGTCGCGCGTAATAAGGACCTACTCGCGTCGGGGGCGACGCTATGACGGCGCCCCCGACGACGACCGCGCTGTTGGCATCACGAGGCCCGGCGAGCCTCCGGATCCCAGCCGCGGACTGTGATTAGACCGTGCTCCAACGCGGTCACCGCGCGCCACGGAATCACATCGCCTTGCACCATCGGGTCCGGGCTGTTGTCACCGCCGATGAGACGTGCGGCCATGCCGCCACGACCGATCACGAGCCCGTCCAGCTCCCAGCCATCGCTCACGGCATGCGCACGCAGGTCGTGCACGCGCCCGAGCCGCTCGCCGGATTCGGTGCGCAGCACGCAGCCGATGAGATCACTCGCGCGAATCATGAGCCGGGAAGCTTGGCGACGAACCCACTGTCGCGCGCGTCGCCCTGCCCGAGACCGACTTCGCGCGCTTTGCGTCTGAGTTTTACGACACTGCTGATGTCGTCGACGTCGCTCCAGGGCACGCGGATCAGATCGCGACCGGATACGCCTGTGCCGAAGACTTTCGCTGCCAGACCGCGCAGCCGGCGCGGTAGCCGCCGATGCCACGTGCCCGAGCCGCTGAGAATCGCGTGCACGCGCAGCGGCTCGCCTATGCGACCCTCGAACTCGAGGTCATCTACGCGCCCGCAGCGCCGCCCATCGACGTCAACGATCTGCTCGTCCAACACGCGGTAGACGAGGTCCACGTGCATCAGATCGACCCGCCGTTAGTGATGAGCAGCAACGGGATTGCAGCCAGCGAGACGACAAGGATGATCGCGAAGTACAGCCAGCCGAGGAGGTTGCCGACGATGCCGTTGACGTGCTCGCCCATGAACGTGCGGTCGCGCGCGATCAGCAGCACTGGCAGGTAGGTGAGCGGCAGCGCGACGACCGACAGGATCACCGCGTACTCCGTCAGCAGCACCGGGTCCACGCCCGTTTCCACGATGGCGAATGCCAGCGCGAAGAAGATCAGCCAGGTCATGGTGAAGCGCGGCGCGGCGCGCGGGCGGCGGTACTTGCCCCACTCCCAGCCGGCGAACTGCGCAAGCGTGTAAGCACCTGAGAAGGCGCACTCGACGGCGGCGCCGCCTACGGCGAACAGCATTCCCATCAGCGCGAGCAGCAGCCCAGCTTCGCCGTACGCGGCCTGGGCGCCCAGCGCTGTCGTGCCGAGGTATCCAGGTTGAACCTGCGGGCCGAAGAAGACCTCCCCGGCGACGATGATCAACGCGATCGACAGGATCCCCCCAAGTCCGAACCCCAGCGCGGCGTTCGCGCGGTTGAGGTTGAGATCCTTGACTGTCCAGCGATCCTCGATGCCGCCCGAGGAGTAGAAGTACACCTCGTAGGGAACAAGCGCCGCGCCGATCACGCCCACGACGAAGTACGCGTACAGAGCTGACGACGGCAGGTGGGGGACGAACCCCTGCGCCACCGCGTGCCAGTCGGGCTTGAGGTGAACAGCCGCGGCAACGTAGATGAGCAGCGCGCAACCCAAGTATCCGAAGATGCGCTCGATGCCGCCGAACGGCACGAAGTACACGATCAGCACGAGCCCAACTACTGCAACCAGGATCAGGGTGGAGACGTTGAGGTCGAACAGCAGCTGCAGCACGATCGCCGCGCCGCCGACCTCCGCGGCGAGCGTGATCAGGTTGATCAGCAGCGACGCGCCGAGCGTCACCAGACCGACGTTCAGGCCCATGCGCATACGCACCACGTCGAATACCGGTCGGCCGCAGACGGCTGCCACGCGGCCGGTCATCTCAGCAAACACGACGATCCCGATCAGGCCTACCGGCACGGCCCACAGCAGCTGAAAGCGGAAGTCCGCTCCCGCCTGGGTGTTGAACACCAGCTCACCGATGTCCACGAACCCGCCGATCGCCGCGACGATCCCGAGGGCGATCTGGAAGATCTTCTTCACAGCGCTACCGCCAGCGTCATAGCGTGTCCGCCAACGCACGGGCTTCGGCGGACCAATGGCGCAGCTTCGACCCGATCTCACGTGCTTGCTCCCGGTCTTTCGGAGCAACACGCAGATCGTAGATCGCGGCGCCGATGTCCGATGCGAGCTTGAGCGCAGCCTGAACCGGGCTGCGCAAGCGCGGCGAAACGGGGTCGTCGCTGAGCTTCTCAGCCTCGTGCTCGGCTTGCGCGCTGAGCTCGGCGCCGTGGACACGCACGAACGTGGTTTTGGTGCGGGCGCGCGCCACGTCGTCGGCCATCAATGCGCCTTCCGCCGAGATCGACGCCAGCTGGTCGATCCCTGCGCGCACTCCGAGGTGCGTGGCGCGCCCACATGCGCCGAGCAAGGCGGCCACGGCTACCATCAGCACGAGGAGCGAAACGCGGCGCGCGTGCGAGCGTCGAGCCAAGAGCGGCCGTCGTGCGACAAGCGGTTGTCGGCTCACAACGGTAGTTCTATCGGGTGCTGCAGCGCCAAACCGTCGAAGGGTCGACAGCTGGCGCGCGGCTCAGCGAGACGAGGTGAGTAGCGGCACAGCCGTCAGTTCTTCTGGCGCGACGTACGAACCGCTGGATGACGGCAATGTCCAGCTCGTTGCGCCAGCAGATCGAGGCTGGGTGACGCGCAGGATCGCGCCGTGGGCTGCCTTCATAGTTTCGTAGGCCTCATCGGTGCCGTTTAGGACGATCGGCGGTCCGAGGCGGCAGCGCGGGCCTCCGTGTCGCGACCGCTTACCGGCGCGAGGCGAAGAAACCACTCAACAGCGAGCCGCACTCTGCGCCGAGCAGGCCGCCGGCGACTTCCGGACGGTGGTTCAGGCGCTGTTCGCCGAGCACGTCGAGCACGCTGCCGCAGGCGCCGGCTTTGGGGTCGCGCGCGCCGAACACGACGCGGGGCACGCGCGCGAGCACGATCGCGCCGGCGCACATGGAGCACGGCTCGAGCGTGACGTAGAGCACGGCGTCGAGCACGCGCCAGCTGCCGACGGCGCGCGCGGCTTCGCGCAGGGCGATGAGCTCGGCGTGCGCGGTCGGGTCCTGGCGCAGCTCGCGCTCGTTGTGGCCCGAGCCGACGAGCTCGCCGTCGCGCACCACGACCGCGCCGATCGGCACGTCGCCGTGTTCTGACGCACGCTCGGCTTCGCGCAGCGCGAGGCGCATGAAGTACTCGTCGCGTGGGAAGAACCTGTCGCTCATCGATTTCGCCGCAACCGCCGATGTGCAGGAAGTGCGTCGCGGACGGCCAGCGCACATCATCATTACTCAAAGCTCGATGTTTACAGCCAGATCTAGACAACCCAGGTCCACGATGCTCCGAGGCGCGCTGCTGCTCGGCGCGGTGCTGTCGCTGCTTGCGTGGGCGCAGCTGCTGTCAGGCCCGGCGTCGAGCGAGGCACAGCCCGCGCCTCGCGCGCGCGCGCGCAGCACCATCCAATTTGGGAAGCCCCAACCTGCGCATGCCCAACCCGGCGCCCACCAATCTGCGCTCGCGTATCCAGCGCTGCCTCTAGCGGCAACCGGCCACTCTGCGCTCGCCCAACCCGCTGCGAAGCACTCCCCCACAAAGATCGTGGTCAAGTACGCGTACGCGACGGCGCGCGGCACGCGGGCGGCTATCGCACGGGCAGCGGGGGCGCATCCGCAGAGCACCACGCTCGCGTCGCATACGCGTCTGCTGAGGCTGAAGCGTGGGACAAGCGTCCAGGCGGCGCTGGACAGCGTGCGGGGCCGCCGCAACGTGGTGTGGGCGGTGCCGGATTACACAGCGCAGGCGACGGACGACGGATCGGCGTCGGCGTCGGCATCGGCGTCGGCGTCGGCGTCGGCATCGGCATCGGCATCGGCGACAGCCGTGGCGGCGGATACGACGACGCCAACGCTGACGACGCCGGGCGGGACGACGCCGAATGACGGCACGCCGGCGAGCAGCGCGCCGGTGCCAACGACACCGACTCCGAGCCCGGCGCTGCCAGCGCCGCTGGTGCCGAACGACCCGGCGACGAGCGCGGCAGCGGGCGGGTGGGAGCGGTTGCAGTGGAACTTCGCGGGGGCGTTCGGGGTGAACGCGCCGCAGGCGTGGGCGAACGTGGCGGCGGATGGAGCGCCGGGCGGGGCGGGAGTGGTGGTGGCGGTGCTGGATACGGGGGTGGCGTATGCCGACCACGGGCGCTTCCGGCGCTCACCGGATTTCAGTCAGTTCCAGTTCGTCAAGGGGGATGACTTCGTCGCGGGGAACGCGAAGCCGGACGATCACAACGGGCATGGGACGCATGTGGCGGGGACGATCGCGGAGGCGACGAACAATGGTTACGGGCTGACGGGGTTGGCGTACGGGGTGCGGGTGATGCCGGTGCGGGTGTTGAACAGCGCGGGCGAGGGTGATGCGTCGGTGATCGCGCAGGGAGTGCGGTTCGCGGTGAAGCATGGGGCGCGGGTGGTCAATCTCAGCTTGGAGTTCTCGAGCGATGTGACGGCGTCGGATATCCCGGAGCTGCTCGATGCGCTGCGGTATGCGCACAACCGCGGCGTGGTGGTGGTGGCGGCGGCGGGCAACGAGGGGCACAGCACGATCGCGTATCCGGCGCGGGCGCATGCGGTGGTGGCGGTCGGCGCGAGCACCGAGCACGGGTGCTTGGCGAACTTCTCCAATGACGGGCGCGGGTTGACGCTGGTGGCGCCGGGCGGCGGGGCGGATGCGGATCTGCCGGGGGATCCCAACTGCCACACCGATCAGCCGTCGGGGCGGGATATCTACCAGGTGACGTACGTCGGGAGCTCGCCGCGGCGCTTCGGCATTCCGCCCGGGTATGAGGGGACGTCGATGGCGTCGCCGCATGTGTCGGCGACGGCGGCGCTGGTGATCGCCAGCGGGGTGCTCGGGGCGCGGCCGACGGCCGACCAGGTGGTGGCGCGGCTGAAGGCGACGGCGCGCAAGCTCGGGTATGCCGGCGATCAGCGGATGTACGGGGCGGGGCTGATCGACGCGGCGGCGGCGACGGCGCCGGGCGGACCCGGAGCTGTGGTCAGGTAGTCCTGATGATCAGCACCGAGCACGGGGCATGGTGGGAGACCTTGTTGGGGACCGAGCCCAGGAGGAAACGCTTGGCGCCGGTCATGCCTTTGTTGCCGACGATGATCAGATCGGCTTCGCGTTCTTCGGCGACGTCGAGGATCGCGTCGGCGGGGTCGCCTTGGCGGGCGTATGTGTTGACTTGGACGCCGTCGGCGCGGGCGACTTCCGCGGCGGCTTCCAATGTGGTTTCGACGTCTTCGCGCGGGTTGATGGCCCACTGCAGGTCTTCCGGTGTGTCTCGGCGTTCCTCGCGCAGGCGCTGGGCGGGGACCGGCTCGTACGCGCTGACGAGCTCGAGCTTGGCGCCAACGGATTTCGCGAGGTCGACGGCTTGGCGGACGGCCTGCGAGGCGGTGTCCGATCCGTCGGTTCCAACCACAATCGAGCTGAACATGATCCTCCCTTGCAAGTGGAGCTGGCGACGCGGTGGTAGCCCGCGGGAGGTCGATCATATCCGCGTGTGTGACGGGCGGGGCGAGCGCGCGATGACGAGCAGGGCGACCGTGCGATGACTGGTGGGGCGGGCGCGCGATGACGAGCAGGGCGGGCGCGTGAGAACGTACGGTGCGAGACGGTGATCGATCTTCACTTCCACTTGCTGGCGGGTATCGACGACGGGCCGGGAACGGTCGAGCAGTCGCTCGCGCTGGCGCGCGCGGCGTGCGCGGGCGGCGTGCGGGAGATCGTCGCGACGCCGCACGTGAGCTGGGAGCACGACAACAGGGCGGCGACGATCGCCGAGCTGACGCGGGTGCTGAGTGCGCGGGTTGCCGCGGAGGGCATCGAGCTGCGGGTGAGGTCGGGGGCGGAGGTGGCGCTGACGCGGGCGGGGGAGCTGTCCGATGAGGAGCTGAGCGCGCTGGCGCTCGGCGGAGCGGGCGGCGAGTGGTTGCTGGTGGAGTGTCCGTTTACGCCGGCGGGGCGCGGGTTCGACACGCTGCTGCTGGCGCTGCAGCGACGGGGTTACCGGGTGCTGATCGCGCACCCGGAGCGCTGCCCGGCGTTCCACCGCGATCCGGAGATGCTGAGGTCGCTGGTGGGGGCGGGCATGCTGACGTCGATCACGGCGGGGTCGCTGGTGGGGCGGTTCGGCGGGACGGTGCGGCGGTTCACGGAGGAGTTGGTGCGTGAGCAGCTCGTACACAACGTGGTGTCTGATGCGCACGACTTGGTGCGTCGCCCACCCGGCATGACGGCCGAACTGGCGCAAGCGGGGCTGGGAGAGCTGGCGCAGTGGCTGACGGTGGAGGTGCCGGGGGCGATCCTCGCGGGCGAGGAGTTCCCGGTACGCCCAGCGAAAGCGCGAGTCGGAGGCGCGCTCAGGCGAGCTTTGCGATCGCGATGATCATGCCGATCACGACGAACACGACAACGGCGGCTTGCATCCAGATCCAGGTGGGCGACATCCGTGCAGCGTACGACAGAGTCCGTCCAGATCTTGATCCGGGAAGAGAAACAAGCCGATAACGAACTTAGACTGCGGATCACCCGCGTCGCGTCGCGTCGTTCCCCCTCCCCCGCTGCAGCACCGCTCCGCCATGGCTCACACTCCCCACACCCCGGCACTCCCCCACCCCGGCACACGCCTACCCGGCACACGCCTACCCGGCACACGCCTACCCGGCACACGCCTACCCGGCACACGCCTACCCGGCACACGCCTACCCGGCACACGCCTACCCGGCA
>DATINL010000003.1:0-67458 GCA_035474295.1 Solirubrobacteraceae bacterium
ACCTCGCTCGAGACACAAGCGCACACCGGGCAGCAACCCACGCACGCAGTCAACTCGACCCGCAGCTCCAGCTGAGCACCAACCTCCAAAACATCCGTGACCTCGAAACCTTCAAGACCGATCAGACGACTAACGTAATCCTGCATCCGCTCCTCCTCCTGGCTACGCGATCCATTGACCACGCGAAGCCTGCGAGGAGCAGCGGATGCCTCCGCCAACACCCCAACCCCGCTACATCAGCAAGACCCGTTTTTTGAGGCCTCGGGCACTGGAAAGACGGTGCTGGGCTCCGAGAAAAACTGCCTATTTACAGGGATTTCGTGAGTGGAGCCAACCGGGATCGAACCGGTGACCTCCTGCTTGCAAAGCGGGAGGACAGCAAGCTGTAAATAGCCCGTTTGCCCTGCAAATTCGTGGTATCTGGGTCTCGGGCCGAGATGCGGAACCGGCTGGTTTAGGCTCAAATCGGCTGGGTTTAGGCCCACGCGCAGCTCCATGGGCCTAAACGTTTGAGTCGAGAGATGCTGAACGATCGATACATTGCAACTCGACTAACGCCGTGCTAGCCGTCGTTTCTCTAGCTATAGTAGGCACTATGGCGACTGTGGCTGGCCTCTCCGGTGCGAATCGCGCGTTCGTCTCGCAGCTCAATCGTGAGCTGCGAGGGCCTTTCACACCGGCAGACGCCGCGGCGGCGACTGGTGTGGATCATGCGCGCGCTGCGCGGCTGCTGCGGCACCTCGCCGAGCAGGGCTGGGTCGCTCGGCTACAGCGCGGGCTCTACACGACCGTGCCGTTGGAAGCCGAGAACCCGGAGACCTGGGGCGCGGACCCCTGGGCCATAGCGATGGCTGCTCTCGCGCCGGGGTATGTGGGTGGCTGGACGGCGCTGCATCATTGGGATCTCACCGACCAGATCTTCTTCACGACGGTCTTCATCACCTCCCATCCTGTTCCTCGCCGCCAGCGCACGATCGGCGGTGTTCGATTCGAGCTTCGCCATCGCTCCGACTCGGCGCTGTTCGGTACGCGTCGAGTTTGGCGCGAGGGAATGCCAGTTGAGGTCTCAGACCGCGAGCGAAGTTTGGTGGACAGCCTGGATGATCCCTCGCTCGGGGGTGGCCTGCGCCATACCACCGAGGCGCTCGCGACCTACGCCGAAACGCCGGATGTCTCCTGGCGACAGCTCGTCGAATACGGGGACCGACTCGGCAACCGAACTGTGTTCAAGCGCCTCGGATACATCGTCGAGAAGCTCGGGCTCGCGGACGACGAGCTGATCGATGCGTGCCTGCGGCGGGTAAGCGCTGGCACAGGTCGGCTTGACCCTGCCCGTCTGGATGAGGGTCCGATCACCGCACGTTGGGGTTTGCGAATCAATACGAGGGTCGACGCTTGATCCCCCGCGCGGCGCTGCAGGTGCGAGCACGGGAGTGGGGTCTAACCGAAGAGGTCGTCGAGAAGGACTACGTACTCGGTTGGCTCTTGTGGGGAATCGGCTCCCAACCAGCCCTGCGCGATCACTGGGTATTCAAGGGCGGCACCTGCCTGAAGAAGTGCTTCGTGGAGACCTACAGGTTCTCAGAGGACCTCGACTTCACCGTACTCGACGACGGGCCGCTGACACCCGAGGAGCTGCTGCCGATCCTCACGGAGATGCTCGACCGTGTCGAGCAGGAAACCGGCATCACGCTATCCAGCCGCCAGCCCGTCGTCAGGCTACGACCCGACGGGCGCTCCGCAGAAGGCCGCATCTACTACAGGGGACCACGGGGAACACCCGGCGAGGCGCGAGTCAAGCTCGACCTCACATACGACGAGACGATCGTCGAGACCACCGTGCGACGCGAGATCGCTCACGCCTACGACGAGGCACTTCCCAGCGATGGCGCAGTGCAGTGCTACGCATTTGCCGAGGTCTTCGCAGAGAAGCTACGCGCACTTGGACAACGCACTAGACCTCGCGATCTCTACGACATCGTCAACCTCTACCGCCGCGCCGACCTGCGCGAGAACCGCGACCTCGTTGTGAGCATCCTCCAGCGCAAGTGCGCTTACAAGGATGTGCCCGTCCCGACGCTCGCGGCAGTCACCGCAACCGAAAAGGCGGCCGATCTACGAGCCGATTGGGGCGCGATGCTCACCCACCAGCTCCCCGTACTTCCACCAGTCGACGAGTTCATCAACGCCCTCCAAGATGTGTTCGCGTGGCTCAGCGGCGCGGAGACCCTACAGCTGCAGCCAGTACCCGACGGGCGCGAGGAGATCGAGGCAAGCTGGGTCGCGCCGCCCACGATCACGCGGTGGCCCGGCGGCGCTCCCCTTGAGCAGATCCGCTTCGCTGGCGCCAACCACCTCCTCGTCGAACTCGACTACCAGAACTCCACACGCATGATCGAGCCATACGCCCTACGCCGCTCCAAGGCCGGCAACCTCCTCGTCTACGCAATCAAGACTCAGACAGGAGAAGTCAGGGCCTACCGAGTCGACCGCATCGAAGGCGTGCACATCACCGACACAGCCTTCGCACCCCGTTACGCAATCGAACTGTCGGTAGCCCTTCCCGTGAATACCGGCCAGCGCGGACCCCAGTCGGCGACTCGACGCCACACACGGCGTCGTCTATAGCTCCGCCACCAAGAGACGGCACGTCCATTCGCGTGCGATGCTCGCGGCCCGTCGGACACGAATCACGATCGGTGCCGATGCGGTACCGAGATCCTCCTCGACTGCTCACCCTTGTGCGACACCGTCGACCCCTCCGAGCGCGCAGACAGACGACCGGCTCACGCTCGCTCCCACCGAGCGTTGCGAAAGCCTCACCCCCGTCGCTCTCCAGCCCCGGTCCTCGTCCGCTGCAGGCGTGTCGCAGCCGCCGACGCGCCCGCCTCCTTTTCGCGATGAGCGTGTCTCATGAAACCGCGCAAGAGGCACCTGGGTTGGGCGCAAGTGAGGGTTCCAGTCGCAGTTATCACGCGGCGCTTGCAATGAAGCAGCGGTGTTTGGTTGCAACCGTAAATGCGCACTCCCGGCGTCAGCTGGGCCCGAGCCGCAGCACCGCACCAAGCGGGGCGGGCGCCACGCGCGGCTGCCCAGTGAGTCTGCGGTAGAGATCCTCGTCGTCCCGGGGAAGCACATAGTACGACCGGCCAACCGGCAGCAATACGTCGGGAATGTGGTCGGGCGAGCCACCAGCAGGCACAACCGCGATGAACTTCCGGTAGGCATTTGGGAACTGTCCGTAGAGCTCCTCGGTGATGATCGCCCCCTCCCACCGCGCCCCCCGACCTTCGAAGGGGTTGCCGCGGAGCTCGACCCGCTCCTTGTACGCCGGAGACGCCAAGCAGAGAACGTGGTCGGCGCCCCGCACCTGGTCGGCCATCCACCTTGGCCAGAACGGCGGATCGTGCTCGACGAACTGGTCGATCATCGCTTCAATCCCCCGAAGCCGGAGCGATTGCGCTAGCTCAAGGGCTCTCTCGCGGTGACCCGCCAGCGCGCGCTCGTGCGCATAGCTGACGAAGACGCGGATCGGCTGCGCGACCTTCACCCGCCGCCCCACCTAGCCTCGGACGTAGGCGAGGTTGTGACGAACCGCACCGGTGAGGACATCGTCCGGGCCGAGCACTTTCTCGCTCACGGCGAGGATTTCGGCCAGCAGCGTTACCGCCTCCTCGGTCCGACCAATCGCCTCGAGCGCGGCCGCGAGGTTCGATCTCGCGACGAGTGTTGATGGGTGCTCAGGTCCAAGTAGGCGGTTGCTATCTCCAGCGGTCTGCTGCCAGAGCGCGAGCGCGCGCTCTAGCTGTCCGTTTTGCTGCGTTGCGGCTGCAAGCTGCGCGCGGTGGCTAAGCGTCGATGGATGGTCTCTGCCGAGCAAAGTTTCGCTGTCGGCGAGCGTTTGCTCGAGCAGCGCGACCGCCGCGTCGACGCGACCCAGCGACTGAAGCACCACGGCGAGGTTTGCTCGCGTGCCTAGCGTCGAGGAATGAGCCGGACCGAGGACCCGCTCGCTGTCGGCGAGCGTGCGGTCCAAGAGCACGAGTGCGTCTTCGAGCCGGCCGGCCGATTGAAGCGTCGCGGCAAGGTTTGCTCGCGTGCTCAGCGTCGAGGGGTGATCCGGCCCCAGGACGCGCTCGCTGTCGGCGAGCGTCTGGTCAAGGAGCGCGGCTGCCCGGTCGAGCTCACCAGTGGCGTGTAGCGCACCGGCCAGATTCGACCGCATCGTGAGCGTCATTGCATCAGTTGGTCCGAGAGCACGCTCGGATGCCTCAAGCGCGTCCTCAAGGAGGGGGACCGCGGCCAGCGCGTCGCCGGCATCGAGGAGCGCCCGGGCGGCCTCGATTGCCAGTTGTCCAGTCGCCGTGATCGCGACCACCGATGCGGTCTCGGGCGTGTTCGCGAGCGCGTGCCGCGCAAGATCACGAAGGGCACCGGTCTCGCGATCATCGCGACCGCCGGCATCTCGCCAGCGCGCCGCGGCTCGCGCGAGGAAGCCGATGACCTCGCTCCACGGGGTCTCGCGCCGCAGCGCCTGAGCGATCAGTGGATGCGTCGGCGCTGCGCCCGAAGGCGTGATCCGGATCAACCCTACGGCCTCAAGCTCGGCGAGCGCCGCGCTGACCTCGTCGGGGTCAGACTCCAGGAAGGAGTCGTGCGCGGCGCCTTGCAAGAGCGCCACTGGTACGGCGATCCGGTCGGCCGTCGCGAGGACCTGACCGATTCTTCCCGCGACCGGACGGCGCTGCGCGAGGTCCTGGAGTCTTCGCGACACGGCAGATTCGATCGTCTCGGCGACTTGTGGCGCTGGCTCGTTCAGCGTCGCGAGCAGCCCGTCGATGCGGTCCTTGATGGGCCCGCGCTCCCTGTCCAACGCAGCTGAGATGAGGACGACGCTTAGCGGCGTGGCAGGTCCAATCGCCGCCATCAGCTCGGGCAGGGCGTGTCGATCATCGTCATCGAGCTGCGTCCCCAGCCGCCGTTCGAGCAGGCTCACCGCGACTTCATAATCGAGCGCTGCAAGGCGTACAACCGGCCCGCCGAGGCCAAGCTCGCGACGTGCGATGACGATCGCAGTGCCGCTCGCGGAGGCGGCCGGTATCCAGCGAGGCAGCCACCCCTTAGCTTCGTCGGCGTCATCGAAGACGAGGAGCCAGCCGGCGTCTCCGCTCGCGAGCCGCTGACATACTGCCGCGGCTAGCTGCTCGGGACCGGCACTCGCATCAACGTGTCCAAGGCGTTGTCCAAGATCGGCAAGTCTCCGGATGACGGTCTGCTCGGATCTGGCGTCGATCCAAGCCACGACATCCCACCGATCACCTGCTGCCCGGCACGCTGCTGCTGCCGCGATCGTCTTACCGGCGCCCGCCGCGCCAACCACCTCAACGGGACCCGAGCGCTCACGGGTCGCGGTGTCGACCGCCGCGAGGATGCGCTCAGATACGCCGGTCTCCACGTAGTCGGGCGGGAGGATGGGCGCGGTGAGTACGGCCGACTCGCCAATTGCTCCGTGCGCTTCCGATACGGCTCGCGCGATCACTTGCGCCACCTTCTCGAGCGCGGCAGGCGTGTCGAGGCGAATTGCCGGGAACTGCCGAAGCGCCTGGGGCATCTCGCTGGCATCGATGTTTCCCACCAGTACGGGGACGAGGAGCGATTGTCCGCTCATCGCGCCCGTCGCCGCTGCCATCCACTCGGTGGCCATCCACTTCAAGGTCTTCGCGCGCAGCCCGATCAACACGACAACCACTGCTGCGTCGCCGACCGCATCCTCGATCGTGCGATACCAGTTCGCGCCTGCCGAGATAGTGTCCTCCGCGAGGAACACGCGCAGGCGGTCGGTACGCAGCACCGAGGCGAGGCTCCGCGCGAGCTCAGCGTCTTCGCTGACGTGGCTGAGGAAAACGTCGTAGGGGTCGGGCATCGGGATCTAGTCGTCTTGCGGCGCGTTGGACGGCCACGTGATCAGGCGCGGAGGCATCTAGCACTGCACATGATGCCCCTCGCCGCGGCGTGCGCGGCACCTCGCGACCCGATACGTCAGCCGCCTGCCAGTCGCACAGCCGCCGTCTACCGCTCACGCCGGAGCATTCAAGCTCCTTGGGCATCCACTCGATAATGAGCACGCGCTGGACCGCCTTGGTTGCGGATGGCGCGTCTCGACGGGGCGGCCACGATTCCCCATGCCCGCGAGGCCGACGGCGACCGCTGCCGGGAAGGAGGGGCAGCGCCGGCGCGACGCTCCCGCTCCGGAGTGCCCGGACAGGCGAGGCGCGGGTGCCGAATCACATTTGCTTGGTAACGGCGGCGCTGACTGCTGCGACCGCACCTCCTTTGCGCGGAAAGCAGGCGCCCCCGCGTAGCCATCGAGACTCCCGAGACGAAAAGCAGGTGTGCGAGCAATCGTTACCAGCGCCGCGATCGACAAGCCACTTCGGGAACGCGCCACTAGCGCAGGTGCTTGCTGGCAAGTCAGGCGTGCGCGAGGTCGCGCATCTGGCGCACCGGGTGACGCCCGAGACGACTCAACGTCGCGTAGGACGAGGCGTGCCCATGCGTTCGGGGCGCGACGCTGACGGGCACACGGCCCCTGAGCCGGTCGATCACCCCGCGGCGCAACGGCACGAGCAACAGCTCGGTGTCCTCACCGACGAGGACGGTCGCCTGCCCTTCGATCAGGTTGCGCCAGAGAACGTCGTCGGTCCACTCCTCATCGCTGGGAACGAACGCGACATCCGCCGGGTAGCCGAGATCGTCGTCGCTTCGCGACGCCGCCATGAACAGCTCATCGGTCTTGTCTGTGATCTCGCTCATTGCACATACTCCCAGCCGTGAACGATATCGCTCCACTCGCGTAGCAGCTTGAGTTCGGCGCCGTGCATCGCGTCGTTTACCGGACCATACGTAACGGTTGGAGACTGCTTCTCCAGGCCGACGTACGTGTGCTCGTGGTGCTCGCCCGGACCGTGTGCGTTGTCGAACGTGCGCACCGTGCGCCAGCGACCGTCCCGCAAGGCGAGGAGCATGATCGCGTACTCGATGGGGTGCTCGCTCGAGCGCTCCACCACGAGCTGCACATCGGCGGCCAAGAAGCGGCGTCGAGTCCGATCCTTAGGAGGCACGTTCGAGCGCCGTCACGTCGCCCGCGAGGCGAGCGGCCTGCCGTTGTCACCCGATCCAAAGGCCGCCTCCACGAACGCAGACTCGTGCGCGCTCGGCGAGTAGTCCGCGTAGCGCTGGGTCGTCTCGATATCACGATGCCCCATCCACTCCTGCAAGGTCCGCATGGGAACGCCAGTGCCAGCCATCGCCGTACCGAACGTGTGGCGCAGATCGTGGAAGCGATGCGACTGCTCTAGATGCGCGGCCTTGAGCGCCCGGCGGAAACGCCGCAGGATCGCCGCCTTGTCGAGCGGCCCGGCCGTGTGGGGATCGGCGAACACGAGAGCATCGCCACTGCCACTGCTCTCCCCCGCTGCGCGACTGAGCCGGTCCAGCTCTCCCGCGACCTCGTCGGCCATCGGAACACTGCGCGTCGAGCGACGAGACTTCGGCGTGCCGAACTCGCCCAGCACGTAGTTCTGGCGGACCCTGATCCGGGCAGCGGTCCAGTCCACGTCGCGCCAACGAAGCGCCACCAGCTCGCCCTGTCGCAGGCCAGTCATCGCCGCCGTGAGATAGATCGCGCGATCGATCTCGCGGTAAGGCCCATCGACAGCGGCGTCAGCCAGCGCGCGCACCTCAAGCGGCTCAAGGAATCTGATCTCGGCGCTCTCGGGCTTGCCGGGCAGCTCGATATGCCGGGCGACGTTCACAGGCAGCCATCCCTTGCGCTCGGCGAACCCTAGTAGTGCCGATAGGTAGCCGATGTAGTTGCGGACCGACTTCGCGCCGACAGGACGCCCATGGCGACGGTCCCCCTTGGCCTTCGGTCCGGGCCTCTCGCCGTTCTCCATCATCGTCATCAAGTCCTGGACGTCTTGCGCCGTGATTCGGCGCAGATCGCGCTCCGCGAAGAACGGCTCAAGCCAGACGCGCAGGATCGACTCTACAGCCGTCGTCGTCGCCTTCTTGCGGCTCTGACGCTCCAGGTTCGCGAGGTAACGCCGCCCCAGCTCAGTCATAGTCAGCGCCTCGCCGGCGGTCATCCGGGCAGGCTTCGTCTCCGCGATCAGCCGACGCAGCTCTGCCTCGGCCTGGCTGCGTGTCAGGCCATCCCTCGAGCCCTCGACGCGCATCGGGCCGACACGACGCTTGACCTGCCGTCCACCGTCCGCACGCCAATGCGCATACCAGACACCCCCGCGCGCATAGAGCGAGCCAGCCCCGTAGGGGCGTCGGGTGGTCTTCCTCGCTGTGGCCATCACTCATCGTCTCCCTGATCGAGCGCCACCATCGGCCGCCCAAGGTAGCGGGCGCTGCGGCTGCTCCAACGTAAGAGCCGTCCCGTTAGCCAGGACGCCTCCCGGGCTCTGCCCGACGATCGACGAGCAACGAGCGCGCTGTGCGCGACGCTGTACCTCGCGCACGCCACGGCCCCCGCATACGCGCTCGCCACCACTCCTCCAGTTCCTCCGCGCTGAACCGCACATAGCGTCCGAGCCGCACATGCGGAATCCGGTTCGCTCGTGCCTCAGCGAGCACCCACGACGCGGGCACCGACAACAGCCGCCCGGCCTCCGTCGCATCAAGAAGCGGCGAGAGGTGCGCGGCTGCTGGCGCGGGCGCGTCCTGTGGTGGCTTCGTGGCGGCCATCATTGTTAAAGACCCCGAACCACAAAAAGCGGCCAACGGATTGCCATGCTTCACTCGCCGTCTCGCCAGAGATTCGTGTTGCGCCGGCCGCTGCGACGCTGGCGACAGCGAGCACGCTCCTCGTCGCCCAGCAATACGTCACCGGGCATCGTGTGGTCGTCGATGTCCGGTCGATCGTCGGTGGGCTCACTCCACTGCCAGAGGCAGTACGTGGCTGAGCCGAGACGCCATGCTGCCGTCCGCAGCCGGGTCGCCATCTCGAACCAGCCATCAGATGAACTGCTCCCGTCGAGCAGCGCCGTCGCCTCCGCGAGTACATCGGCCATCGCCGAGCGGAACCGCTCGATCTCTTGCTCAGCGAGCGCTCGTGCCGCGCGCCACGCTTGATGCTGTGGAGACTCAGGGAGCCCAACGTCGCCGGCACGCTGCAGCTGGCAACGCCCCGCAGCAGTCAAACTCCAAAGCTGCACGCCGTGGGTGCGAGTCGTAGCTAGAGCGCCCGCGTCGGTTAGCGCGCCTATCTGCGGCCTGACTCGGCGCGCGCGTCGTGGCAGGCCCAGGTGTTCGAGGATCATCCAGATCGGGACGCCGGGGCGTCCGCGATGCAGTGCGGCCCGCTCGATAGCCGCGAGGATCATCGTGTCGGGAATGGGAGTCGTGCTCATCGGTTCCTCCTGTGGTTGGAGGCTCCGGGAGGACTGCTCGGGGCGTGGAGGAACCGTGCTGTCTCGCTAGGGTCTCTGTGCGCCGGGAGTTCAGGCTCTCGGTGCCACGCCCCCGGCCGTTAGCGCGGCGCGGGGGCACTTTTTATTAGCGTGAGCATAGTGGCTCAAGCGGATAGGCTCAAGCGCATAGACGTAAGCATCTGATCCTGACAGGCTCCCGTCTCGATGCCGCCCCGGCTACCGACCGACCCTGCCCTCGGACAAGCAATCCGCCAGATGCGAGAGCAACGCGGGCAAACACAGGAGGAACTCGCCAGCGCCGCCGGCATCACGTTCGGGACCGTGAACCGCCTGGAGTCGGCCAAGAGCGCACCCGCCTGGGCGACGGTGAGGGCACTCCTCGACGCGCTGGACTACTCGCTCGCCGACCTCGCGAAAGCGATCGACGCCGCGGAGCGCCGACGCTAGCCACCGGCACACGCCTCTCAGTTCGCACCCTCTCGAAGCTCAGCGATCCAGCGGGTCACCGCTTGGCCCTGCCCGCCATCGGCCGACTGCGCCACTCGCTGACGTCCGTCCCTCGTAAGTCCAAACAGACGATATGCACGGGTGTGCGCGTGGTGTGCGAGCGCTGTGTAATTCGTTGGCCGTTTTGGGCCGCTCAGGGTCATCACTTATGTGATGACTGCATCGAGCATCCCTGCGGCTGGAGGTGGCGGCTACGCGCGTTACTTGGAGAGCAAGACGGTCGCGCCCGAGCGAGGCGACTACTACCTGACCCCGGACGGGGAGATAATGCAGGCCCCTGGCCCCTGGCCCCTGGCCCCTGGCCCCTGGCCGTTGGCTCGCGGACCCGGAGACGCTGGCTCGGCTGGGTGTGCGTGCCGGTGAGCCGGTCGAGGGTGCCGACTTCATTGCGTTGATGGATGGGCGCCATCCAGGCACGGGCAGGTGGCTGCGTCCGGAGGGCGCGGGCGGCGGTAGGGGTGGCGGGATCGACGTGACGTTCAGCGCCCCGAAGTCCGTCTCGACGGTTTGGGCGCTCGGTGATCCGTGGCAGCGCGAGCAGATCGAGGCCGCACACGCCAGAGCGGTCGAGAGCACCGTCCGGTATCTACGCGAGCAGGTGCCAGTCGTGCGCCGTCGTTATGACGGCCAGGTCGTGGAGGAGCACGCCAAGGACGTGATCGCCGCCGAGTACCGCCACACGACCGCCCGCGGGGTCAGCGGAGCGCAGGCGCCCGACCCGCAGTTGCACAGTCACGTAATCATCAGCGGCGCCGTGAGGGAGGACGAGCGGATCGTCGCGGTCGCTTCTCGGCCGATCTTCCGGTCAGCCCGCGAGCTGGGCGCGTTCTACCGCTCCGCGCTCGCCGATGAGCTGGCCGGCGAGGGCTATGAGATCGAGCGGGGCACCGGCAAGGCCGGCCGCTACTTCGAGATCGCCGGCGTGCCACGAACACTGATCGAGGAGTTCTCTGGCCGCTCGCGTGAGGTCGCCAGGGCGGCCGAGCGGTTTCGTGCCCGCTACGGCCGAGCACCGGAACGCGGGGAGCTGCGCAACCTCGCGCTCGAGAACCGCCGGGCGAAGGAGCTGACCACACGCGCCGACCTGCAACGTGTGTGGAGCGAGACGGGCCGGCGTCACGGCTTCGGCCCCGACGAGGCCGTGCGCTTGATCGGCGCGCCCGAGCGGCCGAATGTTGATCGGCCGATCGAGAACCGAATCGAGGCGCGTCTGACGGAGCAGCACGCCGTGTTCCACGCACGCGACCTGCACGCCGTCGCACTGGAGCAGACAGCGGGAGAGATGGCGCCCGATCAAGCGCTCACCGTGGCGAGGGAGATGATCCGCGACCGGCGAGTCCTCACGCTGGAAGGTGGGCGAATGACCACGCTCGCTGTGCGCGCGCAGGAGCAAGCGATCGAACGCCGCGCCGAGCTGCTCGCCCAGCCAGCCAACCGAGACACCGGCGAGCGAACACGCGCCGCCGCCACACGCGAAGTCGCCGAGCACATCGGCGCTCCATTGAGCACCGGAGCAGAGCGCCGCCGTGGAGGTGCTAACCGGACCGGAGTGCCTTGCTGTCCTCGTCGGCCCCGCCGGCACCGGGAAGGGCGTCGTGATCGACGCCGCCGCACTCGCCGAGCAGCACGCCGGCCACCAGACGATCGGCATAGCCGTGTCCGGGTCTACCGCCGAGCGCCTGGGAGCCGACAGCCCGGCCCTCACCGGACAGACACTCACTCTCGACGCGCTCGTCGCCCGCGCAAACACCGGCACAGTCGAGATCGGCCGGGACACGACGATCGTCCTGGACGAGGCCGGGATGGTCGATCACGCGCGCCTCCACGCCCTTACCGAGCTCGTCGAGCGCTCAGGGGCGAAGCTGATCGCGGTCGGTGACGGAAAGCAGCTTCCCTCGATCGGCCCTGGAGGCATGTTCGACAGGCTCACAGGCCACGCGCCGACCGCCGAACTCGCTGACATCCACCGCACCCGCGACGCCGGCGAGCAGAACGCCTGGAGAGCCCTACGCGCCGGCGAACCCGAGCGCGCGATGGCGCACTACCACTCCCTTGGACGGCTGCACCTCGCGGACACCCGCGACCAAGCAGCCGAGAACGCCGTCCAAGCATGGGGGCAGCTCACCAGCGAACACGATGACATCCGTTCGGTGGCGCTGATCGCGGACGCCTCAAACCAGGAGATTGATCGCCTCAACGCCCGCGCGCAGCATCTACGAGCCGAACGCGGCGAACTCGGCCACCACGAGATCGCCCTCCCCAACGTCCACTACGGCCTGCGCGACGGCGACCTCATCGCGTTCACCGCCCAGCACCAGCTACGCGGACAACCCAGGGTCGAGAACGGCACACGCGGCCAAATCACCCATGTCCACGAACACGGCGTGACGATCACGCTCGACGGATCAGGGCGACGAGTTCAGCTCGCCAGCGAGCACCTGGACTCACTACGGCTGGCCTACGCCCAACACGTCTACCGCCAGCAGGGCGCAACCGTCGAGCGCTCCATCGTCGTCACCGGCGGCTGGCAAACCAGCAAAGAGACCGCCTACGTCGAGGCCACACGCGCCCGCCACGGCACCGACTGGTACATCGCCCGCGACCAACTCGGCAACGACGGACAAGACGCCGACCGAATAAAGCGACTAGCCCAAAACATGAGTCACAGCCGCAGACAGACGCCATCGCTCGACTACCGAGAGGCCACCGACCTCGGCTGGCAACCCAACCGAAACCCCCTACGACTGCGACACATCCTGCGGCCCGCCCACTGGCTCACACGACAATCCGCCCGCGACGCTCCCGACCACAGCGTTGGACGTGGACGCTGACTAGTGCAGCCTCCCGGAAGTGACTTATCGATTCGCGGCGTTAGCGATAGGTCACTGGAACGTCGCTTTTTGTCCCACCCTCCAGCCTCCGTCGTCCGGTTCGAGACGACTGCTATGCCACAGCAATGCGACCACGTTGCGAAGTTCGTCCCTCGCACATAGCCCCCCGGCCCCAGGGACGCGTCGGTACCGCCTCCCGCGAGAAGTCGCCTGACTCGGCGTGCGCGTCGGTCTGCGTGGGGAGGAGGTTGGATGGACTGCCTTTCGTCGGAGGGGGACGGGATGTCTCCGACCCGAGGCCCTCCCCGAATAGCTCTCTGGTGCTGGCGTCCCCTCGCGCTAGTACGGTCACGACCGTGGATGCGACGACTGCGACCGAGGGCAAGGGCCGCCGCTTGAACGCGGCGAAGGGCGCCAGAAAGGACGAGTTCTACACCCAGTGGCCTGACATCGAGCGCGAGATGAACGCGTATCTCGAGTACGACCCAAACGTGTTCCGCGACAAGGTCGTCTTGCTTCCCTGTGACGACCCGGAGTGGAGCAACTTCACGAAGTTCTTTGCGCTCCACTTCGTGGACTTCGGGATCAAGAAGCTGATCTCGACATCGTACGCGCCTGACAGCAACCCGGCCGGGGATTTCTATCAAACGACGCTCTTCGAGACGAACAACCCGCAATTTGACGCCGTGAAGACGCGTGTCAACGGCAAGAAGTTCGTTCTTGAGCGGACCGACGTCAATGGCGATGGCGTGATCAACATCGACGACTTGCAATGGGAGTACCTGGGCGGCGACGGGGACTTTCGGAGCACCGAAGTGGCTGATCTGCGGGATGAGGCGGACATCATCATCACCAATCCGCCGTTCAGTCTTCTCAAGGAGTTCTTCGGCTGGCTAGTGGACAGCCGAAAGCAGTTCGCGATCATCGCCAATCAGAATGCGATCACCTATGGCGAGATCTTTCCCCACATCCGGGACAACAAGATCTGGCTTGGAAAGGGGTTCCCCGGCAACGCCGGCCACTTCGGCAGTCCGTATGAGGACTATGCGGTCGCAACGGACCGACGCGAGGGTCTCATCCGGGTGTCTGGCGTGCTGTGGTTCACCAACATCGAGCACGGACGAAGGCACGAGCCGATGAACCTAATGACGAGGGCAGACAACCTCAAGTTCAACAAGAAGCTGATCAAGAAGCTCGACGGCGCGAGCGACTACGTCCGCTACGACAACTACGACGCCATTGAGGTCCCGTTCTCGGATGCCATCCCGTCTGACTACGACGGCGTGATGGGCGTGCCCATAACTTGGCTCGCCAAGTACAACCCCGACCAGTTCGAGATCGTTGGAACGAACCGTTACACAATTCCGCACGGGATGTCGCAGAAGTTCGTCGACGACTACTACGCGTCGGGTCAGACAGGGCAGATCAGCGCCGGTCACCCTGATCTTTGCTACTACGACTTCCACGGTCGCCCAGTTGTCGCTTACGACCGTATCCTCATCCGCCACCGGAACGCTAACTCATGAAGGCCGACCTACACGAGTACACCGTCGCGGAGGTTATCGAGGGGTTCGTTTACAACGAGCTTGAGGGCAAGGGTCTATTCGGCCTGGCCGGCAAGCTCGTGATCCAGCCCGAGTACCAGCGCAACTACATCTACAACGACGGTAAGAGGGATGTCTCCGTCATCGAGTCGCTGCTCAAGGGCTATCCGATCGGCCTCATTTACTTCAACGTCGTCGGCGACCATCTGGAGGTCCTTGACGGTCAGCAGCGGATAACCAGCGTTGGGCGGTTCGTCACCGGCAAGTTCGCGATCCGCGTCGACGGGAAGGAGCAGACGTTCTCTTCGCTGCCCGTAGAGGCGCAGGAGAAAATAGTGAAGAGCCAGCTGCTCGTGTGGCATTGCGAGGGTGCCGAGAAGGAGATCAAGGATTGGTTCCAGACGATCAACATCGCTGGGATTCCCTTGAATCCCCAGGAGGTGCTAAACGCGGTCTACTCCGGGCCGTTCATCACGCAGGCGAAGGCCGAATTCAGCAACTCGCAGAACGCGAATATGCAGAAGTGGTCGTCCTACATAAAGGGCGACCCGAAGCGTCAGGAAGTGCTGGCCGTCGCGTTGACATGGGTCGCGGCGTCCACCGGCATCAGCGTGGACGCGTATCTCTCCACGCATCGGGGTGATAAGGACATCAGCGGGTTGAAGAACTACTTCACCGCGGTCATCGACTGGATCGGCAGTGTCTTCACGCGTTCGCCGGACAAGGAGATGCGCGGGCTGGACTGGGGGCGGCTGTACGAGGAGTACCACTCCGACTCCTACAACGCTGCTGCGGTCGACGCGGAGGTGGATGCGCTTCTCGGTGACCCATCCGTTGGCAAGCGAAAAGGGATATACGAGTACCTCCTGGGTGGCAAGAAGGATCCGCAGTTGCTCGCGATCCGTCTGTTCGACGATAAGACCAAGGCTGCCGCCTACCAGCGGCAGACTAAGAAGGCCGAAGAGACGGGCGAGTCCAACTGCCCGCTCTGTGCGGTCGGCGACAACGCCAATAGGACGCGGATCTACAAGCTCGCCGAGATGGACGCCGACCACGTGACCGCGTGGTCGAAGGGCGGGAACACGGAACTCGACAACTGCGAGATGCTGTGCGTCCCCCACAACCGCGCGAAGGGAAACCGGTAGGCCCTCCGATTCCGGTTAGGGCGAAGAGCGGAGGTCTGCTCGGGACCGGGTGCGACGGGACCAGGCCTTATCACCAGGTTTACTGCTCGGTGCGTGGTTGGACGCAGAGGCCGCGCCAGGGCGCGCCGCCGAGATCGCCGTTCTGAGACTCGACCTCGGTCTCACGGCGGATCTCGCTCGTCGCCAAAAGGAGGGGAGGCGAATAGCGCCCGCTCTCGCAGCTGACCGAGCTTCTCAACTCCGTCCGGGCTAACGCTCGCTCCGGACGACGACGCTTGCCCAAAGCGTCAACGGCCACGCTTCCGCAATCGCCCGCAAGAGCGAGCGCCGAGCATCGGTGACCTGGGCCGTGAGCAACAGCCCACGGATCATTTGGGTGCCGGCGTCGCTCTCATACTCAGCGACCTCCTGCCGTCCAAGCAGGAGGTCGCCTGCGGCAATCCCCTGCTAGCGAGCCGGTCGGTCTGTAGACGACGGTCGGCGTTTAGGCCCATGAATAGGCCCATGGGGCTCGCACAACGCATCTCCCGATGCTGAAAACAGCCACCGCAGATTAAAGAAACAGCCATTTTGCAGGGATTTCGTGAGTGGAGCCAGCCGGGATCGAACCGGCGACCTCCTGCTTGCAAAGCAGGCGCTCTCCCAGCTGAGCTATGGCCCCAAGCCATGCCAGTCTAGGGAACCACGATGCACGGTGGCCAGCGCTGGCACCGGCTATTTGTCGAAGTCGAAGTCCCTTGGCGGCTGTTGCTCAAACCACAGGCGCTCCTGCTCGGGCGTGTCTTGCAGGAAATCGGGCGTCTCTTCGAGCACGTCCTCGACCGACTCGCCGTGATCGCCATCGGCTCGTGACTCTTGGGGTTGTGTGTGCTCGTGTTCTTCAACACCAGCGGACGCGCCTGCTTCTGGCGCCTCCCGCTCCAAATCTTCGTCCGTGAGCTCAGCCACGCTTGACGGCGCTCCTGGGTCGCTTGTCTGTGCGTCGGCGTGGTCTGGCGCTGCTTCTTCGATACCTGCCGGCGCCACATCGCCGTGGCGATCGGCCTCTTCGCCCAGCACCGCCGCCATGTCGATCTCCGCAGTCTCCTGTCCGACGTGCGCGATCTCCGCAGCTGAGCTCTCCACGGGGGGCGCAGACTGCGAAACACCGGAAGCTAACTGCTCGCTCGATGCGTGCGCGCTCGCCGGCTCAACGATGGCGTGCTCGCCCAAGGTGTCGACCTGATCGTCGTGCCCATGCTCCGCGCTCCGCTCGCGGGGCACCGGGCTCAGAGCATCGTGCTCGGCGCGAGCTACTTCCGTTGGATCGGCACCCCGGAGACGCTTGAGCTCCAGGTGCTCGCGGATGGCGTCATCGAGCAATCCCATTTGCGCTTCAACACCATACCGAGATCACCCGCTGCCAATCTTCGCTGCGGACCACAGCCGTGCCCACTGGACACGCCCACACTGCACCCCCACGACGCGCTTCGCTTCGCTGATCAGCAAGCGGCCGCCTCCACCGTCCAAATGTGCCCAAAGTGTGCCGTCGCAGGTTCGGTGTTGGTCTTTTCGATGGTGCTGCGCGCGCGTGCGTACGCGCGCGCAGCACCATCCGATTTAGCAACGCGCATCCTCCGCCACTACACTTTTCGAACCAGCCGCCCAGTCGTCGCGTGGGCACAATGGGGCTATAGCTCAGCTGGGAGAGCGCCTGGATCGCACCCAGGAGGTCGCCGGTTCGAGCCCGGCTAGCTCCACTCGATGGAAGGCCCCGCAAATGCGGGGCCTTCCACGTTCTGAGGTCAATTGATCGGGGGAGCAATCGGCGCCATTTCAATGGTCTTGGCGCCAGCGGGTCGAGCTTGCGCTTACAACCGACTCGGTCGGCGTCGAACCGCTGCGCCTCCCGGCAGACGTGCACCAAACGGCCGGCGCTGGGGTTATCACCGCGTCTGCAGCTGATCCACAGGCGCGTAGTCGTCGCGCAGCGACTCAGCGCCGGCTACTAGCTGAACGACGGCTTGGCGGTCGAAGGTGGTGGCGCCGAACGCTGCCGGCGAGCGCTCTGGTGGCAGTGGGCCATCGGACGCGAGCATGACTTCGTTGTCCTGGACGGGACGGCGGTCGGCGCCCGTGTGTGTGATCAGACGCACATTGGTGAACGACGCGAGCAGCGTCGCGGCTTCAGCGCGCAGCAGACCGAGCGGCGGGGCGTCAATCGTGTTGAGCGCATACAGGCCCTCGGGCCGTAGCACCCGCTTCACGTCACGCAGCCATTCGATCGTCATCAGTTGCCATGGCACCGTGAGACCGCTGAACGCGTCGCCGACCACCACATCGGCGCTTCCGGTCGGCACACCGTGCAGACTCACGCGCGCGTCGCCGATCGTGCTGCGCATTTGCGGCGAGGTGCGCAGTCCGAGACGATCGCGATCAACGTCGACGAGCACCCGGTCGACTTCGAGCACCTGCGCGTGCGAGCCTGGGCGGGTCGCCAGCAGCCAGCGCGGCAGGGTAAAGCCTCCGCCGCCAATGAACACCCCGTTAAGCGGCGCCTTCGGGCGCCCGATCGCGTTGATCGCGTCGCCGATCCAACGCGTGTATGGGAACACGAGCAAGGTGGGATCCTTCAGGTCGACGTACGAGTTGTAATCCTGGTCCAACACGAGCAGGCGGGCTGTCGATCGTGCCGGGTCCGTTGCGACGCGTACGCAGTGATACGTGCTTTCAACGTCGCACGGCGAGTGCAGGAGCGGCGTCACTGGTCCGAGCGCAAGCAGACCGACTACCGGCGCCAGGAGCTTGCTGGTGTTGAACATCTGGGTGTATGCGCCGAGCAGCACGCCGGCGAGCACAAGCAGGATGCCGATCGCCAGCACCGAGCTGCTGACGGGGAGCAGCGGCACAAGTACAAACCCAGTGCCGAAAGTGCCGACGAGCGCACCCGCGGTCGCCCATGCCGATAGCCGCCCCACGACAGTCCCGCTGGCTTGTAGATCGCGTAGCTGCAGCCGTGCCACCGTCGGGGTAACCGCACTCAGGATCGCTGCGACTGGGGCCAGCGCAGCGAAGGTAACCCCCGCCGCGGCCAGATTCCCACCGTCGCGAGCCAGCGGACCGAGCGCGCGGATGATCGGCACGGTGAGCAGCACGAACAGGCCGCCGACTGTCAGCAGGCCCACAGCCAACCGCCGGGGATTGGCGCGATCGGCAATCCAGCCGCCGAGGGCCGCGCCGGCAGCGATCCCGGCGAGCACGGCGCCGATGATCGAGGTCGTAGTCTCCAATGTCATTCCTACATACGGTGTGAGCAGCCGAACGGAGAGGATCTCCAACACGAGCACCACCCCGGACGCGACGAACACGAGTCCTGCCGCGAGCACAGGAGGCAGGGACGCGGCTACAACGGCAGGCTGGACGTCCTTGGTCGGCTGTGCGCGCCTCGCGGGCGACTTGGCAGGCATGAGCGATGTTAGTCCCGGTGATTATTAAAAAGCGATGGCTGACAGCCAGGTGCTCGTCCATACGACCTGAGCCGCGACGCTGAGCGCGTTCGGCCAGCTTCCAGACCCGCTGCCCCATGCCCGCTGACAGACCACTGTCCAAGCTGCTGACAAGAATTCGAATTATTCCGGAATATGAATTATTTCGATCAAAACATCAACGGCGTCCACCACTCGTAGCCCTTCCAACCAGTTCAGTGCCCGGCATTTTGGCTCGCGTGCAGGAGCAAAGCCCAACACGCCATTCAGAGACATCGACAGATAAATCGAGGTTTCGCTGGCTAAGATTCGTGGTACAACGTGTAAGGGCGGGGAGCTGAAGCGATCGCCTCGCCCGGAGGCAGCCTGGGGATGTGCCTGGCGATTCCAGGACAAGTGGTCGAAGTGGTGGACGAGCAGAACCGGCTCGCCACAGTCGAAGTCGCCAGCGTGCGGCGCACGGTCAACATCGGCTTGCTCGACGTTGACGGCAGCTCCGCCGCTCCTGGGGACTGGGTATTGATCCACGTCGGCTTTGCGCTCTCGAAGATCGACGAAGACGAGGCACGCGCCACCCTGAAGCTGCTCGTGGAGATGGGCGCCGAGTACGAGCAGGAGCTCGAAGAGCTCAAAGCCAGCGTGATCGAATGACCGCGTGCGTCGCCGCTCACGGGTGCATCACCTGCGGCGACGAAGCAGCCCCGATGCACGTCGTGAAGGTCGACGCTGAGCGCGGCCTCGCGCTCTGCTGCGACGCGGCCGGCGCGCACTCGAGCGTGGAGATCGCGCTCGTGGAGCCAGTCGCGCCCGGCGAGGTGCTGCTCGTCCATGCCGGCACGGCCCTTGGCCATGCGGCTGCTCCCTCCGCGCTTGGCCATGCGGCTGCTCCCTCCGCGCTTGGCCGTGCGGCTGCTTCGCCCGCGCTCGGCCGTGCGGCTGCTTTGCCGCCACCAGGCCTCCCGCCACCGGCACGAATCCCACCACTGCCGGGCATCTCGCAGGGCGCCACACGGGAGACACCCGCATGAAGTTCGTCGACGAGTTCCGCGACGCCGAGCTCGGACGCGCCGTCGCCGGGGAGATCTTGGGCGCAGTCGACCCCGCGCGCCACTACAAGATCATGGAGGTGTGCGGCGGGCACACGCACTCGATCTACAAATATGGCCTCGACGACCTGCTGCCGTCGAACGTCGAGCTGGTGCACGGCCCCGGCTGTCCGGTGTGCGTGATCCCGATGGGCCGCGTCGACGACGGCATCGCGCTCGCACACGAGCCGGGGGTGAT
The DNA here is from genome assembly GCA_035474295.1 of Solirubrobacteraceae bacterium. GTDB lineage: Bacteria > Actinomycetota > Thermoleophilia > Solirubrobacterales > Solirubrobacteraceae > Palsa-744. Next base: position 20,216 of record DATINL010000003.1, read on the forward strand.
TTTCACGTGCTTCGGCGACATGGTGCGCATCCCCGGCTCTAGCCAGACGCTGCTGGATGCCAAGGCCGAGGGCGCGGACGTGCGGATCGTGTACTCCCCGCTGGATGCGCTGCGCATCGCCAAGCAGAACCCGGAGCGTGAGGTTGTGTTCTTCGCGATCGGCTTTGAGACGACCGCGCCGTCGACCGCGCTGACACTGCGCCGCGCCAAGGCTGAGCACGTTGAGAACTTCTCGGTGATGTGCTCGCACGTGACGATCGTGCCGCCGCTGCGCGCGCTGCTGGAGTCGCCGGACCTGCGTCTCGACGGGTTCATCGGCCCGGGCCACGTTGCCACGGTCGTCGGCGCGCGGCCGTTTACGTTCCTGCCCGACGAATACGGCAAGCCTGTCGCAATCTCGGGCTTCGAGCCGCTCGACCTGCTGCAGTCGGTGCTGATGGTGCTGCGCCAGCTCGCCGACGAGCGCGCCGAAGTCGAAAACCAGTACGCGCGCGTCGTGCCGTGGGAAGGCAACCTGCGCGCGCTGGAGATCATGAGCGAGGTGTTCGCGCTGCGCCCGCATTTCGAGTGGCGCGGGCTCGGGTTCATCTCCCAGAGCGCCCTGCGCTTGTCCGACGCATACGCCGAGTGGGATGCCGAGCTGCGCTTCTCCGTGCCCGGCGTGCGCGTCGCCGACCCGAAAGCATGCCAGTGCGGCGAAGTGCTCAAAGGCGTGATCAAGCCGTGGGAGTGCAAGGTGTTCGGCACCGCATGCACCCCGGAGCGCCCAATCGGCACGTGCATGGTGTCCCCGGAAGGCGCATGCGCCGCGTACTACAACTACGGGCGCTTCGCACGCGAGCGGGAGGTCGCGTGATGCGCGAACGACGAGGTCATGCCACGGGCTGGCGAGGTCACGAGCTGCACGGAGCGATGCGGGGGCGGGAGGTCACGTGAGGTGACGCCGGAGATCGTGTCGGATCGCGAGTCGAAGATCCTCGGGATCATCGAAGTCGCGCGCGCCAAGCGCGCGAAGTTCCGCGACCCGCACATCACGATGTCCCACGGCGCCGGCGGCAAAGCCACGACCTCGTTGATCGAAGGGCTGTTCGCACCCGCTTTCGCCTCCCCCACGCTCGACGCGCTCGCGGATGCGGGCGCCGTGACCGTCGACGGGGTCGAGCTCGCGCTCACCACCGACGCGTTCGTCGTCAAGCCGCTCAGCTTCCCGGGCGGGTCGATCGGCGAGCTCGCTGTCAACGGCACGGTCAACGATCTCGCGATGGCCGGCGCCCGCCCACTCGCGTTGACGCTGTCGCTCGTGCTGGAGGAAGGCCTGCCCGCGGACACGCTGCGTGCGGAGATCGACGCGATCGCGCGCGCCGCGCACGCGGCGAATATCCAGATCGTCGCCGGCGACACGAAAGTCGTCGAGCGCGGCTACGCCGACGGCATGTACATCTGCACCACCGGGCTCGGCCAGCGCGACGCGCGCGCCCAGCTCGCGCCCGACCGCCTGCGCCCCGGCGACCGGATTCTCGTGTCAGGGTCGATCGGCGAGCACGGCACAGCGATCATGCTCGCGCGCGGCGAGCTCGGGCTCGACGCCGACATCGAGTCCGACACGCGCTCGCTGTGGCCCGCTGTCGACGGCCTGCTCGACGCCGCCGGCCCGGGGCTGCACTGTCTGCGTGACGCCACCCGCGGCGGCGTCGCTTCCGTGCTCAACGAGCTCGCGCGCGCGTCGGGAGTGGCGATGGTGGTGCGCGAAGCCGCCGTGCCGGTGCAGCCCGCGGTCGCGGGCGCCGCGGAGATCCTCGGGATCGATCCGATGTACGTCGCCAACGAGGGCAAGTTCGTCGTGTTCGTGGCTCCCGAGCACTCCGAGCAGGCGCTCGCCGCGCTACGCGCCGCACCCGGAGGCGAAGCGGCGGCGGAGATCGGCGAGGTCAAGACCGACCCACCTGGGATGGTGCTCGTCGAGACCGCGTTCGGCGGCCGACGCGTGATGGACCAGCTCGTCGGCGACCCGCTGCCGAGGATCTGCTGATGCGCCGCTGCGCCTGCCCGCCGCCGCCAACGTACAGCCGCGAGCCGAGGATCTGCTGATGCACGAGCTGTCGATCGCCGCTGCCATCGTGGACGTTGCCGCGCGGCACGCGGCGGGGCGGCGCGTCGTGAGAGTCGAGGTCAAGGTCGGCCATCTGCGTCAGGTCGTGCCCGACTCGCTCCACTTCGCGTTCGACCTAGTCGCGCAGGGCACGGCGCTCGACGGCGCTGAGCTGGCGATCGAGCACGTGCCCGCGGCGGGGTGCTGCCGGGACTGCGGCGAGCGCACCGTGCTGGACGGCTTCCCGCTCTGTTGCGCGCAATGCGGGAGCTTGGATGTGGAAGTGCTGCAGGGCGAGGAGCTGCTAGTCGACGCGCTCGAGCTCGAGCAGGCGCGCGTGCAGGACTCGGTGAGCGGAGCGGAATCGGTGGGTAACGAAAGGATTGGTCATGGCAGCCACGTTTGAAGCGAAGCCGTCCGGCGTCGAGGAGGTGCACATCCTGTGGATCTCCGAAGGCATGAGCTGCGACGGGGATTCGGTGTCGATCACCGCGGCCGGGCAGCCGTCGATCGAGGATGTGCTGCTCGGGGCGATCCCGGGGCTGCCGAAGGTGCATCTGCACAACAAGGTGCTGTCGCCGACGCTCGGCGGCGAGGAGTTCCTCGCGCCGTTCCGTCAAGCGGTGCGCGGCGAGCTCGATGCGCCGTTCGTGCTGGTGATCGAGGGGTCGATCCCGAACGAGAACATCAACGGCGACGGCTACTGGACGTCGTTTGGCAACGACGAGGCGACGGGCGAGCCGCTGAACCTGAACTACTGGCTCGACCGGCTCGCGCCGCAAGCGTGGGGCGTGGTTGCGATCGGCACGTGCGCGACGTACGGCGGGATCCACGCGATGGCGGGCAACCCGACCGGGTGCATGGGGCTCGCGGACTACCTGGGCTGGGACTTCCGCTCGGCCGCCGGGCTGCCGATCGTGAACGTGCCCGGGTGTCCGGTGCAGCCGGAGAACTTCATGGAAACGCTCGTGTGGCTGCTCTACCAGGCGGCTGGCCTAGCGCCGACGATCCCGCTCGACGACGCGCTGCGGCCACAGTGGATCTTCGGCAAGACGGTGCACGAGGGGTGCGACCGCGCGGGGTACTACGAGCAGGGCGACTTCGCCAAGGATTACAACTCGCCGAAGTGTCAGGTGAAGATCGGCTGCTGGGGGCCGGTGGTGAACTGCAACGTGCCCAAGCGCGGCTGGATGGCGGGCATCGGCGGCTGTCCGAACGTCGGCGGGATCTGCATCGGCTGCACGATGCCGGGGTTCCCAGACAAGTTCATGCCGTTCATGGACGCGCCTCCAGGCGGCGGCATCTCGGCCGCGATGAGCAGCACGTACGGGCCCGTGATCCGCAAGCTGCGCGGGATCACCAACAAGACGGTGAACAAAGAAACCAAGTGGCGACACAACCGGAGCGAGCTCACGACCGGCTACGAACCCCGCTGGGGCAACCAGCCCGCGGGGCGCTAGGAAAGGGAGAAGATTGAGATGGCCACACGCGAGCGCGTCACCCCGGAGGCCGGCAAGCTGGTCGACATGTCATGGGATCCGATCACCCGGATCGTCGGGAACCTCGGGATTTACACGAAGATCGACTTCGAGAATCAGCAGGTGGCGACGTGCAAGTCGACGTCGTCGATGTTCCGCGGGTACTCGGTGTTCATGAAGGGCAAGGATCCGCGCGACGCGCATTTCATCACCAGCCGCATCTGCGGGATCTGCGGCGATAACCACGCAGTGTGCTCCTGTTACGCGCAGCAGATGGCGTACGGGGTCAAGCCGCCGCCGCTGGGCGAGTGGATCGTGAACCTCGGCGAGGCGGCGGAGTACATCTTCGACCACATCATCTTCCAAGACAACCTCGTGTTCGTGGATTTCTGCGAGCAGATGGTGCGCGATACGAACCCGAAGGTGTGGGAGAAGGCGGAGAAGACCGCGGCGCCGGGGGCGAACATCCACGGGTATCGCACGATCGGCGAGATCATGGAGTCGTACAACCCGTTCACCGGGGCGACGTACAAGGAAGCGCTGCACATGAGCCGCGTTGGGCGGGAGATGATCTGTTTGATGGAGGGGCGCCACGTGCACCCTTCGACGATCTACCCCGGCGGCGTGGGCACGGTGGCGACGCCGACGCTGTTCACCGACTACATGTCGCGGCTGCTGCGCTGCTTCGATTTCATCAAGTCGGCGGTGGCTATGAACGACGACGTGTTCGATTTCTTCTACGACGCGCTGCCCGGATATGAGGAGGTCGGACGCCGGCGGATCATGCTCGGCTGCTGGGGCGCCTTCAACAACCCCGACTATGTCGACTACGACTACCGTCACATGCAGGACTGGGGCAACGAGATGTTCGTCACGCCGGGGGTGGTCATCGACGGCGAGCTCATAACCACGAACCTGGTCGACATCAACCTCGGTATCCGCATCCTGCTCGGCTCCTCCTACTACGAGGATTGGACCAACGAGGAGACGTTCGTTTCCCACGACCCGCTCGGCAACCCGGTGGACAAGCACCACCCGTGGAACCAAACGACGATCCCCAAGCCGCAGAAGCGCGACCTCGAGGGCGGCAACTACTCGTGGGTGATGAGCCCGCGCTGGTTCGACAAGCGCACCGGGGATCACCTCGCACTCGACACCGGCGGCGGGGCGCTGGCGCGGCTGTGGGTGACGGCGCTGGCCGGCAAAGTCGACACGCCGTACGTCAAATCCACGGGCAGCAGCGTGCTGATCAACCTGCCGAAGACGCCGAACACGCCCGAGCAGACGCTCGAGTGGAAGATCCCGAAGTGGTCGAACGCGATCGAGCGCGACCGCGCGCGGATCTACTTCGTGGCGTATTCCGCGGCGATGGCGATGCACTTCCTCGACAAAGCGATGACCGAGCTGCGCTCGGGGCGCACGAAGGTGTTCGAGGATTTCGACGTGCCCGACGAGGCGATCGGGTGCGGGTTCCACGAGGCGGTGCGCGGGGTGCTGTCACACCACCTGGTGATCCGCGAAGGCAAGATCGCCAACTACCACCCGTACCCGCCGACGCCGTGGAACGGGTCGCCGACCGACTCGTTCGGCACACCGGGGCCGTACGAGGATGCGGTGGCAGGCCAGCCGATCTTCGAGGAGAACTCGCAGGAGAACTTCCGCGGCATCGACATCATGCGCGCGGTGCGGTCGTTCGACCCGTGCTTGCCGTGCGGCGTGCACATGTACCTCGGGAAGGGCAAGATGCTCAAGCAGGTGCACTCACCGATGTTCGGCGAGCACGGGTAGGGCGGGATGCGAGCGGCGACGGCTCGAGCGGAAGGCGCAGCCTGATGGAACAGGCAGCGCAAGCGCAGATCGCGCATGTCGAGGGGCTGCTGGAGCGGCTCGAAGCTCTGAGCGATCCGGCGGCGCGCACGACGGCCACGGAGGTCGTGCAGGCGGTGCTGGATCTCTACGGCGAGGGGCTCGCGCGGATCGTCGACGTGCTCGCCGATCGCGACGAGGACGGGTCGCTTGCCGACGCGCTGAGCGACGACGAGCTCGTGGCGCATCTGCTGCTGCTGCACGGGTTGCATCCCGTGCCGGTGCAGGAGCGCGTACGCGGGGCGCTCGAGGGTGTGCTGCCGTACCTCGAGTCCCACGGCGGCAGCGTGCAGCTGCTCGGCGTGGAGCAGGGCGTGGTGCACTTGCGGCTGGAGGGCAGCTGCGCGGGGTGTCCGTCCTCAGCGATGACGCTGAAGCTCGCGATCGAGGATGCGATCTTCAAGGCGGCGCCGGATGTCGAGGAGGTGCGCGCTGAAGGCGCGCAGGTGCCCGACGGGGGCGCGGCAGCGCATGGAGCAGCGCCACCCGGATCGGGCACAACAACGCTCGGTGAAGCGGGTGGAGCAACGCCGCCCAGCGGGCCGCCGAACGGGTTGCTGCAGATCGAGCTGATCACACCGGCGGTGGCGCCGTCGGTGTCGCCCGGCACGTGGGCGATGGCGGGGGGCATGCCGCAGCTGGCGAGCGGCGGAGTGCTGCTCGAGCAGGTGTCGGGCGAGGCCGTGCTGTTCCTGCGGCCGAGCGAGCGGATCTACGCGTACCGCCCAGGGTGCCCAGCGTGCGAGCGCTCGCTCGAGCAGGCGGTGCTGCGCGCGAACGAGCTCACGTGCCCGGGGTGTGGGAATCGCTACGACGTGCTGCGCGCGGGGCGTTGCTTGGATGCGCCACAGCTGCATCTCGAGCCGGTGCCGCTGCTGGTGGACGACGCGGGGCTCGTCAAAGTCGCGCTCGGAGCGGCGGCGGCCTGAGCTCATGGGCACGCCGGCGAACACGCTCGCGGGCTCGAGGCTGAGGCAGTTGGCGCAGCGACCGGCAGGCGGCGCCGGCGCGCAAGCCGACGGCACGACGCTCACGGTTGAGTACGACGAGCACTGCGAGCTGTGCGGCGCGCCGATTCCGAGCGTGCATCGCCACCTGCTCGAGCTGGAGTCGCGCGAGCTCGAGTGCGTGTGCCGGGCGTGCTCGCTGCTGTTCGACCGCGAGGGGTCGGGGGCGGGGCATTTCAAGCTGATTCCAGAGCGGCGGCTGCGGCTCGAGGGTTTCGTGATGAGCGAAGCCGCGTGGGATGAGCTGCGCGTGCCAGTCGATATGGCGTTCTTCTTTCATTCGAGCGCGCAGGAGCGAGTGCTGGCGTACTACCCCGGGCCGATGGGACCGACGGAGTCTCAGCTGGAGCTGAGCTCGTGGCAGCAGCTCGAGCGGGCGAATCCGGTGCTGAAGGGGATGGAAGCGGATGTGGAGGCGCTGCTGGTCAACCGCGCGCGTGGCGCGCGTGGCCAGTGGGTCGTGCCGCTCGACGAGTGTTATGCGCTGGTGGGGCTGATGCGGACGCACTGGCGCGGGTTGAGCGGGGGCAGCGCGGTGTGGAACGAGATCGACCAGTTCTTCGAGGAGCTCAACGGTCGCGCGCGCAGCGCGACAGGAGGTGAATAGCGCCATGGATGATGTGAACACCGGGGCGGCACACACGGGCATCGACACACCGACGCACGTGAAGGGGATCAAGGAGGGGAACGCGCGCGGGAACTACGAGAAGATGAGCGGGCACAAGCCGGACGGAACGTCGACGGCGGCACGTTCGACCGGGGTTGCGGTGACCGATCCGATCGACCCAAGCATGCCGAACCTCTCCCCGGCGTAGGCGACAGGCAGTCAAAATGCCGGCGCCGCCCAAGTCGATCCGAGCATCTTCGCCGGCATCAGCGCCTGCGCGGTCTGAGCTCCCTGCGCCGCCCGAGCCGTCCGCCGCGCCCGCGCCCGCGCCCGCGCCCGCGCCCGCGCCGACGACGGTGCCCGAGCTGGAGTTCGAGGTGGTGGGGGCGACGGCCGAACGCTACTCGGCGGGGCCGACGCTGAACTTCGCGCTGCGGGTCGAGCGTGTGGGGGGCGGGGCGGTGCGGGCGATTCTGCTCGATACGCAGATCCAGATCGCGGCACGGAGACGGGCGTACGGCGAGGCGGAGCAGGAGCAACTGGTGGAGCTGTTCGGGACGGCGGAGCGCTGGAGCACGACGCTGCGGACGCTGCTGTGGGTGCGTACGACACTCGTGGTGGCGGCGTTTACGGATGCGACCGAGGTGGTGCTGCCGGTGGCGTGCTCATACGATCTCGAAGCGAACGCGTCGAGCTACCTGTCGGGGCTGGAGGCCGGCGAGGTGCCGCTCGAGTTCTTGTTCTCCGGGTCGGTGTTCTACACGGGCGCGGGTGGGGGGCTGCAGACGGCGCGGATCTCGTGGGATCGCGAGGCGGAGTACCGGCTGCCGGTGGCGACGTGGCGGGAGGCGATGGATCGGCATTTCCCGGGGGCGGCGTGGGTGCGGGTGGGACGCCCGACGTTCGACCGCTTGCGGGCGTACAAGGCAGAGCACGGGTTGCGCACGCTCGAGGATGCGGTCGAGCGGCTGATGGGGGATGAGTAGCGTGGAGACAGACCTCGTCCGGCGGATCGCGGATGCGGTGCTGTACGAGGGGTATCTGCTGTGGCCGTATCGCAAGTCGGCGTTGAAGAACCAGCAGCGGTTCACGTTCGGCGGGGTGTATCCACCGGCATGGGACGATCGCTCGAGCATGCGGGTGCAGGTGCTGCTCGAAGACAGCGAGCGCGCGCAGGTCGAAGTGCGGGTGCGGTTCCTGCAGGTGGTGCGGCGGCAGGTGCTGAGGAGCGGGGCAGACGGCGAGGCGACCGAGCCAGTCGAGGAGCTCGAGGCGGGTGGCGAGCGCTGGGTGTCGTGGGATGAGGTGGTCGAGCGAGAGGTAGGGCCCGGGGCAATCGAGGTGGAAGCAGGCGAGGCGCTGGAGGAGGTACCCGGCGGGGCGGTGAGGCGCTCGTGGCGAGGGCTGAGAGGAGAGGTGTCGCTGGAGCGCGAGCGGGTGCGCCCGGGGTTGTGGCGCGTGAGCGTGAAGATCACGAACACGACGCCGTGGGCAAGCGGGAGCAAGCGGGGGGCAGCTGCCGAGCACACAAGCCCAGCGATCGGAGCGCCGGTTGCGGGTGAGGGGCGCAACGAGCGAGAGGACGCGCTGCGCCAGACGTTCTGCTCGACGCATGCGGTGCTGCGGGCGAGTGGCGGGGGTCGGTGGGTGTCCCAGACGGATCCGCCCACAGGGGTGCGCGCGGAGGCTGAGGCGTGCGAGAACGACGGGGTGTGGCCGGTGCTGGTGGGCGAGGAGGACGACCGCAGCACGTTGCTGGCGTCGCCGATCATCCTGTGCGACTACCCGGAGATCGCACCTGAGAGCCCCGGTGAGCTGTTCGATTCTGGGGAGATCGACCAGATGCTGGTGCTGAACATCCTCGCCATGACTGACGAGGAGCGCCGCGAGATGCGCGATTCCGACCCGCGGGCGCGGGCGATTCTCGAGCGGACGGAGGCGCTGAGCAACGAGGAGATCATGCGGTTGCACGGGGCGGTGCGCGAGTTCGGGCTGGTGCGGGCACGATGAGACGCGCGTGCGAACCCCTGTCAGACCCGAGAGCGGGGGGACGGTGATGGTCAACGACCATCACCCACCCGACCGGTCCGCGCGCCCACCGTGGGAGGAGCTGGAACGGCGCGGGCCCGACTTCGTTGAAGTCGGCGGCGTGAGTGTGGGCGCAGGGAGTGTGGTGCGGCTGGCGCCGCGCCAGACGGGGAGTGACATCTTCGAAGTGGCGTTGGCGGGGCGCGTGGCGCTCGTGCACGAGGTGCTCGAGGACTACGAGGGGCGGGTGCAGCTGGCGGTGACGGTGAGTGACGATCCAGGACAGGATCTCGGGGCGATGCGCCGGCCCGGGCACCGGTTCTTCTTCGGACCAGACGAGGTGGAGCCGCTCGACGGGGAGGCGAGGACCGGCGGACAGCCGCTCGGCGGGGATACGGAGGCAGCGGCCGGCGAACCGCTGGGAGCGCGAGTTCTGGTGGCGGGGATCGGCAACGTGTTCCTCGGCGACGACGGCTGGGGCGTGGCGTTGGCGGGGCGGCTGGCGAGGCGGGTGCTGCCACACGGCGTGGAGGTTGCGGATTTCGGTATCAGGGGGATGGATCTGGCGTATGCGATGCAGGACGGGTACGAGGCGGTGGTGCTGCTCGATGCGACGCCGCGGGGCGAGCGCCCGGGAACGCTGTATGTGATCGAGCCGCAGCTCGAGGACATCCCGATGACGGTTGACGCGCATGGCATGGATCCGTTGAAGGTGCTGGCGCTGGCGCGGACGCTCGGGGCGGAGCGGGTGCCGCGGACGCTGGTGGTTGGGTGTGAGCCGGGGACGCGAATGAGCGCAGAGGACGAGTGTGTGGTGGCTGAGCTGAGCGAGCCGGTACAGGGGTCGCTCGACGCGGCGGTGACGCTCGTCGAGGAGCTGCTGGCAGATCTTGTAACGGGCGAAGAGAGAAAGGGGTCGCTGTGATGAGCGACGACAAGGCAATTACCATCAGCCGGCCAGCACAGGTGGGGATGGTGCTAGCAGTGCTGGCTCTGATCGCGGCGATCACGCTGGCGCAGATGCCCGAGCTGCAGCGGTATCTGAAGATTAGGTCGATGTAGCCGTGCATCGGGTCAGAGTCAGGGTGGTCGAGGATGCGCTCGACGCGAACAACACGATCGCACGGGCCAACCGCGAGGATTTCAAGCGCGCGGGGGTGACGGTGGTGAACCTGATGAGCGCGCCCGGGGCGGGGAAGACGGCGCTGCTCGAGCGGGTGCTGGCGGATACGGGCGAGGTGCGCGTGGGCGTGCTCGAAGGGGATGTCGAGGGGTCGCTCGACGCGGAGCGGCTAGCGTCATTGCATGTGCCGGTGGTGCAGCTGAATACCGGGGCGGGGTTCGGGGGCGAGTGTCACCTCGATGCGAACATGGTGCGCTCGGCGCTGGGGGCGCTGCCGCTGGAGGACATCGATCTGCTGGTGATCGAGAACGTAGGCAACCTCGTGTGTCCGGCGGAGTTCCGCGTCGGAGAGGACATCAGGGCGATGGTGTGTTCGGTGGCCGAGGGCGAGGATAAGCCGCTGAAGTATCCGTTGATGTTCCGGGCGTGCGAGCTGGCGGTGGTGAACAAGATCGATCTGCTCGAGCACGTTGACGTGAAGCTGGAGACGCTGTTGAACAACCTCCAGGTGGTGCATCCAGGCATGGGGCACCTGCTGACAAGCGCGCGCACAGGCGAGGGGGTGGAGGCGCTGCGCGACTGGTTGCTGAGTCAGGTGGCGGGGCGTCAGGTGGCGGGGCGGCGGAGTACCGGCGCGAGCGCGAGCGCCAGGAGCACGGCAGCGGGCGCGGGACGCGCCGTGGCGTGACGCCGCCCACATCCGGACACATCGACGCGACAGGCGCGCGGCTAGGCGCAGCAGCCGGCGCTGCTGCAGACGTGGGCGTGGCGGCACGTGCTGCCGAGCGCCGGCGAGCGGCGGGCGAGGAGTTCTTCGGGCGCGAGGCGGAGCGGGTGGCACGCGTGTGTCACCGCATGGCGGAGCGGTTCGCGCGCGAGGGGCGGCTGGTGGCGTTTGGGGCCGGGCCGGTGGAGCGCTCGGATGCGCGACACGTGGCGGTGGAGTTCGTGCATCCGGTGATCGTGGGCAAGCGAGCGCTGCCGGCGCTGGCGCTGACGGCCGAGGGCGGGCCGCTGGGCAGGCAGGTGGAGCTGCTGGTCGAGGCGGAGGACATCGTGCTCGCGTTCGGCGAGCACGGCGAGACGGTGGCGGCGGTGAGCACGGCGCGCGAGCGCGGGTGTCTGACGCTGGCGGCGGGGCACGTGGGCGCCAAGTGGGAGTTCGTGCCAAATCAGGGCGATGCGTTCATCGCGCAGGAAGTGGTGGAGACGCTCTACCACGTGCTGTGGGAGCTGGTGCACGTGTTTCTCGAGCATCCCGGGCTGCTGGAGGGGCGCAGTGAGCGGGCGGTGCATGACACGGGGGCGTCGAGCTTCCTCTATCCGTTCTTGGGGCAGCAGGAGGTCGATGTTGAGGCGGTGGTGGCGGATGTGCGGGCGTCGGTGCTGGAGAAGGCGACGGAGGTGGCCGAGCTGCGGGCGCAGACGCTCAACGAGGCAGAGACCCAGCTGCACGAGGCGGCGAGGGCGATACGCATGCGGCTCGACAATGGAGGGCGGGTGCTGGCGCTGGGAAACGGGGGGTCGGCGACAGATGCGATGGATGCAGTGGCGGATCTGCGCTACCCACCCACAGGGTGGAGCGCTCGCGCGGCCATCGACCTCACCGAGGATCCGGGAATCCTGACGGCGATCGCGAACGACGTGGGCGAGGAGTCGATGTTCGCGCGGCAGGTGATCGCGCACGGGCGCAAGCAGGACACGCTGCTGGTGTTCTCCACGAGCGGCGGGTCGCGCAACGTGCTGGCGGCGCTGAGTGAGGCGCGTAGGCGCGGGCTGTTGACGGTGGGGTTCGTCGGGTACGACGGGGGAAGCATCGCGAGCGAGCGGCTCGCGGATCACGTGATCGTGAGCCGTTCAGAGCACATCCCGCGGATCCAGGAGGCACAGGCGAGCGCGTGGCACGTGCTGCGCGAGCTCATCGAGAGCGAGGCGTAGCGAGCGATGCCGGCGGCAGGCGCGGCGACGCGCGTTAGGACACGTGTGGAGGGCACGGTGCAGGGCGTCGGGTTTCGGCCATTCGTTTACCGCTTGGCGGGCGAGCTGGGGCTCGCCGGGTGGGTGCGCAACGACGAGCACGGGGTCGAGCTCGAAGTCGAGGGAGAGGCGCAGGCGGTCGAGGCGTTCCTGGCAAGGCTGTCGACCGAGGCGCCGCCGCTGGCACAGGTAGAGCGCGTGCGGGCCGAGGCGCGAACGGCGCAGGGGGAGCAGGGGTTCACGATCGCGGCGTCGGGCGACGGCCACGCCGAAGCCGACGCGCTGGTGACGCCGGACGCCGCGACCTGCGGCGACTGTCTCGCGGAGCTGTTCGATCCAAGCAACCGCCGCTTTGGGTATCCGTTCATCAACTGCACGAACTGCGGGCCGCGATTCACGATCGTGCGCGGGGTGCCGTACGACCGCGCGTTGACGACGATGGCGGGGTTCGAGATGTGTGCGGAGTGTCGGGCGGAGTACGAGGAGCCGGGCGACCGGCGCTTTCACGCGCAGCCCAACGCATGTGCGGTGTGCGGGCCCCAGGTGCGCCTGGTGACAATCATGGGGAAGCTCGCGCTGCCCACCCCAGACACCCCGGCCCGCACAGACACGCCGGCCACCGCAGCCGCCCTGGCCGCTACCGGCGGTGATCGCTCGGATTCCCAGGCCATCACCAGGGCGGCGAACTTGCTCGCGCAGGGGGCGATCGTGGCGATCAAGGGACTCGGCGGTTACCACCTGGCGTGCCGCGCCGACGACGAGTTGGTTGTGGGCAGGTTGCGTGCACGCAAGCGGCGTGAGGATCGACCGTTCGCGCTGATGGTTGCGGGTGTGGCAGCGGCTGGCAGAATTGCGCACACCGAAGACGAGGAAGAGGCGCTGCTGCAAAGCACGGCGCGGCCGATCGTGCTCGCGCGGCGGCGCAAGGACGCGGGGGCGGCGATAGCGCGGTCCGTCGCGCCAGGCGCGAGCGAGCTCGGGGTGATGCTGGCGTACACACCGCTGCACCATCTGCTGCTGAGTGCGCTGAACCCACTGGGGGTGCAGACGGTGGTGATGACCAGCGGTAACGTGTCGGATGAGCCGATCGCATACGAGGACGAGGATGCGCTCGAGCGACTGGCGTCGATCGCCGACGCGATGCTGCTGCACGACCGGCCGATTCACATGCGGACGGACGACTCGGTGGTGCGGGCGGTGCAAGCCGGCGAGCAGCGGTGCACGCAGACATTGCGCCGCTCACGCGGGTACGTGCCGGCGGGGCTGCGTCTGCGAGCAGCAGCCAGGCGCCCACTGCTGGCGTGCGGGGCCGAGCTCAAGAGCACGTTCTGCGTGGCGCGCGGGGAACGGGCATGGGTGAGTCACCACATCGGCGATCTCGGCAACTGGGAGACGCTGCGATCGTTCCGCGAGGGGGTTGCGCATTTCGAGCGGCTGTTTGCGGTTACACCCGAGGTGATCGTGCACGACTTGCATCCCAGCTACCTGTCGACGGCTTACGCACAGGACAGGGAGCAGAGCGAGGAGGTGGAGCTGCTGGCGGTGCAGCACCACCACGCGCACTTCGCGGCGGTGCTGGCCGAGCACGGTGAGAGCGGACGTGCGGTGGGGGCGATTTACGACGGGGCGGGGTACGGCACGGACGGCGGCGTGTGGGGCGGCGAGCTGCTGGTAGGCGATCTCACGGGGTTCAAGCGCGCAGGTCACTTGCGGGCCGTGCGTCTACCTGGGGGCGACCGAGCTGTGCGGGAACCATGGCGGATGGCGTGCGCGTGGGTTGCGGAGGCGACGGGGGATCGAGTGCCGCCGATCCCGCCGGGGTTGTCGGAGCGCGTTGACCCCAGCCGCTGGGAGGCCGTGGCGCGAATCGCGCACGAGGGGGTGGCAGCGCCGCTCACCACGAGCGCTGGGAGGCTGTGCGATGCAGTGGCGGCGCTGTGCGGGGTGCGCGCCGAGGTGTCGTACGAGGGCCAGGCGGCGATCGAGCTCGAAGCCATGGCCGACCCGGATGAGCACGGCGAATACGAGCTGCCCTACAAGGACGGGCAGCTCGATCCCCGTCCAGCGATCGTCGCGATCATCGGGGATCTCGCTGGCGGCGCGTCGACGGCGATCGTATCGGCGAGGTTTCACAACGGGCTGGCAGCGGCGAGCGTTCGTGCATGCACAGAGATCGCCGAGGCGACAGGTGTTGCACTGGTGGTGCTCGCGGGCGGGGTGTTCCAGAACCGGCTGCTGCTGGAGCGGGTGGCGAAGGGTGTGCATAGAGCCGGGGTGCGCGTGCTGACGCCTAAGCAGCTGCCGCCGAACGACGGGGCGATCTCCTTTGGACAGGCAGCGATCGCGGCGGCACGCTCAACGCTGGTGTGAACGAGCCGACGCGACGCAGGCGACGCGAAGGGTCGAGCGACGCGACGCGCCGGGCGCGGTGCGGTCAGTGCTCGTGCGAGCGGGTGCGCCGCGCGTGCGAGTGGGCGCGGTGACCGTGTGAGTGCAGCTGCTGCGTGTGCTCATCGGGCTGCGCCGGCTCGTTCTGCTCAGACGGCTTCCCCTCAGATTGCTCAGACCTCTCATCCTCCGATTGCCCCAACTGCTCCTCCTCAGCTCGGTGCTGCTGAGCGCAGGTGTCACACAGGCCGACGATTGGGAAGTGTGAGAAGCGCGCGCGATAGCCGAAGCTGACGCGGAGCTGTTCACGGATCGGGTCGAGCAGTGCGGAGTCGACGGCTGTGACGCGATCGCACTGCTCGCAGACGAGGTACTCACGCTCGCGTGAGCGAGCGAGCGCGTACAGGCCGGGGCCGTGACCGAAATGGGTGTGGCGCACGACGCCGAGCTGCTCGAGGTTTTCGAGTGCGCGATAGACCGAGGTGAGCTCCACCGGCGTAGTGGTACCGCCCAGGCCCTTCGCCAGGTATTCGGCGGAGACGGGGCCGTCGGCGGCGAACAGCGCTTCGAGCACCTGCCGGCGTGGTTGCGTGAGGCGCCCGCCGCGACTGCGCAGGGCGGCGGCGACGCCGGCCGCATCGGACAGGGGGAGCGGCGGGATCCGGGGAGCGAACGTCATACGCTGCACGGGGGGGTCGTCATGCGATCACCGACGGTGAGTCCTGGAGGTGCGCGGTCCACTTCTCCTCGATCCGCGCAAAGCGCCAGACGGCCAGCGCGGCGGCCCAGGTGAGCACGAACAGTCCGGCAATCGCATAGCCGACGATGTTCAGGTCGAGCGTCGAGATGAAATCCCACAGACCGCCGCTGAGCGACAACTTGTCGGCGAGCACGGATACGAGCTCGATCGTGCCGATCACCAGCGCGACCACCACGGAGAGGCCGGTGATGGTCATGTTGTAGTAGATCTTGCGAATCGGCTTGGAGAAGGCCCAGCCGTAGGCGAAGTTCATGAACGCGCCGTCGATCGTGTCGAGCAGCGACATGCCGGCGGCGAACAGGATCGGCAGACACAGGATCGCGTAGAAGGGCAGGCCGCCGGCGGCGCCCGCGCCGGCGAGCACGAGCAGCGCGACTTCGGTGGCGGTGTCGAAGCCGAGACCGAAGAGCATGCCGACGGGGTACATCTGCCAGGGCTGCTCGACGGCGCGCGTGGCGCGGCCGTAGAAGCGGTTCATGAAGCCGCGCTTGTCGAGCTGCTGCTCGAGCTCGGATTCGTCGAAGTCGCCATGGCGCATACGGCAGAAGATCCGGAAGATGCTCGTCAGGATCACGAGATTGAGGAGCCCGATGATGAACAGGAACGACCCGGAGATCATCGGGCCGACGAGCCCGGTGACTTTGTGCAGCGCGGATGCGTCGCTCTGCACGGAGCCACTCAAGCCTCTCACCCCAGCTGCGACGAGCAGGCCGAGCACGAACACGATCGTGGAGTGGCCGAGTGAGAAGAAGAAGCCGACGCTGAGCGGTCGCTGACCATCGCTCATCAGCTTGCGCGTGGTGTTGTCGATCGCGCCGATGTGGTCGGCGTCGAACGCGTGGCGCAAGCCGAGCGTGTAGGCGGTGATGCCCAGGCCGATGCCGAACACGCCGCTGGTACCCATGTGGTGGTGGCGCGGCGCAACGATCGCGATCAACACAAAGAAACCAGCGACGTGCAACGCGAGGATTGCAGCAGCGAGCATTGCCGCGCGCCGCCATTCTTCCGGCGTCAACGCACTCCGGATGCGCACCCAACGGGATGTGTCGCTCGTCGAGATGGACGCTGTGCTCACGGGCCCCACTCGGTTGCTTGCGAAGCAGTGAACTTATACCCATGACGTGGTTATTGCAAGCAGTTATCACTAAGGGGGCTCGCGCAGCTGAAGAGCGCAGACTAGGCTTTCATTCGATCGTGAGGAGGGCGATTCTCCACTGGCGCCCACTGGCGCTGTTTGCGGTGGCAGTGCTTGCAGCCGGCGCTGGGCTCGGCGTGCGCTCAGCAGGTACGTTCGGCTGGTTGGAACGCCCATCGCTCGACGCCCGCTTCTCACTGCGAGCCGTCCAACCCACGCCGCGCGGAGTCGAGCTCATAGGAATCGACAATGACACGCTCGGCGAGCTTCCCAGATATCCCTTCTCGCGCAAGCTGCACGCACGTGTGATCAAACGTCTGAAGGCAGCGGGAGCGCGTCTGATCGTGTACGACATCTCCTTCGATCGTCCCACGACCGTAGACGCCGACCAGGCGCTTTACGACGCCGCGCGGCAATCCGCTCCGCTGGTGTTCGCCACGGCGCTGATCTCTCCAGGCGGGAGTACGGAGGTACTCGGAGGCAACGCCAACCTGGCGCGCATCGGCAGTCAGGCGGCAGCGGCCAACCTGCCGCTCGACAGCGACGGGGTGCTGCGCCGGATGCTCGACCAGGTCAGCGGGCTGCCAACGGTGGCGGCCGCGGTGGCAGGTCGTCTGGCGGGCGCGCATGACGCCGAGCAGGCGCAGAGCACCGCTCGGCGTATGCGCGGAAGCTTGATCGACTTCCACGGGCCAGCCGGAGCGGTGCCGACGCTGTCGTTCCTGCGGGTGCTCCGCGGGCGCTTCGATCCCACGGTGGTGCGCGGCAAGGTGGTGGTGGTGGGAGCGACGGCGCCGGTGCTGCAGGACGTCCACCGGGTTGCGCTCGGCGGGGAGATGCCCGGGCCGGAGGCACAGGCCGAGGCTATCTCGACCGCGCTCAGGGACTTCCCGCTGCGCGATCCTCCTACGTGGGTCGCGACGTTGACGATCCTGCTGCTGGCGGCACTGGCGCCGCTCGCTGCAGCGCGATTCGGGACGCTCGGGGTGGCCGTGGCAGGAGCGGTCGTGCTCGGGGTGTGGTCGCTGGGCGCGCAGCTCGCGTTCAACCGAGGAGCGGTGCTCGACTACAGCGATCCGCTCGTGTCGCTACTGCTCGCAACCGCGGGTGCGGGGGTGCTAGCGCTGTGGGAGGAGCGGCGCGAACGACATCGCCTGCGCATGCTGTTCGCGGCTGACGCGACAGCAGTCGTAGAGGGGGTGCTCGGCGGCGGGGCGCAGAGCCGACGCCTGGCGGCTACCGGGATCATCGCCGGGTATCGCATCGAGCAGGTGGTGGGACGCGGGGGCATGGGGGTTGTGTACCGCGCCACGCAGCTGACGCTCGACCGAGTGGTGGCGATCAAATTGATCGCCACCGAGCGCGCGCAGGATCCCGTGTTCCGCGAGCGCTTCGAGCGGGAGTCGCGGATCGCGGCGTCGATCGAGCACGCCAACGTGATCCCCGTGTACGAAACCGGGGATGACGACGGGTTGCTGTTCATCGCCATGCGCCTGGTTGATGGGGTCGATCTGGCGCAGCGGTTGCGAACCGTTGGAGCTCTCACACCGGGGGAATCGGTCCGCCTGGGCGAGCAGCTCGCTGGAGCGCTGACCGCGGCACATGCACGCGGGCTGGTGCATCGGGATGTGAAGCCAGCAAACGTGCTGCTCACCTTCGATCAGCCGCAGCACGCGTATCTCACGGACTTCGGGATCGCCAAGCGCGTCGGCAGCGGGCCAGGCGAACTCGATCGCGGTGATGAGCTGACAGCGGTGGATCGATGGGTGGGGAGCCTCGACTACCTGGCTCCCGAGCAGATCCAGGGCGCAGCGGTCGACGCGCGCGCCGACGTGTATGCGCTTGCCGGAGTGCTGCACAGCTGTCTCACCGCCGAGGTGCCTTATCCGCGCGAGCAGGAGTTGGCAAAGCTGTGGGCACACCTCAACGCCGCTCCTCCTTCCCCGTGCCGTTTGCGCGGGGAGCTCCCGGCAGCAGTGGATCGGGTGATCGCGCGCGGCATGGCCAAAGACCCGGGCGCGCGCTACGCCACCGCGGTCGAACTGGCGTGCGCGTACGCCGAAGCGTTGGGAGAACAGCTCAGCGACCGGAGTGCTCCCCCCAGCGATACCCAGACCAGCTTCCCACGGATGTCTGGCGAGTCGACCGTGATCTCCGAGTAGTTGCTGCGAGCGCGAGTCGGCCCATGATCGCGGCCGGCGACTCCCTCTCCAGCAGACCCCCTTGACCACCTGAGCCCTTGACCACATGACCAAGCGACCACATGATCCCGGCCGGCGCTGCGACGGCGGCGTCAGTCCAGATCGCGCTGAGAGATCAACCCGAGCTGCAGCGCGCGCTCTGCCAGCTTGGCGCGTTTCTGGTTCTGCGGGAGCTCGCCTAGCTCGAGCTTGCCGAACAGCGTGCGCAGGTGGGTTTTGATCGCGTCGACGCTGAGATACAGCTCAGCAGCGATCTGCTGGTTAGTGGCGGGAGTGGCGAAGTCATTTCCGTTGCGGTAGGGACGACAGAGCGCGATCAGCACCCGTCGCTGAGTATCGGAGAGTTGTTTCACAAGAGGCTGCGCGCCGGCGGCGACCGTGTTCTCCGTTCGTGGCGCGTTCGCTTTGAACACGATCACCGTGCGCCCCAGGCGAATGCGGTCGTCGTGACGCAGGCGCTGGCGTCCGGCGACACGGTGGGAGTTGATGAACGTGCCGTTGGTGGACAGCCCGTCGTCGACGATCGTCCAGGCGCCGCCGAGGCAGCGCAGCTCCGCGTGCAATCCTGAGACCTCGCCGTCCCAGCTGATCGCGACATCCATGTCCGGGTGACGGCCAACTGTGCTCACGCGCTCGGAGTCTGCGAGCGGGAAGATCCGCAGGGTTCCTTCACCGTCGCGAAACACGAGCAGCGAGACTCCCGCGCGGTTCGCCTCCAGCAGCTCTCTCAACTCGAGAGGAGCAACCGAATGAGGCGCGAGCGGGTCAAGGCCTGAAGAAAGATCCGGTTGGGTTGTCATGACAAGTGGTAGCGGCAGAACCATTCTAAAGAATGGTTTGATAGAAGTCCCTGTGGTAATGGGGGTTCATGCGACGTAGACATGATGCTCGTCGCCGGGTAGCGCTTATCGTGGTTCTCGCCGCGAGTCTCACGGGGCTGGGCACAAGCGCGATCGCCAGCTCCGAGCAGTCGTCGGCGGGCGCGCCATACGGGGGTGCAGCATACGGGGGTGCGGGGAACCTCTCCGCGGCCGGCTCGCTCACCGGGGCAATCGCCCTGGCAAGCCCACCCGTGCTGGGGGAGAGCGAAACGCTGCAGAGGGTGTCCGGGCGGGTGAGCGTACGCGCCAAGGGCGCGCTCGGTTTCACGTTGCTGAGCGGGGCTGTCACCGTGCCGGATGGGAGCGAAGTGGATACGACCGCCGGGAGCGTGGCGGTGACGGTGGCGACACCCCAGCCGGGGCAGACGTCCACCGCGACCCCAACAGCTACAGCGATCGCAACCTCGACCGCGACCGCAACCGCGTCGCAGGGCAGGTTCGTGCTGCACCAGGATCCGTCCGCGCCGGCGCAAGCACACCTGACGCTCTCGGGGGTGATCAAAGGGTGCGCCCACCAGGCCAAGCGCTCGCTCCGCGGCCGTCTGGTGGCGAGTGCTGCGAGCAGAGGGCATGCTGCTCCCAGGAGGCCTAAATCGCGCCACCTGTGGGTGTCCGATCAGGGCGGCAGCTGGGGCACGAATGGGCATTACGTGGCCACCACGGTGGAGGGAACCCGCTGGTTGACCATCGATCGCTGCACAAGCTCCCAGGTGAAGGTGACGGAGGGCAAGGTGCTGGTGCACGATCTGATCCACAACGTGACCGTGGAGGTGAAGGCAGGGAAGAGCTATACGGCCAGCCGGCCGTTCGCCGAGGGGCGCGCGCTGGTGCCGCCACTCGGGCGCGTGTATACCGGTGTGACCGGGGGCAGTGTTTCCGCGTTCGGACACCAGGTGGGCAAGCATCCGGCGATCCTCGGGTTCTTTGCCACATGGGGCGCGGACACCTCTCAGATGCAGGCGTTTTCGATCGGTGCAAGCGAACATACGCGCGTGCTGCTGCACATCTCCACATCCGCGGGGTACAACTGGATCGAGGAGATCACCCCGGCGGGGATCGCACGCGGGCTGGGAGACAGCTATCTGATCGGGCTTGGCGCACAGATAGCCGAGTGGGAGCGCCCCGCGTACGTCGCGCTGATGCCGGAGATGAATCAGACGAACAACGCGTACTCGGCGTTCAATGCCAACGGGTCGCACCGCGACAGCTCCCACTCCACAGCCAACTTCAAGCAAGCGTGGAGGCGTTCGGTGCTGATCCTGCGTGGCGGGTCGGTGGCGTCGATCGACCGGCGCCTGAGCGAGCTGCACCTGCCCGCTGTGAAGACGGGGCGCAAGACGCTCGCGACGCCGCGGCTGGCGCTGTTGTGGGCGCCGCAGACCGCGGGAACACCAGACATCCCGGCGAACAGCGCGGCTGCGTACTACCCAGGCGCGCGGTACGTGGACATCGTCGGGACCGACTTCTACAGCGCGTTTCCGAACTTCGCGGGGTTGGAGCGGATGTACGCGCAGTACCCCACGAAGCGGTTTGGGTTCAACGAGTGGGCGATGTGGAAGAACGGCGACCCGGGGTTCGTGAAGCGGTTCTTCGCGTTCATGCGCACACATCCGCGCGTCGCGATGATCCTCTACAACCAGGGCTTGAATGCCAACGGGCCGTTCCGACTGCATCGCTTCCCGGCAGCTGCGGCTGAGTTGCGCCGCCAGCTGGGGTCGCCGCGATTTCTTCCCTACACGCCTGACTGGGCACGTTGAGCGGCGGGTGGAGCGCGGCGGGGCTAGGCAACGGCGGCCAGCTCGGTGGGGGCAGTGCCTGCGCACGGGTTGACGCCGAGCTCTCGAACGAATACAACCTCCCGCATCGGTGTGAGCATCCGCTGGATGGTTTTCTCCTCATCCGGGAGGCGCAGGCGCGGAGGCTGCGGCACGATCCCCGCGTGGCGACGATGCCAGCGGCGTGTGAAGGCGTCCGTAGCGCTGTCGTTGAGCTCACCGACGCGGGTGATCAAGGTGATGGTGAGTGAAGCGATCCGACGGGTTGCGAGCTCGCAGTTGCCATGCGCGTCGACGAACTCCTCCCACACGCGGCTCTGGGCACGCTCCAAGCGCCGCACGCGCTTCCAGGGAGCGCCGCGCTCTCCCACCACTCCAGCGAACACCCCCAGTACGGCGCTGGCGGTGCCAAGCGCAAGCCACAACAAGAACGGGCCCGGCTCCGAGCGGGCGACGGCGAGCGCGATCACCAACGTGAGCTCGAGCGACCCGAAGATCACAAGCCGCTGGCGGGCATCCAGGGCTTCTTTGGCGGATAGCGCCATCGGGGTGCCGAGCTCGTTGTAGAGCAGAGCGCCGCGTGCGCTGCCGGCACGTTCGGCGACGAACACCTCGATCACCACCAGTCCGCTGACGAGCATCAAGTTGGACAGCAGGCCGAGGTGCATCGACTTCACGAACGGCCAGGTCAAGGGGAACGCCAACGATGCCGCAACCAAGCGCGGAAGCCAGATCGAGGTCCAACCGGCGGGCTCCTGCCCAGTCGGCACCCATCGGCGCGCCTCGAGCAGCCGGCGGTTGATCTCGCCGAGCTCCCGGTGCTTGTTGGTGTAGGCGATGCGGGCGTTGACCAGAATCCCGGCGCCCTCGACCTCGAGCGTCTCCAGGTAGCGTTCGAGCCGGGCCAGCAGCAAGCGCTGGTAGCAGGCGGGACGCGGGCGAATCATCCCATCGGAGCCGAGCGCCACGAACGGCTGCTCGGACACGGCTTCGGCGCACGCAGCGCGACGGGTGCGAAAGCCCAGCCAACACCAGGTGAGCGCCCCGGGGAGTTTCAATTGCAAACCTTGAAACCGCATGAAGTTGGTGTTCATTCGAGACTCCTTGGATCAGCGTCTGACGAGCCCCTGCTCGGTCAGCTTCAGATTGGAGCCATCCTCTAGGCGCGCTGACGACTGCGCTACCCACCCATGGTGTTGGATTAACCACCTTCTGGGCAGAGCGCGTACAGCCAGCTCAACGCGAAGCGAGCTCGCGCCCGAGCGCGGCGACCTGAGCGAACAGGCGCGCGCGGGCGGCGGGGGTTTCCGCGACCGGGCCTTTGCCCGAAAGTGCGCGCAGCACGGTGGTGATGCTGATCAGCATGCGCTCCGGGTGCTGCCAGTCGCGGTAGCGGGCGAACTCCGGGTCACGGGTGAGCGCGCGGGCGGCAGCCGGTGCGCTGGCGCCGGCGGCGTGCTGGGCGGCGACGCCGGCGTCCAGCCACTCCCAGTAGGCGCGCAGCTGCTGCACTTCGGCACGGCCGCATACCGGGCCATGGCCGGGAACGAAAGTGTCGACGTCGAGGCTGAGCAGCGTGTCGAGAGCGGTGAGCCAGTTGCTCAGCGGGCCCTGCCACATCACGGGGGTGGAGCCGATGAACAGCATGTCGGCGGCGAACACAACACCGGCGTGCGGCACGTGTACGATCGAGTCACCCGGCGTGTGGGCCGGGCCGACTTCGATCAGGCGCAGCTCATGACCACCGACGTGCTCGGTCTGACGGCCGGAGAAAGCACGGTTAGGGAAGCGCAGCTCGACGTCGGTGAATGCGAACGGGGCGAGCATCGCGCCGGTGTAGCGACCGAGCGCGCCGAGGCGGCCGGGCAGGATGCCGCTGGCAGCGGATACGCGGTGCAGGCGAGCAAGGGCGGCGGGGGTCTGCTCCTTGCGCATCTGCGCAAGGCTCGCGTGCGGTGTGACGATCTCCGCGGCGGCGGGAGCTTCGGAGTTGCCCCACCAGTGGTCGCCGTCCGAGTGGGTGTTGACGACGAGCCGGATCGGGGCGTCAGCGACGAGCGGGGCCATCGCGTCGAGCATGGAGCGCGCAAGGCGCTGGTCCCACAGCGTGTCGATCAGCGCAGAGGCGCCGTTGCCGACGACCAGGCCGGCGTTGGCTTCGCCGCACGAGCCGTTGGGCTGCAGCCAGGCCCATGTGCCGGGTCCGACTTCCCTCAGGCCGCCGGCGAACTGCGGGGCGCTGGCGTGCAGCGTGCGCGCGGCGGCAGCGCTGCCGGTGCCGGCGAGAGGCGTTTGGGTCATGGGGGAACCCTATGGGGTGCGGTGCGGTGGTTCAATCAAGCGCGCTATGGATGAAGAGGAGACAGACGACGCGCTCGCGGAGTTCCACCGCCGGCGCGAGGCGATCCGCGGGGAGCTGGGCGGGGTGCAGCGCATCGCGCGGTTGCATGCGCGCGGGGAGCTGACGGTGCGCGAGCACATCGACGGGCTACTGGATGCGGGGAGCTTCGACGAGGTGGGGACGTTCGCGCGGTCGGCGCGACCGGAGGATTTCGAGTCGACGCCGGGGGACGGCAAGGTGGGCGGGCACGGGTTGATCGACGGGCGCGCGGTGACGGTGGCGGGGGATGACATCACGGTCAAGCGCGGTAGCTCGTCGGTGATCGGGAGCAAGCGCGTGCAGACGCTGTTCGCGCATGCGGCGCGGTGCGGCCATCCGATCGTGTATTTCGGTGCGACGGGCGGGGCGCGCATCCCGGATACGCTCGGGTCGGCGGGGTTCAGCCAGGTGCCGCCGGGGGCGGAGCTGTTCCGGCGCGGGCGGCGAATCCCGATGGTGACGGTGATCGTCGGAGATTCGTTCGGAGGGTCGTCGTTCTTTTCGGCGGCGTCGGATCTGGTGGTGCAGCTGCGAGGCACGTGTCTGGCAGTGACGTCGCCGCTCGTGGTGGAGGTGGCGACGGGCGAGACGGTGGCGATGGAAGAGCTCGGGGGTACGCAGATTCATGCACGTAAGACAGGACAAATCGACCTAGCGGTCGACGCGCCTGCCGAGGCGTATGCGCAGGTGCGGAGGTTTCTGTCATACCTGCCGCCGAACGCGTGGACGCGGGCACAGCGGACGGAGGCTGCTGGCGCTGGCTCGCTGGAAGCGGCGTCGGGCATGTCGCGCCCCAGCTCCGGCCCCGGCTCCGGCTCCGGCTCCGGCTCCGCACCTGGTAGCACCGGCTCGCTAGAGCCCGACCCCGAGCTGGGCGCGCTGGTGCCGGCACGACGCTCACGCGCATACGACATGAGGCGCGTGCTGCGGCGGGTGCTCGACCCGGAGTCGCTGTTCGAGCTCGCGCCGGAGTTCGGAAGAGGGCTGATCAGCGGGCTCGGGCGGGTCGACGGGCACGCTGTCGGCGTGGTTGCGAGCCAGCCGAAGTTCTTCGCCGGAGCACTGGATCCCGATGCGTGCGAGAAGGCGGTACGGCTGATCTGCATGTGCGATGCGTTCGACATCCCGATTTTGTTCTTTCAAGACGTGCCGGGGTTCTTCGTCGGCAAGCAGGTCGAGCACGACGGGATGCTCAAGCACGCGATCCGGTTGCAGACAGCGCTCGCGCTGGCGCAGACGCCAAAGCTGACGATGCTGCTGCGCAAGAGCTACGGGTTGGCGTATTTCAGTCTCGGCGGCAACGACACCGGCGTGGATGCGGTGTACTCCTGGCCGGGCGCGGAGATCTCGTTCATGGATCCGAGCGTGGCGGCGAATGTCGTGCTGGGCGACCAGCTCGAGCAGCTACCCGAGGACGAGCGAGGCGCGCGGCGCGCGGAGGTGGTGCAGGCGATCACGGCCGACACCGACCCGTACGGCGCGGCGGGGCTGCTCAAGATCGACGAAATCATCGATCCAGCAGACACGCGCGGGGTGCTCGCGCGTGCGCTGGGCCGGTTGGAGGGGCGAGCGCGTAATGATCATCAGCCTCGTCCTCTCGCCAGTTGGCCCACCCGCTGAATATTTGTTTAGCTGAATATTCAAATATTCGACTAAACAGCTATAGTAAGGAGGTGCTGTTTGCCACACCTCCCATAAAACCCAAGCTTCAGGGCCGCATAGACGAGCTCGACGAGCTGCGCGCGCGCTTGCGCCACGACGCGGCGTTGGCGTCGGCGCTCCCATGGATGGGCAGGTTGCGTCGCCAGGTGCGTGCAACCTCCGTGGAGAGCTCGACTTCGATCGAGGGGTTCAGCGTGTCGCCCGAGGCTGCTCAAGCGCTGGTCGGCGGTTCCGATCAGGCAGATCCCGCGGACGAAAGCCAGCTGGCGGTGGCGTGCTACGCCCGCGCCATGGACCACGTCGGCGTGATGGCAGTCGACCCCGCGTTTCGGTGGCTCGAGCAGGTGATCCTCGATCTCCATTTCGACGCGTGCCACTTCCAGCCGGATAAGGGGCCCGGGCGCTGGCGAGACGGACCGATCAGCGTCACGGCGCCAGAGGGCGGTCTCGCCTATCGCGGACCCGACAGCGAACAAGTTCCCGAGTTGATGGCGCAAGCAGTCGCTTGGCTCGAGCAGGGAGACCTCGACGCGCCAGTGGTGGTGCGTGGCGCAATGGCACACCTCCACGTCGTTTCCATACATCCTTTCCGAGACGGCAACGGGCGCATCGCGCGCATCGTGCAGTCACTGCTGCTGGCGCGCGAAGGGCTGCTCGCACCCGAGCTCGGGTCGATCGAGGAATACCTCGGGCAGCACACTCCCGCTTACTACGCGTCGCTGAGGGATGTCCAGGGCGGGAGCTACAAACCCGAACGCGATGCGACCGACTGGGTGAGCTTTTGCGTCAAAGCCCACGTCCGCCAAGCTCGCCAGCGGCTGGTGCAGATCGAGCAGGCAGCAGCACGCTGGTCGCTGCTGGAAAAGCTCGTCGCGCAGCGCGGGTGGCCGGATCGACTTGTGATCGCACTCGAGCAGAGCCTGACCGGCGGCTCCGATCGCGCGTCCTATTGTGTCGAAGCCGGGGTCGCAGCGCCGACCGCTACCAATGACTTCCGCAGGTTGCTCGACGCCGGGCTGATCAGCCAGCGGGGGCGCACACGCAACACCAGGTACTACGCCAGCGCAAGGCTGAGCGAGCAGGTTGCGCGCGAAACGGCCTGAGCGGGGCGCGCGTCAGGCGCGCGGGTAGTGAAACGTTTGCGTTTGCAGCACCTTGGCGACCGGCGAGCCGTCGTCAGTCGTGAGGTTGGTTTCCACGATGATGATCGTGCGGCCGCGGTGCAGCGGCTTGCTGACAGCGGTGACGGCGCCTTCGCGCACGCCTTTCAGGAAGTGCGTGTTGGAGTCGATCGTCGACGTTCCTTGCGCGCCGTCTGGCAGGTTGAAGAACGCGCACACGCCGCCGCAGGAGTCCGCGAGGCCCATCAGCGCGCCGCCGTGCATGATCCCGCCGGCAGTGCAGCGCTCCGGGTGGTGCTCCAGGCGGCCGCGCACCAGCTCGGGGGTGACCTCGAGCAGCTCGATGCCGAGCAGCTTCGCGAACGTCATCGAATCGCGGATCGCGGAAAGGTCGAGTGGGCTTGTCATAAGCCGAGCATAACCAGCGCATACGACGGCGGCTACTCCCTGAGTGCTGCGAAAAAGCCGACGACAAACCGAGAAACGCATCTAAGATAAACGCATCGGCGATCCACTTGTCATAACTGCGGCTATCACTGGAAGTGTGACGTCCGGCGGGGATACGCCGCAGATCCCGCTGACGATCGACGCGATCGTCGAAGCTTCGCTGTCGAGCTGGCGCGCGGGCGCGGCGATCATCCACGTGCATGCGCGCACCGAAGACGGCACACCGACCCAGGATCCGGAGATCTTCCGCGAGCTCGTGCGACGCATCGAAGGCGCGGGGTGCGAAGCGATTCTCAATCTCAGCACCGGCAGCGCCGGCGGGCGCGCGGAGCACGACGAGCGCGTGCAATGTTTGCATCTGCAGCCGGAGATGGCGACGCTCGACTGCGGGTCGGTGAACTTCGGCGACGAGCGCGTGTTCAGCAACCCGTACTCGTTCCTAAAGCGTGCGGCTGAGCTGATGCAGGGGTACGACACGCTCGCCGAGATGGAGGTGTTCGACAGCTCGATGATCGAGAACGGGCGCCGGCTGATCGCCGAGGGGTTGATCAAGGGGCCGGGTGTATGGCAGCTCTGTCTCGGGTTGCGCGGCGGGGCGCCGGCGGATATCCAGAGCCTGTCCTACCTCATCTCCCGGCTGCCGGCGGGAGCGATCTGGAGCACGCTCGGCGTCGGGCGCCACCAGCTGCCGATGAACGTCCACAGCATCGCTGCCGGCGGGCATGTGCGCACAGGCCTGGAGGACAACATCTACTACAAGCGCGGCGAGCTCGCCGCGTCGAACGCGCAGCTCGTGGAGCGCATCGTACGGCTCGCCGAAGAGCTCGGCCGGCCGATCGCCACACCGGCCCAAGCACGCGAGATCCTCGGCCTGAGCCCCACTAGCGCAATCGCGCCAAAACGCAGCGGCGCGGAGGGTGGGGGTTCATTTAATGAGGTGCTGCGCGCGCGTACGCACGCGAGCGCACGCGCGCGCGCAGCACCATCAAATTTGGAACGTTGAAGCACGCGCCTTTAGATGCGACCCGCCCCGCAGCCCCCCCATTCGCAACATTCCGCACCAGCGCCGGGGCCGTCTTTCGCACCGGTACCGGGCCCCTCGCCCACGCCAGGACCGACCCCGTCCTCCGCACCAGTGCCCGCCCCCTCGCCCACACCAGGACCGACCCCGTCCTCCGCACCAGTGCCGGGCCCCTCGCCCACGCCTGGGCCAGCGCCGTCGACAGCCTCGCCCACAGTCGTCGTCATCGGCGCCGGAGCGATCGGGTTGAGCGTCGCTTACCACCTCACCCAACTCGGGGTCCGCGACGTGACGGTGATCGAACGCGCGCACCCCGCGAGCGGCTCCTCGGGGCGCTCGGTCGGGGTGATCGAAACGCAGTACCTCACCCCGCTCGACGTCGAACTGCGCGCGTGGAGCGCCCACGCGTTCCACCGCCTAGAGCGCGAGCACGAGCTGCGGGTCACGCGCAACGGGTACCTGCGCATCGGCCATACCGCGTCTGATGCCGAAGCGTTCGAGCACAGCGTCGCGCTGCAGCGCGCCCACGGGGTCCACGACTCGCTCGTGCTCGGCCCACGGGAGATCGCCGAGCGATTCCCCGACGTGCGCAGCGACGACATCAGCGCGGGGCTGTACGGGCCCGGCGACGGGTTCATCGACGGCCACCGCTACTGCACGCTGCTCGCCGAGCTGGCGCAAGCGGGCGGCGCCAAGCTGCTGCGAGACACGTCGCTGCTGGAGCACACGCCGCCCGCGAAGCACACCCAGCTGCCAGAGCACACGCCGCCCGCGAAGCACACCCAGCTGCCAGAGCACGCGCCGCCCGCGAAGCACACCCAGCTGCTAGAGCACACGCCGCCGGCGAAGCGCGTCCCGCAGCTCGAGCACTCGACCACGGGCGGCGGCGCGCACGTGCTGCACACCGCGCGCGGCGCGCTGCGCTGCGACGTCGTTGTCAACGCCGCCGGCGCGTGGGCCCAGGCGGTTGGTGAGCTGCTCGGCGTCAACACGCCCATCACCCCACAGCGCCACGAGGTCCGCGCGATTCACCTGCCGCGCGTGCTGGGGTACATGATGCCCGAAGTGATGGACTACTCCCCCAGCTCCGGCGCCCACGGGCTGTACTTCCGCCACGACTCCCACGACCGCCTGCTGGGCGGCCTGCACAGCGAAGAGCTCGTCACCGCCACCGCTGATCCCGACGATTACTTCGAGGGCGTCCGCCCCGAACCGCTCACCACGCTCAGCGAGCTGCTCGCGCACCGCCTCCCCACGCTCGCCGACGCGCGCATCGGCGCCGGCTGGGCCGGGCTGTACCCCGTCAGCCCGGACGGCCTGCCCCAGGTCGGCCCGTGCCCGGAAGACCCGACCGTGCTGGCCGCGTGCGGCGCCGGCGGCTACGGCATCCAGGTCTCCCCGATCGTCGGTCGCCTCGTAGCCGAGTGGGTCGCTTTCGGCGCCCCCACCAGCGCAGCCTGCGCCCGGGACCTGTTGCCGGCGCGGTTATCGGTCCGGGCGGCTCCTGCCGCCACTCATCAAACGAACAGCTCTCGGTGAACGACGAGCGCTATCGCGCGCGCTGGGCCCGTTCGGGTGAGCTGTTCGCGCGCGCCACGCGCTCGCTCCCCGGCGCCAACACGCGCACGCAGCTATACGCCGACCCGTTTCCGCTGTACGCCGCGCGCGCGTACGGCGCGCGCCTGGAGCTCAGCGACGGCCCGACGCTCGCCGACTTCCTGCTGAACTACACCGCGTCAGCGCTCGGCCACAGCCACCCCGCCGTCGCGCGCGCGATCGAGCAAGCGCTGCGGCTCGGCGACTCCCCCGGCCTGCCCACCGAAAGCGAAATCGTGCTCGCCGAGCACATCTGCGCGCGCTTCCCCGGCGCCGAGCGCGTGCGCTTCACCAACTCCGGCTCGGAATCCACCATGCACGCGCTCCGCGTCGCGCGCGCGTTCACCGGCCGCACCAAGCTCGCCAAAGCCGAAGGCGCCTACCACGGCTCCTACGACTCGGTCGACATCGGCGTCACCCGCGGCTGGCGCGACGGCGAGCAACCCACGCCCGAAACCCACGGCGCCCCGCCCGAGCTCGCGCGCTCGACGATCGTGTTCCCGTACAACAACACCCCCGCTGCGCTCGAAATCCTCGACGCCCATGCGCACGAGCTCGCCACGGTGATGATCGAGATCTTTCTCAACTCCGCGGGCGCGATCGCCGGCGACGCGCGCTTCCTGGGAGCGATCGCCGCGTGGTGCGCCGCCAACAACGTGCTGCTCACAATCGACGAAGTCGCCAGCTGGCGCACCAGCTACCACGGCGCCGCGCACGACTACACCCTGCGCCCCGACCTGCTGTGTCTCGGCAAAGCCCTCGGCGGCGGCTTCCCGATCGGCGTTGTCGCCGGCCGCGCCGACGTGATGGCCGAGTTCGACCCGCGCCGCCCGAACCCCGTGCGCCACGCCGGCACGTTCAACGCCCACCCGGTCACCATGGCCGCGGGGCGGGCCGTGCTCGACGCCCTCGATGAGCCGGCGATCGCCGCTATGAACGCGCGCTGCGGCGCCATCACCGACGGCATCCGTGCGATCGGCGCACGCCATGACGTGCCGCTCACCGCGACCAGCTACGGCTCGATCGGGCGCATTCACATCGCCCGCACGCCGCCGACGTGCGCGCCCGAGGCCTTCGCATTGCCCAAGCAGCAGCGTCTGCAGCTGCACCGCGCGCTGCTCGAACACGGGATCCTCATCGGCACGGAAGGCCGTTTCTGCACGTGTACCGAAACCACCGACGCCCAGGTCGAGTCGCTGCTCGCGGCGCTTGAGAGCTGCGCCCCGCCACTGCTGAGATGATCTGAGCATGAGCGCAGATCCCGGATCGGCGTCGCACTCACGCCCAGACATCCCGGGCGATCGACTCAGAGGCATCCCGCTCGATCGACTCGGCGCGCCGCAAGCTGCCGCGGCCGCGCGCCTGATCACCACCGGCGCCGTGTACGACCTCGACTGCGGCCGCTGGCCGGGCATGCCCCAGGCCGCAGGCCACCCGCCGCTGCAGCTGCTCAACTACCGCACGCCGCGCGGCCTGCGCATCCAGCGCGACCAGCAGTGGCTCGGCGAGAACAGTGCCGAGATCGGTTGGCAGAGCGAGCTGATGAGCAGCACGTCGCACACCGGTACGCACATCGACGCGCTATCGCACATCACGAGCGGCCCCGAGCAGCGCTGGTTCGGCGACAGCTCGCCCGACGAGCACCTGGGTGACTTCGGCCCGCGCACGTACGACGCCGCCTCGCTGCCGCCGATCTTCACACGCGGCGTGCTGCTCGACGTGCCGGCCGCGCTCGGGCTCGACTCCACCGCTGGCGCCACGGCACTCCCCGCACACCACCGGATCACGCCCGCCGAACTCCAGCTGACGCTCGAACGCCAGCGCACGGAAATCCACCCCGGCGACGCCGTGCTCGTACGCACCGGCTACCTGTCAGCGTGGCCCGACGAGCAGCGCCTCGCCGAGCATGTGGACGCCGGCATCGACCTCGACGCTGCGCGCGTGCTGGTGGATGCCGGCGCCGTGGTGGTCGGCTCCGACGCCGAGTCGCTCGAATGCCTCCCCTCCCCCGATCCCGCCAACCCGCTGCCGGTACACACCGAGCTGCTCACGCGCCGCGGCATTCCGATCCTCGAGCTCGTATACCTCGAGCAGCTCGCGCGCGACGCTATCTACGAGTTCGCGTTTGTATGCCTGCCGCTGAAGATCCACGGCGCCACGGGCTCGATGGTGCGCCCGATCGCGGTACGTTGACACGGACATCCGAGCTTCAGCACACCCGAGACTCACACATCGACTGGAACGACTCGCCGCGACTGATCCGATAGCGCTGCGACGATCGAATGAGACAGCACGGTGAAAGTCACGTACGAAACGTTCACCCCGGACGACGCCCTGGCGCGCGAGTTCACCCGCGCTGTCGGGCAGCTCGCCGGCGAGCTGGGCGGTGAGCACCCGTTCTACGTCAACGGCTGCGCGCGCGACGGCGACAGGCTGGGGGTGGAGCTGGAGACCGCCCCACACGACGAGCGCTTCGTCGTCGGCCACTTCGCCCAAGCCGGCCCCGCGGATCTCGACGACGCGATCGAGTCCGCGCACGCGTTCTTCGCGGAGTGGGACGACACGCCCTGGAGCGAGCGCGTGGAGCTCGTCGCGCGCGTCGCCAAGCTCGTCGCCGCGCGACGCTTCGAGCTGGCCGCGATCCTTGCTTACGAAGCGGGCAAGCCGCTGCTCGAAGCCATCGGCGAGGTCGACGAGTGCGTCGAGCTGGTCGACTACTACTGCGCCCAGATGCGCGCCAACGAGGGCTTCAGCATCCCGATGGGCGCGCCTAGCGAGCGTGAGCGCGCTTACAGCGTGCTACGCCCGTACGGCGTGTGGGCTGTGATCGGCCCGTTCAACTTCCCGCTGGCGCTCACGCTGGGGCCGATCGCCGCGGCGCTGATCACAGGCAACACGGTCGTGCTCAAGCCCTCGCCCCACGGCTACCTGAGCGGCCACGCCGTGTACCGCCTGTTCATGGACGCCGGCATCCCCGCGGCCGCGCTGCACCTGCTCACGATTCCCGAGCAGCGTCTTGGCGAGCGCGACTGGTTCTACACGCACGCCGGGCTCGCCGGCCTGACCTTCACCGGGTCCTACGAAACGGGCATGCGCATGTACCGCGGCTTCACCGCTGCACGCCCGCGCCCTGTGATCTGCGAGATGGGCGGGAAGAACCCGGCGATCGTGACCACATACGCCGATCTCGACAAGGCTGCCGCGGGCATCGCACGCTCGGCGTTCGGCTACGCCGGACAGCGCTGCTCGGCGTGCTCGCGCGCGTTCGTGTTGCGTGAGCGCTACGACGAGCTGCTCGCGCGCGTGCTGCGCGCGAGAGACAGCGTGGTCGTCGGGTCGCCCTTGGACCCGGCGTCGGAGATCGGCCCGGTGATCGAGCGCGCAGCGGTCGATCGGCTGCTGGCGGCGGCCGCAGAATGCCGCGCGCTCGGCACGCCCGTGTACGGCGGCATTCAGCTCCGCGAGCCGGCGCACGGGCACTACGCCGAGCCGACCGTCGCCGAGGTCGCGCCCGATGCGCGCGTGATGCGCGACGAGCTGTTTACCCCGTTCCTCGGGATCAGCGCCGTGGAGTCGTTCGACCACGCGCTCGAGCTCGCCAACGGGCTCAGCTATGGGCTGACCGCCGGCCTGTACTCCGAGAACCCGGCCGAGATCGAGCGCTTCGTGCAGCGCATCGAAGCGGGCGTGATCTACGTCAACCGCGCGGCCGGCGCCACCAGCGGCGCGTGGCCGGGCGTACAGCCGTTCGGCGGCTGGAAAGCGTCGGGCAACACCGGGCGCGGCGGCGGCGGGCTGCACTACCTGCAGCAGTACATGCGCGAGCAGAGCCGCACGTTCGTGCGCTAGCGCGCCCAGCAGGTGGGAAACATCCGCGGGATGTTTGATCTATTCTGGTGTTTGGAGGGGGGAGTTCGATACCGAGATCCGCACCACGCATGGCGTTTGCGTTCGAGGAGCACCGGGAGCGTCTGGCACGCACCCGGAAGTGGATGGCCGCGTCGGACCTCGACCTGCTGATTCTCGCTCAGCCCGAGCACTACAACTGGCTGTGCGGGTACGAGCCGACGAGCGCGTTCTACTACCAGGCGCTGCTGGTGCCCGCGGGCGACGAGCCGGTCGTGCTGCTGTGCAACAAAGCCGAGCTGGCGCTGTGCGAGGAGACGTGCTGGGTCGAGGACGTGCGCACGTTGTGGACGCACGAGGACCAGATCGCAAAGACGCTCGAAGCGCTCAACGAGCGCGGCTGGGCCGACGCGCGCCGCGTCGGGGTGAACCTGTCGAGCTACTACTTCAAAGCGCGCTACGCATTCGAGCTGCAGCACGCGCTGCCGCGGGCCGAGCTCGTCGACGTCACGCCGGGGATCGACGAGCTGCGCCTCGTCAAGTCGCCCGCGGAGATCGAGCTGCTGCGGCGCGCTGCGCACATCGCCGACCTCGGCGTCACGGCAGGCATCAATGCAGTGCGCGAAGGCGTC
This sequence comes from Solirubrobacteraceae bacterium, assembly GCA_035474295.1. GTDB lineage: Bacteria > Actinomycetota > Thermoleophilia > Solirubrobacterales > Solirubrobacteraceae > Palsa-744. The sequence continues at coordinate 54,236 of DATINL010000003.1, forward strand.
AGCGACCGCGACGTGATGGCGGCGATCCAGCACGCCGTAGCGCTCAACGGCGGTGAGTTCCCCGCCTACCCCACGCTCGTGGATGCGCGCGGCACGCTGCACGGCACGCCGACCGGCAAGATCGTCGCGCCCGGCGACACGCTGTACCTCGAAGTCGACGGCGTGGTGCGCCGCTACCACACCAACATCTCACGCACCGTCGTGATCGGACAGCCGTCGCGCAAGCTGCACGACCTCTACCTGAAAGTGCGCGACACGCTCGAGCGCGCAACCGACGCGATGCGCCCTGGCGCCACCGTGCCGGAGCTGGTCGAGCTGGTCGCAAGATGCCACGACGGGTACGAGCAGAACACGTGGGGCCGGTTCGGGTTCAGCTGCGACATCACCTACCCGCCGCACTGGATCGGGGCGCTGTCGCTGATGAAGGGAGACACCCATGTGCTGCAGCCGGGCATGGTGATCACAATGGAGCCCGGGCTCGCGTACTACGACGGCGACACGATGATGCTCGGCAACAACGTGCTGGTCACCGACGGCGCGCCAGAAGTGCTCAACAACGTGCCTATCGACCTGTTTGTGAAGTAACTCGGCAACGCAACGCATCGGGAGAAGGGGAGTCCGCATGAGCGCAACCAGTGTCCAAGCCGGTCCCAGCACCGGCACCGGTCCCAGCGAAACGCCGCACCCGGAGTTGTTCACACGCAACGCGACCGGCCTCGTTAGAGCGGGCAACACGCGCTCTGCGTTTGCTTACAACGTGCTGTTCGGCCAAGCCGGGCTGACGTTGGCGATCGCATTCGCGGTGCTGCCGCTGGCATACCCCGGCGCGAGCCTGCCGCTGGCGCTGCTGCTCGGGTTCTGCCTGGCGCTGCCGGGCACGCTGGTGTACGCGTACCTGACGACGCTGATGCCGCGCACGGGCGGCGACTACGTGTTCGTCTCGCGCACGCTGCACCCGGCGATCGGGTTCGCGCAGAACCTGAGCGCGATGCTGTGGGTGACGGTGTCGTTCGGGTTGATGTTCAAGCTGATCGTGAGCTTCGGCGTCGTCCCGCTGTTCCGCATGCTCGGGGCGTACAGCGGCGACTCGAACATGCTCAGCATCGCCAACTGGTTCAATCACGAGTACGCGGTGTTCCTGCTCGGCGCGGTGTTCATCCTCGCGGGCGCGGCGCTGTTCATCTTCGCCGGCATCCAGCAGACGTTCAGGCTGCTGGTGGGCGCGCTCGTGGTGTACGCGGTCGGCGTGATCGCGCTGCCGATCGGCATCTCGCTGTTCACCTCGCACGCGTCGTTCGTGCATTCGTTCAACAGCTACGCGCACAACCTCGGCGGACCGGCGAACGCCGGCAACGTGGTGACGAGCGCGGGGCCGGTTGACAACGCTTTCAGCTTCAAGCACTCGCTGCTGCTCGTATCCACGCTGTGGTTCACGTTCGGGTACGTGTTCGCGAGCAACTACGTCGGCGGCGAGATTCGCTCCTCGCGCAGAACCCATCTCTGGTCGATGCCCGGAGCGCTGCTCGCATCTGCGCTGGTGATGCTGCTGGTGTTCCCGTTCTTCACGCACATGGTCGGGTCGGATTTCCTGCAGCAGCTGAACCTCGCCGACCCGTCGAAGCTCGGGTTCCCCGGCGGCGCGCCGTCCTACCCGGAGCTGGCGGCGATCGCGTCGGGCAGCCCGATCCTCGGGACGATCATCCTGCTGGCGTTCCCGATCGGGATCCTCGCGTCGCTGCCGGTGCAAACGCTCGTGATCACGCGCTCGATGCTGGCGTGGTCGTTCGACGGCGTCGCGCCGCGCGGGCTCTCGTACGTGTCAGACCGCACGCACGCGCCGGTCGTGGCGGTGATCGTGACGGCGCTGCTCGCGCTCGGGAGCATGGCGGTGTACGCGTTTACCACCTGGCTTTCGACGCTGTCGGTGCTCGTGCCGCTGGCCGCGACGTATTTCATCGTGGCGATCACCGCGACGGTGCTGCCCTACCGCAAGCCGGAGCTGCTGGCGTCCGCGGGTATGACCCACCGCTTCGCGGGCATCCCAGCGCTGTCGTGGCTCGGCGGGCTGGCGACGCTCGGGTTCGGCGGGGTGATTGCGATCTTCCTGACCGACCCGGGGTCGGGCACCGATCTCGCCGACCACCACCAGCTGCTGCTGATCCAGCTCGGCATCCTCGTGCTGGCAGGACCCGCGCTGTACTACGTTTCGCGCTGGATCCGCGCACGCCAGGGCGTCGACCTCGATCTGGTGTACGCGGAGATCCCACCGGAGTAAACCAGCGCCCTACCGGAATAGACTCAGCGCGACATCCGCCGCGGGGTCGGAGCAAAACCCACTACACGTCCAGAACCCACTACACGTCCAGAACCCACTGCGCATCCTGTTCGCCACCGACCTGCACGGCTCAGAGGTCTGTCTGCGCAAGCTGTTCAGCGTGGCGCCGCGCGCGAAGGCGGACATGATCGTGATCGGCGGCGATCTGTGCGGCAAAGGCCTCGTTCCGCTTGTGCGCGGGGGGAACGAGCGGCAGAGCGCGGCGCCGCAAGGCGACAGCCGCGGCAGCGGCAGCGGCAGCGGGCGGATCCACACGGCGAGCGGCGGGCGGCACGGTGAGTGGATCGGCACGTTCGCAGGCAAGCGAGTAAGTGCGAGCAGCGACAAGGGTCTCGCCGAACTCGAGCGCAACATCCGCTTCCACGGGTTCTACCCGCTGCGCTGCGAGCCCGAGGAGCTCGAGCGGCTCCAAGCCGACCCGGCGGCGCGTGAGCGCGCGTTCGAGCAGGCGATGACCGACACCGTGGCGCGCTGGGTCGAGATCGCGGAGGAGAAGCTCGCAGCCAGGCCGGTGCCGTGCGTGGTGATCCCCGGCAACGATGACCCGTATGCGATCGACGAAGCGCTGAGCGCGGGTGAGCGGGTGATCAACTGCGAGCAGCGCGTGGTGAGCTTCAAAGCAGCGCAAGGAATCCAGGTGGTGGGGTTCGGAGCGACCAACCGCACGCCGTGGAACAGTCCGCGCGAACTCGACGAGGACCAAGTCGAAGCGCAGCTGGGCGCGCTGCTGGCGCAAGCCGACCCCGAGCTGCCGCTGATCGCGAACGTACACGCGCCGCCATACGGCAGCCAGCTCGACGATGCGCCGCGGCTGGACAGCGAGCTGCGCCAGCAGCACAGCGGGGGCACCGCGCTGAGCAAGCCTGTCGGGTCGCACGCGGTGCGACGGCTGATCGAGGAGCATCAACCGATCGTGTCGCTCCACGGGCATGTGCATGAGTCGCGCGCGGCGCGGCGGATCGGCGACACGCTGGCGGTGAACCCCGGGAGCGACTACTCCGCGGGGATTCTGCAGGCAGCGCTGGTGACGCTCGACCTGAAGCAGCGCAGGGTGCGCGGCCACCAGTTCATCTCCGGATGACGGCGCGTTCGGCTGCGCAGGCGCCGGCGGAGCCCAACGAGATGCGCACGCACACATGCAGCTGACCCCGCTCACGGCCGACGCGGCGCGAGCGATCGTCGATCAGGCCCAAGCGACGGGTATCCGACTGCGGCTGCTGGGCGGCATGGCCGTGGCGACGCACTCGCCGAGCGCACAAACGGTGGGGCTCACGCGCAGCTACGGGGACGCAGACTTCATCACGGACGAGACGCGCGGCAGCACGCTGGACAACCTGTTCGAGACGTTCGGGTTCCGCGGTGATCGCCGCTTCAACAGCATGAACGGGAGCCGCCGCCGGCTGTATGTCAACGACGCGGCGGGGCAGATCGACGTGTTCGTGCGGGCGTTCGAGATGTGTCACAAGATCCCGCTGGAAGGACGCCTGGAGGTCGACTCGCCAACGATCCCACTCGCCGAGCTGCTGTTGACAAAGGCTCAGATCGTGCGCCTGAACAGCAAGGATGTGCTCGACATCGCGGCGCTGCTGCTGGACCACGAGCTGGGAGCTGGCGACAACGACAGGCTCAACGCCGAGCGGATCGCCGAGCTGGTGGGAGCCGACTGGGGACTGCATCACACCGTCGAGCGCACACTCGACGCGGTCGACCAGCACACGCGCGAGCAGCTACCCGCCCTACATCGCCCGCTCGCCGAGCGAACCAAAGAGCTGCGAGATCTGCTCAGCACCGCGCCCAAGTCGCGGCGCTGGCGCATGCGGGCGCGTGTCGGAGAGAAGCTGCGGTGGTATGAGCTGCCGGAGGATCCCCAGCGCGAGGCGCGACGGCGGGTCGACTAGATCGGCTGCAACGCTTCGGCGGCTACCCCAACGTCCGCTCACCGCCGGGCGCATGAGCTACGGCTAGAGCAACTGGGACACGGCGCCTGTCAGGCAGCCGCAAGGATTGGCTGCAACGCTTCGGCAGCCAGATGCTCAGGGGGAAGGCTCAGCGTAAGACAGCCGTCGCGCGCGAGCGTCGCACGGACATTGAGCAGTGTCAACCCAATTACCGCTCCCGACTCGTCGTAGTGAATCGCGTGACCGTCAGGCGTCTCCAGGCCCCGTGCGGCGACCCTGGGTGCGCCTACGTTGAGATAGAGCACGTCACCACGCTCATCGTAGTGGTGGTGATCGAAGGCGATGCCGGCGACGGTGATGGTCATTGCTTCCAGCCTCGCGGCGGGTTTTGCTGCACTAGCGCGGTCACGACCCATGCGGGCACGTCGTTGAAGTCTACGACCACCCGGAGCCAACGTCGAGGATCAATATGCCGGCGGTAGAAGTGCTCGCGTCCCGGGAGAGAGTCATCAGCCCGATGATCTGGATGGGCAACGGCGCCCAGGATGAGATCAATCTCATCCACCAAATCCGGGCGAGCAAGGGCCAGGTGCAGCTGGGTGCCGCCGTCGAACATGACGACACGACCCTCCGGGTCAACCGCGCTGGGATCCTCAGAAGTCACTCAGGCAACGTAGCCACAGCTTGTGACGGGAGAGCCCGGCGCGACTTACGGACAGCTACCCCAACGCGCGCTCGCCGCCGCTCCAGAACACGTTCAGCTCCTGGCCGGCGCAGTGGACGGAGACGCGGTACGCAGCCATGTGCGGTTCGCGGGCGCTGCCGTAGGAGCCGGAGAGCTTGCGCACGCTGATCGGGCGGGAGAAGCTGACGCGGAAGCCGGCACGGGAGATCGCGGAGCGGCCTCTGTGCAGGCGGCCGTTGCGCGGGAGCCATTCGGTGAAGCGCAGGCTGGCGCCGCGGGGGCAGGTGCTGGTGAGCTCGACGCTGCTTTCCAGCGGAGTCCACTGCCAGCGGCCGGGGACGGTGCCGGCGTAGCCGCTCCAGGCGCCGGCGAGGACGATCGCGCCGTGCGACACGCCGCTGCTCGAGGTTTGCGGGTCCGAGGAGCTGCGGCCGCGCACGAGCACCGGGCCGGCGGCGGGGCCGGGTGGGCCGAGCGGGCGTTCCGGCAGCAGCGAGGCCCAGGTGCCGTCGCGGAGCTTGCGCATGGCGCGCATCAGGCCCCAGCCGAGGCGCGGGTCGTCGCTGGCTTCGACGCGGTGTACGCCGATCCACACGTGGCCGTCGCGCAGCGTGAGCAGGCCGTTGCCGCGCGGGTCGCTGGACCACGAGGCGTTGCGCTCGGCGGGCAGCGCGACGGCGGGGCCGATCGCGGCGGGGAGCGCGGCGCGGGCCAGCTCCAGCCACACGAGCGCGAGCGATTCCGTGCCGATGGCGCTGGCGTAATCGTCGAGGCCGCTCGGGGTGAGGTCGTCGTTCGGTTTCGGGCGCAGCCCGGTGGGGCCGAGGCGCGATTGCAGCGCAGCGAGCTCGACACGGGCGAGCCGGCGTAAGCGCGCGGCGAGCGCCGGGTCGGTGCGCGCCATCAAAGTGCTGCCTTGCACGCCTGCGTAGAGCGCGGCGGCGAGCGTCCACAGCTCGTCCTGGCCGCGGCCCATCCAGGAGATCTCGCCGTTGGGGGCGGTCATCCCGACGAGCTCCCACAGCGCGGCGCGTTCCAGGCGCCAGGCGGCGCCGGGCAGCTGCGAGCCGCCGAGAACGGCAGCGCGCGTGAGCATGGCGGTGCAGAAGGCCTGGTAGGCGAGCGGGTAGGAGGTGGGGTCGCTGAGCGCGGCGGCGGCGTGGCGGCCGGCGCCGGGGGCGAACACGCTGGCGGTTTCGCTCGTGGTGGCAGGCAGGTTCGCGCCGAGCCAGCGCAGCGTGTTCAGGCGCAGGTGCGGGTCGGAGAGACGCACGCCGGGGCCGTTGCCGGTGATACCGGCGTGTACGAGTTCGAGGTTCAGCACCTGGCTGGTGAGGTGGTAGTTGTTGAAGCAGAGCTTGCGCTGGTAGCACTGGTCGGCGACACCGGAGGCGTGCAGCTTGCCCAGCTCGCTGAGCTCCGCGGGGATCGCGTCGGGGTGCGGGAGCAGCTGCTGCAGATTGGTTTCGGCGATCAGGGCGAGTGACCACTTGGGCAGCAGCTGGGTGCCTTCGGTGCCGCGCGCGAGGCTGCGCCGGGCAAGCTTGACGCGCGCGAGCGCAGCGTCGCCGCCCAGACGCGCGGCCTGGCTGAGCGCGGCAAACACGACGCGTGTGAGGCCGCCTTTGGCGAGCTGACCGCGAATCGGGTCGTCGAAGGTGCCGTCTGGGTACTGCTGCTGGATCAGCGCGTCGACAGCGGGGATTGCGACGGCGTCGATCTGGGCGGCGGTGGGCACGCCCGGGCGCAGCGCAGCAGCGCGCGCGGCGGAGTTGGACGCAGGCGGGCCGGAGGCCGACGCGGCGAGCGCTTCGCGGGCGGCGCCGGCGCTGGGGACGTCGTTGGCTGCCCTCGCGCCCGCCAGCGTGGCGAACACGAGGGTTACAGCAACTGTGCGGCGGATCACCCCGTGGGTTGCTCGAACTGCCGCACGACGCCGTCGAGCAGGGCCCAGTTGCCTTGCAGGGCGCAGCGGGCGCGGGCGACCATGCGCTCGGCGAGCTCGCTGTCGGGGGCGATGCCGGCGCGGTCCATCAGCTGCTCGATCAGCTCGCGGGTGTGGCGGGCGTGTTCGATGTCGCGGATGGAGTGCAGCTCGAAGTACTCGGTGGCGGGCGAGTCGGGGGTGTAGCCGTAGTGGTCGATCAGGCCGTCGAGCTTCGTTTGGGAGATCGCGGGCTGGGAGGCTTCGATGGCGTAGAGCACGGCGAGGTGCTCGAGCAGCTCTTCGCCGGCGGTCCAGGCTTGTGCGCAGGCTGTGGTTTCGGCGAGCGGGTGCTGTTCAGCCACGGGGGCAGCGCCGGTTTCAGCCAAGGGGGCAGCGCCGGGATCAGCCACGGGGGGGGCGCCGGTTTCAGCCACAGCGCTGGCGCCGGTGATGCGGGCGAACTCCTCCCACAGCTTGATGTGGGCGTGTTCCTCTTCGGCGTGCGCGGCCAGGCCGGCGGCCTCGGCGGGGGCGGAGTCGAGCGCGGCGGCTTGGGCTTTGCTCGAGGCTTCGGCGAGGGCGACGACGGCGTGACGGTATTCGCCGGCGTAGAAGCTGAGCTCTTGCTTGCTCAACTGTCCAGCGGTCCAGCGCTGGTAAAACGGGTGCTCGAGCACGTTCAGCTCGCGCCTTGCGTCGTCAAGCTTTGCGAAGACATCCATGACGGGTCCCCCTTCAGTTGGGTTGATGGGCGCGACGGGCAAAGGTCGGGGCTGCACGATAGGCAATCGAGCGGCCGTACATGCGCTCGACAGGCAGGCATTTCAGCAGAAGCGGCGAAATTAGTTCGGTGTTAGCGCGGAGGGTTGCGCGCTTGGGTGGACCAGGGTCGGCTCGAGTGCAAGCCTGCCGGGCAGGTAGGAGAGAGCGAACTGCGAACGGGAGTGCGCAGTGACTTCATGGGTGTTGATCGTTGCATGCATGCTTGGTGTCACCGGGTTGGCGTCGGTGATGGCGCTCGCGCTGGGCATGACGGCGGCGCGGGCGGATGAGGATATGCGCCGCCAGTCGGCCGAGCACCGGCTCGGCGGGCTGTGGCTGACAGAGGCGGGGCGTTGGGCGGCAACCAGGTCACCCGCAGCGGCTGCCGGCGCAGACGAGCCGCCGGGAGTGCTCGGCGGCTCGGGCGGAGCACCGTTGACGGCAGGGGTGCTCCGTCGTCGGCCGGGGAGCTATGCGCGCCGGCCGGGGAGCTACGCGGGGTTGGCGTTTGCCCAGGCGATGATCGCGGGTGAGCCGTCGATCACGGTGTCGTCGTCGAGGACGAGCGTCGGGACCATTCGGTTTCCGGTCAACCGCTCGACTTCCTGACGGCCTTTGGTGCGGTTGAAGACCGCGGGCAGCACGCCGAGGCCATAGGAGTAGACCAGCTCGGGGTTGTGGCCGGCGTTGCGCAGCGCGTGGGTGGCGTTCGCGCAGGGGTGGCCACCGGGGCGGGGTGTTTTGAACGTGCCCCAACAGATGTACAGCTTCATCGCGGGCTCCTCGGGTTAGCTTGGTGAGCATCCGTTAGCTTGGTGAGCGTCCGTGCGTGATCGTGCGTGCGTACATGACGCGTACGTACATCTTCCTCCCTTCGGGAGGGCGCGGGCAAATGGTGCGGCTACACGAGGCGGCTGGGGGCGCTCTCAGGAGACGGTGAGCGTGCCTTGCATGCCGGCCTGACGGTGGCCGGGGGCGCTGCAGAAGAACGTGTAGGTGCCGGGCTTCAGCGTGAGCTTCAACGTGGCGGGCCCCGTTTTCAGCGGGGTTTGGCCGAGGGTTTTGCTGGCTTGGGCGATCACGACGTTGTGCGGCACGGGTGAGGCGTTGGCGAAGTCGATCGTGATGGGGCCGGCTTTGGCGCTGAGCTGGGTGGAGTCGTAGGCGAGCTGGCCGCCGGGGTCGGCGGCGAGCTGCAGCGGGCCGGCGGGCTTGGCGGCGGGTGAGGATGCCGGCGCGGGCGTGCCAGTGGTGGCGGTGGCGGGAGCGGCGGCGACAGGGGGCGGCGTGGGCGGAGGGACGACGCCTTCGGCTTGCGTGGAGCGCTTGGAGGAGGCGGAGGCTTCGGCGTCGTTGGAGCCGCCGGAGGTGATCACGGCGGTGGTGGCGGCGGCGAGCACGAGCAGGGTGCTGATCGTGATGACGAGGCGCTGGGCGGCGCTGTCGCGGGGGAAGTCGGGGCGGCGCATGCCGATGCCGATAGACAGGATCAGCGCCCAGGCGACGAGGGCGCCGCCGGCGATGTAGAAGGGAGCTTTGCTCTTCTCGGCTGCCAGCACGGGCAGGAAGTGAACGACGGCGCTGTGCATCGGGTGCGAGCCTAACGGATGATCCCGCGGGTGTGCGACGCGGGGGTATGCTGGGCGGGCGATGGTTGACGTGGTGCGCACACCGGATGAGCTGCTGGAGGGGTTGCCGGAGTTTCCGTTCGCGTCGCGGTATCGCGAGGTTGATGGGTTGCGGCTGGCGCATCTCGACGAGGGCGAGGGGCGGCCGGTGATCTTCATGCACGGGGAGCCGACGTGGTCGTTTCTGTGGCGCAAGGTGATTCCGGCGGTGCGCGACGCGGGGTTCAGGTGCGTGGCGCCGGATCTGGCGGGGTTCGGGCGGTCGGATAAGCCGACTGATATCGACTGGTATTCATACGACCGGCATACGGCGCTGGCGGGAGGGTTGCTGGAGGAGCTGGATCTGCGCGAGGCGACGATCGTGGTACACGACTGGGGCGGGCCGATCGGGTTGCGGCTGGCGGTGGAGCAGGCCGAGCGGATCGAGCGGATCGTGATCATGGATACGGGGCTGTTCAACGGGCATCAGCGCATGACGGATGCGTGGAACGCGTTCCGCGATTTCGTGGCGCGGACGGAGGATTTGCCGGTGGGGTTTCTGGTGCGGGGGGCGTGCAAGGTGGATCCGGGGGATCAGGTGATCGCGGCTTACGACGCGCCGTATCCGAACGCGGCGTCGAAGGCCGGGGCGCGGGCGTTTCCGCTGCTGATCCCGAACGCGCCGGATGCGCCGGGGGCGCAGGCGGGGCAGCGGGTGCATGATGCGTTGAAGGCGGATCGCAGGCCGACGCTGATGCTGTGGGGGGATTCCGATCCGGTGCTGCCGCTGTCGGTGGGGGAGCGGTTCGCGGAGTCGATCGGGCAGCCGAAGCCGCAGACGATCGCGGGGGCGTCGCATTTCCTGCAGGAGGATCAGGGGGCGGAGATCGGCGAGCGGATCGCGGAGTGGCTCGCGGCAGGGTGAGGATGGGCCGGCCAGGGGCCGGCATGCGCGAGCGGCCAGACGTCGAGCGGGGGCGCGGCCGGGGTCGCTACCCCGTTTTCTCGGTGATCTGCGGGTGCTCCGGGGCCGCTTCCAGACCGGGTTCCGAGCGCGAGGCGCGCAGGTCGTAGTCGCGGCGGATGTTCGGGTCGGCGGAGGTGAGGACGCGGTCGGCTTTCATCGCGCGGGCCATGCCTTCGGCGAGCGAGCGCGGGAGCACGTTGCCGAGCATGCTGGTGCGTTTCGAGGATTTCGGGACCCAGACGTCGACGATGCCGTGCTGCAGGGCGTCGACGATCGCGTCAGCGACGTCTGCGGGGCGCAGCACTTGCAGGCCTCGTGCATCGCCGAGGCCGGAGCCGAGTTCGGTGTCGACGACGAAGGGCATCACGTAGCTGAGGTCGATGTGGGCGTTCTGCAGGCGCAGTTCGCCGCGGACGGCTTCGGTGACGCCGACGACGGCGTGCTTGGTGGCGGAGTAGGTGGCGCCGCCGGGGGCGCCGTACTTGCCGGCTTGCGAGGAGATGTTGATGATGTGGCCGCGGTCGCGGGGGATCATGCGGGCGAGCGCGAGCTTCATGCCGAACAGGACGCCGTGGATGTTGATGTCGATCATCCGCTGTGCGGTTAGGTCGTCTTCGTCGATGAAGCGCCCGAGTTGCATGATGCCGGCGTTGTTGATCAGCACGTCGAGCGGGCCGAGTTGCTGCTCGACGCCGTCGAGGAAGGCGGCGAACGAGTCGCGGTTGGTGACGTCGAGCGGCAGGGCGATCGTGCTGGCGCCGAGCTCGGCGGCGGTTTTCTCGGCAGCTGCCAGGTCGAGGTCGCCGATGGCGACTTTCATGCCTTGGCGCAGCAGCGCCTGGGCGGTGGCGCGACCGATGCCTCGGGCGGCGCCGGTGATCGCCACTGTCTGTCCAGCCAGGATGCGGGGCTGCTTGGCCATCTGGTGCTCCTCCTGAGTCGTTCGCGGTAGCAGCAAAGCTAGCGCGCATCGTCACATTCTGCTGCCTCGCCAGGGTGTAGGTGGATTAAAAAAGATGGTGCTGCGCGCGCGCACACGTACGCGCGCAGCACCATCACTTTTGTGAACACACTCCCCGCGCCTCCTCTGCGGCGCGTCCGGTGCCGTGTCCCCGCGACGGCGTTCCCGCCGGGCGTTTACAACTCGCGGGTCACGCGCGCGCCGAGCGCGACTCTCGGGCGGTTCGGTAGTTGGGAACGAGTAGACGGCCCACAACTCCGGAGGTTCCCCGTGCTGCGCAAACTCCCAGCAACTCGACTTCTCCGCCGCGGCAACGGCGGGGTGCGCATCGCTGTGGTCGGCGGGGTGCTGCTCGCTGTGGTCGGCGCGCCGCTCGCGCTCGGCGCCGGCGAGGGCGGGACGATCCGCGGCGGGTCGCGCAACCCGAGCTTCGACCAGAGCCAGCAGTACCGCAGCGAGACGCAGATCATCGCGGACAACTCAACGTACGGCACGCGCCAGTCCAACAAGGGGTCCGGCGGCGGGGCGATCTACGGGTGTCGCAGCGTTTCCAGCAGCCCGGCGTGCATCTCGAGCGTCAACCTCAACACGGGCAACGCGTTTTCGTTCTCGACCGATGGCAAGGTTGGCGGGGTGATCCTGCTGCACGACAAGACGGGGGCGCCGCTGACGACCAACGCGACGGGCGTGGCAACGGGGTTCAACGCCAACTTCCTGCAGGGCAAGCAGGCGAGCGATTTCGTGCCGGCGTCGCAGGCGAGCAGCTTCGCGCAGACCGGGCAGCTGCTGTTCGCCGTGGTTAGCCAGGCAGGTGCGCTGACAGCCAACCGCGGCGCCACCGGCGCGGCGCAGACGGGCGCGCAGGCGTACACGGTGACGTTCAACGCGAACATCAGCAAGTGCGCCATCACCGCGTCGCCGCTCGGCCAGGCGCTGACGACGGGGTCGATCGGGGTGGCGGCGGAGAGCGCGAACCCGAACATCGTCGACGTGAGCGCACCTTCGGTGCTGGCGCAGGGTTTCAACGTGCAGGTCATGTGCTGACCGGTTCCGGCTGAACGTCACCGGAGAGGGCATGGGGCCCGGGCGATCGATCCAGCGCATCGCCCGGGCTTTTATGCGTCTGGACCCACAGGCCGGTGGGCAGGCGTGCTTGCGCCGACCCAAGCGCGCGGTACGCTTCCTGGGTGGCGTCGTTTCTGTTCGACGGTCAGCACATCGCGTACACCGAGTACGGTGGCGGCCCCGCGGCCGTAACACCGTCCGGCGGGCGTGGGCGCACGGCGCGCGGCGCGCCGGCGGCGAAGCGACCGTTGATCCTCGTGCATGGGTTGCTGCTGTCGCAGCTGATGCACCAGACGCTCGCGCAGGATCTGGCGGCGCGCGGCAATCGCGTGATCACAGTGGATCTGCTCGGGCACGGCAAGTCCGACCGGCCGCGCGACATGTGGCGCTACTCGATGAGTTTCTTCGCCGACCAGGTGATGGGTTTGATGGATCACCTGGAGATCGACGAGGCGGTGGTGATGGGCACGTCGCTCGGCGCCAACACAGCGCTGGAGATCGCGTTGGTCGCGCCGCACCGGCTGCGCGGCATGGTGATCGAGATGCCGGTGCTCGACAACGCGCTGTTGTGGAGCGCGCTCGCGTTCACGCCGCTGCTCGTGGCGCTGACGTTCGGTGAGCCGGTGATGAAGCTGGTGGCGCGCGGTGCGCGGGCGATCCCACGCCAGCTGCTGCCGCACTACGGCAACGTGGCGCTCGACACGGTGCGCCAGGAGCCGGGGCCGAGCAGCGCGGTGCTGCAGGGGCTGTTCTTCGGGCGCATCGCGCCGCATCGCGACGAGCGGCGCACGTTCAAAATGCCGGCGCTCGTGGTCGGCCACCGGCGCGACCCGGTGCATCCGTTCTCAGACGCGGGGATGCTCGCCGAGGAGCTGCCCAACGGCAGGCTGCTGGAAGCCGACTCGCTCGTGGAGCTGCGGTTGCAGCCAGAGCGCCTCACGGCCGAGATCGCGGCGTTCCTGGATGAGGTCTGGGGCAAGCCGTCAGCGACCGCCAAGAGCAAGTCACGGCGGGCG
>DATINL010000004.1:0-125041 GCA_035474295.1 Solirubrobacteraceae bacterium
GAACACGGGCGCGTACGCCGGTCTGACCGTGCCGCCGCAGATCAAGAAGCTCGGCTACAAGGGCGTCGAGTCGACCGAGCTCGTGTACGACGGCTACCGCTGCCCGGCCGCGAACATCCTCGGTGAGGCCGCCGGGCTCAACAAGGGCTTCGCGCAGATGATGGATGCGCTCGAGGTCGGCCGCGCGAACGTCGCGGCGCGCGGCGTCGGCATCGCCCAGCGCGCGCTGGAGCTGGCGCTGAAGTACTCCCAGGAGCGCAAGACGTTCGGCAAGCCGATCGCCCAGCACCAGGCGATCCAGTTCAAGCTCGCCGACATGGCCACGCAGGTCGAGGCGGCGCGCCTGCTGACGATCCGCGCGGCGCGCCTGAAGGACGCGGGCGTGCGCTCGGACATGGAGGCCGGCATGGCGAAGCTGTTCGCCTCAGAGGCCGGGCGCTTCTGCGTCGAGGAGTCGTTCCGCATCCACGTCTCGACGGCTACTCCAAGGAGTACGAGATCGAGCGGCTCTACCGCGACGCGCCCCTGCTGTTGATCGGCGAGGGCACCTCCGAGATCCAGCGCATGGTGATCGGCAAGAAGCTCCTCCAACGCCACAAGATCTGATGGCCGAGGACGCGAAGGCCCTGATCGAGCAGGCCGTCAAGCGCTTCATCGAGGAGGTGCCAGCGCTGGCACCGATGAAGCTCGTCGTCGCCGTGCAGCTGCGCGGGCGCGGCGACGTGCAGCATTTCCGGCTGGAGCTGCCGCAGGTCAAGATCACCAAGGGGCCGCCGTCGGACGCGCGCGTCAACCTGGAGATGCGGCGCGAGTTCTTCAACGTGATGGCGAAGGAAGCGCAGGTGCCCGACTGGGTCGAGGCGTTTACCTACGGCCAGGCAAAAGCGACCGGGCCGACACAGATCCTGCGTTTGATCGTGAGCGTCGTGGAGCGCCACGAGGAGCGTCAACGCACGCGTCGCGCGCGTGCCCACGACTGAAGCGTTGGCGCAGCGCGCTGAGCGGCGGATTGACACGGCGCGCGCAGCACGCGCGGCGCGTTGAAACCGCGGCGCACCTCGATCGCGCTACGCGCCTACTAGTGGTACGCGCTGATCTGCTGGGCCAGAAAGGCCAGTGACGCCACCATGAAGATGCACATCACGATCAGTGAGAAGTTCTCGTTCACGTCCCTACAATATCGCGCCGTCGTCATACAGCTTGATGACCTTGACGGCGCCGGCAGGTGAGGCGTCCAGGCACAGCCGGCAGAGCACGCACTCGTCGAGGTTGCGCTCGACCAGCTCGAGCGTGCCGTCGCCGGCCTGCGCGTAGATATCCACCGGGCACGCTTCGGTGAGCTTGCGCGCCAGCTCCGAGTCGGCAGCTGCCTGATCGTCGACTTCGACGGCGATGAAGGTTCCGTCTTTCCTCATGTCGTCACCTCCGGGCGTCGCCCTGTCCGCTCAGCGATCTTCTCAGCGATCAACCCGGGGATGTCCTCGATCCGCTCGGCCACGGTGATCCCGGCCTGCGCGAGGCGCGCGATCTTCTCGGTCGCGGTGTCCTCCTTGCCTTCGACGATCGTGCCTGCGTGGCCGAAGCTCATGCCGGGCATCTCGTCCATGAAGCGCCCCGCCATGAACGCGACGATCGGCAGACGTGAGTTGTGCTCCGTCACCCAGCGCGCCAGCTCGGCTTCCATGCGTCCGCCCGGCTCGGTGTAGATCACGATCCCCTGGGTCTGCTCGTCGGCTTCGAACGCCGGCATCAGCTCCGCGTAAGAGGAGCCGATGATCGCGTCGCCGCCGATCGACACGGCCGTTGACTGTCCGAGGCCGGCGGCGCTCAGCGTCGAGGACATCTCAGTGGTCATGCCGCCCGAGCGCGAGATCACGCCGATCGGGCCGGGCGTGTAGGCCTGCGCGGCGTTGCGCGCGGGTCCGCCGATGCCGCCCATCTTGATCACGTCCGGCACGATGATGCCGAGGCAGTTGGGGCCGATGATGCGCGCGCCGCGCAACGTGGCCAGCTCGACCATCTGCGCGACATCGCGGCGCGGGATGCGCTCGGTGACGATCACGATCAGCTTGACGCCGTTCTCGATCGCCTCGAACACCGCGTCCTTGGTGAAGGCGGGGGGCACGGTCACGACCGAGCCGTCGATCGGCGAGCCGTGGTGCGCTACCGCCTGGGCGACCGTGTCGAACACCGGCACGCCATGCACTTCGCGGCCGAGGCGCCCCGGCGTGACGCCGCCGACGACCTTCGCGCCGGCGCCATAGTCAAGGCACTCACGCGTCAGGTTCACCGCTTCGCGGCCGGTGATGCCCTGCACGATGAACGTCGTGTCTGCGTCGATCAGGATGCTCACAGCGTGCCCCCTGGGTATGCCGGGATCTTCTCCACCGCGCGGCGCGCGGCCTCGTTGAGTGAGACGCTGCGGTCGGCGTAGTCGACGCCGTACTTCTCGAGGATCTTGAAGCCTTCTTCCTCCCACGCTCCAGGGATGCGGAAGATCGCGATCTTCTCGGCCGGATCGTGGCCGAGCTCCAGACACGCTTTGATCACCCCGCGCGCGACGATGTCGACGCGCGTGTTCGAGACGATCGACATCATCACGGCGATCTTGTCGACGCCGGGCTTCTGCAGCACGAGCTTGGCCAGTCCGCAGGTCTTCGACACCGACGGGTTGCCGCCGATTTCGCAGTAGTTGGCGGGCTTGCCGCCGTGCGCGCGCACCGCGTCGAACAATGTCAGCGAGCCGCCGCCGGCGCCGATCACGAGGCCGAGGTTGCCGTCGAACTCGGTGACGTTGCCAGCCACGCCGCGATGGTCCTGCGAGTCGACCTGCTCACCGGCGAGCTCGAACGGCGTAGCCTCGCGCGCCTGGCGCGTCTCCTCGTCGCCGACGCCCAGGTCCGCTAGTAGCTTCTTGTGACGGCCGCGTGCTTCGTTCTCGATGTCCATGTGCGCGTCGAGCGCGATGAACGACCCGTCGGCGAGCCGCCCGAGCGGGTTGATCTCCGCCAGCGTCATGTCGTTCTCGACAAACAGCTTCGCCAGACGCGTGAGGATCGGCACGAGCTTGTTCAGCGCCGAGCCAGTGACGCCGGTGGAGGCGATCACCTCCTTGGCTTCGAAGTCGCCGAACGGCAGGATGTTCGAGAAGTGCCGGCGCCCGACCTTGTCGGGCTGCTCCTCGGCGACCTGCTCGATGTCGATGCCGCCGACGGGCGAGAAGATCATCACCGGCTGCTTGCGCGTGCCGTCCCAGACGACGCCGGCGTAGTACTCCTGCTCGACCTCCGCCTTCGGGTCGACCAGCACGCCGCGCGGCATGTGCCCACCGATCTCCAGCTGCAGGATGTCGCGGGCGTACTCCTCGGCCTGCTCGGGCGTGTCGGCGAACTTGACGCCGCCGGCCTTCATGCGACCGCCGGTCAGCACCTGGGACTTGATCACCGTGGGCCCGCCGATCCGCTGCGCGATCGCGCGCGCCTCGGCGGGGTCGGTCGTGAAGCCGAAGTCGGTGACGGGGATGCCTGCGCGCTTGACGACCTCGCGCGCTTCGAATTCGAAGAATCTCATCGTGTGTCGCTTCCAGTCCGGTGGTGGGGCGTCGGAACCCTATATGCAGGCGCAGGACCGATGACGCGTGGGTCGGAGCCAGTGACCGGGGCGATCCCGTGTCACGCGCTAGCAGCTCGCCTGTCCAGTTCGGCTAGGCGCCGGCCGGCACGAACCCGTACGCCTCGGCCAGCTCCTGGTCCTTGCGCGCGAGCATCTCGGCGAGGTTCACCATCACCTTGCATTGCTTCCAGGTGGCGTCGTCCTGCATCTTGCCGTCGATCATGTGCACGCCGCGCCCGTCGGGAATCGCTTCGATCACCTTCTTGGCGAACGCGACCTCCTCTGGGTCCGGGCTGAACACCTTCTTGGCGATCCCGATCTGCACCGGATGCAACGACCAGGCGCCCACACACCCGAGCAGGAACGCTGCCCGGAACTGCGCTTCGCAGCCCTGCACGTCCTTGATGTCTCCATACGGGCCGTAGAATGGCAGCGCGCCGACCGACGTGCACGCGTCGACCATGCGC
The DNA here is from genome assembly GCA_035474295.1 of Solirubrobacteraceae bacterium. Classification (GTDB taxonomy): domain Bacteria; phylum Actinomycetota; class Thermoleophilia; order Solirubrobacterales; family Solirubrobacteraceae; genus Palsa-744. Next base: position 4,080 of record DATINL010000004.1, read on the forward strand.
GCGATCGAGTAGTGCCACGGGTCCTGCTGATAGCTGGCGCGCGGAGCGTCCGGGTTGTCCGGGTCGGGGTCGGCGATCGTCCGGTAGCCGGGGTGTCCGCCGCCGACGCGGGTGGTCTTCATGCGCCGCGACGCAGCCAGATCAGCCGGGCCGAAGCTCATGCCCTGCAGGCGCGGGCTGGCTGAGGCGATCTCCTCGAGGTTGGCCACGCCCTGGGCGGTCTCCAGCAGCGCGTGGATCAGGATCGGCCGCTCAAGACCGGCCTTGGCCTCCAACTGGGCGAGCAGACGGTCGATGTAGTGGATGTCCCACGGGCCCTCGATCTTCGGCACCATGATCACCTCGAGCTTGTGCCCGATCTCGCCGACGAGCTGCGTCAGGTCGTCGAGGATCCAGGGCGACTCGAGCGCGTTCACACGCGTCCACAGCGCGGTGTCGCCGAGCTCCATCTCCTTGCCGACCTTGATCAGCCCGGCGCGCGCTGACTCCTTGCGGTCGACCGGCACGGCATCCTCCAGGTTGCCGAGCAGGATGTCCACGGTCGGTGCGATGTCAGGCACCTTGGCGACCATCTTCTCGTTGGAGAAATCCAGGAAGTGGATCATCCGGGACGGCTTGAAGGGGATCTCGCTCAGCGGCTCGGGCGCGTCGATGGCGAGGGGCTTGAAGAAGTCGCGGGGGTTGCGCAAGTCGGTCTCCTGGTCGGTCCTGATCAGCTGATGCGGCTTTGGCGACCACGAACAATAGAGTTCCGCTCCATCGCAAGCCATTGAGGAGACGATTCAGAGACCCATGAGTGACACCCCTTCCGTCGAGACCGAGCAGGCCGCCCGCGAGGCCAGCGGCGCCCACCCCTACGGCCGCTACCTGGAGGAGTTCGAGGTCGGCGCCGTCTACAAGCACTGGCCGGCGAAGACCGTCACCGAGTCCGACGACCATCTGTTCTGTTTGATCACGATGAACCACCACCCGCTGCACCTCAACGACGTGTACGCGGCCAGGTCACAACAGGGGCGCAACGTGGTCGTGGGGCCGCTGGTGTACTCGCTCGCGCTCGGCATGTCCGTCAGCGACGTCAGCGGCAAGGCGATCGCCAACCTCGCCACCGAGGAGCTCAAGCACCCGGCGCCGGTGTTTCACGGCGACACGCTGTTCTGCGAGTCCGAAGTGCTGGAGAAGCGCGAGTCGCAGTCCAAGCCCGATCGGGGCACCGTCAAGGTGCACACGCGCGTGCTCAATCAGGACGGCGTGCTCGTGGCCGAGTTCAAGCGCCTGGTGCTCGTGCCGCGCCGGACCCCGGGCGGCGGCTCCGCGGAAGGCAACGTGGAGTAGCCGCGCGCGCGGCTGGCAATTCGCACCACTCGCGGCGAGCGACGTCGGGCACGCCGTGGAAGGCAACGCCGCCCAGCGACGTTGATCGAGTGGAAGACACCGGCGATTCAGCGGGAAGCGCCATCGCGCTGCCGGGCGACCGCGTCCGGCGGTTCGATGACGCATCTGGAAGCCCCGTGAGCTGATCAGCGGTAGCCTTCCTAGGTCGCCTTTCGAGCGTTGTGCTCTGCGCATCGCTCTTGCGTCGCGGGCAAGGATGTCCTGCGACGTGTTCCCGGCGCAACCCCAGATCGCGAACCCCGAGGAGCCGTTTTCACGTCATGGAGACCACTGCCACCCCCGCCACTCCCACTGAGAACAAGCGCCTGCTGGCGTGGGTCGAGGAGGTCGCCGCGCTCACCCAGCCCGAGCAGATCCACTGGTGTGACGGGTCCGCGGAGGAATACGAGCAGCTCTGTCAGGAGCTCGTGGCAGCCGGCACATTCGCGAAGCTCTCGGATGCCAAGCGCCCCAACTCCTACCTGGCGCTGTCGGACCCGGGCGACGTGGCGCGCGTGGAAGACCGCACGTTCATCTGCTCGACCAATGAGTCAGACGCCGGCCCCACCAACAACTGGCGCGACCCGGCTGAGATGCGCAGCGCGCTGAACGACATGTTCAGCGGTTCGATGCGCGGTCGCACGATGTACGTGGTGCCGTTCTCGATGGGCCCGCTGGGCTCGGACAAGAGCCATGTCGGGGTGCAGCTGACCGACTCGACCTACGTGGCCGTCAGCATGCGGATCATGACCCGCATGGGCCAGGGCGCGCTGAATGCGCTCGGCGACGACGGCGAGTTCGTGCCGTGTCTGCACTCGGTCGGGATGCCGCTCAACGACGGCGTGGAGGACGTGGCGTGGCCGTGTAACGCCGATAACAAGTACATCGTGCACTTCCCCGAGACGCGCGAGATCTGGTCATACGGCTCGGGTTACGGCGGCAACGCGCTGCTTGGCAAGAAGTGCTTCGCGCTGCGCATCGCCTCGGTGATGGCACGCGACGAGGGCTGGATGGCCGAGCACATGCTGATCCTGAAGCTCACCTCGCCCGAGGGTGACGTCAAGTACATCGCCGGCGCGTTCCCCTCGGCCTGCGGCAAAACCAACCTAGCGATGCTGATCCCGACGCTCGAGGGCTGGAAGGTCGAGACGATCGGCGACGACATCGCCTGGATGAAGTTCGGCGAGGACGGCCGGTTGTACGCGATCAACCCCGAAGCCGGGTTCTTCGGCGTGGCGCCGGGCACCGGCGACGAGACCAACCCGAACGCGATCGCCACGATCCAGGCCAACTCGATCTTCACCAACTGCGCCAAGACCGACGACGGCGACGTGTGGTGGGAGGGCATGACCAAGGAGCCGCCCGCGCACCTGATCGACTGGCACGGCAACGACTGGACCCCTGAGACGGGCACTCCCGCGGCGCACCCGAACGCCCGCTTCACGACCCCCGCGGCGCAGGACCCCGCGATCGCGGCCGAATGGGAGAACCCTGCCGGCGTGCCGATCGACGCGATGCTGTTCGGCGGCCGCCGCTCGACCGTCGTGCCGCTGGTGACCGAAGCGCTCGACTGGGAGCACGGCGTGTTCCTCGGCTCGATCATGAGCTCGGAGAAGACCGCCGCGGCCGCCGGCACCGTCGGCGAGCTGCGCTTCGACCCGTTCGCGATGCTGCCGTTCTGCGGCTACAACATGGCTGACTACTTCGCCCACTGGCTGAAGATCGGGCGTCAGACCGACGCGTCGAAGCTGCCGAAGATCTTCTACGTCAACTGGTTCCGCAAGGACGCCAGCGGCCGCTTTCTGTGGCCCGGGTTCGGCGAGAACTCACGCGTGCTCGCGTGGGTGTTCGCACGCTGCGCCGGCCACGGCGAAGCCGAGGAGACCGCGATCGGCCACATCCCGCCGGTCGGCAAGGAAGGCATCGACACCGACGGGCTGGATGTTCCGGAAGCGGACATGGCCGGCCTGCTGCGGATCGACCCCGAGGAGTGGAAGGCCCAACTGCCGCAGTTCCGCGAGCACTTCGCGAAGTTCGACCGTCTGCCGAGCGAGCTCAGCGCTCAGCTCGACGCGCTCGAGCAGCGACTCGGCTGAGCGCTACGCCGCGGCTACCGAGTCCAGCCGGCCTTATTGACTTCAGCGGTCCTCTCTGTGGAACCCATCCGCATGCCGCGCGAGCGGCTGCGGCTGCTCTAGAGGTCGTGTCCGTGCGTCTCGCCGGTGGATGCGGGCGGACGTGACTCCTCGGCCAGCGAGGTGATCGTCAGCGCGCCGCGCGAAGCCGACTCGAGCACGTCGGTGGCTTCCTCCAGCGAGCGCGCGTACAGCTCGACCAGCAGGTGCACGATGATCTGCGCGTCGTCCTCGTGCTTGTGGAAGCGCACATGCGTGAAGAACTCGCGCACACCATGGTCGCCGAACGCGGCGTAGGACAGCGCGTCTCCGGCCTCCGGGCCTGAGCAGCTTTCGACGTCGTCGGCATCCACCGCGACCGTGCAGGACGCGACCCAGGGGGTGCCGGCGATCATCCGCTCCCAGCGATCCTCGACCGGCTCGACGCGTCCGTTGCTGAAGCCGAGATGCGGCTGGTCGTGCATGCAATCCAGGCACTGCACGACCGCCTCCTGCAGCTCGTCGACGACCTCTGAGCGCTCGCCCGTGCCCGGGTCGATCTTGTGAATGCCCTCGTAGTGGACCTGAACTTCCAGATCCTGGGACCAGCAGCGATAGCAGCGAAGCCAGCTTCGCGCTGTCGTCTCCGGTGGCGTAGACCCCTCCATGCGCATCATTCTATTGCCGATCAGGCAGAACCCGGGCATTGCCAGATGCAACGGGGACGGGGCGCCCGTAAGCGCCCCGTCCCTTTGCTGCTGCTCGACCCTCGCGGAGGGGTCAGTGCTTCTTGTGCTTCTTCTTCGCCTTCTTGCCCTTCACCGTCACCTTGTAGACGTGCGCCGTCGAGGCGCCGCCCAGCGATGACTTGTACGTCAGGGTTGCCGTGACGTGGAGCGTGCGGCCCTTCTTCAGGATCGCCGCCGTCTTCTTCGACGGCTTCACGCTCAGCTTCAGTGGCACGCCCGCCGTGCCGGGCGCTGTGAGCACCTTCCCGAAGGAAGTGGTCTTCGGCAGGCACTTGCCGTGGATCTTGACCTTGCCCTTCTTGCACTTCTTGGCCTTCGACTCGAACGCGGCGAGGCTCGCGATCGTGCCGGTCGGCACCGTGGTTACGACGGTAGCCGCCCCGGACTGCGTCGGCACGAACGTGATCGTGATCGTCCCGTCGGGGTTGGCCGCGATCGACTGCACCGTGTAGCTGCTGTTCGGCGTCGGCGGAGCCGGCGCCCACGTGATCTGCGCGGCTGAGGACGGATCCTGGGTGGTCTGGGTGCCGGTGCCCGCCAGATCGAGGAACATCTGGATCGTGTCGAGGCCAGCCGCCGTCCCGGGGTAGGTGATGGTCCCCACGCCCGCGGCGTCCGTCGTGATCGTGCCGCTGCGAGGGTTCGCTCCCGCGACCTTGTACACCAGTGGACGGTTCGCGTACGGTGTGCCCACGTTGTCCGTAGCGGTGACCTTGACCGTCGCGGTCGCGCCCACGGTCAGGTTCTGGTTGACCGGCTGGACGCTCAACGTGCTCGGAACCTGTGTGCGGTTGACGACCGAGAACGTCGCGTGCGCAGACGCGGCGAGACCGGTCGTCAGGAACTGATCCCAGCTCACGCCGACGCCGTTATCCATCAGGATCGGGTTGATCGAGTTGTCGAACACCGGTGTGGCAGCTGCTGACGCGCGCACCGCGTTCCAGATGTCGCCATTCCAGTTGCCCTCTTGGTAGTTGCTCCACGGCAGCGCGGGAGCAGGCGCCTCGATCAGGCCGCCCAGCGTGCCGGTGTGCGGGTTCTGACCACCGATGAAGCGCGGCGGTCCGCCGAGGAACACGCCGGTGCCGGCATCTTCGTTGGCGACGAACAGGTCGCCAGCCACGAGCGCATGGAAGTACAGCGTCGCTGAGGGAGCCGCGCTGCTGCCCGACCCGGTGACGTTCTGCACGTCATATTTCGCGGTGAACTGCGCTTGACCGCTGACGTACGTGGTGGTGTCCGTGACCAGCGCATAATCCAAGTTGCTGGCGCTTGCCTTGTAGGTGGTGACCTCGGTGTACGGATCGGCCACGGTGCCCGTGCCCGTGGACGGGCCTTGGCCGATGGCCGTGTAGATGAGGCTCCCGCTGTCGCCGAGACCTGGGCCCGCGCTGCCCGCGAAGCCGAACACCGTGCCCAAGGTGCCGTTCTTGAGCGCGGTCGGGTTGGCGGCCGCCGCGGGAAACGCGAGGAAGAACCCGCAGTCGCCCAGCGTGCCGCTCGGGGGAAAGAAGTTGACCCCGACATTGGGGTAGCTCGACTGGCACTCGCCAAGCGTGCCGACGGACACGACCAGCGGGCCGCCGGGGAGCGTGACCGTTCCGTCTGCGAGCGCGCTCGACGCGAACAAGCTGACTGCGGCCGCCGTCAACACCATCGCGATAGCACGCCTTGAATATCTGCTGAAGCGGCCAGCGGGCGAACCCGGCTGGCGCCGATAGGCACTGCTCATAGACTGCCTCCTGTGCCCGAAGTCCCTGCATAGCATTCGGACTAATGGGATTAATTTTGACTGGCTCGAATAAGGCTACCGCGCGCGGGCAGTTGGAGACACGCGGCGCGAATAGGCGTCAGAGCCGCAGAACGCGCTCTGGGACAGGATCATCGGCTCAGCATCGGGCAGTGCCCGGCTTCAGCGTCGGGCGCTGCCGGGCCTCGGGGTCGGGCGCTGCCGGGCCTCGGGGTCAGGCGATGCCGGCCTTCAGCGTCGCCTCGAAATCCGTCTTCGGGATCGGGCCGATGCTGGGTGAGGTCGAGCCGGCGCTGCGGTAGCGCTCGATGCCTGCGCGCACCGCGGCTTCGTCGCCGACCGCGGTGAGCTGGTCGAGAAAGCCGTCGGAGATCGCTGCCTGCATCGCGTCGAAGTCGCCGCTGGCGTCGTCGTAGCCCGCGATGTCCTCACCGAAACCGGAGCGCTCGATCATCGCGCGGTAGAACGGCAGGCCGAAGTACGGGATCAGGTCGCGGCGCATCGCCGCGTACGCGCTGGCTCGGTCGTCGGTCAGCGCGGCCGGGACGGCGGGCACGATGTCAAAGCCGTCGAGCGTCTTGCCGGCACGCTCGCGCCCAGCTGTCACCTCCGGCACCACTACGTCCTGGATGTACTGCGGGCTGCACAGCCACAGCAGCACGCCGTCGGCTACCTCGCCGGCGAGGCGTAGCATCGCCGGCGACAGCGCAGCGATGTAGATCGGCAGCTGTGGGCGCGTGTCGATGCCGACGAGCCGGAAGCCGGTCGGCCACTTCTCGCTCGCGGGCGGGTCCTCACCGCGCAGGATCGCGCGCACGATCGTCGCGTACTCGCGCATCTCCTGCACCGGCTTGTCGATCGTCTGGCCGTGCCAGCCCTCGACCACGGGACGATGGGACACGCCGAGCCCGAGCGTCAGGCGCCCGTCGGATAGCTCGTCGATCGTCGCCGCGGTCTGCGCCATCGTGGCGGGCGTGCGCGTGTAGATCGGCACCACGCCGGTGCCGACGCGAATGCGTGAGGTGGCGGTGGCGTAAGCGGTCAGCACCGTCAGCGACTCGCGCCCGGCGATGTGGGTCACGTACACGGAGTCGTACCCCAGCGACTCGGCGAGCTTGACGCGTTCGATCGCACTGGCGAGCGAGCGCCCAGAGGAGATGAAGCAGCCGGTTCCCATGACTTGCAGCATATGCGAGCCATTCAGCGGAGGCCACGTCGCGTCACCAGGCCACCGTCGCGCAACCGCGGGAAGCAGCGCGCGGCTCAGCGCTTGAGCATCACGTACACGACCGCGCCCGCAAGCGCGAGCTGGCCGAACGTCAGCGCCGTGCCGAGATTGACTGCGCCGAGCGCGCCCGCGAGCGCGCTGGCGAACGCGAACGCGCCGACGATCAGCAGCAGCTCGCGCGCGCTCCTCACGCGCCGATCCTCTGCTCGAGCGCGGCCACGAGCGCCGGCGTCTCCAGGCCAGGGTCCTGCTCGGACAGCCAGCGCTCGGCTGCGCGGCGCCCGCCGAGCGCGCGTAACCCGTGCTCGCCGTGCTCGACGGTGAAGTCCCTCAGCGCACCTGCGCGGCGTACGCTCAACCGTCGCGCCGGCAGGTCCAGCGCGGCGCGGTGCTCCTCGAGCGCCTGCTGCAGCTCATCGATGCCGCTCGCCGGCGGCAGTGAGGACACGGCCACGACGCGCGCGGCGCCCGGACCGTGCGCCGCGCCGAGCGAGCGCAGCGCGGCGCGCAGGTCGCGCACGGCGCGCGTCGCGAGCGTGCCGAGGTCAGCCTTGGTGACCACCAGCACGTCAGGGATCTCCATGATCCCTGACTTCAGGAACTGCAGCGCGTCGCCGCTGCCGGGCTGCACGATCACCGCGACCGTGTCCGCAAGCTCGGCGATGTCGGTCTCCGCCTGGCCGACGCCGACGGTTTCGATCACCACCACGTCGAACGCAGCCGCCAGCGCCTGGGCTGCCGAGCGGGTGGCCCACGCGAGCCCCCCAAGCCGTTCACCGGCGGCTGTGGAGCGGATCAGCACGCCGCGGTCGGCCGGGTCGAAGTCGATCCGCGCGCGGTCCCCCAGCAGCGAGCCGCCCGAGCGGCGCGAGCTGGGGTCGACCGCCAGCATCGCAACGCTGCGCTGTTGCGCGCGCCAGGCGTGCAGCAGCGCCGACAGCAGCGTCGACTTGCCGGCGCCGGGCGGGCCGGTGACGCCGATCACGTGGCCGGGCGCTTCGCGCGCGAGCGCAGCCGGCGAGACTTCGCGCAGCAGCGCCGCGGTCTGCGCGCGGTCGGCCGCGGTGGTGCTCTCCAGCAGGTTGAGCGCGGCCGGCGCGGCGCTCAGGTCGCGCTCGCGCAGGCGCGCGCCGAGCGCAGCCCCGTCGTCGCTCACGCGGGGCTGTCGGCGCCGGCGGCGGCAGGTGCGAGGGTGTCGGCGGTCTCGCCGAGCAGCTTCACGATGTCGCGCATGATGCGCGTGATGTCGAAGTCCTTGGGCGTGTACACAGCCGCCACGCCCGCCTGCTCGAGCGGCGCGACGTCCTGGTCGGGGATGATCCCGCCGACGATCACCGGCGCCTGCACGCCGGCTGCGCGCAGCGCTTCGATCACCGCCGGGATCAGCTCGCGGTGCGAGCCGGAGAGGATCGACAGGCCGATCACGTGTACGCCTTCCTGCAGCGCCGACGCGGCGATCTGCGCGGGAGTGAGGCGGATGCCCTCGTACACCACGTCCATGCCGGCGTCGCGCGCGCGCACCGCGATCTGCTCGGCGCCGTTGGAATGCCCGTCGAGCCCGGGCTTGCCGACGAGGATCTTCGGCCGGCGCCCGAGCTGCTCCTGCAGGCGTGAGACCTCATCGCGCAGCTCCTGCAGATCGTCGTCCGCGGGCGCTGCGCTGGCCTCGCCGACGCCCGTCGGGGCGCGGTAGCTGCCGAACACGTCGCGCAGCGCGCCCGCCCATTCGCCGGTGGTCGCGCCGGCGCGCGCGGCGGCGATCGTCGCGCCCATCAGGTTCTCCACGCCGCGCGCCGTCTGCGCGAGCTCCGCCAGCGCCGTGTCCACGGCCTGCTGGTCGCGTGCTGAGCGCCACTTGCGCAGCGCTTCGATCTGGCTTGCCTCGACGTCGGGGTCGACGACCATGATGCCGCCCTCGGCGTCGGCCGTCAGCGGGGAGACCTCCGACTCGGCGAAGCGGTTCTGGCCGACCACGATCTGCTCCCCCGCTTCGATCTTGCGGATGCGCTCGCGGTGGGAGTCGACCAGTGCGGCTTTCATGTACGGCACGGCCTCGACCGCGCCGCCGTGCTCGGCTACGACGGCCATCTCGGCGCGCGCGCCGTCGAGCAGCTCGGCGACGAGCCCGTCCATCACCTTCGAGCCTTCGAAGATATCCGGGTATTCGAGGATGTCGGTTTCGTACGCGAGCACCTGCTGGATGCGCAGCGACCACTGCTGGTCCCACGGGCGCGGCAGGCCGAGCGCCTCGTTCCACGCTGGCAGCTGGATCGCGCGCGCGCGCGCGTCGCGTCCCAGTGTCACGGCGAGCGCTTCGAGCACGATCCGCTGTACGTTGTTCTCCGGCTGCGCTTCGGTCAGCCCGAGCGAGTTGACCTGCACGCCGTAGCGGAAGCGCAGGTGCTTGGAGTCCTCGACGCCGTAGCGCTCGCGCCCGAGTTCTTCCCACAGGATCGACATCGCGCGCAGCTTGGCGTGCTCCTCGATGAAGCGCACACCGGCGTTGACGAAGAACGAGATGCGCCCGAACACCTGGCCCATGCGATCGGCCGGCACGCGCTCGCGCACCGCGTCGAGCACGGCGATCGCGTTGCTCATCGAGTAGGCGATCTCCTGCACCGGCGTGGAGCCGGCCTCCTGCAGGTGGTAGGAGCAGATGTTGATCGGGTTCCACTTCGGCACGTGCTCGACCGTGTACGCGATCATGTCCGCGATCAGCCGCATCGAGGGGCCGGGGGGGAACGCGTACGTGCCGCGCGCCAGGAACTCCTTGATGATGTCGTTCTGGGTGGTGCCCTGCAGCTGCTCCTGGGGCACGCCCTGATCTTCGGCTGCGACGATGTACAGCGCCAGCAGCCACGCCGCCGTGGCGTTGATCGTCATCGACGTGTTCATCTCCCCGAGCGGGATGCCGTCCATCAGCGTGCCCATGTCGCCGCGGTGGGAGATCGGCACGCCGACCTTGCCGACCTCGCCGCGCGAGAGCTCGTCGTCGGGATCGTGGCCGGTCTGCGTCGGCAGGTCGAAGGCCACCGACAGGCCGGTCTGGCCCTTGGCGAGATTGCTGCGATACAGCTCGTTGGACGCCTTCGCGGTGGAGTGGCCGGCGTACGTGCGGATCATCCAGGGGCGATCGCGCTGGGCCAGGCGTGGCGACTGGTCTTGGCTCATATCGACAATTGTATGGTCGCGCGCCACTAGGCGCGAGCGTCGCCGGGCTTTATCCTGGCGTTCTATGAGTGAAACGATCCAACTGCCGCGCACCGGGGGGCCGGGTTCTGGAGTAGGGGACGCCTGGCGTGTGATCGTGCGCAACGACGACCACAACACGTTCGACCATGTGGCGCGCACGCTCGCGCGCTACATCCCCAGCACGTCGCTGGAGCGCGGCCACCAGCTCGCCAACGCGATCCACAACTCGGGCCAGGCGATCGTTTACAGCGGTCACCAGGAAGCCGCTGAGCACTACTGGGAGCTGCTGAAAGGCGCCGGGCTGACGATGGCCCCGCTGGAACAATGTTGAAGCGAGCTTGAGCTAAGCGTCCACTGAGCTAAGCGTCCTCGGCGACGCGGTGCCCATTGCCCGCGCCGTTGCCGCCCGCCGCGTGGGCCGCGAGCGCCTCGCCGGTGATGGCGCCGGCGGCGGTTTCATCCCACCAGCTGTACAGCACCGGCACCTGATACCAGCTCGAGCGCAGCACGCGGAAGTCGGTCATCTCCGGGCCGTCCCAGTAGCGCTCCCAGTCGCTGTGCTCTGAGAAGCTTGCGAGCTGCTGGAACTTGTAGCGGTCGTCGCGTGCGCGGTACACCGCGTAGGAGCTGGCGCCGTAGCGCAGCGCCACGGTTGCGAGCTCGTTCAGCTCCGCTGCGAAGGCGTCGGCGCGAAAGCCCGTGGCGTACCACGGGATGATCACGGTGCCGGCCATCAGGCGCCCACCTCGGCGTGGATCGCCCCGGGCCCGTCGGCGGTCTTGCCCTGGCCCTCGGCGTCCGCGCCAACCAGGATCGAGATCTTGCCGAGGTGCTTGTTCTCGAGCATCAGCTGGTGGGCTTCGGCGACGCCTTCGAAGCCGAGCGTGCGCCACAGCACCGGGCGGATCTGGCCGCTCTCGATCAGCTCGTTGGCCTTCATGCACTCGTATGCGTTGGCGAAGTGCGAGCCGATGATCTCCTTCTGGCGCATCCATAGGTACGCGACGTTGAAGTCGAGGTCGAGGCCGGTGGTGCCGGCGCAGATCACGACCTTGCCGAACGGCTTGACGGTGAACACCGAGGTCGGGAAGGTCGCCTTGCCGACGTGCTCGAACACGATGTCGGGCGCGTCGCCGAGGATCTCCTTCACGCGCTTGGCGAACGCGCGGGAGACCTTGAAGCGCGCTGCCTCTTCGTCCTCGCTCTCGCCGCCCTTGCGCATCATCCCGGCGAACTCGGCGCGGTCGATGTAGTCGACGGCGCCGAGGCGCTTGACCAGTTCGCCCTTCTCGGGCGAGGAAACCACGCCGACGCAGTGGGCGCCCGCGGCGGCGCAGATCTGCGTCGCGAACACGCCGAGCCCGCCGGCCGCGCCCCAGATCAGCACGTTCGCGCCGGCCTGCAGCTTGCAGCGGTTGATCAGCATGCGGTAGGCCGTGAAGTACACGAGCCCGTAGGAAGCCGACTCCTCCCAGGTGAGCGCCCTGGGCTTGGGCAGCAGCTGCTGGGCCTGCACCTTCGTGAACTGCGCGAACGACCCCCAGGTCGTCTCATAGCCCCAGATCTTCTGCGACGGCGCAGCCATCGGGTCGAGGCCATGCACCTCCGGGTCTTCGTAGGACGCCTGGTTGCAATGCACCACGACCTCGTCGCCCGGCTTCCAGCGCGTTACGCCGGCGCCGACCTTCCACACGATCCCCGACGCGTCCGAGCCGCCGATGTGGTGGCCGAACTCGGGATGGTCGCCGTAGCGCATCACCGACACGGGCTTGCCGAGCGCGGCCCACACGTTGTTGTAGTTCACGCCCGCTGCCATCACGCGCACGATCACCTCGAACGCGGCCGGCTCCGGCACGTCGATCTCCTCGAGCTGGAACGCATCCTTCGGTTCGCCGTAGCGTTCCTCACGGATGACCCAGGCGGCCATCGTCTTGGGCAGCTCGCCGGGCTCGACATCCACCTGGGAGACTCGTTGCAGATCGATTGCCACGTGTTCTGAGACCTCGCGTGTCGGGGGCGGGAAAGTGAGCGTCAATCCTATCTAGACGTGGACCGCCTCCGCAGCGGCGCGGCTCTCGGCCGGGTCCAGCCGCTCGGCCTGGATGCCCGCAAGCTCGGCGTCGGCGCCCGGAATCGGCACGGGCGCCGGGCGGTCGGCGATCAGCAGCCACGCGATCAGCGCGCCGGCGAGCGCCACCGCCGAGCCGATCCGCAAGCCGTTCTGGAGCGCGTATACGAACGCGACGTGGCTGGCGTCGACGGCCTGAGCGGGCATCCCGTGAAGCACGCCGCCGGAGCCGAGGCTGTCGACCAGCTTGGCGCGCGCAGCAGCCGGCGCGGCCGGCAGCAGCTCGTCGATGCGACTGCGCCCGAGCGTGCTGACGAGCGCGCCGAGCACGGCCACGCCGAACGTGCCGCCGACCATCCGGCTCATCGAGAGGATCCCCGACGCCACGCCGGCCTTGGTCGCTTCGACGGCGTTCATCGCAGCGGTGCTCATCGGCGACATCACGAAGCCCATGCCGATGCCCATCAGGATGAAGCCGGGCAGCAGCGTGCCGTAGCCGCTGGATACGGTCAGGTGCGACTGCCAGAACAGCGACCCCGACACGGCGATCAGCCCGAACGTGATCAGCGACTTCGGTCCGACGCGGTCGGCCAGGCGCCCGGCGATCGGCCCCATGACGATGATCACCGCGGTTGACGGCAAGAAGCGGATACCCGCCTGCAGCGGCGTGTAGTGGCGGATGTTCTGCATGTACAGCGCGAGGAAGAAGAACATCGCGAGCATCGCGAAGCTGACGATGAACGCGACGATGTTGGCGCCGAGGAACGAGCGCGCGCGGAAGAAGCTGAAGTCGACCATCGGCACGCGCCGGCGCAGCTCGACGACCACGAACGTGCCGAGCGAGAGCGCGGCGAACACGAACAGCACGACCTCGCGCGTCGACGCCCAATGCCAGTTGTTGCCCTCGACGAGCGCCAGCACGAGCGCGCCCAAGCCGAGCGACAGCGTGAGCACGCCGGGCACGTCGATCGTGCGCTCGACCGTCTCGTCGCGCGACTCGCGCACCGCGAACAGCGCCACCATGATCGCCCCGACCGCGACCGGCAGGTTGAGGAAGAAGATCGACTGCCAGCTGACGCTCTGCACGAGCAGGCCGCCGACGACCGGCCCGATCGCCAGCGCCATCGCGGACACGCCGGCCCAGGTGCCGATCGCCTTGCCGCGCTCCTGCGGCGGGAACGCGTTGGAGATGATCGACAGCGTGGCGGGCATCATCAGCGCCGCGCCGACGCCCTGCACGGCGCGCCAGCTGACCAGCCAGGTGTCGCTGGGGGAGAACCCGATCGCACCGCTCGACAGCGCGAAGATGATCACGCCCGCGAGGAACGCGCGGCGGCGCCCGAACAGGTCGCCGAGGCGCCCGCCGGTGACGAGCAGCACCGCGAACGACAGCGTGTACGCGTTGACGGTCCACTCGAGCGAGGAGGTCGAGGCGTGCAGGCTGCGCTGGATCGACGGCAGCGCGACGTTCACCACCGTGTTGTCGAGCATGATCATGAACAGCGCGAAGCACATCGCGCCCAGCGCCCACCAGCGGCGGTTGTCGTCGTTCATCTGCAGCGATCGGATTCTCTCGGTCACGGTGTGACTCCCTTCTCAGCGGTAGGTCTGTAGGCCGCGATCTCCTCGCGGCGCGCGAGGATCAGCGCGAGCGCCGCGCCCAGCGCGGCGGCCTCCTCCTCGTCGAAGCTCGCCATCAACTCCTGCAGCGTCGACAGACGCGCCTCGTTGAGCGTCTGCGGCACCGCGCGCCCGGCTGCGGTCAGGTGGATGCGCTTCATCCGCCGGTCCACGAGGTCTTCCTTGCGCTCGACGAACCCGCGCTCGAACAGCCCGTCGACGGCGCGGCTCATCGTCGGCAGCGACACGCCCATCGAGTCGGCCAGCGCTTTGACCGAGCGCTCGTCGCCATCCGCTTCCAGCGCGCACAGCGCCTTCAGCTGGGTGAACGACAGATCGAGCTCGGCGATCGTGTTGAAAGTCCCGACGTTGGCGGCGCGCATCAGGTAGCTCGCCAGCGCGAACATGTCGTTGGTAAGCGTCTCGCGGTCCGCCTGCAGGAGAGTGGAAGTTGATTGCATAGACGCAAGTATATCGTCGACGCAATGATTGCGCGTGTGATCTAGATCACACAAGCACGATCACAAGGACGATCACAAGCACCGTCACAAGCACGACGCACAGATCACCTGCGCAAAGCACCTGCGCAGAGCACGCCACAGGGCGCGGGCGCCTCGGCTCAGGATTCGAACGGAAGCTCGACCACGACAGCGCTGGCGCCGTGCTCGCCCACAGCCAGCGTGTCGCCTGGTTGCGCTTCGCGCCGCACCAGCGCCAGCCCGATTGGGCCGAGCGCGGGAGAGAGCACCGAGCTGCTCAGGTGTCCGACGACCCGCTTGTCGAGCAGCAGCTCCGAGCCCGCGGCAACGGGCGCGGACAGGCGCAGCCCGCGCAGGTGGCGGTTGGGCTTGCCCTTGTAGAACAGCCGCGCCACCGTCTCCTGGCCCACGTAACAGCCCTTGGTGAAGTTGACCGCGCGCTCGTTGAGCCCGGCTTCCTGGGGAATCGTGCCGGCGTCTAGGTCGATGCCATAGCGAGGGCGCCCGTGCTCCACGCGCACCACTTCTCCGGCCTGCTCGCTCACGGGCTTTGCGCCGGCGAACTCGAGCGCGGCGCGCACGGGTTCGGCGTCGGGGGCGGCGAACAGCACGTCGACGCCCAGGTCGGTGCTCACCAGACGCACACCGCGACTGGCGATACGCGCTGGCACGTGCGTGTGCTCGGCGTCGCCGAGCGTGAGCGTGCTTTCCTCGAGCGCGCGCCGCGCCACGTCGCGGCTGGCTGGTCCGATCAGCGACAGCAGCCCGCTTTCGAGCGTGCGCTTGTGCAGCTCGACGTCGTAGCCGATCTTGAAGCGGCGGATCATGTCGAACAGCTCTTGCAGCGCCACGCGCTCGGTGTCGAGCAGCAGCTTCACGGGCGCACCCGCGGCGCTGGCCTGCTCGCCGCGGTCGCCCTCACCGACGGCAAGGATGCGCAGATCGCCGAGCATCTTGCCCTTGTGCGTGAGGAAAGCCGCGTAACAGCCCTCGCCGGGGCGCAGCGCCGCGACCTCGTTGGTCACCTGGCCGTTGAGGAACTCTCCGGCGCCTGAGCCGGTGAGCACGAGCTTGCCGCGCTCGGAGCGGTCGATCAGCCCACAGCCTGTGACGAGCGCCGCATGCTCCGCGCTCAGGCGGTCTGTGTCAGTGCCGGTGTCCGCGCTGGCCATCGAGTTCGAGGATAGCCCGCGCGGGCCGGCTTGCCGCGCCCAGCACGAGCTCGTCCGCCACGCCGCGCTGGGCGGGCCCGCTGGGCGGGCCGATACGCTTCGGCTATGGGCTTGGCGGACAGCTTTCAGCAGATCGTCGATGCGCTGCCCGACGACTGGACGGACATCGAGCTCGATCTGCGGATCGGCGACGAATCGCGCTACGTCGACGCGGCGGTCTATCTGGTGACGTGCAACGCGCGGCCCTACTCGCACCACGACTGGCATTGGCGCCTGCTCGTGGCGCACCGCTTCGGCCACGCGGCCGCGGCGCCGACCGTGCATGGCGCGCTGAGCCTGCTCGACGACGCCGGCATCGAAGGCGAGCTGGTCGTGCGCGAGCTGCGCAGCGGGCGTGTCGAAGTCACGCAGATGTGGGGGCGCCCGCAGTCGGTGCGCGACGAGTTCCGCCACCTGCGCGCCCAGTAGGCGACGCCGGGCGCGCGGACGAGCGGGCGGACGGGCGAGCGAGCGATGGCGCGCGTGCTGGCGCTAATCCCCGACCTACTGTTCGGGTCGCGGGTGCAGAGCGCACTGACCCAGTCTGGTCACGAAGTCGAGCTGATCGGAGATCCGGCCCGAGTTCGCGGCCAGCTGGGGGATGCGGGTGTGAGCGTGCTCGTCGTCGACCTGACGAACGAGCAGCTGGATGGAGCCGCGCTGGTGGGCGACCTCGGGCGTGAGCGGCTGCTCCATGGCGTAAAGACGCTCGGCTTCTACGCACACGTCGACGTCGAGGTGCGCGAGCGGGCGGAGCAGGCGGGCTTCAGCCTGGTGGTGGCACGCTCGCGGATGGCGCGCGAAGGCGCCGAGCTCGTAGGGCGCCTCGCGGCGAGCGCTTAGACCGACGTCAAGGGCGCTACGTCGAACGTGGCCTACCCAGGGATGCGTGTGGGACGCGGGCGTTCCACTCCCGCTCGACCTGTCGTAGCAGCGCTGGGTAGACGATCCAGTAGCGGAACGGCTTGATGAGCGCCATGTAGCCCTGCCCGAGCCGGCCGCGCGGCTTGACGTACACGGCCATCTGTCCTTGGTAGCTGCCTTCGCCCTGATCTACCCAGGCGAGGTGCATCACAGCGTGCACGGTCTGGTTCGAGAGCTCCGCGGCAAACTCGACGTCGGTGCGATAGAGGGGCGCGAACGGCAGGGACCCGAAGTCAACATCCGCCGCGGTGTTACGCAGGTCAGCTGGCAAGCGGTCGGTGAGTGTGGTTTGGTCGGTACCCGGGATCGGCAGCTCGCCTGCGCCACGATCCCGATTGCTGTCGATCGCGGTTGAGATCCTGCCGAGACTGAACAAACTGCCGAGGCGATCGCGCACACGCCACAACAGGCGGGTCGCAGCGGATTGCGCGTTGGCCGGATCGCCGGAAGCGATTATCTCGAGCAACGTTCGGAAGTCCTCGGCGCCACCGTGCACGGGCAGTGCCCAGACATCCTCGACCTTGAAGTCTGGGGCGATCTCGCGGATGCGCCAGGGGTAGGCTTCGTGTGCCGCGTTCGGCAGCCTCATGCTGATCCTCGATCCATACGATGTCGTATGGATGTTCCCAAAGCCGCTTGCATCTGTCAATACGGTGGCGTATAGATATGTCGGTGGCCAATGTTCGGACTCCACGCGACGCCTGGGTCGGCGCGGCGCTGCAAGCCCTGGCGGCGGGCGGGCCCGAGGCCGTGCGGGTCGAGGCGCTGGCCGCGTCCCTGGGGGTATCCAAGGGTGGCTTCTATTGGCAGTTCACCGATCGCCGGGCGTTGCTCGAGGAGCTGCTCCACACCTGGGAGCAGGCCGGAACCGAGGATGTGATCGCCCGCATCGATGGTCAGCCGGGCGACCCGCGCGCCAAGTTGCGAGAGCTGTTCGCGCTGGCCCCGTCGGCCGATTTTGCCGTAGAGCTGGCACTCCGGGAGTGGGCGCGCCGCGACAGCGACGTCGCCGAGCGACTGCACCGGGTGGACGACCGGCGCATGAGGTTCCTGCGCTCCCTGTTCGGGCAGTTCTGCGTGGATGAGAATGATGTCGAGGCCCGCAGCATGCTGGCTTACTCGCTGCTGATCGGCAGCTACTTCATCGCGGCACAGCACGATCAGAAGACGAGGTTCCAAGTGCTGCAGCTCGCGGTCGAGCGATTGCTCAGCGAAGCGTGGGAATGAGATGGCCCGCGATACCGACAAGCGAGCCGCAGCGTCGGGTGAGCGCATGCACGTGAGCCGTCGCGAACGTCCCGTCCTGGTCTACGACGGCGACTGCGCGTTCTGTACGACGTGTGTGCGTGTGCTGGAGCGGATCGCGCCGGATGCGGAGCTCGTCGCGTGGCAGCTCACCGATCTGGCTGAGCTGGGACTGACCGAGGCGCAGGCGGCAGCTGCCGTGCAGTGGGTTCAGACCGACGGCACGATCCGCTCCGGACACGAGGCGATCGCCGCGACGCTACGCGCCGCGGGACCGGCCTGGAAGATCATCGGCCGTGTGGCGCTGCTGCCGGGGATCTCCGGGATCGCGGCAAAGCTCTATCGACTGGTTGCGGACAATCGGCAGCGGCTGCCTGGAGGTACGCCTGCGTGCGCGGTTACAGCGGATCCAGCGGCACCAGCGCGCCGTTCGGCAGGCGCTCGGCGAGCGCGGCGGTGAGCCCCGCGCGCTGGAACAGCGCGATGCGGATCACGCCGCCGTGGCAGACCACGAGCGCAGGCAGCTCCTGCTGCTCGATCTCCTGCAGCGCCGCCGCCACGCGCACCCCCTGCTGAGCGAACGACTCGCCGCCGGGAAACGCGAACCCGGGGTCGCCGCCCGCGAAACCCGCGAACGCGTCGGGCGTCTTCGCCTGCACCTCGGAGAACGGCAGATCGGTCCAGTCGCCGGCGTCGGTCTCCATCAGCCGTGCGTCCTCACGCGGCTTCAGCCCGATTCGCTGCGCCACCACGTCCGCCGTCTGGCGCGCACGCAGCAGCGGACTGCACCACAGCGCTTCGAACCCGTACGCGCTCGCGCGCTCGGCGAGGTTGGCCGCCTGGGCGATGCCCGTGGCGTCGAGCGGAACAGCCATCTGACCCTGGAAGCGCCCCTCGAGGTTGTACGCGGTCTGGCCGTGACGCGCGAGATACACGCCCCGGTGAGTCGGCACTTGACTCAGCTTGCGGCTGCGTCGCCGGGGCGCGGCTCGCGCACGCCGGTCTCAGCTGGGCCGACCGGCTCGGGCGCGAGCGGTCGCAGGTACAGGAACTCGTAGGCCAGCGCGGCGATGCTCGCGCCGACCAGCGGGCCGGCGTACCAGACCCAGCCATCCGCCCAGTGGCTGCCGATCAGCTGTGGGCCGAAAGCGCGCGCCGGGTTCATCGCGGCGCCGGTGAACGGCCCGCCGAAGAGGATGTCGAGCGTGATAGTCAGCCCGATCGCGAGACCCGCGATCGACTTGAACGTGCCGCGCGGGTCGACCGCGCTGGCGAACACGACCCATGTCAGGAAGAACGTGAGGATCGCTTCGAGCGCGAACCCGGCGCCGGCGTTGACGCCGCCGCCGAGCGCCGGCACGCCGAGCTTGACGACATCGGTCGCGGCGTGGGGCAGCAGCTCCTTGACGAGCAGCGCCGCGATCGCGGCGCCGGCGAGCTGCGCCGCCCAGTAGATGACGCCGAGTCGCGGGGTGATGCGGCGCGTGATCAACATGCCGAAGGTGATCGCGGGGTTGAAGTGCCCGCCGGAGATGTGCCCGAGCGCGGACACCATCACCGCGATCGCAAGGCCGTGGGCGAGCGCGACCCCGATCAGCGACGGGTCGTGGATGCTGCTGGCGGTGACGATGGAGCCCACCCCGATGAAGATCAGGGTGAAGGTGCCGATGAACTCGGCGACGGCGCGGCGAAACGCATCTTCGGACATGGCGGAAACGTAAGAGCAGCGTCGGACGGATCGATGGGGGCAGCGACCTCATACACTCCGGGAGATGCGCCGGAGGGTCACCTACTCGCGTAATTTGACGCTCTCGCTGTCGCGCACGTGCGTGTCGCACTGCAAGTACTGCGCGTTCGCCACGCACCAGCCGCACCTGCACGGGCCCGATGAGGTGGAGCGCCTGCTCGACAGCGCCGCGCGCCGGCGCGCCAAGGAGCTGCTGGTGCTAACCGGCGACGACCCCGCGCACCACCCCGGGGTGCGCGAGCGGCTGCAGGCGCTCGGCTTCGAGGACTTCGTCGGGTACGTCGTGTGGGTGTGCGAGCGTGCGCTGGAGCGCGGCCTGCTGCCGCACACGAACCTGGGAGCGCTCGCGCGGGAGGATCTGGCGCGGCTGCGTGAGGTGACCGCGTCGCAGGGGCTGATGCTGGAGTCGCTGCGCCCGGACCTGGTGGCCCATCAGGGCTCGCCCACCAAGGATCCGGAGCTGCGCCTCGGCACGATCCACGCGGCGGGTGAGCTGCGGATCCCGTTCACGAGCGGCATCCTCGTCGGCATCGGCGAGCGTGAGCAGGACCGCATGGAGGCGCTCGAGGCGCTCGCGCGCGCGCACTCCGCGCACGGGCACCTGCAGGAGGTGATCCTGCAGAACTTCGTGCCGCACCGCCGCTACTACGGCGAGGAGCCCGCCGAAGTGGCCACGCAGGCGGCCGCGGACTACTGGCGCACCGGCATCGGCGTGCACCCGCAGCTGCCGCTGCCGGAATGGGCGTGCGAGGTGTCGATCGAGGACATGAAACGGCTTGTCGCCGAATGCCGGCGGCTGATGCCCGATGTCGGTATCCAGGCGCCGCCGAACCTGTCGGACTGGTGGCCGGAGCTCGTGCGCGCGGGCGTCACCGATCTCGGCGGGCTGTCGGCGAACGGCGATCACATCTCGCCCGAGCACCCGTTTCCGAGTCCCACCCAGGCGCGCAAGGTGCTCGCGGCCGATGGCTTCGCGTTGAGCGAGCGCCTGTGCGTGTACCCCCAGTACATCGAGCCCGGGTGGATCGCCCAGGGCGTGCTCGACGCGATCAAGAGCAGCTACTGGTCGTTCATCCCCCGCCGCGGCTCCGGGCGGCGCGAGGAGCGCGTGATCCGCGCTGACCTCGTGTCGGGCGCGATCGTCAAGGGTCGCGCCGGCGGCACCCTTGACGAGCACGAGCTGACCGCGCTGTTCGCGGAGACGCGCCCGGAGGCGATCGAGGACATGCGCCAAGCCGCCGACGAGCTGCGCTCCGAGCTCGCGGGAGAGACCGTCACGTTCGTGGTCAACCGCAACGTCAACGTCTCCAACGTGTGCACCGTCGGATGCGCGTTCTGTGGCTTCGGCCAGGGCAAGCGCTCGCCCGACGCGTACGAGCACGACCGTGAGGAGTTCGTCGGGCGCATCGAGGAGGCGGTGCGGTTCGGCGCCAGCGAGATCTGCATGCAGTCGGGCATCCACCCCGACTGGCAGCTGGAGGACTACGAGGGCTGGCTCGCGCTGATCAAACAGACCGCGCCGCAGCTGCACGTGCATGCGTACTCGCCGATGGAGATCGCGCACATGTGCGACATCTCGGGGCTCGACCCCGACGCGGTGTTCGTGCGCCTGCGTGCGGCCGGCCTCGACTCGACGCCCGGCACCGCCGCCGAGGTGTTGCACGACGGCGTGCGCGAGCGGATCTCCCCGAACAAGCCGCCCGTCGCGCGCTGGGTGGAGATCATCGAGGCGTCGCATCGGGTCGGGCTGCGCTCCACCGTGACGGTGATGTTCGGCCACATCGAGGAGCCGTGGGAGCTGGCCGAGCACATGCGCGTGGTGCGCGAGCTGCAGGAGCGCACCGGCGGGTTCACGGAGTTCGTGCCGCTCTCGTTCATCCCCTTCCAAACGCTGCTCGGGCGCACGCACGGGGTGCAGGAGATCTCGATCGAGGAGAACCTCAAGCACACCGCCGTCTTCCGGCTAGCGCTCGGGCGGACCGTCAAGAGCCTGCAAGCATCGTGGGTGAAGATGGGCCTCGATGCGGCAACCGAGTCGCTGCGGTGGGGGGTCAACGACCTCGGCGGCACGCTGATGGAGGAGTCGATCAGCCGCATGGCGGGCTCCTACCACGGCGTCAAGCTCGACCCCGAGGATCTGGTGGGCGCGGCGCATCGCGCGGGGCGCCCGGCGGCGGAGCGTACGACGCTGTACGAGATCCGGCGGCGCTACGAGCTGCCGGTAGCGGCCTGAACGGCGCTCGTGGCCGTATAGTTCGACGTGAGCTATTGGAGGGGACAACCAAGGTTTCTCCGATGCGCGCACGCGCGGGAGGTAGCGAACATGGCTGACGCTGAACAAGGGAGGAATCCCGTCGCCGGGTCCCCCGACTACGACGCCGTCATCGTCGGCGCCAGTCTCGCCGGCAGCGCGACGTCGATGCTGCTCGCACGCGCGGGAGCGCGCGTCGCGCTGGTGGAGAAACGCGCCGATCCGGGCGCGTTCAAGCGGATCTGCAGCCATTTCATCCAATCCTCGGCGATCGCCGCGATCGAACGGCTGGGATTGCTGGACGCGATGCTCGACGCGGGCGGGCTGCGCACGCGACCGCGCATCTGGACGCGCTGGGGCTGGATCCACTCGCCCGCCGGCACTTCGGTCCCAAGCGGGCTCAACCTCCGCCGTGAGGTGATGGATCCGCTCGTGCGCGCTGCGGCCGCGGACACCCCCGGGGTCGAGCTGATCCAGGGCTGGACCGCGGAGGAGCTGCTGCACGAGCACGGGCGCACCCGTGGGCTGGTGGCGCGCAACCCGCAGGGCGAGTCGCTGCGGCTGCGCGCGCCGCTGGTGGTCGGCGCGGACGGGCGCGACTCGCGCGTGGCTGTGCTCGCCGCCGTGCCGTCGCGCACCTTGCCGCACCGGCGCTTCGCGTACGCGCGCTACTACGAGGGCCCGGCGCCGGACGGCGCTCCCGACGCGTCGCTGTGGATGCTCGACCCGCAATGGGCTGCGGCCTTCCCGACCGACGAGGGGCTGACGACATATGCGGCGATGCCGACGAAGGAGCGGCTGGGAGAGTTCCGCCGCGACCCGGCAGCCGCGCTGAGCGCGTTCATCGCCGACCTGCCCGAGCCGCCGCCGATCCTCGCCTCACGCCCCGCGAGCAAGATCTTCGGCAAGCTCGAGATGCCGAACGTGATGCGCGCCCCGACGGCGCCCGGGCTCGCGCTGGTCGGCGACGCCGCGCTCGCCACCGACCCGCTGTGGGGCGTCGGCTGCGGCTGGGCGTTCCAGTCAGCCGAGTGGCTGGCCGACAGCGTCGGCGCGGCGGTGGGCGGAGCCGAGTCGCTGGAGCAAGGACTGGAGCGCTACCGCCGCCGTCACACGCGCGCGCTGAAGGCGCACGCGTTCATGATTCACGACTACGCGAGCGGCCGCAAGATGAACCCGGGTGAGCGGACGTTGTTCGCAGGCGCGGTGCGCGACGCGGGCGTGGCCGAGGTGTTCGAGGCGTTCGGCAGCCGCAACATCGGCCCGGCGCGCTTCATGGCCGAGGCGATGCCACGGGCGATCGCCGCCAACGTGCGTCACGCGCTCTCCGGGCGCCCGCGGCGCTCCACGGCGCGCGTGGGATTGGAGCACGCATGAGCTCCGTGCGACACACCCGGCTCGATGTCGAAGGGATCCAGACACGTGTGCTGCTGGCCGGACCGGAGAGCTCCTCCGAGGCGGTGCTGTTCGTACACGGCAACCCCGGCTCGGCGGACGACTGGGAGCCGCTCACGGAGTCGGCCGGAGGGCTCGTGCGCGCGGTCGCGTTCGACCTGCCCGACTTCGGCGACACGCAGGCGCCGGCCGGCTTCCGGCACACCACGGACTCCTACGCGGCGTTCGTGCAGCAGTTGGTCACGCGCCTCGGGATCGAGCGGGTGCACCTCGTGCTGCACGACTTCGGCGGGCCGATCGGCCTCGCGTGGCTGGCATCGAACCCCGACGCGCTGGCGAGTATCACGCTGATCGACACGGGCATCCTGCCGGACTACCACTGGCATTTCCTCGCGCGCGTGTGGCGCGCCCCGATCCTCGGTGAGGTGTTCCAGGCGACCGCCACGCGCCCCGCGTTTCGCTGGCTGGTGAACAGAGGCGAGCCGCGCGGTCTGCCGCGGGAGTTCCTTGACGGGATGTACGACCACTACGACCGCCGCACCCGCCGCGCGGTGCTGGAGCTCTACCGCGACGCGGACGACCCCGCCGCCGGCTCGGCCGAGCTGGCGGCGCTGATGGCGCCGCGCGACGTGCCGGCGCTGGTGGTGTGGGGCGAGCACGACGCCTACCTGCCGTACTCCTACGCGGCGCGTCAGCGCGAGGCGTTCCCGTCGGCGGACGTGCACGTGCTGCCGGCGAGCGGCCATTGGCCCTACGTCGACGCCGCTGACACGGTGCAGCGGCTGCTGCTCGACTTCCTCCGGCGCGTGCTCGGCCGGGAGCAGGTCCCCAGCGCTTCGCCCAGCGCCTGAGCGCCGCTCAGAGGAACAGATCCTCGGCGGGTGGGCGCAGCAGCGCGACCGCGCCAGGCCCGTCCTCGACGGTCACGAAGCGCTCTAGCCCCTTGATGATCACGACCGGCTCACGCGAGTCCTTGGCGCGCGCGAGATCGGCGGTTGCGGCGGCGGCGTCGGCGACCGCGAGCCACGTCGCCTGCAGCTCGCGCCCGCCGCTGTCGGCGCGCCCGCGCCAGTCCTCGAGCGGGCACATGCCAGCACAGCCGATCGCCGTGTCGCACTGACCGTGGCGCCAGGCGCGGCCGAAGCTGTCGGTGATCAGCACGGCGGGCGACACAGCGGTCAACTCGCGCAGGCGCGCGCGCAGGCATCGCGCCGAGGCGTCGGGGTCGCGGGGCAGCACGATCAACGTATCGGGGCCGGGCGCATTGGAAGCGTCGACACCCGCGTTCGCGCACACGAACCCGTGGTGAGTGCGGCAGATCAGCACGCCCCGCTCGGTGCGCAGGATCTCCTGAGATTCGTCGAGCACGACCTGGACGGCGCGCGGATCCCTGTCCTGCTCGGCAGCCAGTCGCAGAGCACGCTCGCCCGGCTGCACGCCGGCGAGCACGACGAGCGCGCCCTCGGCCTTGGACACCGCCTTGTGGGCGATCACGATCACGTCGCCGTCGCCGAACGGGGGCGCATGCTCGAGGGGCGGGGCGCCTCGGCCAGGGTCATCGTGGCCCGGTGCACCGCGGCCCGATACGCCCCGGTCCGGAGCGCCGGTCTGCGCCTGCGCGCGCGCTGCTGACACGATCAGCTGCGCGAGGTCAGCGCCGACCTCGATCTCGGGGATGTCGGGAAGGCTGTGGGCGTGGAGGCTGCTCACACGGAGTGCTACGCGGGCGCCGTCAGGCGGCGGACGCGGTTCCCATCAGCCGGTCGAGCGCGGCTCGCGTACGTGCGGCCGGCAATCCCTCGGGGGACCCCCCGGACCGCTCGCTGACTCCGCTCGCCAGACGCTCGCGTAGCTCGGCCAGGTCCTCGCCGGTGTCGATGTCCAGCAATAGCGACGGCAGCTGCTCGACGCGGCAGCTCGCGCCCGCGGTTGCCGCGAGTTCGCTGTGACGCGCGCAGCTGCCGGGCCCGAAGCTTGGGGAGATCACGTGGGGCGGGCTCAGCAGCAGTCCGTTGGTGCCGGTGCCGTGGCGGTCGGGCACGATCACGACCTCCGCCGGCGCGTCTGGTGTGCGGGCCAGCAGCGCGGCGAGCTCCGCTGGTTCGAGCGCGGGGCAGTCGCCCGGCACGAGCAGCGCACGCTCCATGCCTTCCGCCACGGCCCGCTCGAGCCCGAGCAGAGCGGCGGCGCTCTGGCCGGCCTCCTCGCCGTCGGGCACCACGATCGCGCCCAGCTGGCGCGCCGCGGTGGCGACCGGCGGCTCGCGTGTGACGACGATCACCTGGTCGATCGCGGCGGTTGCGTGCAGCGCCGCGAGCACATCGCCGACCATCGCGCTCGCGAGACCCAGGCGCGTCGAGTCCGCCACGCTAGCGCCCAGGCGCTGCTTGGCGATCGCAAAGCTCTTGACGGGCAGGATCGCGGCTGTGCGCATGCGACTCAGGCGGCTGCGGCTGTCGCCCGGCGGGCTACAGCCATTCGACAGACGTCGATCACCGGGGCGCCGGCACGCACCTGCGAGCAAGTCATCCGGCGAGCCCGTCCGCGAATGACAGCACCTGCTCGGCCAGCCGCGCGCTCGCCGTGGGGTCTGGCATGTGCGTGTCGGTGTGCAGCGCCGGGATTGTCGACACGGCCTCGTCGGCGACGATCCCGTCCAGCAGCTCGCCGTAGAAGTCCGCCACGCCGCTCGCGCTCAGCTCCAGCGCGGCGAACGCCATGAACGACGCGGTCGGGCCTTTCAGCACCTTGCCGCCGACGATCGGGCTGACGGCCACGATCGGGGCGGGCGAGGCGGCAAGCGCCTCGCGGATGCCCGGCACCGCCAGGATCGGGCCGATCGAGGCGAGTGGGTTGGACGGGCCGATCACGATCGCGCGCGCGCCGGCGATCGCGCTCAGCACCTCCGGCGTCGGACGTGCCTGCTCGGCGCCGCGGAACTCGAGGCCCTCGATCAGGCCTTCGGCGCGCATCCTGATCATGAACTCCTGGAAGGAGCGCCAGCCCGCGGGTGTGCGCACCCACGTGTGCACCGGGTCGTCGCTCATCGGCAATACGCGCGCGTGCACGCCGATCTCGCCGTTCAAGCGCGCGAGCGCAGCGGTGGGGGGCAGGCGGTGCTCGTCGCGTAGGCGCGCGCGCTCCAGACACCAAGCGAGGTCGCGGTCGCCGAGGTTGAACCACACGTCCACGCCGAGCTCGCGCAGCGCGTCCATCACGGCGAAGCTGTCATCGCGCAGACCCCAGCCGCGCTCGTCGATCAGGTCAGCCAGCCAGAACGACACGAGGTCGGGGTCCGGTGACACGTGGGCGCCGTAGATCTCGATGTCATCGCCGGTGTTGGCGATCACGGCGAGACGCTCGGGCGCCACCACGTCGCGCATGCCGCGCGCGAGCTTCGCGCCGCCGGTGCCGCCGGCGAGCACGACGACCTCGGCTGTGGACGCTAGGCCCATCGTTCCTCTGGAAGCCCGGTGATGCGGATGCCGGCGTGCGTCTTGTGACGCACGTTGACGGAGATCATCAGCGCGGTCAGCGACTCGGTGATGCGCGCCATCTCCAGGCGCCCGCAGTCCACGCAGCGCAGGCCGTCGATGCGCTCGATCAGCTCCGCCGCCTGGCGCTTGTCCTCGCGCGCGTCTCCGCACACGAGCACGTCCTCGCCGAGCTCCTGGCCGAGATCGCCGAGCGACGCGGCGCTGACGGTGTGCAGCGCGGAGACCACGCGCACGCCCGCGGGCGCCATCTCCTGCGCCTGCTGCGCGGCCGAGCCCTGCCACACGCCGAGCATGCGCGTCGCGCGCCCGCTGACGGCCGCCGCCAGCGGCACCGTCGCGTCGATCAGTAGCTGGCCGGGGCGCAGCGCGTCGCGCAGGTTGGTCAGCGTCTCGGACTGGTTGCGGAAGGGAACGCTGAGGATCACCGTCTCCGCCCGGCCGACGGCGCTCGCGTTGTCATACCCGCTGAAGGAGCCGCCGGGGACGGCCGCGCTCGCGCGTGTCGTCGCCTCCTGCGCCCGCTCTGAGTCACGTGATCCGATCACGATCGGCACGCCCGCGCGGCCGAGGCGCACCGCCAATCCGAAGCCCAATGCCCCGGATGCGCCGACGATGCAGACTGGGTCAGCGGATGCAGGTGCCACGCCGCCGGAGTATAGGCTGCAGGGAATG
Organism: Solirubrobacteraceae bacterium; assembly: GCA_035474295.1. Classification (GTDB taxonomy): domain Bacteria; phylum Actinomycetota; class Thermoleophilia; order Solirubrobacterales; family Solirubrobacteraceae; genus Palsa-744. The sequence goes on from DATINL010000004.1 coordinate 31,593, forward strand.
ATGAGATTGGAGGGACGCGTCGCGCTCATCACCGGGGGCGCCTCGGGGATCGGCGCCGCCACCGCCCGGCGGTTGGCGGCTGAAGGCGCGCGTGTGGCGATCGGCGACATCAACGAGGACGGCGCTCGTGAGCTAGCCGGTGAGCTCGACGGGTTCGCGTGCAAGCTCGACGTCACCGACACCGGCTCGGTGCGCGCGGCCGTCGGCGCCGTCGGCGAGGCGCTCGGCGAGATCGACGTGCTCGTCAACAACGCCGGCACCGACCTGTTCTCGTTCTTCGTCAACACCGACGAGGGCCTGTGGGACTTCGTGATGGCTGTCAACTTGCGCGGCGTGCTGGCGGTCACGCACGCGGTGCTCCCGGGCATGCAGCAGCGGCGTGCGGGAGCGATCGTCAACGTCGCCAGCGAAGCCGGCCGCGTCGGCTCGCAGGGCTCGGCTGTCTACTCCGCTTCGAAAGCTGGCGTGATCGGCTTTACCAAGGCGATCGCGCGTGAAGCCGCGCGCTATCACGTGCGCTGCAACGCCGTTGCGCCCGGCCCGATCGAGACGCCGCTGCTGAACGCCGCTCCGAAGGTTTACGGCGAGGTCGGCGAGCGCCTCAAGCAGGGGATGGTCAACGCCACGCTGATGGGCCGCTCCGGACAGCCGGAGGAGGTCGCCGCGACGATCGCGTTCCTCGCCAGTGACGACGCCTCCTACGTGACAGGCCAGACGCTGGGCGTCAGCGGCGGGTTGTCGACGTAGCTGACCGTGATGAGCGGGTGAGCGCGCGATGCGAGCGAGCGAGCGATGCGATGCGATCGATGCGATGAGTGAGCTGCCGACCGCTGTGCACATCCGCGAGGTCGGTCCGCGCGACGGCTTCCAGAACGAGCCGGAGGTGATCCCGACGGCGCGCAAGATCGAGCTGATCGACGCGCTCGCTCGTACCGGCGTGCGGCGCCTGGAGGTCACGAGCTTCGTGCGCGCCGACGTGATCCCGCAGCTCGCCGACGCTGCCGAGGTGCTCGCCGGGATCGACGTTCCCGAGGGGGTTGCGGTCAGTGTGCTGATTCCCAACGAGCGCGGCTTGGAAAACGCTCTGGAGCAGCGTGAGCGGATCGACGAGATCAACGTGTTCCTGTCGGCGTCGGAGACGCACAACCGCAAGAACGTGAACCGCTCGATCGCCGAGTCGTTGGCGGGGTTGGAAACGGTGCTCGGGCGCGCGCGTGAGCACGGCCTGCGCTGCGAGGGCGTGATCTCGACGTCGTTCGGCTGTCCCTACGAGGGTCATGTGCCGCCCGCGCGCGTGCAGGAGATCGCCGCGCGCCTGCGCGACGCGGGCGCTCAGGAGATCGGCTTCGGCGACACCACCGGCATGGCCAACCCGCGCCAGGTGCGCGAGCTGTTCGCGGGCTGGCGCGAAGCGCTCTCGGACGTCGAGCTGACGGCGCACTTCCACAACACGCGCGGGCAGGGGCTCGCCAACGTGCTCGCCGCGCTGGAAGCCGGCGTACGGAGCTTCGAGTCGAGCTTCGGCGAGCTGGGCGGCTGCCCCGTGCCGGCCGGCGCCACCGGCAACATCGCCAGCGAGGATCTCGTGTCGATGCTGCACGAAATGGACGTAGACACCGGCATCGACCTCGACGCGCTGCTCGCGTGCGCGCGCCGCGCCCAGGAGCTGCTGGGACGGCCACTCGGCAGTCACACGCTCGTAGCCGGCGGGGTGGACTGGCGCGAGCAGGCCGGCTGAGCGGCGGCCGGCCTACGGCCCCTGTGCGCGATGGCGCGATGCGCTGGTGATCGCGTGCCTGCGACGCGCTAGCGCCCGGAGAACTCCGGCTGACGCTTCTCCGCGAACGCGCGCGTGCCCTCGGCGAAGTCCTCGCTGGATGCGCACAGCGCCTGGATCGTGACCTCCTGCTCGAGCGTGGCGGCCAGCGCCGGCTTGGCTGAAGCGTCGATCACGCGCTTGGCGAGACCCACCGCGACGGGCGCGCACAGCAGCAGCTCCTGCACCAGCTTGTCGGTCGCGGCGTCGAGCTCTTCGGCGGGGGCGACGCGGTTGACTAGCCCGATGCGCTCGGCCTCGGTGCCGTCGATCAGCTTCGACGCCATGATCATCTCCTTGGCGCGGCCGAGGCCGACGACGCTCGGCAGGCGTGAGGAGCCGCCGACATCGGGGATCAGCCCGACGCGCGTCTCGACCAGCCCGATGATCGCGTCGGCGGCCATCGTGCGCAGGTCGCACGCGAGCGCGAGCTCCATCGCGCCGCCGATGCACCCGCCGTGGATCTGGGCGATCGTCGGCTTGGTCATCTCCTCACACAGATTCCACGCGGCGAGGATGCCGGCGCGGAACTCGCGTAGGCGCTCAGGCGAGCTCGACAGCGCGCCCAGCGAGTTGAAGTCCATGCCCGAGGAGAACATCGCCCCCTCGCCGCGCACCACGACGCACAGCACCGAGGAGTCGTGCGCGGCGGCGTGCAGCGCCCCGCCGATCCCGGCGATCAGCTCGTCGTTCATCGCGTTGCGCTTCTCTGGGCGGTTCAGGACGATGTGGCGGACCGGACCGCGGTCTTCGGTGATGACGATGCTCATGACGGGCTCCGATCGTGCGGGGGCAGACTGATGAACTGGCGCTCGGTCAGCTGATGGATGATGAGCTCGCGCCAGGCTGACGACTGGGTGCTGAGCCAAACGCTACCGGTAGGCTCCGCGGCCGGTCCCCACGGTGGGGCACAGGCGATCCTCACGGTCGGGCACAGCTGATCCCCAGCGTGGGCGCAGCTGATCTCGGAGGTGGGGCCACGATCCCCATGGTGGGGCACTCAAAATCGGAAGAGCGGAGGTCTCATGGCGCAGATCGAGAAGGTGGGCGTGCTCGGAGCCGGGTTGATGGGACACGGCATCGCGCAGGTGGCGGCGCAGGCGGGCTATCAGGTGGTGCTGCGCGAGGTCGACGAGCAGACGCTCGCCAAGGGCGTCGGCAAGATCGAGAAGCAGCTCGCGCGCGCCGTGGAGAAGGGCAAGTCCAGCCAGCAGGATGCTGACGCCGTGCGCGCGCGCATCCAAGGCACCACCGCCTACGCCGATCTGGCCGACTGCGACCTCGTGATCGAGGCGATCACCGAGAGTCTGCCGCTGAAGCTGGAGATGTGGAAGGAAGTCGACGCGATCGTCAAGCCTGGGGCCGTGTTCGCGACGAACACCTCCTCGCTGGCTGTGATCGACCAGGCGGCGAGCACCGGCCGCCCGCAGCAGTTCGTGGGCCTGCACTACTTCAACCCCGCGCAGATCATGAAGTTGGTCGAGGTCGTGCGCTGCGTGACGACCTCTGACGAGGCGTTCGAGACCGCCCTCGAGTTCGCGCGCTCGGAGGGCAAGCTGGCGATCCCGACGAAGGACAAGGCCGGGTTCATCGTCAACCGTCTGCTCGTTCCCTACATGCTCGACGCGATCCGCGCCTATGAGGAAGGCGTCGGTTCCGTGCAGGAGATCGACGACGCGATGAAAGCGGGCGCCGGGCACCCGATGGGGCCGCTCACGTTGGCCGATTTCGTTGGGCTCGACACGATGGGCTCGATCTGCGATGTGCTGTTCGACGAGTTTCGCGAGCGCCGCTTCGCGCAGCCGCCGACGCTGCGCAAGATGCTCTCCGCCGGCTGGTACGGACGCAAGTCGGGCAAGGGCTTCTACGACTACTCCGGCGAGCAGCCGGTGATGAACCCCGGGATCTGAGGCGGGGTCCGGGATCTGAGGCGGGAATCTGCGGCGAGTGCCGCAAACCAGGTGCGCGATCACGAACCGCGAACCTAAAGGGACGGAGTGTGGGAGATGATTATTTTGAAAGATCTTCCTTCTTCCTATTTGTCTTCCTTCTTCCTTTTTCAAAAAAGAGACATGCCACTCCGCGCTTCGCATCGGAACCCAATCCGGATGTCCTGCAAGGGAGTCCGGACGTGCTCGACACAGATCCCGACGACGCAGATCCGGACGTATCCAGTACGAGTTCACCCGTAGAGCGGAAAGAGTATGACTCTCGACATGAGGGTGAGTGTTAGCCTTGTCTGATCTGTCACAAGCGAACGAGCGGGCGCTGGCGGGTGGCCCCGAGCGTCATCGTGCGAAAGCGCTCGAGCAGGGCAAGCTGCCGGTGCGCGAGCGGGTGGCGCAGCTGCTCGATCCCGACAGCTTCGCGGAGGAGGCGCTGCTGGCGAACTGGAACGAGGACGGTCTCGGCGCCGACGGCGTCGTGACCGGCGTGGGTACCGTCGAGGGGCGTCCGCTGGCGCTGATGGCCAACGATCCGACCGTCAAAGCCGGCTCGTGGGGCCCGAAGACGGTCGAGAAGATCCTGCGCATCCAAGAGCGCGCGTTCGAGCTGAACATCCCGATGGTGTACCTCGTGGACTCGGCCGGCGCGCGCATCACCGAGCAGGTGCAGATGTTTCCCGGCCGGCGCGGCGCTGGGCGGATCTTCCACAATCAGGTGCGGATGTCGGGCGTGGTGCCGCAGGTGTGTGTGCTGTTCGGGCCGAGCGCCGCCGGCGGCGCCTACATCCCCGCGTTCTGCGACATCGTGATCATGCGCGACGAGAACGCGTCGATGTACCTCGGCTCGCCGCGGATGGCTGAGATGGTGATCGGCGAGCAGGTCAGCCTCGAGGAGATGGGGGGCGCGCGCATGCACACCGGCGTGTCTGGCTGTGGGCACCAGCTCGTCAAGAGCGACGCCGAGGGGATCGCGTTCGCGCGGCGCTATCTGTCGTACTTCCCGACCAATTGGGAACACGAGCCGCCGCTCGCCCAACCCGCCGAGCCGGCGCTCGCGGCCGCGTCGATCCGCGCGCTGATCCCGGCTGACGAGAACAAGCCGTTCGACATGAAGCAGCTGATCGAAGCCGTCGTCGATCGGGGCTCGGTGCTGGAGATCCACCCGCGCTGGGCTAAGGAGCTGATCGTCGCCTACGCGCGGCTCGATGGCCGCGTGATCGGGATCGTGGCCAACCAGCCCAAGCAGAAGGGCGGCGTGCTGTTCGTCGACTCCGCCGACAAGGCGGCGCGTTTCATCAACACCTGCAACGCGTTCGGCATCCCGCTGCTGTTCCTCGCCGACGTGCCGGGCTTCATGATCGGCACCCAGGTCGAGCGCCAGGGGATCATCCGCCACGGCGCGAAGATGGTCAGCGCGGTGTCCTCGGCGACGGTGCCGAAGATCTCGGTGGTGGTGCGCAAGGCTTACGGAGCCGGACTGTACGCGATGGCCGGCCCCGCGTACGACCCCGACTGCTGCCTGGCGCTACCGAGCGCGTCGATCGCGGTGATGGGACCGCAGGCGGCGATCAACGCCGTCTACTACAACCAGCTGCAGGGCATCGACGACGAGGCCGAGCGCGCCGAGCGCACTGAGCAGCTGCGCAGCGAGTACGCCGCCGACATCGACATCCTGCACCTCGCCTCCGAGCTCGTGATCGACGCCGTGATCGAGCCGGAGGAGCTGCGCGCGCAGCTGATCCGCCGCTTTGCCCACGCGGCCGCCAAGCGGCGCGACTGGCCGGCCAAGCGCAACCCGGTCACCCCGGTTTGAGCGATCGGTTAGATTCCACGGTGATGGATCTCACGGATCTCGCTTTCGCGGGCATCACACGCCAGGCCGAGCTGATCGCCGCTGGTGAGTTGTCCTCACGTGACCTGCTCGAGGTCTACCTGGAGCGCATCGGGCGCCTGGACCCGCAGCTGAATGCCTTCCGTGTCGTCTTCCGCGAGCGTGCGCGCATGGAAGCCGACCAGGCCGACGCGCGCCGCGGCGCCGGCGGCGAACGTCCGCTGCTGGGCGTGCCGATCGCGGTCAAGGACGACATCGACGTCGCCGGCGAAGTGACGGCGCTGGGCACCAATGCCTACGGCGATCCCGCTCGCGAGGACGCCGAGGTCGTGCGCCGCCTGCGCGAGGCCGGCGCCGTGATCATCGGCAAGACCAACGTGCCGGAGCTGTGCATCTGGCCGTTCACCGAAACCGCCACCTTCGGAGTGACCCGCAACCCGTGGGATCTGCAGCGTGCGCCAGGCGGCTCCAGCGGCGGCACCGGCGCGGCGGTCGCCGCCGGGCTCGTCGGCGCCGCGCTCGCCTCCGACGGCGCCGGGTCGATCCGCATCCCGGCGGCTTGGTGTGGCCTGTTCGGACTCAAGTCCCAGCGCGGGCGCGTGTCGATGGCGCCGCGCTCGGAGACCTGGCACGGGCTTTCCGTCAACGGCGTGCTGACGCGCTCGGTGGTCGACACGGCGCTCTTCCACGACATTGCCTCTGGCACGATTCCCGTGGATCGTCACCACGCGCCGGCGCCCGCGATCTCGTTCCTGCAATCCGCGCGCACGCCGCCCGGCACGCTGCGGATCGCGTACTCGACGCGGCTGCCGTTCGGCGTCACCACGCGGCTGGAGTCAGAATCAAGGCGCGCCGTCGAGGACACGGTGGAGCTGCTGCGCTCACTTGGGCACGAGCTGCACGAGCACGACCCCGACTACGGGGCGGACGCGATCCCGCAGGTGCTGGTGCGCTACCTGCGCGGCATGCACGACGAAGCCGCGCTGCTGGCGCACCCCGAGCGGCTGGAGCGGCGCACGCGCACGCTCGCCCGGCTGGGCGGCCTGATCCCGCCCGCGGTGCTCGCCAAGGCGCGCGCCGGTGAGGCCAACTTCACGAGCAGGCTCAACCGCGTGCTCGAGCGCCACGACGCGCTGCTGACTCCCGCCACCGTCACCCAGCCGCCGCGGATCGGGCAGTTCCAGGGCTCGAACGCCCTGTGGACGCTGAACTCCGCGGCCGGGATGGTCGCGTACTACCCGATGTGGAACGTCACCGGCCAGCCGGCCTGCGCGGTGCCCACCGGCCGGCTCGGCTCGGACGGGCTGCCGCGCGCGATCCAGCTCGTGGGGCGGCCCAACGACGAAGCGACGCTGTTGTCGCTGGCGGGGCAGATCGAGGCCGAGCGGCCGTGGGCGCAGCTGCGCCCGCCGCTCGCCGACGCAGCACCCGCGCCCGTGCCGCTCACCTCGTGAGCAACCTCGCGCCCGTGCCGCTCACCTCGTGAGCGACCCCGCTCGCGGGGACTCCCGCGAAGCGCTGCTGGGCGTGGCGGTCGAGGCCGCGCGCACCGCCGGTGCGCTGCTGTTGGAGCGCTTCCAGGAGGGCGCCGAGCGTGCGCTGGCGAGCAAGAGCACTCCCACCGACCTCGTCAGCGAAGCGGATCTCGCCTCCCAGCGTGTGATCCGCGCGCTGCTCGCCGAGCGTCGTCCCGACGACGGGTTTCTCGGGGAGGAGGAGGGTGAGGACGAGCCGGGCAGCAGCGGCCTGCGCTGGGTGGTGGACCCGCTCGACGGCACTGTCAACTTCTTGTTCGCGATCCCGCAGTGGTGCGTGAGCGTGGCGGTGCAGGACCGCGAAGGCTCGCTGGCGGGCGCGATCTTCGACCCGAACCGCGGCGAGCTGTTCACAGCCGTGCGTGGGGGAGCCCCGGCCCTCAACGGCACCAAGATCGTCGCTTCCGCCCGCACCGAGCTCGCCACGGCGATGGTTGCCACCGGCCTTGCGTACGACGCACGCGTGCGCGCGCTCCAGGCGCGCGTGCTCGCACGCCTGATCCCCCAGGTGCGCGACCTGCGCCGCTTCGGCAGCGCCGCGCTGGATCTCGCCTGGACGGCAGCGGGACGCTACGACGCGTACTTCGAGCGCTCGGTGAAGGAGTGGGACATCGCGGCGGGCACGCTGATCTGCGAAGCAGCTGGGCTGCGCACCGTGGAGCTGCCCGACCACCCCGAGCTTCCACCCGGCATCCTGGTCGCCGCGCCGGCGCTCGCCGCGCCGCTGCTGGAGCTGGTCGGCGTGGAGGAGTAGCGCCGCCGGGCCGGACGCGGTCCTGGCTCGCGCTACATGGATCGGGTCCGCTTTCATGGTGGCTGCTGCGCTCGCTCGCCGAGCGCTGATGCGGCGGGTGGGAGTCGAACCCACACGCCCTTTCGGACAGGGCCTTTTGAGGGCCCCGCGTCTACCGTTCCGCCACCGCCGCAACGGAATCCAATATATGGCCTCAGCGGCCGCCGTGGTGTCTCAGGCGGCGTGCGGCGCGAGATCGCCGTAGCCAGACCCGCCCGCAGTGGGCGTGCGCTGCTCGAGCTCGACGTTCCAGCCCTGTGAGAAACCGCGCATCGCGAACGCCACCAGCAGGATCTGCACGGGGATCAGGATCAGCGTCAGCAGGCCCAGCAGCCCGGCATCGATGCTCGGCTGCACGAAACCCGACTTGTCGCGGTCGAACCACGCCGGCCCGGCGACGAGCGCGAAGATCAGCAGCAGCACGGCGAGCGCCGCCGACACTGGCAGCACGCCGCGATTCCAGCGCGCCGCGAACAGCGCGAGCAGCAGGTAGATGACGACGTACCCGATCTGCACCGGCACGGCGCCTTCGAGCACGCTGGAGCCGCCGATGGTGATCACGAGCACCAGCACGGCGCTCACCAGCAGCAGCAGGATCACGGTGGCACGGGTGGCCTGCACCACCGGCTTGCCGCGGTTGGGGTGCGTCACGACCACGTCTGGTTGCGCCGATCGACTGGGTGAGGTGGACATCGCAGTAATGACCATACAATCTCCGGCGGCTCGTGTGTGCAAGATCGACGCGCTCACGAGTCGTCAAGGCAGCGCGGGCGTGGTGGAATTGGTAGACACGCCGGCCTTAGGAGCCGGTGGGCGCAAGCCCTTGGGGGTTCGAGTCCCTTCGCCCGCAAATTTGGAACGTTTAGGAAAGCAATTAGGAAACTCGAAACACCGAGCTTTCCTGGCGACGCAGCGGCCGCGGGCACTGCAACGCGCCTGACGCGAGCAGATTTGTACAACGCGAAAGCCCACACCGAGCCTGGGTTCCTGCACCCGCGCGCTATCCGAGAGACGGCTGCGCGTCGCGGATTGCCGCAGCGCGCTCGGCCGCAACCTCGCGAACAAGCGCGCCAAAGCCCGTACCCGTCTGCTTGCTGGACCGCTGGATGACGGACGGGCTCGGCAGCCCGTGTTCGGTAGAGAGCATCCGGTAGCGCTCCTGCGTGAGCGTTTGACCTGGCGGCAACAGACTGAACGCGCGCCGAACGGCGTCCCTGATCTCGCGTTCGGTGTACCCGGCCTTTCTCGCGGCTGGGAACGCTGCACGCGCGCGTCGCAGCGCTGGACTACCCCGCGGAAGCCAGTTCCTGCCAGCCAACAGGCGGCGGCGTCGGCGACTCGCGGGAAACCAGCGACCATCACGCTTCCATGTCGCCCTGGCCGTGTCGGTCGCGTGAAGGTGGCGCTCTCGCTCCTCGGCAACGAGCTGGATGCGATGGTGCCGCGCGAACCAGCGCAGGTCTTGCTGGCCTGGCAAGAAACCACAGTGCTCTAGGAAGAGCAGCACCGCGCTGGCGCGCGGCATGAGCCGCTGGGCGGCACGCTCTGCGTAGCGGAGCCCGGCCGCGTCCATGATCTCGGCGAACTCGAACTTCTCACGCAGGACATCCACGGACGGGAGCGGCACCGCCGCGCTGCCGTGTCGGTACCGGCGGCGCACTTCGGCGTTGATGGCTTGCCGCTCGTGCTCGTAGATCGTGGGCGTGATTTCTTCCGTGGCGAGCCTCCGTGCGACGGCCTGGAGCGCGAACACCGCTTCTGCGGTGGTGAGCACCTCGCGTTCGCGCGAATGCGTGGCACGAGCGATCGTCCGCGCTCGCAGTTCCTCGGCGCCGATGACGCGGACGAGCGCCGACCACTCCATGCCGTACCGCGCTGCGAGCTTGTCCGCACGCGGTGTATGGCCGAAGCCGATCTCACGCCGAGCCTGGTTGTACGACTGCTGGGTTACCGTCGCTCGCTGCTGTGTGGTGGCAACGACCTCACGCATGATCTCGATGAGTGAGAGCGGATCCCACTTCGGCACGAACGCAGCCAAGGCCATCGAGGGTAGTCCGCTGATCGCGAAGCGCAAGCCCACCGTCGCGCGGCTTACGGCGCGGCCCGTAGTCGCTCGACCTCCTCTCGCATGACCTTCGCCACAAGCTCCGGCCAGCTCGTACCGAGCCGCTTGGCTGACGCAGTGAGCACGCGATGAGTCGGTAGCTGGCCGTGTGCCTCGCTCACAGCCAGATACGCCGTACTCGTCAGGCTCTCTTCTGGCGGCAGCAGTTCGTACGCAGCGCGGAGCGCCTGGAGTAGTTCTCCGTGGTCGAGACCCGTGGTGCTCACGGCCGGGTGGTCCTCGGCGGCCCGGCGCACCTCCGGACTGGAGCGCTCGATCCTGGCTACGGCGTCCGGCGGTGAGATGCCGCGACCACTGGGCGGGAACCACCGTCCTGCCTCGCCGAACCCGGCCCAAGCAGCGGCGGATGCTGCGGTGAACGGGTCCCGCCTCCTGTCCGCGAGCCGGATGCGGTGAAAGCTCGCGAACTTGTGGAACTGGCCGATCGTCGGTGCGAACCCGCAGTGCTCGACAACAGCGCCGTGAGCGCTGAACGAGGCATCGGCAGCGTGACCTGGCGCGGCGTCATCGTCAGGCCCGCCGCCGCAACGGCCTCACGGAACGTCAGGCGCCGCTTGATGCTCGGGAGCTGCGGAAGCTCGGTGAACGCTTGCCCGTGCAAATGACGAAGCGGACCGCTTCGCTGATCTCGAGACGGGCGCGTTCGTAGGTCTGCTGGCTGATGTGGTCCGTGCCAAGCCACCGCGCTGCTGACTGAATCGCGAACACGATCTCTGCCCGCGATCGTGTCTCTCGCGGCCGCTCGTCCGTCTGCGCCAGCACCCATGCCGGGCGCTCATCGTTGATGAGGGTCGAGGTGAGCTTGACCCAAGGAACCCCGAAGCGCAACGAGCTTGTCCGCCCGTGGGGTGACGCCGAGCCCGACCTGTTCGCGAGTCGCGTTGTACGCAGCCTGCGTCACCCGGTCTGGCCGGTCAGCGTCAGCGGCCCGGAGCACCTCGTCCATCACGGCAAGGAGCAGTCCGGTGTCCCAAGTCCGCGCGAACCGAGCCATGCGCTGCCGCGGTCAGCGAGGCCGGGATCGGCGTGCCGGACTCTGGCTCTCTCGCCACTGAAATCCGCATTTGGTGAAGGGCATATTCCGTGCGAAAATCAGTGGCATGTATATGCGAGCAAGAAAGGTTGCGTAGGTCCGATGTGCCCGTCCGACAGACGGGAGCCGTAGCGAAAACACTGGCTCGATGAGACGACCTCTTCACGGTCCTCGAAGCCCATCCTGACCTCTGGTCGAGCCTCCGCGCAAGCGAAACTCTTCCCCCGCGGCGAAGGCCGACCGAGGAACCCTGGCGAGTGGGGCCTCGCGTACCTGGCGTACGCGAACAGCACCTACCGCGAGATGACCTCCTGGCTGCGTGAGACCGCGCCCGAACTCTGGCTTCGGATCGGATTTCAGCGCAAGCCCGGCTACCAGGCAGTGTACGAGCACTTCCGTGCGCTCGAAGGACATGAAGCTGCGTTCCGCTCTGTCGCTGCGGCGCTCGTTGCCCACGCGGTGGAACGGTCCGATGGCAAGGTCGGTCACGCGATCCATGTCGACGGGAACAGAGGCCGAGACGCACGCTCGCCTCCTCCATGACTGCACTGGCGCCGAGAAGCACACCTGCACCCGGCCGGTGTTGGAGCCCCGACGCTCGCCTGCAGGGGATGCCCGCGCCGAAGGAAGTCCCCGATGAGGAGCTTCCTGGCGAGCCCGAGGAGGCGATGACCGACGCGCGTGGCAAGCGGATCAAGTCCGGAGGCTGGTACAGAATCCTGGACAGGACGCCGGAGTGCGCGCGTACACGAACCCGAAGACCGGCAAGGTCAAGAAGTTCTGGGCGGGCTACTACCACCTGGCCGCAACCGACCACTACACCGGCGGCGTGCTCGCGACGCTCAGCTGCTCCGCGAGCACGCAGGAGTACCACGCTTACCCCGAGCTGTACGACCGTGTGAAGACCGCGATTGGACGCCCGTCGTCGCCGATCGCGGCTTCTCCATCAATGCGGTCTTTGAGCTGCACACCCGCGACAGTGTGGCCTCCGTGATCCCGTGGCGCGCGAGCAACCACGAGCGCACGCGAGAGGACCACGCGCGCTACGACCGCCACGGCATCCCCACCTGCAACCACTGCGGTGGCGACAGCTCGTTCAAGCGCTTCCACCATGCGACCGGCCCGGCGAAAGAGCCCCGACTCTGGTTCCAATGCAATCCCGGCTGCCCCGGCGACCAGAGCATCTACTGCAAGGCGAACTGGCGCCTGCTGCTCCCGCTCTGGCGCACCTCGGAGGCCTACCAGGTGCTCAGGCAGAGCCACGACAACTACGAGCACACGCACCACCGCTGGCGCGAGCGCTACTGCCTCGCCGGTGACAGCCGATCGGACCGTCCGAAGCGGATCGGCATTGGCGTGCAACAGCTGCGCTCGTCCGCGGCGCTCGTCATCGAGTGGTTCACGATCCTGCACCGGCAAGGCTGGCTGCCCGGCAGCACGCCGATCAACACGACGCCCGAGAAGCGAATTTCTCGCTCTCACGCTGCCTCGTACACGCAGCGGATCCGGACGCACCGCCAGGAGCTTGGCCTGAGCGGCACGAACGCGGCTGGCCGCGCCGCCCATCAGAAGGAGGTCGCCCGCTTCCGCAAGACCTCAGCGGACGCCAGCCGACGAGCCCACGCGACCGTGACCGGCCGTCAGGAGGAGCCGTAGCAAAGACACGGGAGGCGACCTATAGCCCGGATAGGCTGGCGCCTTGTCAGCTCGTGAGAGTGCGGGCCGACATAGAAACCAGCCGCCATCAGCTTGCCCGCTCCACTCTCAGCGGATGAGCAACGAGCACATGTCCGACCTACCCGATCCCGCCGCCCTCTGGAAGTCCGCCGATCTGCTGCGCGGGAGCGTGGACGCCGCCGAGTACAAGCATCTCGTGCTCGGCCTGCTGTTCCTCAAGTACGTCTCTGAGTCGTTCGAGCAACACCGCGAGCAGCTGGAGCGCGAGCTAAGCGACCCTGCGAGCCCGGACTACATCAAGAACGAGATCGAGCGCCAGGCGCAGATCGAGGACCGCGACGAATACCAGGGCGACAAGGTCTTCTTCGTCCCGGCAGGCGCTCGCTGGAGCAACGAGAGCGAGGACCCGGAGCAGCTCGGCCTTCTACAGACGGCGGCGCTGCCCGGCCTCGGCCAGCGGATCGACAACGCGCTCGATCTCATCGAGAAGGAGAACCCGGAGACCCTCAAAGGCGTGTTGCCTAAGATCTACGCGAGGGCGCCGCTGTCCAGCGAGAAGCTCGGCTCGCTCGTAGAGACCATCGGCAACATCCCGTTCCAGTCATCGCGCCAAGCGCTCGACTACCTCGGCCGCGCCTACGAATACTTCATCGGTCGCTTCGCATCCGCGGAAGGCAAAGGCGCGGGGGAGTTCTACACACCGCAGTCGGTGACCCAGCTCCTCGTGGAGATGCTGGAGCCGTACTCCGGCCGTATCTTCGACCCCGCGTGTGGCTCTTGCGGCCTTTTCATCCAGTCCGCCCGCTTCCTTGAGCCACACGGCAAGTCGCCGGATCAGCTCGCGATCTACGGCCAGGAGATGAACCAGGCCACCTGGCGCCTCGGTCAGATGAACCTCGCCATCCACGGCCTCGCCGGTCAGGGCCAGATCGCGTACACCGAGAACGGCTCACTCCTGGACGACGCGTTCCCCACGCTCAAGATGGACTTCGTGCTCGCGAACCCGCCGTTCAACCAGGACCCCTGGGGCGCGGCAGCAGTAAAGGACGATGTGCGCTGGAAGTACGGCGTCCCGCCGGACGCGAACGCCAACTACGCATGGATGCAGCACATGCTGCATCACCTCGCGCCGAACGGCCGAGCAGGCTTCGTGATGGCGAACGGGTCAATGACGAGCAACACGAACAATGAAGGGGTCATTCGGCGAGGACTCATCGAGGACGACGCGGTGGATTGCGTCGTCGCGCTGCCAAGTGGACTCTTCTTCTCGACTGGGATTCCGGTCTGCATGTGGTTTTTCGATCGTGACAAGGCGTCTTCCGGCGAGCGCGATCGGCGTGGCGAGACGCTGTTCATTGATGCCCGGCACATGGGCGAGGCGATTAGCCGCAAACAGAAGCGCCTCACGGAAGCTGAGATCGCGGAGGTGGCTCGGACGTACCACGCGTGGCGTGGCCAAACCGAAGCAGGCGAATACCAGGACGTGCTCGGGTTCTGTGTCTCTTCCACCATCGAAGAGATCGAGGCGGAAGATTGGGTCGTGGCTCCGGGTCGATATGTCGGCGCACCGGAGGAAGAGGAAGATCAGGCCGCATTCGAGGAGCGCATCACGAGCCTCGTCGAAGGTCTGGCCGCCGACTTCGCCCGAGCGGAGGATCTGACGGCACAGGTCAGGCAGGCACTCGGGGCGGTGGGATATGACCTCTAAGCCGTGGATGACTCAGGTCTCGGTCGAGGAGTTGGAACGAACCGACAAGCTGCTTGTACAAGACGGCAATCACGGTGCCTCGCGGCCAGTCGGTGATGAGATCCTGCGAGGTACCGAGCGCGGGATCGCTCATGTGCGAGCTGCTGATATCTCGACCGACGGCGGGATCAACTTTGCGGCTGCACAGCAACTCGCGGAAAGCGCGTACCAGCGAATCCGCAAGGGCCGAGCACGCGCGGGCGACACGCTCCTGACCCACAAAGGAACGGTCGGGCTCGTCGCCCGCGTTCCCGCTGACACCGCGGACTTCCTGTGCTCACCCCAAACGACGTTCTGGCGTTCGCTTGACGGTGAGACAGTAGATCCGGGTTTCCTCTTCTATTTTCTGCGATCGCCGCTGTTCCAAGCCCAGCTCAAGCGCCGGATGCACGAAACCGACATGGCCCCGTATGTGAGCCTCACCGCTCAGCGGAAACTCTGGTTGATGCTCCCACCCGTTCATGAGCAGCGTCGTATCGCTGCGGTGCTTGGCGCCCTCGACGACAAGATCGAGCACATCGAACGCGTGGGGGCGGACCAACTCGCCCTCCTTAGTCTGGAGGCGCGCCGATTGGCACGCGACCACAGCGCGGGCCGCGAACCCCTCGCAGACCTCGCTCTGTTGATTAGGCGAGGCATCAGTCCGCGTTACACGGACGAAGGCTGCTTGGTCCTCAATCAGAAGTGCATCCGCGACGGCCGTATCTCGTTCGGCCCTGCTCGCAGACACGACCATGCCGCAAAACCAGTCGAAGGAAGGACCTTGGCACTGGGGGATGTCTTGGTGAACTCCACCGGCGTCGGCACGCTTGGTCGGACTGCAGTGGTCCGTCGTCTACCCGAGCCGACCATCGTTGACAGTCATGTCACCGTCGTTCGCGCTGATGCTGATGTGGTTGTGCCGGAGTACCTGTCGTACGCGCTCAGTTGCCGCCAGGCGGAAATCGAAGCACTTGGTGAGGGCTCGACGGGTCAAACGGAACTGTCTCGCGTCCGGCTCGGTGAGCTGCTCATCTCTGTGCCGTCCAGTGCACGGCAGGAAAACTTCGCACGCGTCGCGCGCGCTTGCGGTGCTCTGGTTGCGGCGGGCGAGCAGGAAGCGACTCGGCTCAGAGCACTCCGCGATGAGCTGCTTCCAAAACTAGTCAGCGGGAACATCCGTGTCTCGGAAGACTTCGATCCTGATGCAGCCACGGCTGCCGTGGCGTAAGTAGAGTCCCGATGTCAGGTCCAGAAGACACCTTCGCTGAGCAGCCCGCGATTGCCTGGCTGACGAAGGATCGCCCTGGTGCGCTGCGCTGGCGTCATACGGATGGCACCACGCTCGCCCCAGATGGCCTGCTGGGCGAGCGCTCGTCCTTCTCCGAGGTCGTCTTGCGCAAGACGGCTATTACGGCGCTCTCGAAGCTGAACCCGGACCTCCCACCGGCGGCGATCGAGGAGACGATCACGCAACTGTCAAAGACAGACTCGCCGCAGGTGATCGAGGATCATCAATCTCTCCACGAGATGCTGCTGGGCGGGGCGATTGTTGAGTTCACGGAAGGTGGTCAACGCGTCAACAAGATCGTGCGGCTGCTCGACTTCGAGCACCCGGAGAACAATGACTTCCAGGTGGTCAGCCAGTTCACGATCGTGAACGGCAAGAAGAACCGCCGCCCGGACCTGCTGCTGTTTGTCAACGGCCTGCCGCTCGGTCAGATCGAGCTGAAGCGGCCGGGCAAGGACAGCGCGACGGCTGAGGCCGCGGTGAACCAGGTGCGGCACTACGCGGAGACGATCCCAGCGCTGTACCGGTTCGTGGAGATCATCGGCGTGTCTGATCTCATCACCGCGCGGGTGGGCACGATCACGACACCGCCCGAACACTTCGCTGAGTGGAAGAGGCTCTCGGACCAGGACGGCGACTCTGGCCAGACGGAGCTACAGGTGATGCTGGAAGGCGTCTACGAGCCCGCGAACTTCCTTGACCTCATCCGGAACTTCGTCACCTTCGAGAGCGACGGCAGGCGGACCTACAAGGTCATGGCGAAGTACCACCAGGTGCACGCGGTGAACGCCGCTGTGGCGACGCTCTCGGGCGCGATGAAGAAGGACGGCCGCGGCGGCATCGTCTGGCATACCCAAGGCTCCGGCAAGAGCTACACGATGGTCTTCCTCGTCACCAAGCTCCGGCGCGACCCGCGTTTCCAGAACCCCACGGTCGTCTGCGTTACCGATCGCGTGGATCTCGATGACCAGCTAGAAGGCAACTTCTGGCGGCAGTCGCACATGCTCAACAGCGTGATGCGCGCCACGGAGATCTCCGGCGGCCCGGACAGCCTGCACGACCTGCTTGATGGTCGGAAGGCGGGCGGGATCATCTTCACGACGATCCAGAAGTTCCGGCCGCCGTCCGGCACGGACAAGATGCCGGTGCTCTCCGAGCGGAGCAACATCATCGTGGTGGCGGATGAGGCGCATCGGAGCCAGTACGACGGCTTCGCAGCAAACATTACGCTGGCGCTTCCCAGGGCCTCGCGCATCGGCTTCACGGGCACGCCGATCGAGAAGGCCGATCGCTCCAGCCAGCTCGTCTTCGGCGACTACATCAGCGTCTACCGAATGCGCGACGCGCAGGCGGATGGCGCGACCGTCCCGATCTACTACGAGAGCCGCCAGGTCCCTGTGGATGCGGACGCCGCCGAGCTAGCCGCGGTTGCAGCGGTGCTGGAAACTGAGGAGACCGCGGGAGCGGACACGCTCATCTCCAGCTGGGCGCAGCTGGAGAAGGTCGTGGGCAAGGACGAGCGGCTCGTGAAGGTTGCGGACGATGCCGCCAAGCACTTCATGACGCGCTGCGAGGAACAGCCCGGCAAGGCGATCGTCGTCGCGTACTCGCGAACGATCGCGGCGCGGATGACCGAGCTGCTGCGGGAGCGTCTCGGGGCAGACGCGGTGGACTGCGTGATCTCCGCGGGCGCGACCGATCCGCCGGAGCTGTCGAAGTTCCGCTGGAACAAGAAGGAGATGGAAGACCTCGCCACGCTGTTCAAGGACCCCGACTCGGCTCTCCGCGTCGTCGTGGTCCGGGACATGTGGCTGACTGGCTTTGACGCGCCGGTGATGCACACGCTCTATGTGGACAAGCCGATGCGCGATCACGGTCTGCTCCAGGCGATCGCTCGCGTGAACCGCGTGTTCCGCGGTAAGCCCGGCGGCCTTGTCGTGGACTACATCGGGATCGGTGAAGACCTCCGCGCCTCGCTGTCCGCGTACGACGGCGGCGACATCGAGGACGAGCCCGTGATCCCGCTGAAGCTCGCGCTTGCGGGCTTCCAGGAAAAGCTGGAGATCCTCATGGACATGCTGTACCCGGCCGGGTACAGCGGCCTTGACGGCCTCGATCCCGGCGAGGGCGCGCAACTGTTCTACGACACGCTCAACCACTTGCTCAAGGACGAGCCGATCACCAAGTCGTTCTTGGACGAGCAAGCCGCGCTCGCGAAGTGGAACAAGCTCGTGCGGACCGAAAAAGAAGCGAGCGACGCCAAGCCGACCGTGGCCTTCATGCGTGAGCTGGCCGGAGCAATCCGCAAGTACACGCCGCCCACCGGTGTGCCGAGCGCTGGCGCTGAGCAAGCCGTCAAACAGTTCTTCTCGACCGGCCTCGCCGCGGGCGACATCGTGGATGTCTTCGGCCTCGCGGACAAGGACCGTCCCGAGATCTCGGTGCTATCTGATGACTTCCTCGACAACATCGGTTCGCAGACCCAGCACACGAACCTGCAGCGCAAGCTGCTGGAGAAGCTGCTGAACGACGAGATCACGGGCCGCCTGCGCACGAACAACACGCAGGCCAAAGAGTTCTCACGGGCGATGCAGCACATCCTCGCCATGTACGAGAACCGCCAGCTCACGAGCGCTCAGGTCGTGGAAAAGCTTGTGGAACTGGCCAAGCGGATCCGCGACGCGCGCCACCGGCACGAGCAGCTTGGTCTGTCAGCGGAGGAAGCGGCCTTCTACGACGCACTGGCGGGCTCCGCTGATGATGAGAACCCGGACCCGCAGCTCGCCGAGATCGCTGCCGAGATCGTGACCGCGCTCAAGCGGGATGGCCTACGCGTGGACTGGACCGAGCACCCGTCAAGTCAAGCCGCGATCCGCAAGATCATCAAGCGCATCCTGCGCCGCAAGCAGTACGAGCCGCCCACGCCGCCCGTCACGAGTGGTGGGGGAGGCAGCGACACACTGATGGACCACTTCGCTCGCGCGGTCTACGAGCAGGCGAAGATCCTTTACCGCTACTGGCCCGAGGTCGACGACGGCGTGCTGTTCATGTAGCGACAGAGGATCGAGCCACAACCATCGTGCGTCCCCAAACCGTCGCGATATGGGAAAAGGGAAGATGGTGGCAGTACTCGTGGCGATCGCGACCATGAGCGGATGTGGGGGAAGCTCGGCTCCCCGGGCCACCCAACAGACGTTGTCTCTGAGCCGTGCAGACCTAATTCATCAGGGCGACGTCATCTGCGCGGAAAGGCTCGGCACCATGGCCGCGCTCAGAGATCTGAGCCCCCAAGGAGCCGACGGTCGCTGACAACATGGCGTTCTTTGGGAAGCTCGCAGCCGCGAACTCAATCCGCAGCCCGATCTCGCGGTGACCTACACGAGAATGGTCGTGAGCTACGAAGCGTATACGTCGCTCGCACAACAGCTTGCCACGGAACCGACGATCGAAATCGCGACTCAGCTCCGCGAAGCGAGAACTCGGTCGCAAACTATCGCGCAAGGTCTGGGCTTCGAGGTGTGTAGTGCTTGACTGCGTCTTCGCGCTATCGGGGATCGCGGTCGTGATCCGATCTACTTGAGCGCGGCACGAACAGCGTCCACAAATGGCCCATCCTCAGCCTGGGTCGCGCTGCTGAGTTGCTCGAACGGCACGAGCGACTCGTGTGCTTCGCCGCGCGCGGCCATCCACACAGCCCATGCGTCGTGGATGTCTCTCGTGGTGACAGCATCGCCTTTCGAGAGAGCCAGTAGCGCGTAGAGCCTGAACAACAGCGCGGGGTCTTCTGCGGCATCGGGCACCAGGTCAATCGGCGTGTGGCGGCGGATCTCCGCGGCGAGTGCGTCGATGTAGTTGCTCGCGCTCATAACGCGATCTCTAGCAGGAGTCCGTTCAGGACGATGAACGCGATCGGCACGGTCTGCTCCACGAAGCTGAGCGCGGCGTACCGCTTGTGCAGCGGTCCATCCTTGCGATCGAGAATCGCCCACTCTTCCCGGTACGGCGCCGCGGGCAGGCGCTCCTCCATCTTGTTGATGACCTCGAACTTGGCTCCGTTCAGCATCCGGTAGCTGCGCAGGGAGAGCCACCAAGCGGCAGCGACGACGATCCCAGCGACCGCGAGCGGCCACTGATGACGCTTCGCGAACCCGAACGCTGTGACGAGCGCGCTCTGCACCGTCACAAAAAAGCTGTTGGCCGTGGCCCGCCGAGCGGAAACACGATCGGCCATCTCGACCGCGATCTTGTACTGATCGAGATAGCCCTCGGGCAGTCCCGCGTCGGCCATGAGGGCGCCCTATCGTCCGCCCGCAACAAGGGACTTCAAGTTGTCCCAGGTCCACTTGTACATCTTGTCCGCGGAGAGGGCGGTCGCGGGCTTCTTGTTGCCCCCGTCGCTGTACCCGGCGAGTAGGAAGTACGGCTTCTCAAGGTCTTGTGCGATGGTGACCTCGGCAGCGACGCCCACAGCCGCATCCGTGTTCTTGCCGCAGATCACGGCAACTTGGTCCGCACGGTCGATCCGGCCCTTGACCTTCTCCTTCCAGTCCCCGGTCAGGTGGGCCTTCACGGACGCGTCCGCGAACTCGAACGGAGAGTCCTTGTTCTTGGCCTGCCCCACGAGGAACTCCTTGAGCGTCGAGTCGTTGTCGAAGTCATAGGAGATGAACAGTCGAGTTGCCATGAGGCAATGATCGCCCAGCCTCCGGACAGAATGAGAACGCGTGTTCGCTGCAGGCGCCGGTGCGCCAGCCATGCTTGTGCGTATCCGCTCGATGGTGCTGGCTGGCCGTCAATCCTAAGCGGCGATAGGAGGTGATGGTGCTATGGCAACAAACCCTCCGGCCGGTGACGGTCACAGGAACGGCGCAGTCCGCGGACGCGAACAGTTCCAGCTCCCCAACGGGGACTGGATGAAGCGCAACTCCGAGAACGGTCAGTTCATGGACCGCAAGGCCGACAGCACGCCCTTCAAGGGAGTGCGCAAGGTGAAGTCGAAGTAGGACCAGTACCGGGGCCGAGAAGCTCGAACTTCTCGGTCCCACCTATTTCCCGCCGCAGCCTATCCCAGCCACTCCAGAGATAGCCACCCCCGCCGAGCGGGAGTCATTCCGCGTCGGTTCCCGCCGCTCGCAGGAGTAGCGTACGGAGTAGATGGCGCCCGATGACGACGATGACGACGATCAGAGCATGGGCACGACGGGCGAGATCCGCCGCCAGGAAGGCAAGGCGGCCGAAGTCGCCAAGCAGCTTGACCGCGAGCGAGAGCGTGACCGCCTCCTCGAAGCCCAGCGCGAAGTCGAACAGCGACGCCGCGACCGCGACGACTGAGCCCACCGGATACGCGGGCTACGGCGAGTTCGTGAAAGACGAGCTCGCCGCGCAGGACGCCCGCAAGGCGTCGTTCGAGCAGCGCGGGCAAACCGTTATCACGACCGCGGGGACGCTCGTCACGCTCCTGTTCGCGCTCGCCGCGCTCTCCACGAGGCAAGCAGCGACCTTCATGCTCCCGCACACCGCGCGGACCTGGCTGCTCATCGGCCTCGCGTTCTTCTTCGCGAGTGCCATCGCCGCACTCATCACGAACGCGCCGCTCGTCTACCAGGTCGTCCCCGTAGAGAAAGTTCGCGACCGCCTCAACCGCGAGACGCCGCCAACCGCTGGCCGCGCCGCGAAGGCCATCGCCCTCACGCGGCTCGACGCGCTCGCATCCGCGAAGAAACGAAACGCGATCAAGGGATGGGCGCTCGCTATCGCCTTCGGTCTCGAAGCACTCGCGGTAGGCTGCGTCGCAATCGCCGTGTCGAAGATCCTCTAGCCAAAGCCGCGTCAGACCACGCTCCACCGGCGGTCAGCCCCGATTTGTGCACTTTCCGCAGGTGCAGGTGTGCAAACGAGAAGGGCTCCCCGATGGGGAGCCCTTGGCTACTGGCCCGTTGCGTTTCCTAATCGCCCGCATTTCGAATCCCTGCGCTCCGCACCCGTGGCAGCTGCCATCGAGCCAGGTCTCATCCCGCGTATCGAGCCGCTGCGAATACTTGACGGGGATGCGAACATATGTTCGTGTGCAAGAGGAGTGGGCATAGCGTTGACGTCGGGTTCAGCCCCTGGCTCGACCCCGTTGCAGACGCGGATCGCAGGCGGTGTTCGCCTCTCTTGTGTTTACGCCGTTGTCGTTCTGTACGCCAGAGTCGAGGATGCACATAGTGAAACTGACCTGCGACTCGGAAATCGAAAGCCAGGTGCTTCAGTTCGGTGCGAACATGCGCAGCGCCCGCCAGGGCGCGGGGCTGTCGCAGGTCGATCTGGCGCTCGCCGCGGATCTCGACCGGGCGGCGATCAGCTTCCTGGAGCGCGCCGCGCGGGCGCCGAACCTCCCGACGCTCGTGCGCGTGGCGCACGCGACCGGTGTCGCGCCGGCGTTCTTGCTGCGCGGCGTCGGGTATCCCGACCGTGCTTCTGAGCGTCAACCGTCGGCCGGCTCGGCTGACACGGGCGTGGCTGACCCGGCCGGCGCGGCGCCCGCGGCGAGCGCGGGCGCCAACACGCCCGATGCGGGCGCTGTGGCGACGTTTGGCCGCAACCTCCGCTCGATCCGGCTCGGCGCGAAACTCTCGCAGGAGTCGCTTGCCTTCTCGGCGTCGCTCGACCGCGCGGCCGTCAGCGTTCTGGAGCGCGGTCAGCGCGCTCCGAACCTGCGCACGATCCTGAAGCTCGCCCGCGCGCTCGAGGTCTCACCGGAGGCCTTGCTCGGCGGGATCGACTAGAAGCTGAGCTGATCGGCGCGCCGCGCCGCACGTGTGGCTTCGAAGCCAGCGTCGCTTTCAGTGACGAGATCGTCGTCGATCAAGCCGCGCAGAGTCGTCGAGAGCTCCTGGAGATCCGCTTGGCTGGCGGGGTTGCGCTCGCACGCAACCGCGATCTCGACCAAGGTCAACGCGCCCGCCGCGGACACCAGCGCATGTAGGACAGCTGCCGCGAGCAGCTCGAGGGCTCGCTCGGATGGATCGGTGGAGTGGAGAGGCGTGGCCACGGCTAGGACTGTTATACGCCGTTTTGCGATGCCTCCACCGGCTGGGCGTCGGCGCTGGCGCCCGAGTTGGGTGCATGCGGCGGTGTCTGTAACGGCTGCGAGCCGTGACTTGGGCGCAGCAGCGCGAGCTCGCGCTCGGTCACCCATAGACGGCGCTCGGCGCGCTCGGCGCGCTCGATCGCGGCGTTGCGTTCGTGCTCGGCCAGGTTCACCGCGTCCTGCAGCTTCTGCTTGCCGTCGCGGCGGGCGATCTCGAGCTCCTCGTGAATCTGTGCGATCTCGAGCTCGTAGAAGGCCGTCACCGGATCGAGCTCGAAGTCGATGCCCTGCGCTTCGAGCGCATCGCGCAGCTCGTACGCGAGCACGCGCAGCGCCCGTGGCCCGTACTCACCCGAGCGGTCGTAGATCTGCGGGTGGTCGAAGTGGTTGCTGTCAGCGCTCAGCCCGGGCATCCAGACGCGCGCGGCGCCGTTGTAAGGCGCGGTGCGCTTGGGCATGCGCTCGCTCATTCTGCAGGTGAGCGTGCCCGAGGGGATGAAGTAGACCCGCGCGCTCGACGGCAGCAGCGTCATCACCTCGTCGGGGTGCAGCGACGGCACTTCCTCACCCGGTCTCGAGGTCAGACCGACGACGATGTAAGCACGGTTTGGGTCGAGTAACTCACCGACCAGAGCGGCCGCCTGCGCATGGCTTCGAATCCGGGTGTAGCGCGATGCGAAGATGCTCAGGCCCCCGTCTTCTTGCGAAAACGCCACATATCGAAACTACACTACCGATTGGGGCATCGCACCGGTCGTCTCCTGCTCCAGCGGGAGCGCGCCGGCTCGTACGTGGGGACGTCGCCGGGGTTAGGGGTTCGGTGAGAGCGTCTCGCGGCGGACGTGCCAGGCGGCGTCGACCGGGTTCAGGAAATACGGCGGCGACTCGACCTGCAGGCGATCGTCGTAGATGTAGTCCTTGAAGTACCCGCTGGTGATCGTGGCGCCGCTGTGCGTGCCGACGGTGCCGCGGAAGATCTGTGCGATCGCGCCGTACACGGTGAGGTTGCCGGTCGGGTTGCCGCAGTCGAAGTTGTCGTTGATGAAAGAGTGGTTGACCGCGAGGATCGCCGCATAGATCGTGATGTCGTTGGTGGTGCCCGCGCCGTTGGTGTCACTTGCGCAATTGCCGCTGCCGGCGTTCAGGCGGCCGTTGATCGGGTGGTTGACGCGCACGAAGTTGTTCGCGATCAGGCCCAACACACCGTTGGTGGTGGGAGTGCCGCTGGCATCCGTCGGGGTGGTGACGTTGCCGTCGATCACGACGTCGTTCTCCGCGGCGATCGTCAGCGGCGTCGTGTAAGAGCCGTGTACGTACACGTTGCCGCAGCCGGTGTCGTTGGTCGTATCGGGGCCGTACGGCGTGTAGACGGTCGAGCACGTTCCGTTCGAGATGTAGATCACGCCGTTGCTAGGGAACGCCACGTTCAGCGTCGTGGAGCCGCCGTTGGTCACGTCCATCGTGCTGCCGTGCAGGTTGATCAAGGTCTTGCCGGTGTAGTGATAGGCACTCTGGGTCACCGCCAGCAGCGATGAGTCCGACGGCGGCGGCACGATCGTGGGCACGGCTGCTACCAGCGTGCCCTTGTAGATCGCCGCGTTCGGACAGCCGTTCCCGAATGAGCCGCCCTTGAACTCGATCACGTCCGCCGGATTGCGCCCGAAGATCGGCGAGCCGCAGATCGCGGCGGAGTCCTCGGTGTGCATCGGCCCCTGGATGTCGTCGCCCGTGATGAAGTCGATCGTGTTGCAGCCGCCGGGGCGCGCGCTGCGCGGCGCCGCGCAGCCGACATGCGCGGCGGGATCCGCATAGATCGAGGGATCCGAGGTCTCGAACTTGGTGTAGTAGATGTAGTTGAGGAAGCTCGTGTGCCCGAAGCTGGCCGTCACCGTACGCACCTCGTTGCCGGCGTAGCCGGTCGACTGGATGCGGAACGTGCCCGCGGGGGTGTTCGACTCGATCATCGACAGCACCGGGTTCAGCGGGTCGCACTTCTGCGGCGCGGCTTGGGGATCGGAGCTCGCCGTGATCAGCTGGATCGCGTAACTCTCATCGGTCGTGCCCGGCACGAGACGCGTCTTCAACGGCGCGTCACCGACGTCGTTGACCTTGCCCGGCAGCGGGACGTTCTTGCACAGAGTCCAGTAGTTGACGTCCTGGTTGAGATGGAACGCGTAGTCGCTGATCCCGGCCTGGGCCGCGTAGTAGGCCTTCTTCTGCAGCTGGTCGTTGTGGCTCAGGTGGATGTCGCCGTTGGCCGCGGTGAACGCCGCCGCCATCAGCAGGCCGGTGGTCACCATGATCGCAAGCGCGAGCAGCAGCGTGAACCCGCTTTCCTCAGCGAGCTGACGTGGCGCGCGCCGCAGCGGTCTCATGAGCACGACGCGTTGGTCGTTGACGGGTCGCCCGAGCTGGGGCTGAAGCGCAGCACGGCGGTGTTGCTGAGGTTGATCGCGCGCGTCGGCTCGGTGCTGCCGGACGTCGGCCCGGTCGTGAAGCTGACCGTCACCTGTGAGGCGAGCTGCGCGTCGCCCGCGCTCAGCGGGGTGTCCAGCGGGGTGGGGTCGATCGCTCCCAGGGTGCCGCCCGCGTCGGCCGCGGTGTAGTACCGGAAGTACTGGAAGACCGGCAGCACGCCGCCGTTGGATTGCGACACGTTCTCGAGCAGCGTCTGGCTGCTGGTGGGCGCCCCGGGGAAGGTCCAGGCGGGCGCGACCGTGCCCGCGTCGCTCTGGTAGGAGTCGTCGATCAGATCGGTTCCGGTGAGGTGGATCACGTGCAGGTCGACCGTCGGAAAGTTGGAAGCGGAGCCAGCCTGGCTGATGAAGCGAATGGTGGTGTCGTCGCTGCCCGGGCGCACGGGTACGACGGAAGCGGCCACGCAGCTGGAGTGCAGCTCCAGCACGATCTTCTCCATCGCGGTGCGCGCGTGCTGGTTGGCGTCGACCTTGTCGGCCACGCGCGAGGACTGGCTCAGCGACACGTCGAGCACGGCGAACAGCGCCAGCAGCAGGATCATGCCGGACGTGGTCGCAACCAGCATCTCGACTAGCGTCAGCCCGCGCTCGTCGCGCAGACGTGGCCGCGGTGTGGTCTTGATGAGTCTCATGGGCAGGATGCTCCCGGCACCGCTCCAGGCGCTCCGACGCCTAGGTAGATGGTTCCGCGTCCGGCTGTCACGCCACCGTTGTTGGGGGGCGTCAGTGGGCCCGCGATGCGGTTGTTGGAGAACACCCCGGTCCACTTCGTGCCGCCTTTGGTGAGGCACAGCGAGTAGGTGCCGAACGGCGCGGGTGGATGCGGGAGCGCGCCGCCGGGCGTGGTGGTGAACGTGCGCACGGTGCCGCACCCGGTGTCGGTCAGCGTGCCGACTGCGTTGGTGACGACCACGCCGGGAGCCAGCAGGTTGCCGGACATCACCTTGATGTTCACCGGCGGCTGCTCGATCGACGCCGCCGGCGGAGCGCCGCCCGGCGTGACGGTGACCGGCGGGTCTGCGACCGCGCCGCTGCTGACGATGCTCGGCGCGTCGGCGGAGCAGGTGCCGGCGTACACCGAGTAGGCCGAAGGGAACGGGAAGATTGTTGTCGACGAGCTGGCGGCGGCGGAGTACGTGCCGGTGCTCATGTTCGCCACGGGCGTGCCGAAGCTGCGCTCCAGGGTCATGCCGGTGTTGAAGACCGTGAACGCGTCACCGGTGCTGGCCGCGCCGTTGGACTTGTACGACACAGCGATCGTGCCGGCGCGGTCGTACTGCATCACGACCTTGCCGGTGGAGCCGGTGGTGAAGCTGGTCGCGTAGGAGACGTTCTGCTTGCCGTCCTTGTCGACGTACCCGTTCTGGTTCGCGGTGACGGTGTAGTCGCCCGCCGGGAGTGTCGTGAAGATCACACACCCGCTGGCGCCGGTGGCTTTCGTCTGTGAACTCGGCGCCGTCGCGGGGCCGGTCTCGGTCACGCTCACGCCGGGCACCGGGTTGGCCCCGTTGATGTCCTGCACGAGCAGCTCGCCGGACACGGGCGGCGTGACGATGCCGGTCTCGGTCACGGGCGGGCGCGAGCCGAGCGACGGCCAGGTGACGGTGGTGGTGGTCTGGATGTAGTCGGCGCTCTGCCCGGCGGCCGAGCAGCTGGAGGTGCCGGAGGCGTCGGACACGAACTGCCCGTTGGTCTGCACCGTGAAGATCGTGCCGCTGGTGCCCGCGACGCTGACCGGGCAGGGCGCTCCTACGCCGAGGTCGACACCCTTCTCGTCGACGCACAGCGTTTGGTTCAGCACCGAGACGTCCGACACTTGCATGCCGCGCATCCGTTCCTCCCACTGCTGTGCGATCGCGTCGGCCTGGGAGTGGGAGCGCTCGTCGGCGGTGGCTGCGCTGGAGACGTCGAACCCGGTGAACGTGGCGATCGAGATCGCCGCCACGATGATCGCGCTGATCAGCACCTCGATCAGCGTGATGCCGCGCTCTGAGCTCACGATGCTCTGGATGGAGCGGGCTGTCGGGGTCGGCGCATGCGCCTTGGTAGAGAATGTACGGATCATCACAAGATCAAGAATGCTCGTCCATAGAGCGTTTCGGCACTTGTGACGTCTGGCTTTAGACCTCGATCTATCGTTTGACGCGTGCGACTGCCTGCACGTACACGAGCCGGCCGTCGCTCAGCCGGTAGACCTTGCCGACCTCCTCGCCGCGTCCCTGCGCGGCCGGAGCGTCAGCCGGGCTCGGCAGGCTGGTGGTCTTCCCCGGCATGCTCACAGTCGGCGCACGCCGCTCGATGCTGCCGTTGTGCGGGTCGCGCGTCAGGCTCAACCCGGCGACGAGGAACGCGACGGCTAACACGAGCCCCACGTCGAAGAGGTTGACCAGCCCGTCCAGCGGGTCGCCGGCTGCGTCCTCGAGCCGGCTGTGGCGTCCGAGGCCGGTGCGCCTCATGACACGCTCCCCCGTCCGCTCGCCGACGGCGGCGAGGAAGGCTCCCGCCCACGTGCCGAGAACGCGACGGCGCGCTCCAGCGCTGTCAGATCCTCGGTGTAGAAGCGCGTGCGTGTGAGCGTCAGCGCGAACGCCACGGTGCCCACCAACAACCCGATCACGGTTGCGGCAAACGCCGTGCGCAGGTCGGATGCGAGCGCTGGCACATCACCGCGTCCGAGCGCCGCCAAGCCGGGTGCCAGCGGGATCAGCGTGCCCATAAGTCCGATCGCCGGGCCGACGCGCACGAGGATGCGCGTACGATCCAAGCTGCGCTGTGCCGCCAACTCGTAGTCCGCGAGGGCGTGCTCGACCGCGATCGGGCGCGCGCTTTCGTGGAGCTGTGCCAGCGCGAGTTCGCGCAGCGCCTGGGTGGCGAACGCTGTCGGCGCGTAGCCGGCCAACACACCCGCGCGGCCCGGCTCGCGCACCACCGCGACCGCCAGCTCGCGCAGCGACCCGTGGCGCCGGCGGACGCGGCGCAGCCACAGCTCGGCGCCGAAGCGCCCGAGTTCGAGTGCGGCTGCGAGCAGCACAGCGAGCGCGATCAGCAGCACCGGCACGCGCAGCGCCGCGGCGAGCCGCGCCAGCGCGTCGGCGAGCGCGCCGTCCAGGGAAGCGACCACGGCGCTGGCGCCGACGCCGCTCACACGGGCTCCAGCCGCCGGTGTTCGAGGCCGGCGCCGCCAGCCAACGCCAGCACGAGCATGCCAGCGAGCGCCAGTACGCCCGCCGACCCCTGGCGGCCGCCGGCTTGGGCGCTGCGCAGGCCGGCGGCTAGGACAACGCGTGACTCCGTGGTGCTCGTCGTCGCTGGTGCGCCGCCGATCAGGACGCCGCGCACGCCCTGGCCGCGCTCGCGGTCGCCGGCGGGCGTGCCCCGGCGGCGGCTGGCGGCGGCGGCGCGGCGCCCGTTGGAGCCTGGGCGCGCGGCGGGGCCCTTGTGCCTGACGCGAGCATGCGAGCGGATCGCACGCGTACGCCGTACGCCGCCTGCGCTCGTGCCCTGGCTCTGTGGCTTGGGGCGGCTGAACAGCTTTGCGCCGCGGCCGCCGCCTCCGGCGATCACCCCGCGCCCCGGTGTGCTCGCGGCGCCGCTGCTGCCCACGAGTCCGGCGGCCGGCGTGCCCGACGGCGGCGCGGGCGGCGCCGCGGCGGCGTGCGTGCGTACGCTGCGCGGCACCGCCGCCAGCGGCAGCGCGTACCCGGCGAACGCGGGCGCCGCGTACGCGGTCATCCAGATCGGGTAGCTCGTGCAGTCGGCCGCGGTCCAGCAGATCAGCCCGCTCGGCTGCTGCAGCGACGCCATGTAGTCCAGGGGGCTGACGCCGCCACGCATCCACGCGGTGGCACGCGGGTCGAGGTGTGCTGCCCACAGACCCTGTACTGCCCACGCGGTCGACGCGACGTTCGACGGGTCGCCCAGCTTCGCGGGGAAGCCGCCGTCTGGGTTCTGCGCGGCGTGCAGAAACCTGAGCGCCGCGAGCTGGGCGGGCGTGTCGTGCCGCTCCGCTGCGTTGAGCGCCTCCAGCGCGGCGCCGGTCATGTCGACGTCCCCGACGCGCGCGTGCGCGTCGATGTCGCCCCAGCTGCCGTCGGGGAGCTGGGTCGACGTCAGCCAGTCGGCTGCGCGCGCAACCGCTGCGCTGACGGCCGGCTCGGCGATGGGGCTCAGCGCGAGGATCGCGAAGACCGCGTCGTTGACCCCCGTGGACTGCATAACGCCGCGCTGGTCGTCATGCCGGATCGCGCCCGACGGGTCCTGGCGCGCGAGGATCCGCGCGGCCAGATCAACGCCGCCGAAGTCGTGCGGCGTTGCGCCGGCCGCATCGGCGACGAGCAGCGCGCGCTCGAAGTCGGTCGTGTCGCTGAGCTCGCGCGCGTGCGTGGTCAGGTAGGTGTAGACGTCGGGCCCGGCGACAGGCGCCTGATCCTGGGGGTTGACGCCCGCGGCCGCGAGCGCGAGCGCGATCCAGGCGCTGAACCCGGGACTCGACGGCGCGCCCGGCGACCCCGGGAAGCCGCCGTCGGCGTGCTGCACGTCCTGCAGGTAGCGGACGCTGGCGTCGAGCCGACCCTGGTTGGCCGCGTCCGGCGCCGCAGCGAGCGTGAGCGCAGCTGGTGAGAGCGCACACGCCGCGGTTGCGCAGAGCAGCGCAGCGCACGGCAGCGCCGCGACCACCGCGCGCCGTGCTGCCGGCGCTCGCGCGCGCTCAGGGTTGGGCTGCCACACCATCGAGCCTCACCGCGCCACTGAGCACCTTCACCGTCACGTCGCCTGCGCTGCTGCGCCGTGCCGCGACCACGCGCCGCAGCGCGCGTGCGTCGCCGGCGGCGATGCCGAAGGTCTCCGCGTGCCCGCCGGCGCGCACCTCGATCCACGCCGACTCACGCGCAGCACGCAGCAGCAGCGTCGGGCGCCCGGCTGCGAGCCGTACCCGCAGCTGGCAGCCGCGGCGGCCTTGCGTCAGCGTTCGCTCCCACGCGCGCGCATCCCGCTCGTGTTGCCAGCCGCCGCGGAGCTGCAGCGAGCGCGCGCGGTCGTCGATCGGCACGAGCGCCTGTCCGGCGATCCCGGAGCTCGAGCGCCCGAGTTCATCGGTCACGGTCAGTCGCAGCTGGGCGAGCAAGCCGGCAGGCGCGCGCACACGCGCCGTGGTCGCGGTGCGCCCGCGCGCGAGCGTGCTCCAGGCGGCGCCGCGCGCCCCACGCACCCGGGCGGCGAGCGCCCAGCCCCGGATTCCCGGCCCGCCGTCGAGCACGCTCCAGCTGACGATCAAGCGACCATCACGGCCGCTCGCGTCGATGTGCGGCGCCGACAGGCGTACCGAGCCGACCGCGGTTGCGCCGCGGATGATCGGCTCCAAGGTGCTCGCCGGCGCGGACAGCCCGGTCGCGATCGACGGGGCCGATGGAGCCGGAGCCGCGGGTGTGCCGTGGCCAGCGCCGGGGTCGTCCGGTGTGCTCGGCGGCTGGCGCACGACGGCGTCCGTCAGCACCGCCGCGCAGTCGCCCGCCGTGCCGGAGTCAACGCACACGTCGACGCGGTTGGAGCGCACGAAGCTCGCGGGATCGCCGAATGACTTGAAGCGGTGCCACCCAGGCGCAAGATCGGGGATCGACACGGCTCCGTCGGCGGCGCTCGGCGCCGACTGACCGCGCACAGCGCCGTTGGCTGGATCGACCTCGGCCACCGCGATCCCCGCTTGCGGGGCAGACATGGCCGAGCCAGGGGCGGCGTCGCTGCCGCCGCTGGACGCGCACACGCGCAGGCTCACGCTGGTGCCCGGCAGTGTCGCCGGCGCGACGGTGGCAGGCGCGCCGGGCAGCGGACACGCAGCGGCGCGCGTCAGCTGCAGGAACGCGCGAGCGCGAAACGCGTCGTAGGCCCACAGCACGTCGTCGCCGGGCGCGAGCTCGAACTGACAGCCGCCGACCGGGGTCAGCGCGGCGTTGACGAGCACGCCCCAGTACGCGCCGGCGCCCTCGCGATCGGGCCCGAGCTGCTTGACGAAATAGTCGTCATAGCCGGGGTACCACTGGCCGTCGAAGCCCAGATTCAGGAGCGCCAGCCCGTCGGCGGCGGCCGCGGTGGGAGTCGGTCCCGGCGTCGCGTGGGCGTTGGCGTTGGTGCCGTCGCACGTGTGCCAGCCCGTGTCCGAGCCGGCGCGCAGCGCGTGTCCGGTCGTAAGGATCGGCCCCTCAAACAACGTGTGCGTGGCGCCCTCGATGCGGACGTTGACGACGCTCGCGACGGCGGCCGCCGCAGCGGCCGCCGTCGCGAACACGAGGCCGGCGGCGATCACCGCGGCGCAGCTGCGCTTCGGAGCACGAACGCCGGCCATCGCTCAGCAGCTCCCGCCCGCCACGTGGACGCAGACCGGCACGCTCGCGGTTGGCGCGAACCCGCTCTTCTTGCCCTTGACGTTGAACGTGCCGAGCGTGTTGAACGTCAGCGACGCCTGTCCCGATGCGTTGGTGGTGGCGGTGGAGCTCGCGCCGGTGACCGTCACGCCGCTCGCGGCCGAAGCTACGCCCGCGGTGCTGTACTTGTTGACCGTCACGGTGACCGGCACGCTCTGCGTCACCTGCGCCGGCACACCGCTGAGCTCGAGCGGGAACACGGTCGGCGTGTAGCTCGGCGCGGATGCCGAGTCGACCAGCATCAGCACGCGATCGCCGGTGCTCAGCTCGTGCGTGCAGAGACCGTCGTTGGAGTAGCTGTCGTTGATCCAGAAGGCCCAGTAGCGCGGGTCGGCCATGCTCCAGGCGTGCGTCTCGCCGAGGATCGTCTGGATGTACGAGTTGTGGTCCCAGTTGCCGCTGGTGGCCAGTTGCAGCGCGCCCGCGGCAGTGGTGCCCGAGCAGTTGCCGGGCGCTGGCGTGGCGGTGGTGGTCGTCGTGACCGCCGTCAGGCCGAGCAGGGTCGAGGTTTGACCTTCGACGCGAACCGTGACAGCCGCCGGCGTGCCGGCGCTTGCGACGGCTGCGACGCTAAGCAGCGCCGCGAGCATGAGCGTCAATGTCGATGTGATGCGTTTGGACATGAGATCTCCTGGTTGGATGTCGGCGCGAGCCACTAAGTCGCGGGGCGGCCGGCTCGCGCCGGGACGCCGTCCCCGCCTCCGTTGCTCAGCGCAGGACCGTGCTGGCGCGCGTGCTCGTCAGCCGCCGGGTCAGCGGGTCCTCAAGCGTCGCGACCAGCGTCGCGACTGGTGCCCGGCGCGTCTTGGCCAGCGCGCGGCCGGCTCGGTCGAGGGTGATCGTGACGTGCGTGCTCGCGCCCGCGGTCAGCTGCACGCGTGTGCGGCCGACCGTGTGCAGCCGCAGGCGCGTGTGCCTGGATGAGCGCACCCACAGGCACAGCGCGACCGTGCCGCGGCAGCCCGCCGCGCCCGCGCTGTGCGGGCAGACCACGCGGACGGTGACGCGTCCGTCGCGCAGAGTGGAGGTGACACCGGTGCGCAGCGCCAAGCGCACGGGAGCCGGCGCAGGCGCACGCGCGGGCGCCGGGATCAGCGACGGTATGACTGCTGGCGCTGGTGTCGTGGGCGCGGGGGCCGGCGCGTGCGTTGTGTCGGACGCCAACGAGAGCAGCACGGTCGAGCCCAGCCCGACCGTCGCCGAGGTCGTGCGCTGCGGCGCCGCACCGTTGACGCTCACATGCCAGGCCGAGCTGCCCGCGACCGGCGCGATGCCGTTGAGGCGCGCGATCTCACCGGCTTGCGTGTCGAGGTCACTGACGCAGTACGACGGCGCTGACGCCTCGTGCGCCATCTGCAGGAAGTCAGCGACGGTCGCCCCAACGGGCGCGGTGACGGCGCACATGCGCACCGAGCTGCCGCCGCTGAGCTGACCGTGGCTGTCGATCACGAGCGTCAGCGGCACGAGCGTGCCGGGCGCGACGGCCGGCAGCGGACGCGTGCGCGGGCTGATGCCGTCGGCGCGAGCGGGCGGGTCGGCGGTGAATCCGGCGCCGGCCAGCGCACGGACGGCGTCCTGCGTGGCGTACAGGTTCTCGTCGCCGTCGCCGAGGTTGTATTGGAAGCTGCCGTCCGGGTTCTGCTGCGAGAGCAGGAAGTCCACAGGCGTCTTGCCCTGGGCGGTGCTCCAGGTGGCGGGGTCGATGGCGCACGCGTTCAGCCCGCTGAGGATCCACGCGGCCGAGTCGGTGTTGATCCCGAACGGGCTCGCGAAGCCGCCGCTGGCGGGGTCCTGCTTGGCGCGCAGGAACGTGAGTGCCCGAGCGACGTCAGGGTCGCCCGGGGTTGCGCCGGCCGTACACAGCGCCGCGACCGCGGCGCCGGTCACGTCGATGTCGGAGCTGCTCGCCGGGTAGGCGAAGTTCCAGCCGCCGTCTGCGTTCTGCTGCGCCCGGATCGTCGTCGCGAGCGTGTCGAGCACGATCTGCGGCTGCGCGACGGTGCGCAGTGCCAGCAGACCGAAGATGTCGGCGTTGGTGGCGCCGGCGCCACCAAGCTGATGGCCGTCGAACTGGGCTGCGAGCTGGGCGACGAAGTTCGTGTGCTCGTCCAGCCGCGCCGGGTCCAGCCCGGCTGCGTGCGCCGTGAGGATCGCGCGCTCGGCGTCGGTGGCCTGCCCGCCGGCGCCGGTCGAGGTCCACAGCGATGCGTAGAAGTCCTGTGCGCTGGGGTCGGTGGGGGAGGTGCGCACGTCCGCGGGGTGGACGCCGGCGGCCGCCAGCGCGGTCAACGCCCAATCGCCGCCGAACGAGCCGAGCGAGCCGGTCGTGTCCTGCAGGATCGCAAGCCACGCCGCTCCTGATTGTGCGGCCAGCGCGGCGGGCGCGGACACGGTCGCAGGCACTGCAGCTGCAGCGGCGGGCGCTATGGCTGCAGCGGCGGGCGCTGCGGCTGCAACGGCGGTGGGGACCAGCGCGGTGGCGAGGACGGCTAGGAAGGGCGCCAGCCTTCGACGGCATCGTCGTGCTTGCTGCATGTCGTTCACTCCTTTTGAAGGGGCGACGACACGCTGCGGAGAGGGCGGCGCATCGGCCGCCTGTACGCGAGGCTTAGCTCATTGCAAGCTCGCGGGCGTCTTCGGGCTCGGGCTCAACCTCACGGATCTCCTTCCTGAACCCGGGGGTCCAGTGGAGCTGCGATCCGCTCGTCACCCACACCGCTGCGCGTCAGCCCCGGAGTCTCACCGGAGTTCCGCTACCGCAAGCAAGTCCCACCATACAGATTCGTGCGGCAGCTGCGCGAGCGGAGTGTTGCGGTGCTGCGCTGCGCAGCACCGGGCGGCGCGGCACGGCTAAGAGCCGCGAGCTGAGCTGCACGCTTCGATGAGCGGAAGCCTCTGGAACGCCCCCGGCCTCACTCCAGCTCGGACCGGGGGCGTTCGTCATCGAGGTGGCGCCTGGGCGCCAAGCGAGGGGATGAACCTCTACCGGATCCGCGCAAAGGGGATGAGCGTGGCTCCGGCATGCGCGCACGCTACCAGGCGTACACCATATGTGCTTAATCACCCATACTGGACCATATGGACTTGTGCATACGCGTCGTGCGATGTTTCCAGCCTATGCCGAGAACGTCAGCAAACGCAGATCCTGTGCTCGGCGCGGTGCTCAGGCGGTTCCGCGAGGAGCGTGGCACGACGCTCGAGGTCGTCGCGTTCCATGCCGGCGTGACCTACTCGACACTCGGCCGGATCGAGCTGGGTCAGGCCAACCCCACGTGGATGACGGTCAGGCGCGTTGCGCGAGCGCTCGACGTCACGCTGCTGGAGATCGCGACCGCGGTCGAGCGCGCTGAAGCGCAGTGACTCGTGCCGCCGGGTGGGCTGCGAACCCGGTTCCATTGGTGGACTCAGGCAGCAGCGCTCTCGATCGGCCGCAGCTCCTCGCCGTAGGACACCGAATGACGCTCGAGCACGCCGTCGCCGCCCACCACGTACGCGCCCATGCGCAGCAGCGGCGGGGAGTACACGTGCAGCGTGACCGCCGGGTCGCTGCCTGCGTGGCGCACGCGGTGGATGTCGGCGGCGGAGAAGTGGAAGCTCTCACCGGCCACGAACACGCGGTTGCGCGACGCGCCGCCAATGGTCAGGCGCTCCTCGCGCACGCGCCCGCCCACGACGGACACGCCGCCGGCGGATACGTCGTGGTCGTGAAACCCCGTGTCGTGATCGTCCATCCAGCAGATCAGCCAGGCGGTGACGTGCTCGTCGCTCAGCAGCTCCTCGTACACGCGCCGGCTGAAGTCATGCTTGACCAGGTGAATCCACAGCTCCGGACGCGACGCCAGCTCACTGGCGAACGTCTGCAGCTCAGGACCGGTTAGATCGCGGTTGCGCGGACGCGGCACACCGGTGATCGGGGCTCCGCCGGCGTTCATCGCGCGCGCGCCGTCACGCCTGTGAGGGCACGCGAGCTGCTGTCAGCCAACAGCTCCCAGTCGAGCCCGTGCGTCGCTGCGACCCCGTCCAGCTCGACGACAGGTCGATCCGAGCCATAGACGAGCTGGCTATGTCCGACGACCTCCGCGAGCGCTCCGATGGCGCGCCCGCCATAGGAAGCGGTGTCGTAGAAGACGAGCGGGTCCGGCTCGCACGCGTCCGGGCCGCCGCGTCTGGCGAGGCGCTCAGCGTGTAACGGAGCCAAGCCGGCGAGCATCGAGAAGATCACGCGCAGTGCGGGGTGGCTGCGACGGCCGCTGACGGTGAAGGCAAGCCACGCGGCGTGCATCTCGGCGATGTAGCGCGTGAGCGCGGGCCACCACAGCGGGTCGCACAGCGACGGCTCGCCGTGCGGCGGACCGGGTGCCGGGCCGGGGTGGATCAGCAGCGGCGCGTGCAGTTGCTCCAGCCGCGCGAGCAACGCTCCGAGGCGCGCCTGTGCGTCCACGCCGGCCAGCGCGCCAGCGGGGAGCGACACGCCGACGCACCCGCGCTCGAGCGCCCGATCGACATCGTCCGCGCGCGGCTGGCTGAGCGCGAGCGCGCCCCACACGCCGAAGGGCTCACCCAGTGCTAGCGCGCCTTCGTGGTACGCGTCGATCAGGATCTGAGACTGCTCGCGAGGGAGCGATTCGATCCCCAGCGGGCTGGACAGGCACACCAGCGCACGGTCCAGGCCGTCGAGCTCGACGAGCGCGGAGCGCCGGGCGGGCGCTTCGGCTTCCATG
The DNA here is from genome assembly GCA_035474295.1 of Solirubrobacteraceae bacterium. Taxonomy (GTDB): domain Bacteria; phylum Actinomycetota; class Thermoleophilia; order Solirubrobacterales; family Solirubrobacteraceae; genus Palsa-744. Next base: position 68,055 of record DATINL010000004.1, read on the forward strand.
TCGATCACGTACGGCCGCTCACCCGCGAGGTGCAGCACGGTCAATCCGTGCTCGTGGCGCACGAACGGCAGCTCAGTGCGTGCTCCGAGGGCATCAACCAGCGGCTCGGTCCAGACGTGCTGGTGCACGTCTATCTTCGTTCGGGTGTCCGCTGTGTCGCGCGTTTGGGGTGGCATGAGATCCTTCTAATCTCAGTATTGTCGATCAGATTTATAGAGAATAGCATCTACGTCCGCGTTCCGCAAAGGCCAGATCCCGAGCCCCACTCGGCGGAGCACACGGTCGAACGCCTACAATCCTGAATTCGCCAGGGGGTCTGGTGTATCGGTAACACGGTGGTCTCCAAAACCGCAACGCGAGGTTCGACTCCTCGGTCCCCCGTCTCGTAGGAGCCCAAGGACCGTCTTTCCGTCGTTGGTGCCGTTGTGTGAACGTGGGAGCCATCGAATTGTCGCTCCCGCGCCAACTCGAGATGACTGGGAAGTATCTGGGTCTAGGATGCTCGGCGTGGGTCGGACGCCGGTCTTGCGGGTTGGTGCGGGACCAGACGGTCTCGTGGGAACGGGGCCTCTCAGCCCCACCCGGAGGTCCGATATGAGTACAGCAGTGTGCTCACTAGCCACAGCGCTACTGGTAGCCATGTTGGTCATTGACCGCATGACGAGGTAGAGCAAACCCCGGCGGCACTGGTCCCGGCTGGCCGCCGGGGCCTTAACGACGAAGCGCCCGTAAACCAGGCGCCCCGCGAGTAAGCAGTCTGCTCACTAGCCATCTCCGAGCGTAGCGCTGTCACCAAGCCTCGTCAACAGAGCAGGCCGCGCGGCGCGAAATGGTCAGACTCGAGCTGGACAGAGGGTGAGAGCGGGAGCGCGCCACCCGCTCAAGCGGCGGGCTTCGTTCCGAGGCGATGCTCCACGCCGCGCTCGCCGGCGATCAGGATGTCGCTGACGAGCTCTGGTGGGAACAGACCGTGGTCGACCATCCCGGGGGTGGCTGACAGCCGCGCGGCGAGCAGCCCGGGGTCATCGATCGGTCCGAGGTAGTCCGCGATCAGGTTGCCGTCGGGGCTCGGCGGCACGTCGCGCAGCGTGGCGGGGGCGAGCGCGCGCAAGGTGGTCTGGACGCCGAACCGCATGATCTCCAACGGCACCGGAGCGGCCAGCGCCGGCACGGCTTTCTCGGCCGAGGCGATCACGACGAACCGCGTGGCTGCGGCGGCGACGATCTTCTCGCGCGTGTGGGCGGCGCCGCCGCCCTTGATCAGCCAGCCGTCCGGGTCGATCTGATCGGCGCCGTCGATCGCTATATCGATGCCGCCGAGCTCGTCCAGGTCGAATACGTCCAGGCCCAGCGCACGCGCAGCGTGCTCGGTTGCGCGCGAGGTGGCTGCGCAGCGCAGGGTCAACTCACGCGCAGCGAGCGCGGGCAGCAGGTAGGCCACGGTTGAGCCGGTGCCGAGCCCGACGCGCGCGCCGTCTGGGACCAGCGCAGCGGCAGCTTCGGCGGCGGCGCGCTTGTGCGGTTCGGCGTCGCCGAGCGGCGAGGGGGTCGCGGGTGGGGAGGCCATGTGCGGGCGACCCTACCGTCGCGGGAGGACCGCTGCGGCGCAGGTCAGACGTGCGCGGCGCCGAGCGCCGGTGGGCTGTCGGCTTCCGGGTCCACCTGCGTCAGCGCAGAGTCGACCGGGCCGTCGCCGCGCAGGAAGCGCCACACGGCCAGGACCACGAGCAGGGTCATGATCACGGCGCTGCTCACACACCACTGGCAGATCGCATGGATCGAGAACAGCTCGCGATACGTGAGGTAGGCCGAGAACCCGAAACCGACGACGGTGAACGTCATCGTCGCCAGGCGCGTGGTTTCGCTCACGGGAACGAGCAGCGAGCCCAGGATGAAGATGTAGCCGAGCAGCCCGATCAGGGCGACCGGCACGCCGGCGAGCTCGGCGAACTCGGACTTCTGCACCTTCTCGCAGCCGTGGCTGATCGAGCAGATCGGGACGCCGCCGGAGTAGTGGACGTACGTGAGGTAGCTCGCCACGCCCAGCCCGAGCGCCGCGAACACGACCATCGTGAGCTTCAGGGCGCGATTGCTCATCGCCCGCCGCTCGCAGAAACTGATCGAACGAGGAATGAGCGAGGGCTCGTCATCTGAAAGCTAGAGCAGCTTGTTGATCGAGTCTTCGAACGGCGCCGGGTCGCCCAGCGACGTGGGCGAGAAGATCGTCGGTGGCTGGCCGGTCTTCGAGATCAGGAACGAAGGCGTGCCGGTGAAGCCCTGTACGTTCGCGTACTGGGTCGCGTACTGGCGAGCGAGCTCGTTGTCCTTGGTGATCTTGTTCGTGACGCTATCGAGCGAGCGCGCGGAGAGGGCTTTGGTCACGTTGAGACCCTTCACGCCACCACCTACCTGGGAGACGAACGAGTCGGTGACGTAGCCGGTGTTCTCCTGCTGCTGGTTGTGGTAGAAGAGCTCGACGAAGTTCCACAAGCGATTCTGCAGCCCGGCGGCCTCGGCCATCTTCGACGCCTTGATCGAGTCGGGACCGATGATGTTGAAGTTGTGGAACTCGATGCGCAGCTTGCCGGTGCGGACATAGTTGTTGATCAGCGTCGGCAGCGACTGCAGCGTGAAGTCGCGGCAGAACGGGCACTGCAGATCGGCGTACTCCTGCAGCGTGACTGTCGCGGTTGGGCTGCCGAGCGCGATGCCGCTCTGAGGAATGCCGTTGAGCAGGGTTGTCACCTCAGCGGCATGTGGCACCGAGGAGCCGGTCTCGGTGGTCTTCAGCTTCTTGGCCGTGCCGCCACCACCGGCTGCGATGGCGATGCCGACGACGACGAGCACTACCACGCCGGCGACGCTGCCCAGCTGGATCAGCCGGCGGCGCCTGGCCGCCTGGGCGCGCTGGGTGTCCTCGAGCTTCTTGCGATCCGTTCGCGCCTGCTCGCGGCGCTCCTTGCGTGTGAGGTCCAGCTCGTCGTCTTCAACAGGGCTCATGGATGCAACTTTTACAGCTTTCGTCTCAAGATTGCGTCAAGTAAGAAATCAAGCGTCCGCTGGCCGAACATGGGCGGCGCGTCGCTGTGCCGTGTGTGCGCCATGCTCAAATAGGCCCAGCCGCGCCCCACATCGGCGCACGCATCGGCGATCATGGGCATGCAGCGTGCGGATCCCGCCCCCGTAGCTCAGCTGGATAGAGCATCGGACTTCTAATCCGAGGGTCGCAGGTTCGAATCCTGCCGGGGGCATTGATTGGGCAGTGGCCGGGCAGGTCCGCTGCTCATCCGTCTGAGAACCTGTGGCGGTGTTCCACATCGAGCTGCGCCAGTTTCCCCACAACCATTGCCGCTTCAACATGAGCGAGCAGGAGTTGATGTCGGTTGTGGTCAAGCCCTGGGCGCGGGGCGAGTGGATCGACCTCGGCGAGCGCAAGTGGAGCCCGCAGATGGCTCGCTTGCGAGTGCTCGACGGGCCGCAGCTCGCGGTCGGTGATCTCGCGATGGGGCGCGGCTGGCGCAACGCCGAGCGCAAGAGTCGGGAGGTCACCGACGAGCTGCTGGCGACCGTCGCGGAGCGACAGCCGGTAGCGCCCCCGACCACGGCCTCGCAGCAGCAGCAGCAGCCTTCACAGGATCTGCAGCTGCTTGGGGATTCACTCGGCCTGGAGTTGCTGGGACGGCTGGCGGGGGAGGCGGTGGCGCTCAGCAGCGTGTGGCGGCTGGCGCAGGAGCGTCATCCAGAACGCTCCGCGAGCGATTGTTTGGCGATCGCCGAGCGCACAGTCCGCGCGCTGTTAGATTCGCGTCTGATCGTGCTGCTGCAGCAGGCGCAGCCCGATCTGCAGCCGGTGGTGGTCGATCAGGCCGAGCTCGAGCCGCTGATGTTCGCCGCGGACAGTTGGATCGGCGACGGCCCCGCAGCCGTCAGCCTGCGCCGCGTCTGAGGCTGGGCGCGCCGTGCGTGAGGCTGGGCGCGCCCGTGCGTGAGACTGGCGCGCCGTGCGAACTGCCGCGTATACGCGGCAAGACCCGGGCTCAGGCCCGTCGCTAGACTCCGATCGTCTCGCTTGGTGGGCGTAGCTCAGTTGGTAGAGCTCCGGGTTGTGGTCCCGGCGGTCGCGGGTTCGAGTCCCGTCGCTCACCCCTCGTATCGCGCTTCGATGAGTATTTCCAACGGTTTGACCTACGTGGTTGGCGGGGATACTTTGAGTGGTCGAGTCCTGTGCACGCTTGCACGCGTCTGAACAGAAGGTCGCGAAGGTCGCGCGTCTCGCGAAGCTGAAATCGAAGCTCTGCAGGGAGGCATGGATGGTTTTTCGGGTTAGGTCTCACAGTCGTTCGGGCTGGTGCCTGGCGCTGATCGCGGTCGCTGCGCTGTGTCTGGCGCCGGCAACGCAGGCGTCCAACACGAAGTCCCGCTCAGCGAGCGTGCACGCGAGCTATCTCGCGTTGGGCGATTCGCTCGCGTTCGGCTATTCGCAGGCGAAGTTCAACAGCCTGCTGCCGAGTGAGCCGGCGTCGGCTTACAACACGGGGTATGTCGATGACTTCGGCAAGGTGCTGAGGCTTTTCCATCCCGGTTTGCGGGTCGTCAACGACGGCTGCCCGGGCGAGACGACGGACTCGCTGATCAACGGGCCGTGCCAGTACCAGCTGGCGTTCCCGCTGCATCACCCGTACAGCGGCGGTGTGGCTTCCTCGCAGCTCTCCGATGCGCTCGCATACCTCGCTGCGCATCCCGGCTCGGTCAACCCGATCACGATCGACATCGGTGCGAACGACGCGCTGGCGGTCAACCGTGCGTGCAACGCCGACCCGGCGTGCATCGCGGCTCAGGCGCCCGCGTTGATCACTCACATCGCAACCAACCTGGGGTCGATCCTGCAACAGCTGCGCGCCGCGGCGCCGAATGCTCAGATCATCGTGCTCGGTCTGTACAACCCGTTCGGCGCGACGATCGCCGGCGCCGATCAGCTGACGATGGCGCTCAACACCGCCGAAGCCCAGGTGGCGGGGTCGGTCAACGCGCGCTTCGCCGACCCGTTCCCGCTGTTCAATCCCGCGGGCGCGCGCGAACAGCCGACGCTGTGCGTGTTGACGAACATCTGCACTCCACTCGTCGACATCCACCCAACCGACCTGGGCTATCTGGCGCTGGCGGGCGTGGTGGCCAGGCAGTACGCCTTCCACTTCGGTTTCGGAGGGTTCTGAGCACGGGACCATTTGATCGCGCAGGCTCCCTGGCAGCTGGGTCCGACGTCGTTCTACGCTCGACGGTATGAGCGAAGAGCGACGTTGGGGCTAGGCGGCGCGTCGCTTGCGCAGCGCTTCGTAGCGCTCCGCGGAGCTCTCGAGCACTTCGACCATCGCCGCGGCCGCGGGGCTCAGGTGCGCTGCGGCGGGCACGGCGGCGATTACCTGGCGCACCGGCGTGCGCGGGGAGAGCGCTCTGACGGCGATGTCCTCGCGAATGCTCGAGAGCGCCAGCTGCGGGATCAGCGCGACTCCGACGCCCGCGGCCACCAGCCCCTGGACCGTCTGGTAGTCGTCGCTCTCGAACGACACGTTTGGCTCGAACCCGGCGGTGTGGCAGGAGCGCACGACGTGTCGGGCGCACGCGCTCTGGGCTGAGGTCTGGATCCACGCTTCGCCGTGCAGATGCTCGAGGCGCAGTTGCTGCTTGTTGGCGAGCGGGTGCTTCCACGGCAGCGCCAGGTAGAGCGGGTCCTCCAGCAGCTGCACACGTGTCAGACGCTCCGTGCCGGCCTCCTGCGAGTCGCTGGTCGTCCGGGGGTCGCCTGTCTGGCCCTGTCTGCCGGCGGGCGTTTCACCGACGTCGCTGAACTCGAACAGCAGGGCCAGGTCGAACTCGCCCGCGCGCAGGCGCGGGGCGATCTCCTCCGGCTCGCCCTCCGCCAGGGTGAGCTCGACATCCGGGTAGGTCGCGCGGAACCTGGCGATCGCCAGTGGCATCAGCGTGGCGCCGGCGGTCGGGAAGGAAGCCATTCGCAGCTGCCCGCCGCGCAGGCCGGCGATCGCCGCGAGGTCTGCCTCGGCGGCTTGCAGGCGCGCGATTATGCCCTCGGCATGGCCTACGAGCAGCTCGCCCGCGGCGGTCGGGCGCACGCCCCGGGGACGGCGCTCCAACAACGTGACACCGGTTTCGGCTTCGAGCGCGGCGATCTGCTGGGAGACAGCTGACTGGGTGTAGGAGAGCGCGTCGGCCGCGGCAGAGAACGAGCCGCGTTGAGCGACTTCCCGGAGGATACGCAGACGGCTCACATTCAGCATAAGTAGAACTTATAGCATCAATAATAAGAATCACTGGTGCTGATGGCAGGTAAGTGTCACGATCACATCGAAATCAAAGCTTGAAGCCTGCCTACAAGACTCGAACGCAACGTCGCTCGAGCACGATCGAAAGCACAGGAGAAATCGCCATGTCAACCAAGATCATCGTGTCCTACGACGGGACTCATAACGAGAACGACGCGATTGCGCTTGGTCGTCTGCTCGCACAGGGTGGGGCCGAGGTGTCGCTTGCTTACGTACGCCATGCTCCGGAGCCCGAGAGCGACCGCGAAGCGCTCGCCCAGCGCGAAGCGCAGGAGCTGCTCGAGCGCGGCGCCGCGCTGTTCGGCGGCGGCGAGGTTGGGCGACATGTGGTGACGAACCCCTCGACGCCCGGGGGGCTGAGCGCGCTCGCCGAGCAGGTGGGCGCCAACGTGATCGTGTTCTGCTCGGACTCGCACACGGCCGCGGGACGCATCGCCGTCGGCAACTCGGCTCAGCGGCTGCTCGAAGGCGGCCAGGTCGCCGTGGCGATCGCCCCGGCGGGATTCGCTCAGAGCGCCGACGCGAACGTGCGCGTGGTGGCGCTCGTCGGCGGGGGCGATGATCCTGCCGCGCGCTCCACGGCCGAGTCGCTGGCAAGTGCGTTGGGCGCCGATGTCGCCTCCCGGGCCGACGGCGCTGATCTGCTCGTGATCGGCTCACGCCCCGAGGCTGAGCAGGGTCATGTGTCGATCAGCTCCGCGTCCGAGCACCTGATCGACGAGTCGGCGAGCCCGGTGCTGGTCGTGCCGCGCGGCGGGGCGCTGTCGTTCGTCAGGCAGCCGGCGCTCGCCGTCTGAGCGAGACCCGCAACTCGCGCGTCTGAGCGAGAGACCCGCACTGAGCGAGAGACCCGCAGCTCGCGCTCTCCACAGGTGCGGGCAACGCAATTTCGATGGTGCTGCGCGCGCGTACGCACGCGCGCGCAGCACCATCTAATTTGGAAGTACCTCCCTCAGGCCGGCAACGAAAAGTGCTCCTGCGGCGGGCACGCTTCCGACGCGTTCCAAGCGCCGGTGAGGCTCAGCGGTTCGTTCGTCCGCGCAGGCGGCCGAACAGGTAGCGCAGCAGCGCCTGAGCGAAATCCAGGCTGCCGCCGAGCAGATGACCTACCGGACCGGTCCACAGCCAGGTCTCCAGGCGCCGCGACAGGGAGCGGAAGGTGCTCATGGACGGCACGGTATCGTGGCACCCCCGATCGACCTACACCCTCGTGGAGTGGGCGAGGATGGCAGGACAGGCAGGACAGCCCATGGCGAGCGCGCTCACAACATCAGTCACCGAGTTACCCGAGTCGCGGGTGCGCCTGCAGGTGCAGGTGCCCGCTGCCGAGGTCGAGAGCCGCATCGAGCGCAAGGCGCGCCAGCTCGGGCGCGAGCTGAAGCTGCCCGGTTTCCGGCGCGGCAAGGTGCCGGCGCCGCTCGTCGTGCAGCGCATCGGGCGTGAAGCGGTGCTCGAGGAGGCCGTGCGCGACTCGCTAGGCCACTGGTACGCGGATGCGATCGAAGCAGCGAAGCTGGCGCCCGTGGGCGATCCCAAGATCGACTTGGGCGAGCTGCCCGCGCCGGGTGCGGCGCTCGAGTTCTCGGTCGAGATCGGTGTGATCCCGACCGCGCGCCTGGGCGAGTACAAGGGAGTCCAGGCCGGCCGCCGTGAGCCGGTGGTCGAGGAGCAGCGCATCGACGCGGAGGTCGACGGCCTGCGCGAGCGCCTGGCGAAGCTCGACGCGGTCGAGCGCCCGGCCGAGTCGGGCGACTTCGTGGTGATCGACTACGCCGGCTCGATCGACGGGGTGAAGTTCGACGGCGGGGAGGGGCGCGACCAGCTCGTCGAGCTCGGCTCGGGCAACCTGATCCCCGGCTTCGAGGACGGACTGCTGGGGGCCGCCGCCGGCGAGACGCGCACCGTCGAGCTGGGCTTCCCGGAGGACTACGGCAACAAGGAGCTGGCGGGTCGCCCGGCGTCGTTCGAGATCACCGTCAAAGAGGTCAAGCACAAGCAGCTGCCCGCGCTGGACGAGGACTTCGCGACCGACGCGGGCTTCGACACCGTCGAGGAGCTGCGCGAGGACATCCGCGGCAAGCTGGGCGAGCTCGAGTCCCAGCGTGTGGACGGCGAGTTCCGCGAGGCCGCGCTGGACGTGGTGGCGGCGCTCGCGCAGATCGAGACGCCGGCGGCGCTCATCGAGGCGAAGGCGACCGAGCTGTTCGAGCGCACCTTGCATTCGCTCTCCCATCGCGGAATCACGCGTGAGACCTATCTGCGGATCACCGGGCGCACCGAGCAGGAGCTGCTCGCCGACATGCTGCCGGAAGCCGAGCAGACGCTGCGCCGTGAGGCCGTGATCGCTGCTGTGGTGCAGGCTGAGGGCATCACCCCGAGCGACGAGGACGTGATCGAGGCGATCACGCCTGTCGCCACGCGCGAGGGTGTGGAGCCGCAGAAGCTGTTCGCGGATCTGAACGGCGCCGGGCGCCTCGACGACGTGCGCGAGGATCTCGCCGCGCGCCAGGCCGTCGAGCTGATCGCGGCCGAGGCCAAGCCGATCCCGTTGGAGCAGGCGCAGGCGCGCGAGCAGCTGTGGACCCCCGAGAAGTCCGATGAGCAGGCCGACGCGGCCGGCGCTGCGGGCAAGCTATGGACGCCCGACCGCTAGCCTCTTGCGCTGCACGGTCGGGTAGCGAGCTCCGATCGAGATAGGCTCTGAAGGAATCCAGCTACCGAGGCGAAACCAAAGCGAGGAGCATGAGCCCACTAGTCCCAATGGTCGTCGAACAAACCTCGCGCGGCGAGCGTGCGTTCGACATCTACAGCCGCCTGCTCAACGAGCGGATCATCTTCCTGGGGACTCCCGTGGACGACCAGATCGCCAACCTGATCGTGGCGCAGCTGCTGCACCTGGAGTCCGAGGACCCCGACAAGGATGTGTCGATCTACATCAACACGCCCGGCGGGTCGGTGTACGCGGGTCTGGCGATCTACGACACGATGCAGTTCATCAAGCCGCAGGTCCAGACGATCTGCGTCGGCATCGCGATGTCGATGGGCGCGCTGCTGCTGGCTGGTGGAGCCGACGGCAAGCGCATGGCGCTGCCCAACGCCAAGATCCTGATCCACCAGGTCAGCTCGAGCTTCCAGGGTCAGGCGACGGACATCGAGATCCACGCCCGCGAGATCATCGACGTGCGCCGGCGCCTGGACGAGATCATCGCCAAGCACACGCACAAGAAACTAGAAGATGTGCGCAAAGACACCGAGCGCGACTACTTCATGAGCTCCGAAGAGGCGAAGGAATACGGCATCATTGACCGTGTGATCTCGGAGCACTAGCTCCGGGACGCGCGGGCAGCACCGGAGGAGGAGACAGAGTGGCCCGGCCAACCGATTCCAACGAACAGCTGCTGTGCAGCTTCTGCGGCAAGTCCCAGCGACAGGTCAAGAAGCTGATCGCCGGGCCAGGGGTGTACATCTGCGACGAGTGCATCGATCTCTGCAACGAGATCATCGATGAGGAGCTGACGGCTCCGCCGACGTTCGACCTCGAGAACCTGCCCAAGCCGCGCGAGATCTATGACGTGCTCGACGAGTACGTTGTCGGTCAGGATCCCTCCAAGCGCACGTTGTCGGTGGCTGTCTACAACCACTACAAGCGCGTGCAGATGATGCAATCCGGGGATTCGGACATCGAGCTGCAGAAGTCGAACATCCTGCTGCTCGGGCCGACCGGCTGCGGCAAGACGCTGCTCGCGCAGACGCTCGCGCGCATCCTCAACGTGCCGTTCGCGATCGCCGACGCCACCGCGCTGACCGAGGCGGGATATGTCGGCGAGGACGTGGAGAACATCCTCTTGAAGCTGATCCAGGCGGCCGACTACGACGTCAAGAAGGCCGAGACCGGGATCATCTACATCGACGAGGTCGACAAGATCGCACGCAAGGCCGACAACCCGTCGATTACGCGCGACGTCTCCGGCGAGGGCGTGCAGCAGGCGCTGCTGAAGATCCTCGAGGGCACACAGGCCTCAGTGCCGCCGCAGGGCGGGCGCAAGCACCCGCACCAGGAGTTCCTCACGATCGACACGACGAACATCCTGTTCATCTGCGGCGGGGCGTTCGCGAACCTCGACAAGGTGATCGAGCGGCGCATCGGCCACAAGGGCGTCGGCTTCGCGGCCGCGATCGAGACCAAGGCCGAGCGCGACACCGGTGAGATGTTCGAGCGCTGCCTACCCGAGGACCTGATCCAGTACGGATTGATCCCGGAGTTCATCGGGCGCCTGCCCGTGGTCTCAGCGGTGCATCAGCTCACCCGTGAGGACCTCGTATCGATCCTCGTCGAGCCGCGCAACGCGCTCGTGAAGCAGTTCCAGCGCTTCTTCTCCTTCGACGGCATCGAGCTCGTGTTCGCCGAGGAGTCGCTCAACGCGATCGCCGAGAAGGGCCTCGAGCGCGAGACCGGCGCCCGCGGGCTGCGCTCGATCATCGAGGAGATCCTGCTGGAGGTGCAGTTCGAGCTGCCCTCCCGGCGCGACGTGAAGAAGTGCGTCGTGACCAAGGAGACCGTCGAGAAGGGGCTGACACCGACGCTCGTGACCGAGGCGGCGCCGGACGAGCACGACGAGTCCGAGCTGCACGAGGAGTCTGCCTGACATGTCCAAGATCTCAAAGCTCACGCGTGTCAAGACGCTGCCGTGGGCGGTGCTGCTGCAGGCCGGTGTGCTCGCCAACGAGCGCTGGCGCAAGCTCTCCAAGCGCGATCGCGCGCGCGTGTCACAGTTGGTGCGCGAGTCGCACGGACGCCCGCACGGTCTGAACGCCAAGCAGCGCGCCGAGCTGCGCGGCCTGCTCGGCAAGCTCGAGCTGAAGAGCATCGGGCGCGACCTGTTGCCGCTGGCGCGTGCCGCCCGCAAGCGCGGCAAACGCCGCAAGCGCCGCTGAGCCGAAATGCCGGACGACCTCGATCAGCTCCCTACGCGCGAGCTCCACGACCGCGCCATCCACCGGGCCGAACGGCACCTGGACGTGAGGTTCCTGTGGTCGCTGCTGGAGACGCTGCCGGCGGTGCATGCGAGCGCCGGCAACACCTCCGAAGCCGACAGCGACATCCAGTTTCCGCGGGCGCTGCTGAGCGACGCGCTGCACAACGGTGACGGCGAGCTGGCCGAGGGGTTGCGCCCGCTGTTCATCGACTATCTGCGCAAGCACCCCGACGCCTGAGCATCCAGGCGACGGCGAGCGGCCGCGCGTGCCCGGCCGCATAGACTTTCGCGCTCGATGACAGATCGAATCGACGAGCTGCGCGAGCGCACCCGCTTCGAACCCTCCGAGGTCGAGCCGCGCATCGGCGAGCGCTGGCTGGCGAGCGGTCTGTTCCACCCTGAGCCCGAGGGCAGCGCGGCGGAGAACTACTCGATCGCGATCCCGCCGCCGAACGTGACCGGCTCGCTGCACATGGGCCACGCGCTGAATGGCTCGGTGCAGGACACGCTCGTGCGCTACCACCGCATGAGCGGGCGCCGGACGAAGTGGGTCCTGGGCACCGATCACGCCGGCATCGCCACCCAGACGGTGGTTGAGAAGGCGCTGCTCGCCGAAGGCTCCAGCCGCGAGCAGCTCGGGCGCGAGGCGTTCGTGCAGCGCGTGTGGGAGTGGCGCGAGCACTACGGCAGCACGATCGTCGAGCAGTTCAAGCGGCTCGGCGCCTCGTGCGACTTCGAGCAGGAGCGCTTCACGCTCGACGAGGGCTACGCGCAGGCGGTGGTGCGCGTGTTCATCGCGCTCTACCAGAAGGGGTACGTCTACCGCGACCGCTACATCGTCAACTGGGACCCCGGCAGTCGTTCGGCGATCTCCGACCTCGAGGTCGAGGAGCGCGAGGAGACGGACACGCTCTACTCGATCGTCTACGACCTCGACGGCGGCGGCAGCGTGACGATCGCGACCGTGCGTCCAGAGACGCTGCTGGCCGACACCGCCGTCGCGGTCAACCCCAGCGACGAGCGCTACCGCGACCTGGTCGGGCGCACGGCGATCCTGCCGCTGGTGGGACGGCGCCTGCCGGTGATCGCGGATGAGTACGTCAAGACCGACTTCGGCACCGGCCAGCTGAAGGTGACGCCGGCACACGATCCCAACGACTTCGACATCGGCCAGCGCCACGGGCTCGAGCAGATCTCGGTGATCGGCGAGGACGGGCGCATGACCGCGCAGGCTGGCGAGCGCTTCGAGGGGCTGACCGTGCGGCAGGCGCGCACAGCGGTCGTCGCGGCGCTCGAGGCGGAGGGGCGGGTGGTCGCGCAGGAGCCCTACAAGCACAGCGTGCCGTACTCCCACCGCTCCGGTGAGCGGATCGAGCCGCTGATCTCGCTGCAGTGGTTCATGCGCATGGACGAGCTCGCCGCGCCGGCGATCGACGCGGTCGTGTCCGGGCGCGTGCGGATCGTGCCCGAGAACCACCGTCGCGTGTACCTCGACTGGATGGACAACATCCGCCCCTGGTGCGTCTCGCGTCAGCTGTGGTGGGGCCATCGGCTGCCGGTCTACTATTGCGAGGACTGCCAGGAGACCTACGTCGCGGCGCAGTCGCCCGGGCGCTGCGGCGCGTGCGAGGGGGAGCTGCGCCAGGACGAGGACGTGCTCGACACCTGGTTCTCCTCGGCGCTGTGGCCATTCGCGACGCTCGGCTGGCCCGAGCAGACGCCCGAGCTGCGCGCGTTCTACCCCACGAAGGTGCTCTCCACTGCACGCGACATCCTGTTTCTGTGGGTCGCGCGCATGATCATGATGGGGCTGGAGTTCACCGGCGAGGCGCCGTTCGACGAGGTGTACATCCACTCGGTGATCCAGGCGCCCGACGGGCGGCGCATGTCGAAGTCGCTCGGCACCGGGATCGACCCGCTCGCGGAGATCGACCGCCACGGCGCCGACGCCGTGCGCTTCGGGCTGCTGGCGATGTCCTCCTCGCAGGACGTGCGCTACTCGGTCGAGAAGATCCAGCAGGGCCAGGCGCTCGCGAACAAGTTGTTCAACGCCGCGCGCTTCGTGCTCGTCAACCTCGGCGACGTGGCCGACCTCGGCGCCGATCGTGAGCCGCAGCCACAAACGCTCGAGGACCGCTGGATCCTCTCGCGCCTGCAGCGCATCGAGGCGGACACGGCCGCGCGGATCGAGGCGTTCGACTTCTCCCATGCCGCGCTCGGGCTGTACGACTTCGTGTACGGCGAGCTGTGCGACTGGTACCTGGAGCTGGTCAAGCACCGCCTCGGCCCCGAACGGTCCGCGCAGGAGCGACAGGCGCTCGCGGCAACGCTCGTGCGCGTGCTGCGCGAGACGGTCGCGCTCGCGCACCCGGTGATCCCGTTCGTGACCGAGGAGCTGTGGTCATACCTCGGCGGCGAGGAGCTGCTGGTGGGGTCGGCGTTTCCGCGTTTGGATCAGACGCTGATCGATCTCGAGGCGGAGGCGCAGGTGGGGCGTGCGATCGAAGCGATCACGCTCGTGCGCGGCTGGCGCGACAGCGTCAGCGCGCGCGCCGCGCTGATCGTGCCCGCCCGGCTGAACGCAACTGGGTACGAGGCGATGAGCCACGCGATCGCACGTCTGGCGCGCCTGGATCTCGACCCCGACGGCGCCGGCGAGCACGAGCCGATCGCCTCGGTGTCGATCCCAGGCGGCGCCGTCGAGATCCGCTCCAGTGAAGGGCTGGATCTTGCGGCGGCCGAGCAGCGCCGCGCGGCCGGCCGCGCCAAGCTCGAGCAGGAGATCGCGCGGTTGCAGACGAAGCTCGCCAAGCCCGGGTTCGCCGAGAAGGCGCCGCCGGCGGTGGTCGACGGCGAGCGCGTCAAGCTGAGCCGCCTGGAAGCCGAGTTGCAGGCGCTGTGAGCGACGCGCCGGACAGCGAGCACGGCGAGCGCGGCCTGCAGGGCGAGCATGGCGGGCAGGGCGCGCGCGCTAAGCCGCGCGCTGCCGAGACAGGGCGCCCAGGCGCGTGGAGCGCCGAACGCGCCGAAGATCATCTGCGCTCACTCGAGCTGTTCGGGATGCGCTTTGGGCTGGATCGGATCAGGCGCATGATGACCGTGCTCGACTCGCCACAGCAGCGCTTTCAGGCGGTACACGTGGTCGGCACCAACGGCAAGTCCTCGACGACCCGTCTGACCGCCGCGATCCTCGAGCGCCATGGGCTGCGCACTGGGGCGTACCTGTCGCCGCACCTGGTGTCCTACACCGAGCGCGTGCAGGTCTCAGAGCGGGATCTCGCCACGCATGAGTTCGCCGCGGCGATCGCGCGCGCCGCGTGGGCGGCTGAGCGCGTCAACCGCACGCTCGCCGAGAACGACCACGTCACGCAGTTCGAGCTGCTCACGGCAGCCGCGCTGTGGGCGCTGGCCGAGCGTGGGGTGCAGGTCGCAGTGGTCGAAGCCGGCCTCGGGGGTCGCTACGACGCGACCAGCGTGATCGACTCGCAGGTGACGGCGCTGACGAACGTGGGACTCGAGCACGTGCGCTGGCTGGGCCCGACCGTGCGCGACATCGCAGCGGAGAAGCTCGCGGTGCTGAAGCCGGGGACGACGCTCGCGCTCGGGGCGCAGCTGCCCGCCGAGGTGCTCGAGCTGGCGCGTGCCGAAGCAGCGCGCAAACGCGCGCGGATCGTGCAGGTGAGGCTGAGCGCGGAGTCGCTCGCCAGCGCTGCGCCCGCGCCGCTGCTCGCGCGCGGGGTTTTTCAACGCCGCAACCTGGCGCTCGCGAGGGTGGCTGCCGCGGCGTACCTCGACTCGGCTGGGATCGAGCTGCGCGAGGAGCTGGTGGCTGCTGCGGGCGCCGCCACGCTGGTGCCGGGACGCTTGCAGGTCGTGGCGGAGGATCCGCTGACGTTGCTCGACGGGGCGCACAACCCCGACGCGGTCGACGCGCTCGTGGAGTCGCTGCCGGAGCTGCTCGCGGGGCGCCCGCTCGCGCTGGTGCTCGGTGTGCTCGACGACAAGGACGCCGCGGCCATGCTCGGCACGCTGCTGCCGTTGTGTGCGCGCGCGTGGTTCACCGCGCCGCCGAGCGCCCGTGCGCTCTCACCGGCCGCGCTGCAGTCGCTCGCGCGCCAGCTCGGCTTCGACGACGTCGCGGTCGAGGCGCAGCCGCAGCGCGCGCTCGCCGCCGCGCGCGACTGGGCGCGGGAGCAGCCGGGTGGGGCGGTGGTGCTTGCCGCCGGCTCGATCTATCTCGTCGGTGAGCTGCTCGGCGCGCTCGAGCGCTCGCACGACGGCGCGCACGACTCCGTGAGACGATCAGGCTGATGAACGACGACGGCCCTTCCGTGCTCATGATGGTCGGCGCGGTCGCGCTGATCGTGGCGCTCGTGATTCTGGCGTTCTTCGCCGCCGGATATGGGTTCGGCCGATTGTTCCTGTGAGCACCGCCGCAGCGGCGCCTGCACGTTCCCGCCGCAAAAGGCTCTAAACTCGGCCGCCCGATGCTCGCCCTGGGCACCTGCAAAGGCCGATGATGACCCCGCTCGCATATTTTGGAATCAACAGCAGCGGCTTGAACCTGGTCATCGATCTGCTGATCCTGTTCGCCGTAGTCCTGTATCTGTCGTTGATCTACTGGACCTACGCCGACGCGCGCCGGCGCATCGTCGATCCGATGCTGGTCGGGTGCGCGACGGCCGCGTCGGTGTTCCCGTTCGTGGGAACCGCGGTCTACCTGATCCTGCGCCCACCGGAGTACTTGGAGGACGTGCGCGAGCGCGAGCTCGAGATGCAGGCCGCCGAGGCGCGGCTGCAGCAGCTCGACATGAGCTTGTGCAGGCATTGCGACTATCCGATCGAGCGCGACTTCCTGCGCTGTCCGAGCTGCCTGCGCAAGCTCAAGGAGCGCTGCGTGTCGTGCTCGAAGCCGTTGGACCCCACGTGGTCGATCTGTCCGTACTGCGAGTCCGAGGTGCCTGGCGCGGTTGCGCCACGGCGCACCCGGCGCCGGCGTGGGGCGCTCGACGACGAGCAGCCGGAGCTCGAGAGCCACACGCTGACGGGCTCGCGGGGCGACGAAAGCGTGCGCGAGCCGATCTCGGCCGCCGAGTCGCCTGCTGGCCCGCGCGCGGGCGGCCCGGGTCGTCCGCGCCCCACATCCTGAGACAACCACCGCAACGCAAAGGACCCAATGGACCGTACGCTGATCCTTGTAAAGCCGGACGCCTTCGCGCGCTCGTTGAGCGGCGAGATCATCGCCCGCTTCGAGCGCAAAGGCCTGAGAATCGTCGCGCTGCGCCACATGACCGTGACGCGTGAGCTGGCCGAGCGCCACTACGCCGAGCACTCCGAGCGCCCGTTCTTCGGCGAGCTGGTGGAGTTCATCACGTCCGCGCCGATCCTCGCGATGGTGCTGGAGGGCGACGCGGCAGTCCAGGCTGCGCGCCAGCTGATCGGCGCGACCAACCCGCTGGACGCAGCGCCCGGGTCGATCCGCGGCGACTATGCGATCGAGACCGGTCAGAACATGGTGCATGGCTCGGACTCCGCCGAATCGGCCGCGCGCGAGAGCGCGCTGTTCTTCCCGGAGCTCTAAGCGACGGCGACGGGCGCGAGCTGGAGGGGAGCTGGAGGTGGGGGTGCCAGGCGGATCGTCGCCCCAGTTGGTGCTCGCCTCACAGTCGCCCCAGCGCCGGGCGATTCTCGAGCGGCTGGGCGTGAGCTTCAGCGTGCGCCCGGCACACGTGCAGGAGCTCGACCGTGGTGACCCCGCGGAAGTGGCGCTGGAGAACGCGCTGCGCAAGGCGCGGGCCGCCTGTGAGCGCCAGCACGAGCTGGTGCTGGGCGTCGACACGCTCGTGGCGCTCGACGGGGCGATCTACGGCAAGCCGGCCGACGAGCAGGCGGCGCGCACGACACTGCGTGCGCTCGGCGGCGCCACCCACCGCGTGCTCAGCGGCGTCGCGCTGCTGCACGCCGGGGAGGAGCGCACGGCGCTGGCGGTCACCGAGGTCACGTTCCGCGCGCTCGACGAGCAGCTGCTCGACTGGTACGTCGGCAAGGGCGAATGGCGGGGACGTGCCGGCGGTTACGCGATTCAGGGCGCCGGCGCGGCGCTCGTGCTGGGGTTGCACGGCGACTACGAGAACGTCGTCGGGCTGCCGCTCGCGACGCTGATCGATCTGCACCCGCGGCTGTTGAGCGCCGCCTGAGCGCTCGCTGAGCGGGGGCTGAGCAGCGCTCGAGCACGGCTGGATTTGGGCTGCAAATAAGCTGGCACCCCTATTGGGCGGCGCGGCTCGTTCGCTACACTGCCCGCGAGTGCGCGCCGACCACCGGGCTGGGCGCATTTACTGGCGCTGAGCCGGATTCGGCAGTGCTCCTCCTCGCTATATGGGCATCTTCTCCTACTTGACCGGATTCGGCGGCCGCGACATGGCCGTCGATCTCGGTACTGCCAACACGCTCGTGTACGTGCGCGGCCGCGGCATCGTGCTGTCCGAGCCGAGCGTGGTGGCGATCGACTCGCGCACCGGCGAGGTACACGCGGTCGGCATCGAAGCCAAGCGCATGCTCGGCCGCACACCCGGCACGATCCAGGCGATCCGCCCGCTCAAGGACGGCGTGATCGCCGACTTCGACGTGACCGAGGAGATGCTGCGCCACTTCATCCAGAAGGTTCACCAGAACCGCTGGGCGCACCCGCGCGTGGTCGTGTGCGTGCCCTCCGGGGTGACGGGCGTCGAGAAGCGCGCCGTCGAGGAAGCGTGCCTGTCGGCCGGCGCGCGCACCGCATATCTGATCGAGGAGCCGATGGCCGCGGCGATCGGGGCAGGCCTGCCGGTCGGCGAGCCGACCGGCTCGATGGTCGTCGACATCGGCGGCGGCACCTCCGAGGTCGCGGTGATCTCACTCGGCGGGATCGTCGTGTCGCAGTCGATCCGCGTTGGCGGCGACGAGATGGACGAGGCGATCATCAACTACGCCAAGCGCGAGTACAAGCTGCTGATCGGCCAGCAGACGGCCGAGGAGCTGAAGCTCGAGATCGGCTCGGCGTGCCCGATGGAGGAGGAGCTGCAGGCTGAGATCCGCGGGCGCGACATGGTCTCCGGGCTGCCCAAGACCGTGGTGCTGACCAGCGAGGAGATCCGCCAGGCGCTCGAGGAGCCGCTCGTGCAGATCGTCGACGCGGTCAAGGAGACGCTTGACCGCACGCCGCCGGAGCTGGCGTCGGACATCATGGACCGCGGCATCATGCTCGCCGGCGGCGGCGCGCTGCTGCAGGGCCTCGACGAGCGGCTGCGCGAGGAGACGCAGATGCCGGCGCACCTGGCGGAGTCGCCGCTGACGTGCGTCGCGGTCGGCTCGGGACGCTCGCTGGAGGAGTTCGAAGCGATCCACCGCTCCAACCGAAATTCGCGCAATGCGCGCAATCGCCGGCGGCGATGACCAGGAACCTGCGCTGGGAGCGCCGCGCCGCTGCTAGCTGCGGCGTACTCTTCTCGGTCAAGACTTTGGAAGGTCGGTTCTCGTGTACGACAAGACGGTCCGGCGTCGACGCGCGGTGCTCGCACTGCTCGTCGTGCTCTCCCTGATACTTCTCACCGCGTACTTCGGAGAAGCCCCCGGCGGTGGTCTGCACTCGGTGCAGCGCGGCTTCCTGGCGGTCGTTTCCCCGGTCCAGGACGGCGCCAACAAGGCGCTGAAGCCCGTGCGCGACATGTTCGGGTGGTTCGGCGACACGCTGCACGCCAAGCGCCAGCGCAACCAGCTGCGCAAGCAGCTCAACGAAGCACGCGCTCAGCTGATCGCCACGCGCGTAGATCAGCGCTCCTACCACGAGCTGCTGACGATGTACCACCTCGACAGCCGGCTCAGCGTCAGCGACTACCGGCCCGTGACAGCCACGGTCGTGGCGAAGTCGCCGAACCTCTGGTACTCGACGGTCAACATCGACAAGGGACGCTCGGCGGGTGTGCGCGTCAACGACCCGGTGATCAACGGCGAGGGCGTCGTCGGCAAGGTCACCCAGGCAGCTTCCGACGGCGCGCAGGTGAGCCTGATCACCGACAGCACGGTCGGCGTCACCGCGATGATCGACGCGACCGGCGCGACCGGCATCGTGCAGCCGAAGGTGGGGGATCCCAACGACCTGCTGCTGCAGTACCTGCCGGCCTCCACGACGGTCAACCCGGGCGACTATGTGGTCACCGCCGGCTCGATCTCCAGCCAGGGCGACTCGCTGTTCCCGCGCGGGCTCCCGATCGGTCAGGTCACCTCCGTCGACGAGCAGAGCCCGTACAAGTCGGTCAACGTACACCCGCTGGTCGACCTGCACAACCTCGACGTCGTGCAGGTGCTGACCGGCGCTCAGCAGAACCTGCCGGGGCGCCTCGGCAGGACGCTGGCGAGTTTGCCGGCCGCGGGCGAGGGCACGCAGCCGAGCGGGCCGTTGAACGATCAGCTCGCCTCCACGGGCGCCGGCGGCTGACGCGATGAGCGATTTCTCCGGCGCGCTGGTCGTGCGCATGACCGTGCTCGCGGTCGTGGTCGTGTTCTTCCAGATCGGGGTCATCTCGGAGGTGCCGGTGCTCGGGGTGAGCGCTGACATCTCACCGCTGGTGGTGGCGTTCATCGGGTTGCTGTGCGGTTCGGTGCTCGGCGCCATCGCCGGTTTCGCGGTCGGGCTGCTGGTCGACTTGACGCTGCTGCAGACGCTCGGCGTCACCTCCCTGACGTTCACGATCATCGGCTACTGGGCGGGTCGCCTGCGTGAGGCGCGCGACCCACAGGCGCTGCTTACACCGCTGCTGGTGGGCGCCGCCGCGGCGGCCGTCGCCACGGTCGGGTATTCGCTGATCGAGTTCCTGCTGGGCGTCGACGCCCCGGTGAGCTTCGAGCTGCTGCGCCAGATCGTGCTCGGCATCGTGGTCGACACGGTGATCGCGCTGCCGCTGTGGGCGCTCGTGCGCCGCATGCTGGAGCCGAGCCTGCCCGAGGATCCGCGTCGCCGCCGTCGCCGCGCCTACACCACCGGCGGGCTCAGCCCGCTCTCACGCGCATGAGCATGATCGAGCGGGTGCGGCCCGCTCAGCCGCGGGTGCCGGTCTCCCCGCAGCTCGCGCTGCGCGTGGCCGTGCTCGGCGCCGCGGCGCTCGTGATGTTCGGGATCATCTTCTTCCGGCTCTGGTACCTGCAGGTGCTGTCCGGCGACCAGTACGTGCAGCAGGCGAACGCCAACCGCGTGCGCGACCTGCCGATCCCCGCCCCGCGCGGGGAGATCGTCGATCGCAGTGGGCATCGGATCGTGACCACGCGCACCACCAACGCGGTGCAGATAATCCCCTCCGCGCTGCCGAGCGGCCACTCGCGCACGCTGCTCTACCGGCGCCTGGGGCGGCTGCTGGACATGCACCCCGGGCGCATCCAGGCGCTCGTGAAGGGCCATCAGCCGCCGTATGCGAACGTCACGATCAAGACCGACGCCGGCCCCACGGCGCTGAGCGTGTTGGCCGAGCGCCAGAACGACTTCCCCGGGGTGACCCAACAGCCGGTGTCGATCCGCGACTACCCGCTCGGGGAGATGGCGGCGCAGATGTTCGGCTACGTCGGCCAGATCGACGCGCAGCAGCTCAAGCGCAACGGCTTTCGCGGTGTCAAGCAGGGCACGGTCGTCGGCAAGGACGGCGTCGAGTTCTACTACGACCGCTACCTGCGCGGCACCCCCGGCATCCAGCGCGTCGAGGTCAACTCGCTGGGCCAGACCGAGCCCACGCGGATCGCACCGACGCAGCCGAAGTCCGGGTACGACCTGAAGCTCAGCATCGACCTCGGGCTCGAGCGCGAGGGCTGGGCCGCGCTGCGACAGGGCATCGGCCTGGCCAACTCCAACGGCAACCCAGCCGACGCCGCGGCGTTCGTGGCGCTGGACCCGCGCAACGGCCAGGTGCTCGCGATGGGGTCCTACCCGAGCTTCGACCCCAACAAGCTCGCGCGGCCGATCACACCGGCTGAGTACGCGCGTGTCACTGGCCGCAGCGGCGGCGGCGCGCCCGCACCGCTCACCAACAGAGCGGTCAGCGGCACCTATCCCACGGGTTCCACGTTCAAGCCGATCACCGCCATGGGCGCATTGCAGGCGGGGATCATCAGCCCGGGCACGGCGCTCGGGGCGGGCCAGTGCATCACGGTGTCCTCGCAGCAGTTCTGCAACGCCGGCAAGGCCAACTTCGGCGCGTTGGATCTCGCCAACGCGCTGCGGGTCTCCTCGGACACATACTTCTTCCAGGTCGGCGAGCTCGCCAACAGCCACGGCAGCGCGATCCAGCGGATGGCTCGGCAGCTCGGCATCGGCGAGCGCACCGACGTCGACCTGCCGAGCGAGATCACCGGCATCGTGCCGGACCGCGCGTGGCGTGCGAGCGTGGCGGCCAAGGAGCTGAGCTGTGAGCGGCGCACCCACAGGACCAGCTGCGGCATCTCCGACGGGCGCCCCTGGAGCGTCGGCGACAACATGCACCTGGCTGTCGGCCAGGGCGACCTGATCGCGTCGCCGCTGCAGCTGGCTGTCGCCTACTCGACGCTCGCCAACGCTTACTCGAACGCTGGTCGGGGCACCGTCGTGCGTCCCCATCTCGGCATGGAGGTCGACGACTCCCAGGGCGGGCTGGTGCGCACGCTGGGCGCGCCGCCGGCGCGCCACGTCAGTCTCAACTACAGCGACCTGCAGGTCGTGATGGGCGGTCTGCACGCCGCCGCGAGCCAACCCGGCGGCACCTCCCAGGACGTGTGGACGGGCTGGAACCAGGCGCGCTACCCGGTCTATGGCAAGACGGGCACCGCTCAGCACACCGGCCAGTCCGATCAGGCGTGGTACATGTGCTACCTGCCGGACGCCAAGCGCCCAATCGTGATCGCCGTGACGATTGAGCGCGGCGGGTTCGGCGACGAGTCGGCGGCCCCGGTCGCGCGCCTGATGGCATCGGAATGGTTCCACCAGCCGAAGAAGTTCGTCGCCGGCACGTCGAAGACCCTGTGAGCGCTGTGGGAACTTCGGTGATCCAGCCGGCCGAAGCGCCGCCGGCACAGGAGCTGCCGGTGCTGCGCCTGCCATTCGACCCGCTGTTGACGCTGGCAGTGATCGGTCTCGGGGTCTGCTCGATCGTGACGCTCAGCGCTGCCACCAGCGATCTCGTGCCCGGTCAGCCGCGCTTCTACGTCGACCGTCAGCTGACCTATCTGATCGCCGGCGCGCTGCTGATGCTGGTGTTCTCACGTCTGGATTATGCGCGCCTGCGCCACTTCAAGTACGGCATCTACGGCGCGTTGATGCTGAGCATCCTGGCGGTGCTCGGGCTCGGCCACACCGCACGCGGATCCCAGCGCGCGATCAACTTCCCGTTCTTCTCCTTCCAGGCCTCGGAGCTCGGCAAGGTGCTGCTGATCGTGGCGCTGGCGGCGTTCGTGGTGGACCGCGCACGCCACCTGCGCGAGCGCGACACGACAGCGCGGGTGCTGCTCGCGGCGATCGTGCCCGCGATGTTCGTGATCGCCCAGCCGGACCTCGGGTCGGGCATGGTGTACATGGTGATCGCGCTCACGCTGCTGTTCGTGGCGGGCGTCTCGTGGAAGCATTTCGCGGCCCTGCTCGCGGTCGGGCTGGTGGCGATCGCATTTGTGCTGGCGGCCGCCCCGGCTGCGGGTGTGCACGTGCTCAAGCCCTACCAGGTGGACCGCCTGACGGCTTTCCTGCACCCGACGAATGATCCCCGCAAGCAGGGCTATCAGCAGCAGGAGTCGAAGATTGCAATCGGCTCCGGCCAAAAGACCGGCCGCGGCGTGAACTCCACCCAGACCCGCTTGAACTTCGTGCCAGAGGATCACACAGACTTCATCTTCGCTGCCGTCGGCGAGCAGTACGGCTTCGTCGGCGCGGCGTTCCTGCTTTCGCTGTACGCGCTGCTGATCTGGCGCGCGCTGCGGATCTTGACCATGGCCAAGGACCTGTTCGGCTCGCTGGTTGCCGGGGGGGTTGTAGCTATGCTGATGTTCCAGGTGTTCGTCAACGTAGGTATGACCATTGGGATCATGCCGATCACAGGCGTCACGCTGCCGCTCATGAGCTATGGCGGCTCGTCCGTGATCACGACGCTGCTGGCCGTCGGCCTGCTGCAGTCGATCTACGTTCAGGCGCGTGCCTCTGAAGCCCTGAAGGGGCGCATTCCGCTTTATTAAGACAATGCCCGCCGAGTATCTACCCCGACCGCCAGCAGTGGATTCGTCGCCGACCGCATCGGTCCGGCGACCCGCCCGGGGCTCGGCTCCCACCTATACCGAAGGACTGGATCACATTGAAAAAGCAAGTGCTTGTCAGCGTCGATCGCGCGGAGACGCGCGTGGCGCTACTCGAGGCCACCGGCACCCCCGGCGCCTCCCGCTCGTCCGGCCGTGGGCGCAAACGCGCTGACGCCCCCCCGGGAGCTGGCTATCGGATCGCCGAGCTCTACATAGAGCGCCGCGGCGGGCGCTCGATCGTCGGCAACATCTACAAGGGCAAGGTCGACAACGTGCTGCCGGGCCTGGAAGCGGCGTTCGTCGATATCGGCCTCGAGAAGAACGGCTTCCTGCACGTCGATGAGATCGTGCTGCCGGGTGTGGAGACGCCCAAGCGCGGCCGCGGCACCGCCGGCGCCGGGGCGCGCAAGATCTCCGACCTGCTCAAGCCAGGCCAGGAGATCGTCGTGCAGGTCGTCAAGGACCCGCTCAAGACCAAGGGCGCGCGCCTGTCGATGGAGCTGACGATCGCCGGGCGCTACATGGTCTATGCGCCCACCGGTGAGGGCATCGGCGTGTCGCGGCGCCTGGAGGACCGCGAGCGCGAGCGCCTGCGCCGCGAAACCTCCAAACTCGACCTCGGCGGCGGCGGCGCGATCATCCGCACCGCCGCGCACGGCGCCAAGCGCGCGGACTTCGAGCGCGAGCTGCTGTATCTGCACAAGCTGCACGAGGTGCTCGTCAAGCGCGTCGACGACACCCAGGCGCCGGAGATGGTATTCCAGGAGGCCGACCTGTCGGTGCGCGTCGTGCGCGACATCTTCTCCGAGCACTTCGAGCGCGCGATCGTCGACGACGAGCAGCAGCACCGCCGGCTGGTGTCGTTCTTCACGCGCACCGCGCCGGAGCTGGTGGAGCGCGTCGAGCTGTGGGAGGAGCCCGAGCCGCTGTTCGAGGCCTACAGCGTCAACGAGGCGATCGAGGGCGTGATGTCGCGGCGCGTGGATCTGCCGAGCGGCGGCTATCTGATGATCGACTACGCCGAGGCGCTGACCGTGATCGACGTCAACTCCGGCAGCTTCATCGGCCGCGGCAAGGGCGCGGCGCTCGAGGACACGATCACGAAGACCAACCTCGAGGCCGCCGAGGAGGTGGTCAACCAGCTGCGCCTGCGCGACATCGGCGGGATCATCGTGATCGACTTCATCGATATGGCACGCGCGCGCAACCGCGACGCTGTCATGAAGGTGCTGCGCAAGACACTCGACGAGGATCGCACGAAGACGTTCACCGCCGAGATCTCCAAGCTCGGGCTGGTCGAGATGACCCGCCAGAACGTCACCGAAGGCGTGCGCGAGATCATGAGCCGTCCATGCCCGGTATGCGACGGCGAGGGCGTGATCCGCTCAGAGGAGACGATCGCCGTCGAGTTCGAGCGCAGGCTGCGAGATCTCGTGCTGCAGAGCCCCGACGCCGAGGCGTTCCTGGTGCAAATCAACCCGCGCGTCACCGCGCAGTTCATCGGTCAGGGCTCGCGTACGCTGCACGCGCTGGAGGCGCACACCGGCAAATACTTCCACTTCGAGGGCTCCGAGGGTCTGAACCTCGACCACTTCGCGATCACCTTCGAGGGCACCCGTGCGGAGGTCGAGGAGCGCGCGCTGCCGTTCCATGAGGGCGATGAGGTGCTGGTCAGCATCGTCGAGCCGCACATGTACGACGTCGACGACGCCGTGGCGAAGATCGATGGCTACATCATCTCGATCTCCGGCGGCGCTGCCCACGTCGGCGAGAAGCGCATGGTGCGCATCGACCAGGTTGGACGCACCGCGGCGAGCGCGCTGCTCTTAGACGAAGCGGGCGAAGTGATTCGCCCAGCCGCGCGCCCAGCTGCCACCCGCTCGCGCTCGCGCGGCCGTGGCCTGGCAGCTGGCTCGCGCTCCGCCCGTGGCGGCGATGGCGCCGCGGCCCCGGCGCGCACGCGCAGCCGCCGTGCCGCGGCCGACGCCGAAGACGCCGAGACGCGCCTGGAAGCCGGTCTCAGCGAGTCGCCGACGAGCAGCGACTCCGAGCCCGAGGAGGACGCGCAGAAAAGCGCCACCGCGCCCGCCGTGGTGCGCCGCGCCGCCAAGCGACCCACGGCTGAGAACGGCAGCGCCCCGGCGGAGGAGTCGCCCGCGGAAGACCCGCAGGCCGAGGGCACCGAGGATGACCTACAATCAAAGCCTCGGCGCCGCGGCCGTAGAGGCGGACGGCGCCGTTCTGGCGCCAAGGCGCCGACTCCGGAGTAGCCGACGCGGTCTCGCCCGAGCCCGCCATCGGAAATAGGAAACTGGGACGACACAACATGTACGCGATCGTGAAAACCGGCGGTAAGCAGTACCGCGTGGAGCAGGGCCAGAAGCTGATCGTCGAACGCCTCGCGTTCGAAGAGGGCGCGAGCTTCGCGCTGCAGCCGATCCTGTTCCGCGCCGATGAGGTCGTGCTCGACGCGGCGTCCCTGGAGAAAGTGCAGGTCACCGCGAAGGTGCTTGCGCACGTGCGCGGCGAGAAGCTGCGCGTGTTCAAGTTCAAGCCGAAGCGCGGCTACAAGCGCCGCACCGGCCATCGCCAGGACCTCACCCAGATCGAGGTCACGAAGATCGCGATGGGCGCCGCCAAGCCGGCCGCCAAGTCAACCCCGAAGCCGAAGGAGACCGAGGATGGCTCATAAGAAGGGCCTCGGCTCCAGCCGCAACGGCCGCGACTCCAACGCCCAGCGCCTCGGCGTCAAGACCTTCGCCGGCCAGGTGGTGACCGGCGGCGAGATCATCGTGCGCCAGCGCGGCACCCGCTTCAAGCCGGGCGCCGGCGTCGGCATCGGCAAGGACGACACGCTCTACGCGCGCGCGGCCGGCACCGTGGTGTTCACCACCGGCCGCCGCGGCCGCGTGGTCACCGTGGAGCCCGCCGAAGCGTGAACGCCAGGCTCGGCGCCCGTCTGCTGGCCGCCGGGCGCGTGGCGTATGGGGTGGGGCTGCTCGCGGCTCCCACCCGCACCGCAAGCGGCTGGCTCGGAGCGGAGAACATCAAGCGCCCCTCAGCGCAGGCGCTGGTGCGCTCGCTCGGCGTGCGCGACGTCGTGCTCGGCATGATCGCGCTGCACACGATCGGCCACCCCGAGATCGGCCCACGCTGGCAGGCGACGTGCGCCGTCGTCGACTCGGTCGACCTGCTCGGCACCGTCGCCGCCCGCTCGGACCTGCCCGCCGCGGGAGTTGCCGGCACCGCCGTGATAGCCGGCGGCGCCGCTGTTGCCGGGTTCTACCTCTCGCGCACGCTGAAGCGCGCCTGAGCCGCCGTTCAGCGCGGCCGCCGGGTACGGCCGTTGGCCTCCGCGTACGCGAGTCGATCGACGACAGCTCGCGCAGCGCGTACCCTCAACAGGTGCCCATCCCACGTTTCCTGAAAGGCCGGCGCGCCAAGGAGCAGCCGGTGTCGATCGGCGATCCGCGTCTGGAAGGCTGGGAGACCGTCAGCACGTTCGAGGACCAGCGCGCGGCGCTGGCGTGGCGCGATCAGCTGCGCGACATGGGCGTCGACGCGAGCTGCACGGCCGACCATCCGCTCGACCGCTTCGGCCGCGGCGACATCTACCTGGTCGTCCCGTCGGAGCAGTGGTCGCGCGCGAACGAGATCCTCGAGAACCTCGACTGAGTCGGAGCTCGCCGGCGCCATCGGGTTCGGGTTCGGGTTCGGGTTCAGGTCCGGTCTGATCCGGTCCGGTCCGGTCCGGTCCGCCCGTCGCGCTCAGTCGTCGGCGAGCAGCTCCATCAGCAGCCCGTCGTGCCAGCCCTCGCCGCCCGCGGCGCGCCCGTAGCGGCGCATCACTCCCACGCGCGTGAACCCCACCTTCTCGTAGGCGCGGATCGCCGCGATATTCGTGGTCGCCGGGTCGATCGTGACGCGGTGGTGACCGCGATCGTCGAGCAGGTGGCGCACGACGCGCCTGACCGCCTCGGTGCCGATGCCGCGTCCGTGCAGCGCCGGGTCCAGGTACAGGTCGATCCCGGCGTGGGGGTAGTTCGGCGCGGGCTCCTCCCAGAACTGGATCAGGCCGGCGATCGCGCCGTCGACCTCGATCACCAGGCGGGTGGTGTCCGGCTCGTCCGTCCACGGGAACCCATCCTCGGGCTGATCCCACCAGTACACGACCTCGGGAGCTCGGTGGATGCGCAGCAGCTCGGCGTCGTCGCCCGGGGCCAGCGGGCGCAGGACGACGTGCGCCTGGGTGCCGTTCACCTCCAGGCGCACGGCCGGCGCTGGCCGCGGCGGCTCGTCGATGTGCGCCAGCTCGTTGACATCGTCGCCCGCGACCAGCACGAACTCGTTGCGCGCTCCCTGCTTGCGGCTTTCACGGTATGGCCGGTACTCGTCGCTCTCGTAGAAGCCTTCCGCTGCCTCCTTGGACGGCCATTCGATGATCAGGAACACCTGCGCCGGGTCACGCTCACCCTCGAGCTTGTCGATCTGCGCCGTGCGCGCCAGGTAGCGCCCCCCGCGCCGCTCCACCATCGGGGTGACCTGCGCGACGTACTCCCGCACCCAGCCGGGGTCTGTGATGTCGAGCTCAGCGACTGCGTAGTACCTCACGGGTGTGGCGCTCCTGACTGTCTGTCGGGCTGTGCGGTCGAGTCCGCGGCGCCCAAGGCTGTCACGATGACACCCAATGCTGCACGATCGCGCGAAGATCCACGTTCAGGCCGGCGGCGGCGGCGACGGCTGCTTGAGCTTCCGCCGCGAGGCGCACGTGCCCCGCGGCGGCCCCGACGGCGGCGATGGCGGGCGCGGCGGGGAGGTTGTGCTCGTGTGCGACGACTCGCTGCGCGACCTGCATGCGTTCCGCCGCAAGGCTCACCACCACGCGGGCCGCGGCGGCCACGGCGAAGGCGGCCAGCGCCACGGCGCGGACGGCCGCACGCTGGAGATCCGCGTGCCGCCCGGCACCCACATCAGCGGCGAGGAGGAGGATCTCGACGGGCGCCGCTGGGAGCTGCTCGCGTCGGGCCAGCGTGTGGTCGCGGCCCGTGGTGGCTCCGGCGGGCGCGGCAACAAGCGCTTCGCCACCGCCACGCGCCAGGCGCCGCGCTTTGCCGAGCGCGGCCTGCCGGGCGAGCAGGGCTGGCTGCAGCTGCAGCTGAAGCTGCTCGCTGACGTCGGTCTGGTCGGCTTGCCGAACGCCGGCAAGTCCTCGCTGCTGTCGCGTCTCACGCGCGCCGCGCCGAAGATCGCCAGCTACCCGTTCACGACGCTCGAGCCGGTGCTCGGCGTGCTCGAGAGCGACGAGCGCCAGCTGATCGTGGCGGACATCCCGGGCTTGATCGAAGGCGCGAGCGACGGAGCCGGGCTGGGGCATGACTTCCTCGCCCACGTCGAGCGCACGCGCCTGCTCGTACACGTACTCGACCTGGCGCCCGAGCTGTCGGGCGAGCAGGACGCCGATCCGGTCGTCAACCACGCGGTGATCGAGCGCGAGCTCGCCGCCCACGACGAGCGCCTCGCGCGCCTGCCGCGCGTGCTCGCGCTCTCCAAAGCCGACCTCGTGACGCCCGAGCGCGTGGCCGTCGCCGTGGCCGAGTGGTCGCTCAGGCTGGGGCCGGACGTGCCGGTGATCGCCACGTCGAGCGCGACGCGCTCGGGGCTCAGCGAGCTGGGCGCCGAGCTGATGCACCGCATTCCGGCCGCCGTCGTTCCGTCGGCCGCCGCCAACGCGGAGCTGCGCGGCGCCGGTGCCGGTGTCGCAGACGTGGTCGTCGGCGAGTCCGAGCTGGCTGAGCACATGGTGTTCCGCCCCGCCGGGCAGAGCGGGTTCGTCGTGGAGACGCGCGGCCCCGGCGCCTTCGCTGTACGCGGCAAGGGCGTCGAGCGCATGATCCAGCGCTACGACATCGAGAATGAGGATGCGATGGCCTATCTCGAGGGGCGGCTGCGGCGTATCGGCGTGCTACAGGCGCTGGAAGCCGAGGGCTTTCAACCCGGCGACGAGATCGAGATCGCCGGTTACGTGTTCGAGCTGGACCCCGCCACTCCCGCCTGACGCTTGCCGGCCCGCGCGCTGGCAGGTCGACCATCTACGCTCCCAAGCTGATGAGACGCGTCGTGATCAAGCTGGGTTCGAGCATCGTCGCTGACGCTGAGGGCGAGCTGCGCGCCGACGCGCTCGCACGCGTGTGCGACGTCGCCGCGTCGCTGCACGCCGCCGGTGAGGAGGTGCTGATCGTCACCAGTGGAGCGATCGCGCGCGGCATGCGCGTGATGGGCCTGCCCCAGCGCCCGAGTTCGATCGGCGACCTGCAGGCGGCCAGCGCGGTCGGCCAGGGCAAGCTCTACCGCGTCTACGACGAGCTGCTGCGCGAGCGCGACGTGATCAGCGCGCAGGTGCTGCTCACGTTCTTCGACATGAGTGCTCGCACGCACTACCTCAACGCCCGTCAAACGCTCTCCACGCTGCTGGAGTGGCGGGTGCTGCCGGTGATCAACGAGAACGACACCACCACCACCGACGAGATCTCCTTCGGCGACAACGACTTCCTCGCCGCCCAGGTCGCGGTGCTGATCGGCGCCGACGAGCTCGTGCTGCTGACCGACATCGACGGGCTGTTCACGGCCGACCCGCGCCTGCACCACGATGCGCGCCTAGTATCCGAGGTCAGCGACTTCGCCGACCTCGACGAGTTGCAGGTCGGACACACGACCTCGCCGCTCGGATCGGGCGGCATGCGCTCGAAGGTGGTTGCTGCGGACATGGCCACGGCAGCCGGCATCGGCACCGTGATCTGCAACGGCCTGCGCCCGGGTGCGCTGCAAGCGGCGCTCGCGGGCGAGCGCGAAGGCACGCGCTTCCCGCCGCGCGAAGCGCGCTACAGCTCGTTCAAGCTGTGGCTGAAGTACGCCAAGCCGGCGCGCGGCACGCTCGTCGTCGACGCCGGCGCGGCGCGCGCGATGCGCGAGCGCGCCGCCAGCCTGCTGCCGGTCGGCATCGTCGAGGTGCGCGGCGACTTCGACGCCGGCGACGCCGTCGAGATCGCGGAGTCCACGGCCCCGGGCGAGCAGCCCGGGCGCGCTCTGGCTAAGGGGATCTGCAGCTACTCCGCCGCCGAGCTGCGCCGGGTCAAGGGTATGAACTCCGCCGCGGTCCACGAGATCCTGCCGGGCGTCACCGAGGAAGCGGTTCACCGCGACTATCTCGTCAGCGACTGACGGCGGTACCCTGTAGCGATGGCCACCACCGCCGTGTCGGTCGTCGATGTGTGCCGCTCCGCGCAGCGTGCCGCGCGTGCGCTTGCACGCTCCGACACCGCCACCAGGAATCGCGCGCTGCGAGCGATCTCCACGGCGCTGCTGGAGCGCGCCCCGGAGATCCTGGCCGCGAACGAGCGCGACATGCAGGCCGGGCGTGACGCGCAGATCGGCGACGCGCTGCTGGATCGCCTGCTGCTCGACCACGATCGCCTCGCCGCGATCGCCGCAGCGGTGGACCAGATCGTGGCGCTGCCAGACCCCGTCGGCGAGGTGATCGACGGCCACCGCCTGCCGAACGGCCTGGACGTGCGCAAGGTGCGCGTCCCGCTCGGCGTGATCGCGGTTGTCTACGAAGCCCGTCCCAACGTCACGATCGACGCCACCGCGCTGTGCCTGAAGTCCGGCAACGCGATCGTGCTGCGCGGGTCCTCGACCGCCGTCAACTCCAATGCGGCGATGGCCGCCGTCGCTTCCGAGGCGGCCGTGGCCGCCGGGCTGCCGGAGGGCTGCGTCAGCCTGCTGAGCGGGGATCATGGCGAGCTGGCCGAGCTCGCCACGCAGAAGCACTACGTCGATCTGATCATCCCGCGCGGCGGCGAGCGCCTGAAGGCGGCGCTCGAGGAGGTCGCCACGATCCCGGTCATCTACGCCGCGTCGGGCAACTGTCACGTCTATGTCGACGCCTCCGCGGATCCCGAGCAGGCCGAGGCGATCGTGCTCAACGCAAAGACGCAGCGCCCGGGCGTGTGCAACGCCGCCGAGACGCTGCTCGTGCACAGCGAGATCGCGCCAGTCTTCGTGCCGCGCATCCTGTCTGCGCTGCACGATGCCGGTGTCGAGCTGCGCGCGGATGAGCGCACGCGTGCGCTTGCCGGTGGCGTCGCCAGCGCAGGCGACGGCTCCTCCGTGTCGTCGCTCACGCTCGCACAGGCCACCGACGAGGACTGGGACACCGAGTATCTGGCGCTGACCATGGCGATCGCCGTGGTCGACTCGACTGAGGAGGCGATCGAACACGTCAGTCGCCACGGCAGCGGGCACTCCGAGGCGATCGTCACGCGCGACACCGCCTCCGCGCGCGCCTTCCAGCTTGGGGTCGACGCCGCCTGCGTATACGTCAACGCGTCAACGAGGTTCACCGACGGTGGTGAGTTCGGGATGGGCGCGGAGATCGGCAACTCCACGCAGAAGCTGCACGCGCGCGGCCCGATCGGACTGCGCGAGCTGTGTACTTTCAAGTACCTAGTCGAGGGCGATGGCCACATCCGTGTCTGACGGCGCGCTCGCCTCCGGGCGCGGCGGCCTCGGCATCCTTGGCGGCACGTTCAACCCCCCGCACGTCGGACATCTCGCCGCCGCGACCCATGCCCGCGCTCAGCTGGGGCTCGAGCACGTGCTGCTGATGCCCGCGCACAGCGCTCCGCACAAGCGCGGCGGGGGAGACCCGGGCCCGCACCATCGGCTTGCGATGTGCAGGTTGATGACCGACGACGCGGCGGGTTTGGCGGTGTGTGAGCTGGAGGTCGAACGGGGAGGCGCGTCCTACACCGTGGATACTCTCAGAGCGATGCGAACCGTTCACCCCAACACCCCGCTGACGTTCATCGTCGGGGCCGACATCGCGCTCACGCTGCCCACCTGGCGCGCTCCGGCGGAGCTGCTGGGGCTCGTGCGCCTGGCGGTGGCGGGACGCGAGGGCGCGCGCGCCGCGCAGGTGCGCCGCGAGCTCGCGCCGTTGCGCCCGGCCGCGGAGGTCGAGTTCCTCGACATGCCCGACGTCAACGTGTCCTCCTCGATGGTGCGCGCACGGGTCGCGCGCGCGCAGCCGACGGACGGGCTGCTCACCCCGGCGGTGGCGGCGTACATCGACGAGCACGGGCTGTACCGCGAGCCGGTGGAGAGCGTGCGCTGATGAACCCTCAGGAGCTGGTCGCGGCGATCGCGCATCACGCGGCGGACAAGAAAGCCCACGACGTCGTCGAGCTGGATCTTCGCGGGGTGCTCGGCTACACCGACTACTTCGTGATCTGCTCGGGCAACACCGATCGCCAGGCCAAGGCGATCCACTATGGCATCCTGGAGGGGCTGCGCAACGAGCACGGCGTGCGCCCCAGGCGCGTAGAGGGACTCGGTCAGGCACGCTGGATCCTGATGGACTACTTCGACGTGATCGTGCACATCTTCATCCCCGAGACACGCGACTTCTACCGTCTGGAGCAGCTCTGGGGGGAGGCACCGGCACGGGTCGCCGACGCAGTCGAATCTTGATATTCGATAAATTCGGTTGATTAGATTCCTTCGGATCGCTAGGCTCGCCCACAAAGCGCGTTGCGATCGGCGCGACGCGTCACCTGCGAGGGAGGAATCGATGCATCATCTGCTGAGGGCCCACAGGGGCCTTGGGGCTCCGCGCGCGCTGCTGCTCCTCATCGGGCTGGCGATGTCGCTCGCGTACACACTGGGCGTGCTCGCCCCATCCGCCGCCCGCGCGGACGGCCCCGGCGTCGGCTCGCCGTGGGCGGTCAGCGTCGGCGACTCCTACATCTCCGGCGAAGCCGGGCGCTGGGCTGGAAACACGAACAACAGCTCGTCGCAGATCGACGCGGGCGGGTCGACGGCGTACTTCGACAACGCCGGCAATACCGCCGAGACGATCCCCGGCTGTCACCGCTCCCATGCGGCCGAGGTCAATTTCGGCGGCGGCGTGAGCGGCAAGAACCTCGCCTGCTCGGGCGCCAAGACCTCCACGTTCACCGA
Source organism: Solirubrobacteraceae bacterium (assembly GCA_035474295.1). Classification (GTDB taxonomy): domain Bacteria; phylum Actinomycetota; class Thermoleophilia; order Solirubrobacterales; family Solirubrobacteraceae; genus Palsa-744. The sequence continues at coordinate 101,665 of DATINL010000004.1, forward strand.
CTCCAGCGGCAACTTCAAGCCGGGCCTGGACTTCTACAGCTCCGGCGGCAACCAGGGCCAGGCGCTGCAGCTGCAGAACTACGCGGCCACCCACAACGTGAAGCTGATCGCCGTCTCGATCGGCGGCAACAACTTCAACTTCGCGAGCATCGTGCAGACGTGCATCACGGATTGGCTGACTTCGCCGTCGTGGTGGCCGAACTACTGCAACGACGACTCATCGGTGACGAGCAACTTCACCTCGGGCAACGTCTCGACCCAGACGACGGCGATCAAGAACGCGCTGCTCAACATCGCCCAGGCGATGACGAACGCCGGCTACTCCAGCTCGCAGTACACGATCGCAGTTCAGGACTACCCGTCGCCGATCCCGAACGGCTCGGGCTTCCGCTACTCCGAAAGCGGTTTCACGCGCCAGACCACCGGCGGCTGCGGCTTCTGGAACAACGACGCTAACTTCGCCAACTCCTCGATGCTGCCGACGATCGACGGGGCTGTGTTCAACGCGGCCACGGCCTCGGGGCTGACGAACATCAAGACGCTGGACCTGGCTGGCGCGTTCAACGGCCGGCGTCTGTGTGAGAACACGGTCGGGCTGCTGGAGGAGAAGGGGCTGACCTCCTGGACCCAGGCCGGTGCGGTCGACAACACGGAGTGGATCAACCAGATCCGCACCGTCAGCGCGATCTTCCCGCCCTACCAGCTGCAGGAGGATCTGCACCCCAACTACTGGGCCCAGCTCGCGCTGCGCAACTGCCTGAGCCAGGTCTACAACGCCGGGACGCCGCACAGCGGCGCCTGCACGATCTCGGGCACCGGGCTGAACGGCTCGGGCTACCCGAACATGCTGCTGCACTAGCGGCGGCTGCCGTGACATGACGTGATGTGACGTGACTCGGTCCGCTGGGTGGGCGGGCCGAGTCGGGGTGCGGCCGGTGTGCTGGCCGGCCGCACCAGCACTCCGCGGCTGGGTTGCCCGCTTGCAGAGCGCGCCCGGGGCTGGCCCTGCTTCCTGCTGGGGCCGCGCGGCCCCGCTCCCGGCTGGAGCCGGCGCAGTTGCGAAGATGCGTGGGTGAGCGCCGCCAGGTCAAGCAGCACACCGCGCGTATCCGCGGTCATGCGCGATGACGAGCGCGTTACCTCGCTCGAGCTGTTCTTCGACCTGGTGTTCGTGCTGGCGCTGACCCAATGCACCGCGCTGATGGCGGCCACGCCCACCTGGGAGGGGCTGCTCAAGGGCGTGCTCGTGCTCGGCGTGCTGTGGTGGTCGTGGGTCGGCTATGCCTGGCTAACGAGCGTCGTCGACCCCGAGGAGGGGTCGGTGCGCCTGGCGATCTTCCTGGCGATGGCCGCGCTGCTCGTGGCAGCGCTGTGCGTGCCGGGCGCGTTCGGCTCCGAAGCGCTGCTGTTCGCCTGCTCCTATGGGGTCGTGCGCGTGGCGCACATCCTGCTGTTCGTGCTCGCCAGCCGCGACGACGACGCGCTGCGCAGCTCGGTCATCGGCCTGGCGATCAGCACCGCGATCGGCGTCGGGCTGTTGTTGCTCGCCGCGCTTGCCGACGGCTGGCTGCAGCTCACGCTCTGGGCGCTTGCGCTGGTGCTCGACGCCGGCGGCCCGCTCCTGTTCGGCGCCGACGGCTGGAAGCTCGTGCCGGGGCACTTCGCCGAGCGCCACGGCCTGATCGTGATCATCGCGCTGGGCGAGTCGATCGTCGCGATCGGTGTCGGCGCCAACGCCGGCATCGACACCGGTGTGGTGGCTGCCGCCGTGCTCGGCACGGTCGTGACGGCCGCGCTCTGGTGGATGTACTTCGACGTGGTGGCGATCGTCGCCGAGCGGCGGCTCGCGCGCGCCACGCAGGGCCGCGAGCAGAACGAGATCGCGCGCGACTCCTATTCATACCTGCACTTCCCGATGGTCGCCGGCATCGCACTGATCGCGGTCGGGCTCAAGCAGACGCTCGGCCACGTCGAGGATCCGCTGAAACTGGTGCCCGCCGCGGCGATGCTCGGCGGCGCGGCGCTGTACCTGCTCGCGCATGTCGCGTTCCGGCTGCGCAACGTCCACACGCTCAACTCGCGGCGGCTGTTCTGCGCGATCCTGCTGCTCGCGCTGATCCCTGTCGGCCACGCGCTGCCGGCGCTCGCCACGCTCGCGATGCTCGCGGCCGTGCTCGTCGCGCTGCTCACGTACGAGGTGCTGCGCTTCAGCGACGCGCGCCAGCGGATTCGCCACGAGCTGCTGCACGAGCCCGTCGGCGACTAGCGCGCAAAGCAGACTACGATTCGCCTGTCGGTCGTGCGAACGGCCGGCGGTCGCATGACCATCGGAGAGAGGGGTTCGCTTCACATGGATCGAATCGACTACGTGATCGTCGGGGCTGGCTCCGCGGGCTGTGTGCTCGCCAACCGCCTCAGCGAGGACCCAGACGTGCGCGTGCTGCTGCTGGAAGCGGGCGGCTCCGACCGCAACCTCAACGTGAAGATCCCCGTCGCGTTCTCCAAGCAGTTCCACTCCAAGCTCGACTGGGACTACGCCACCGAACCCGAGCCGCACTGCGACGGCCGCTCGCTGTACGTGCCGCGCGGCAAGTCGCTCGGCGGATCGAGCTCGATGAACGCGATGCTCTACGTGCGCGGCCGGCCCCTGGACTACGACCTATGGGAGCGCGACGGCGCGAGCGGCTGGGGCTGGTCGGACGTGCTGCCGTACTTCCTCCGGGCCGAGCACAACGAGCGCGGCGCGTCGGAGTTCCACGCGGTCGGCGGACCGCTCAACGTCGCCGAGCAGCGCTCCCCGCGCCCGCTCAGCCGTGAGCTGATCGAGGCATCCGAAGCCGCCGGGATCCCGCGCGTCGCTGACTACAACGGTCCCGAGCAGGACGGCGTCTCGATGTTCCAGGTCACCCAGCGCCGTGGTCGGCGCTGGAGCGCAGCCGACGCGTACCTGCGCCCGGCGCTGAAGCGCCCCAACCTGCGGGTGATCACGCGCGCGCAGGTGCTCGGGCTCGAGCTGCGCGGCGATCGCGTAACCGGCGTGCGCTACCGCACCCGTCGCGGCCGCGGCCGCGAGCAGGTCGTGCGGCCCGAGCGCGAGGTGCTGCTCGCGGCGGGCGCGATCGGCTCGCCGCAGCTGCTGATGCTGTCCGGCATCGGCCCGGCCGCGCAGCTCGGCGAGGTCGGCGTCGCGGTCGCCCACGATCTCCCGGGCGTCGGGCAGAACCTCCAGGACCACCCGTTCGTGACCGCCACCTGGGAGCTGGCGGGCACCGACACGCTGTACGGCGCCGAGCACCCGAAGCACCTGGCCGAGTGGCTGCTGCGGCGCTCGGGCAAGCTCACCTCGACGGCGGCCGAGGTGGTCGCGTTCGTGCGCACGCGCCCGGGTCTGCCGGCGGCCGACATCCAGTTCCACATGGGCGGCGCGTACTACGAGGACCACGGCCAGGAGCTGTTCGAGGGGCACGCGGCGGTGATCGCGCCGGTGCTCGTCAGCCCGCTCAGCCGCGGAGAGATCACGCTCGCCTCGGCAGACGCATCGGCGAAGCCGCGTATCCTCACCAACTCGCTGGCCGAGCCCGAGGACGTGAGTTCGCTGCTGGCGGGCGTCGAGCTCGCCCGCGAGATCGCCTCCCAGGCGCCGTTCGCCGGCCGGATTGTGCGCGAGCTCAAGCCCGGCTCGGGCGTCACGACCGGGGCCGACGCGGAAGCCGACCTGCGCCGTCGCGTCGAGCTGATCTACCACCCGGTCGGCACCTGCCGCATGGGTGTCGACGAGCGCGCCGTGGTCGACCCGCAGCTGCGCGTGCGGGGGCTCGACGGCGTGCGCGTGATCGACGCATCCGTGTTCCCGCTGATTCCTGGCGGCAACACCAACGCGCCGACGATCATGGTCGCCGAGAAGGCAGCCGACCTGATCGCCGGACGCCCGTCGCTGTCGCTGCCATGAGAGTCGCGATCGTCGGAGCGGGGTTCAGCGGGATCGCGATGGGCATCGCGCTGCGGCGCGAGGGCATCGAGGACTTCTCGATCTTCGAGCGCGCCCCGGACATCGGTGGGGTGTGGCTGCACAACACCTACCCCGGCGCCGCTTGCGACGTGCCGTCCTACCTCTATTCCTACTCCTACGCGCAGCGGCGCGACTGGACGCGCCCATGCTCGCCACAGGCGGAGATCCTCGACTACCTGCACGACACCGCGCGCGAGCACGGGGTCGCCGAGAAGGTGCGCACCGACACCGAGATCGCGCGCGCCGATTTCGACGAGTCCGCCAATCGCTGGACGCTCGAGACGCTCGCCGGTGAGCGCATCACAGCGGACGCGCTGATCCTCGCCTGTGGGCAGCTCAGCCGTCCGGCCTGGCCGGACATCCCAGGGCGGGATGAGTTCGCCGGCCCGAGCTTCCACTCGGCCGAGTGGGAAGACGAGCACGATCTGCGCGGGCGCCGGGTGGCGGTCATCGGCACAGGCGCCAGCGCGATCCAGTTCGTTCCGCCGCTGGCCGAGCAGGTCGCGCAGCTGGACGTGTACCAGCGCTCGCCGCCGTGGATGCTGCCGCGGCGCAACCCGGGCTATCCGGGCTGGGCGCGCGCGCTGATCCGCCGCGTGCCCGGATTGCAGGCGCTGCGGCGCAAGGGCATGCTCGCGTTCATGGAGTCGGGGATCGTCGGTCAAACCCGGATCCCGGCGCTGAGCCTGCTGCTGCGCGCCTGGTCGAGCGCGTTCATGCGTCGGCAGGTGCGCAACCCCGAGCTGCGCCGCCAGATCTGGCCGGACTACCCGATCGGCTGCAAGCGCGTGCTGTTCAGCTCCGCTTATCTGCCGGCGCTGCAGCGCCCCAACGTCGAGCTGGTGAGCGAGCGGATCGCGCGCATCACCGCGCGCGGCGTGCTCATGGCTGACGGGCGCGAGCGAGAGGTCGACTGCATCGTGTACGGCACAGGCTTCAAGACCCATCAGTTCGTGGCGCCGATGGAAGTCGCCGGCGTGGGCGCGCGCACGCTCGAGCATGCGTGGGCGGACGGCGCGGAGGCGCACCTCGGCCTGAGCGTCGCCGGCTTCCCCAACATGTTTCTGCTGTACGGGCCCAACACAAATCTCGGGTTCGGCTCGATCATCGTGATGATCGAAGCCCAGGTCGGGTACGTGATCGACGCGCTGCGCACGCTGCGGCGCACGGGCGCCGATGCGCTCGACCTGCGCCCGGAGGTGCAGGCGGCCTCGGCCGCCGCCGTGCAGCAGCGCCTGCGCAACTCGGTCTGGATGGGCTGTCAGAGTTGGTACCGGCAGGAGAGCGACGGCAAGGTGACCAACAACTGGCCGGGTCAGATGCTGGAGTACGTGCGCGCCACGCGGCGCCTGCGAGCAGAGGAATACCGCCTGGTGTACCCGCACGGGCAGGTCGTGCGTGAGCCGGGCGCGCCGGTCGCGGGCGGCGCTTCGGCGGCTTCGTGAGGTACCACCGCCAGGGTCGTGGCGAGCCGCTGGTGCTGATCCACGGCGTCGGTCACCACTGGCACGGGTGGCGCCCGGTCATCGACCGGCTCGATGGCGAGTTCGACGTGATCGCCACGGACTCGCCCGGGTTCGGGCGCTCTGCGCCGCTGCCGCCGGGCGTCGAGCCGGACATCCGCGCCTACGCTGACGCGTTCATCGAGCTGTTCGCCGAGCTCAGGCTCGAGCGGCCGCACGTCGCGGGCAACTCGATGGGCGGCGCGATCGCGCTCGAGCTCGCCCGGCGAGGAGTGGTGCGCTCGGCCACGGCGATCTCCCCGGTCGGCTTCTGGACCGATCGCGAGCGGCGCTTCTGCCAGTTGTCGCTCGGCGCCGTCTACCGCCTGCCGCCGACGGCACGTGCGATCCTCGCCGGCCTGACACGCAGCGCGCTCGCTCGCGCGGTGCTGCTGAGCCAGCTGTTTGCGCGCGGCTGGCGTCTACCGGCGCCCGACGCGCGGCGGATGGTCGAGAACCTGTGGGCGTCCCCGGCGACGCCGGGTGCGCTGCGTGCGTTCGAGCGCTATCGCTTCTCGCGCCCACACGAGCTGCGCGCGACGCCGGTCACGATCGCGTGGGGCACGCGCGATCGGCTGCTGATCTACGCGCGTCAGGCGCCGCGTGCACGCGCGCTGCTGCCGTGGGCCACACACGTCCCGCTGCCGGGGCTGGGGCATACGCCGTTCTGGGATGACCCGGGAATGGTGTCGGCGGTGGTTCGCGCTGGCACGTGTCAGCCTGCTCAGTGAGCGCGGTCGAAGTCCGTGTCCTCATCTGGTGACTGACGTGGGCGAATGAGCTCGAGCTCGAGCTCGTCCAAGTCTGGTTGAGCGACTCGCCGCGATCGCGACTCGGCGACCGCGACGATCGTCGAAACCGACACGTCGAGGGCATCCGCCAAGTTGCAGAGCTTGGTCCAGGTCGGGTTTCGCTCGCCTCGTTCGATTCCCGACAGGTAGGTGGGGTGCATCTGCGCGGTTTCGGCCAGCGTGTCGATGGTGAGGTGCCGCGCTTGCCGTAGACGTCTGACCGAATACCCGAGTTGCGCGTGCGAGGGAGTCGGCGCAGCCATGCCGCGGACGTTTGCTGCTTCGCTCGACGATAACCACTGTATATGTCATCTAATACCGACTATTGTCTGTCAGATGATTGTCTTCAGTGACAAATTACAGACGCACTGTGACAAAAGACGCACACGGCGGCGTTTTTGATGCCCAGGGTCAGCGCATTTGACGGAATCGTCATCTGGATGTACTACGACGAGCCGCAGCATCAAGGGCGCGCTCACTTCCATGCGTGTCACGGCGACGATGAGGCAACCATCGACGTCGAAGCGCCCGCGGTCATCGCCGGGCAGCTGTCGCAGAGCGTACGACGGGTGCTGCTCGCATGGGCACGCGAGCACCGGGCGCAGCTGCGTGAGAACTGGGCACGCGCCGCCCGTCACGAGCCGCTCGTGCGGATCGACCCGCCGAGCTGAAGGCTCTAGCATTGCGCTGATGCGCAGCACCCCGCGCCTCCTCGACGCACACGCGCTCGATGGCCACCGTGTTCACGTGGAGTTCGAGGATGGGATCTCCGCGAACATCGATCTCGCTCACCTGCACGACCATGGCGGCGTGTTCGCACCGCTGCGCGACGCGAGCTATTTCGCCGCTCTGCGCGTCGACCCCGAGGGCAGCACGCTGGTGTGGCCGAACGGGGCAGACGTCGCCCCAGAGACGCTCTACGCGCACGCCGTGCGTGCGATGGTCTCGCCCTAGCGACCTGGAACCGACGGCCACGATGGGCCAGTGTTGATCGCGCCGACCCGACCAACGCCGGCTGGCGGGCTGGATCCGCAGGCCAGCGCGCGGGCGCGATGCGCGGCTGCAACCTCTTACATTGATCTGACGTTGTGCGGGGGGAGCGCTTAAGCCCCGACCAGGATGCTGGCCAGGACGTCAATCCCCCATAAGGAGTCAAACATGACCAGCCTCCGCAACAAGCTCATGACGGCGGCCGCCATCGGCGCGGCCGCGATCAGCGCAAGCGCCATTGCCACCGCCGCCACCGGCGGCTCGTCGTCGTCCTCGTCCCCGTCGACAACCACGGCGCAGCCGCCGCAGTCGTCCACCCAGCGGCCCGCGCCGCGTGACCCGTCGCAGGCCGGCCACATGGCCAGCGGCAAGACCGAGACGTTGCTCAGCGGCGACACCGCGGCCAAGGTCAAGGCTGCTGCGCTCGCGAAGGTGTCAGGCTCCGTCGAGCGAGTCGAGACCAACGTCGACAGCAGCGCCCCGTACGAGGCGCACATCAAGAAGTCGGACGGAACCGAGGTCGAGGTTCAGGTCAGCGGTGACTACGCCGTCGCTGCTGTCAACACCATGGGTGGCCATCCGTAGGCGCTCGGCCAAGCCGGCGCCGGACTGGTCTCCGACGCCTGGACGGCGGCGAGCACGGCTTGCTTGCTGTCGAAATGGTGGTACAGAGTGCCCCGCGTATAACCGGCCTTGCGCGCTCATCGCCCTTGCGGTGCCCGTCCGGCATTAGCACATACATGCATGTATGTATGCTCATCGTGACGAGTAGATCAATGTCCACACCCTCACCCCCGCTCTCCGACTCTCGGTCTCCACGTCACGACAGGCGTGCAGCCACCTCGACCGTACGCTGGCGACGCGAGGTTCCCGAGGCGATCCGCTCGCTCGGTGCCCTTGCAAACGCCGATTACGCCGACATCGTCACTGCGACGATTGACGTGATGCCAGCAGAACCCGACGAGGTGGTCCACGCGGCGTTGAACCGTCTGCCGCGCGGGCTGCTCCTCTTGATCCCATTCGTCCAGCGTGTGTTCCTCGGCCTTCGCCTGAAGCTGCGACCTTCCCCGGATCATCTGCTCGGATGGAAGATCGTCGATCGCGGCGAGAACTGGATCAGGATTTACGCTGCCTCGTGGTTCTTGACCGGCCACGTAGTGATGCATGTCGATAACGGGCAAATATCGTTCGCGTCATTCATCCGCTATGACCGCCGGCTCGCGGCGTTCGTCTGGCCGCCGGTGTCCCTGATCCACCGTCGAGTGGCGCTTGCCCTGGTCCGCAGCGCGATCAGGGTGATCAATACGTAGCATGATTTGTGCTACACTCATTTTGTGAGTCGTTCTCTTCATGTGCGGCTGGACGACAGCTCGGCTGCTGCTCTGGGCGTCATCCGCAATGGTGGGCTGAGCGATTCCGAGGCCGTTCGCACGGCGCTACGGGAGGCCGCCGCAAGACGCCGGGCTCGCTCATCTATCCTCGCTGAGGTCGAGCAGCTCGCCGCCGATGGGGCGGATCGGGCGGAGATGCGAGTCATCCGCGAGCAGATGGCAGAGTTGGCCCCGGAATCAATCGACTGAAGTGGTACGTGGTGAGGTCTTCCGCTTGCCCTCACCACGAGGGGCACGTGGCCACGAGCAACGAGGCGCGCGCTATGCGGTGGTCGTCCAAGCCGACGAGCTCCTGGCGTTGAGCACCACGCTCGTCTCGCCGACCTCGACGAGTGCACGACCGGCCAGCTTTCGACCTACGATCGAGATTGAGGGCAAAGCTACGCGCGTGCTAGTCGAGCAGACGACAGTCGTTGACCCACAGCGCCTGGGCCACTCAGCAGGTCGCCTCGATGCAGAAGCGCTCCAGGCAGTAGGTGACGCGCTCACCCTCGTTCTCGGCCTCTAGATCCCAGGTAGACCTTAAGTCGAACCACACATCGGTTTGACCACCGTCAGGATCAATGGAGCTAGCCGGGCTCGAACCGGCGACCTTCTGGCTGCCAGCCAGACGCTCTCCCAACTGAGCTATAGCCCCGTGATGTCCATCATCGTATAACGCCTTGCCAGCGGCCGGCGGGCGCTCAGCCGCGGGGGATGAACTCGGGGATCTCCAGGTCGCCGCCGGGCTGTTGCTCGTATGCGCTGTGGTCGGCTCGAGAACGGTGCTCACGGGCGTCTTCGCCGTTTCCAGCGTGACGTACGCGAGGCTCGGCTCCGGCTCCGGCTCGCTCCCTGGTCCCTGAGCCCGTAACCCGTCCAACCTGGTCCAGGCGTGAGGTCATGCTGCCGTGCGCAAGCCGCACGTCGCGCAGCAGGCGCTCGGCGTTGTTGCGCAGCGAGATCGACAGCTCGCGCAGGTTGCGCGACACGTCGGTGCCTTCGCGCAGCACTTCGCTGGTGACGACGTGCGCTTCGCTGACGATGTCGCGCGCGTCCGCGCGCGCTTTCGTGCGCATCTCCTGGGCTCGCTCCTGCGCTTCGGCGTGCAAGTGCGCGAGCTCGTCGCGGTTGGCGCTGAGCAGCGCTTCGGCCTGTTGGCGCGCGCTCAAGAGCAGTCGTTCTGCTTCGTCGCGCGCGCCCGCGAGCAACTGCTCGATCTCGGTGCGCGCGCTGATCAGCGTTTGGTCCGCTTCGGCGCGTGCGCCGACGAGCGTCTGCTGCGCCTCGGCGCGTGCGCCGTCGAGCGCTTGATCGGCCTGTTGAGCAGCTGCGAGCCGCAGGCGCTCGGATTCGTCGTGGGCTTGCGCACGCAGGTGCTCGACTTCCTGCAGCGCTTCGGCGCGAGCACGCTCGGCTTGCTGCAGGTGCTCGGCGGCGTCGCTGTGGATCGCGCCGACCGCGGCAACGGCTTCGTTCCTGGAGATCTCGGCCTGAGTGCGTGCGGCGCGAATGATCTCGCCGGCTTCCTCTTCGGCGGCTTGCACGCGGTTGGCGGCGGCGCGGTCGGCTTCTGAGATGCGTTGGCGGGCGAGCTCTTCGGCGCGGGTGCGCAGCTGCTCGGCGGTGCGCTCGGCGGCTTCCACGATCGCGGCGACGCGGGCGGAGGCGGCGCTTGGTGCGCTTTCGCCGCTTCGCCGGTGCTCGTGCTCGTCGTGCGGGTGCGCGCTGGGGCCGACGGAGGGCAAGCTCTCAGGCGCCTGCTCAGGCTCCATGCACGCATGGTAGACCGCAAAAAGAGATGGTGCTGCGCGCGCGCACGTACGCGCGCGCAGCACCATCTAAATTGAAAGTGCTCTGCCCGCGTGGGAGCGAGTCGGTGGCTGGACCACCATTTCGCTCACAGATCGGTCGATGGCTGGAATAGTTGGATAAATGTCCTTGCGGACAGGCGCGAGTCGCGTAATGATCGGTCGATGCAGATCTCCAAATGCCCTCGCGATATCGCGATCGTCGCCTTCCCAGGCGTACAGAGCCTCGACGTCACAGGGCCGCTGGAGGTGTTCGCCGGCGCGCAGATGGTGGTCGAGCAGGCTGCGCGCGGCGATGACGCCGGTCGTGCCGACGGTGCTGGTTGCGGCGACGCTGTCGACGGCGCCGATCGCGGCTACCGCGTGCGGGTGCTCAGCGCGGATGGCGCGGCGCTGCGGACGTCGAGCGGGCTGACGCTGCTGCCGCACGCGTCGATCGCCGAGGCGGGCGAGATCGACACGCTGATCGTTGCTGGCGGGTTCGGTCGCACGGTCGTCGAAACCGATCGGATGCTGATCGATTGGATCGCACGCGTCGCTCCGCGGGCGCGACGTATCGCGAGCGTCTGCACCGGCGCGTTCCTGCTCGCCGAGGCCGGTCTGCTGGACGGGCGGCGCGTGACGACGCACTGGTCCGCGGCGCGGGAGCTCGCGCGCCGCTACCCGGCGGTGCACGTCGATCCCGAGCCGATCTTTTTGCGCGACGGGACGATCTGGACGTCGGCGGGGGTCACGGCCGGCATGGATCTCGCGCTTGCGCTGGTTGAGGAGGATCTCGACCGCGATACGGCGCTGACGATCGCGCGCCACCTCGTGCTGTTCCTGCGCCGCCCCGGGGGTCAGTCCCAGTTCAGCGCGACGATGGCGACGCAGGCGCCCGCGCGCGAGCCGCTGCGCGAGGTGCAGCGCTTCGTGATCGAGCATCTCGCCGCGGATCTGTCGGTGCAGGCGCTCGCGGCGCGTGCTCACATGAGCACGCGCCACTTCGCACGCAGCTTCACCGAGGAGGTTGGGGTCACGCCCGGGCGCTACGTCGAGCGCGTGCGCCTGGAGGGTGCGCGCCGGCGGCTGGAGGACACGACCGAGCCAGTGGCGGCGGTTGCAGCGAGTTGCGGGTTCGGCACCCCAGAGACCATGCGCCGGTCGTTTCTGCGAGCGCTCGGCGTCGCACCGGCCGAATACCGCCGGCGGTTCGTCACCGCGGCCTGACATGGAAGGGAATCTGACTCGATGGAGATAGCGATCCTCCTATATGACCGTTTCACCGCGCTCGACGCGATCGGGCCGTATGAGGTGCTGAGCCGGCTGCCCGGCGCGAACGTCAAGTTCGTCGCTGCCGCGGCGGGCTCAGTGCGTACCGACACCGGTGCGCTGACGATCCAGGTCGAGCATTCACTGCAGGACGTCCCGCGGCCGGAGATCGTGCTCGTTCCCGGAGGCCCGGGTGAGGCTGTCACGCGGGTGGACGAGCGCACGCTCGGGTGGCTGCGCGAGGTACACGAGACCACCACGTGGACGACGTCGGTGTGTACCGGGTCGCTGCTGCTCGCCGCGGCGGGTCTGCTCGACGGGGTGAACGCGACCGGCCACTGGCTGGCTCACGCTGAGCTGGGGCGCCTCGGCGCCGTGGCGACCCACGAGCGGGTTGTGTTCGACGGCAAGATCGTCACAGCCGCAGGTGTCTCGGCGGGCATCGACATGGCGCTGGCGCTGGCTGCGAAGATCGCCGGGGATCAGCGCGCCCAGGCGATCCAGCTCGGGATCGAGTACGACCCGCAACCGCCGTTCGACGCTGGATCGCCGCAGAAGGCTCCGCGTGAGCTCGTCGAGCTGCTGCGTGCCAACAGCCGCTTTGTGATGTGACACGCCGATCTCGCTGGGCCGGCACGCGCGGGCGCCCTGTCCCGTCCTAAGGCGCCCGCTAACCTGCCGGGACGCCATGGCTGACGAACCCCGTTACAACCCGCTCGAGATCGAGCCCCGCTGGCAGGCGGTGTGGGCAGAGGAACGCACGTGGGAGGTGTCCAACGAGTTGGACACCTCGTCTCGTTCCGGCGGTGTAGAGGCCGCGCCCACGTCGTATGTGCTGGAGATGCTGCCCTACCCGAGCGGCGAGCCGCACATCGGCCACCTGAAGTGCTACGCCGTCGGCGACGCGATCGCGCACTTTCACCGTCGCACCGGCCATCGCGTGCTGCATCCGATGGGGTATGACGCGTTCGGGCTGCCAGCGGAGAACCACGCGATCAAAACGGGCGTGCACCCGCGTGACTCCACCGCTGAGTCGATCGCATCCTTCCAGCGCCAGTTCCGCTCCTGGGGCATCTCGATCGATTGGTCGCGGGAGTTCGGCACGCACGAGCCGCGCTACTACCGCTGGACGCAGTGGATCTTCCTGGAGCTCTACAAGGCCGGGCTGGCCTATCGGCGCGAAGCGGCGGTGAAATGGTGTCCCAACGACCAGACGGTGCTCGCCAACGAGCAGGTGGTGGATGGCCATTGCGAGCGCTGCGGCGCGCTGGTGGAGGTGCGCCAGCTCGAGCAGTGGTTCCTGCGCATCACCGACTACGCGGAGCGCCTGCTGGGCGACCTCGACGGGATCGAATGGCCCGAGCACGTCAAGACGATGCAGCGCAACTGGATCGGCCGCTCCGAAGGCGCTGAGGTCGTGTTCCGCTGCGAGGAGCTGGGCGTGGACTACCCGGTGTTCACCACCCGCCCGGACACGCTGTTCGGGGCGACGTTCTTCGTGATGGCGCCGGAGCACCCGGATGTGATCCGCCTGGCGGAGGGCACCGAGCACGAGCAGGCGGTGCGCGCGTACGTCAACCAGACGCTCACCGACGGCGGTGAGGAGCGCGGGTCGCTGGAGAAGCCGAAGACGGGCGTGCCGCTCGGGCGCGCTGTCACCAACCCGGTCAACGGCGAGCAGATCCCGATGTTCGTGGCGGACTACGTGCTGATGGAGTACGGCACCGGCGCGATCATGGCGGTGCCGGGCCACGACGAGCGCGACCACGGGTTCGCGACCGCGTTCGGCTTGCCGATCCGGCGCGTGATCGAGGGCGACGATGAGCTGCCGGCCGACGGTGACGGGGAGGAGCTGCCGGGCGATGGTGACGACGGACTGCCGTACACCGGGGATGGGCCGCTCGTCAACTCACACCCTGATTTCGACGGGATGCAGAACCGCGAGGCGCTGCGCGCGATCGTCGAGTGGCTCGATCGCGAGGGCAAGGGCCACGCGTCGATCAACTACCGCTTGCGCGACTGGCTCGTGTCGCGCCAGCGCTACTGGGGCTGTCCGATCCCGATCGTGTACTGCGAGCAGTGCGGTGCCGTGCCGGTGCCGGAGGAGCAGCTGCCGGTGGTGCTGCCGGAAGTCGAGGACTATGCGCCCCGCGGGCGCTCACCCTTGGCGGCTGCCGAGGACTGGGTGAACACCAGCTGCCCGTCGTGCGACGGCCCAGCGCGGCGCGAGACGGACACGATGGATACGTTCGTCGACTCGTCCTGGTACTACCTGCGCTACTGCGACGCGCACAACGACGAGGCCGCGTGGGATCCGGCCGCGCTGCGTCAGTGGATGCCGGTCAACCAGTACATCGGCGGCGTCGAGCACGCGATCCTGCACCTGATGTACGCGCGCTTCTTCACCAAGGCGCTGGCGGATCTCGGCCATCTCGACTTCCAGGAGCCGTTCCAGGCGCTGTTCACGCAGGGCATGGTGACCAAGGACGGGTCGAAGATGTCCAAGTCGAAGGGCAACGTGGTTTCGCCCGCGTCGATCGTCGCGCGCTACGGCGCTGACACCGCGCGCAGCTACATCCTGTTCGTCGGGCCGCCCGACCAGGACGCCGACTGGTCCGACGAGGGGATGGAGGGGGTGCATCGCTTCCTGTCACGGCTGTGGCGCATGGCGAACGAGGTTGCCGAGCGCGGTGAGGGACTGCCGAGCGGTGGGGGGGCGCAGGAGGATCTGCTGCTCACGCGCAAAGCCCACTGGGCGATCGACAAGGTCTCCGGCGACCTGCGCCGCTTCGCGTTCAACACGGCGATCGCCGCGGTGATGGAGCTGCTGAACGACTGCTCGCGGATGCGCGAGCGCGCCGACGTGAGCACCCAGCGCTTCGCGCTATCGACGGCCGCGTCGCTGCTGTTCCCGTTCGCGCCGCATGTCTGCGCGGAGGTGTACGACCGGCTCAACGACGGCGAGCGGGTATGGGAGCAGCCGTGGCCGCAAGCCGACCAGACCTACCTCGAGCAGGCGGTATACGAGCTCGTGTGCCAGGTCAACGGCAAGCTGCGCGACCGCGTGCAGGCGAACGCCGACGCGACGGCGGACGAGCTCAAGCAGCTGTGCCTGGGCGCGCCGAACGTGCGCGCTCACATCGACGGCAAGCAGATCGTCAAGGAGATCGTCGTGCCGGGCAAGCTCGTGAACATCGTCGTGCGCTGATCAATCGGTGCCGGCAAGCGCGACCTGGGCGCCCTGGCCGAGCGACTCGATCGACGTCTTCGGAAGCACCCGCGCCAGACGCGTGGGCAGCCACCAGTTCCACTTGCCGAACAGCTCCATCGCGGCCGGCACCAGCACGAGGCGCACGAGCGTCGCGTCGACGGCGATCGCGACCGCGCAGCCGAGGCCGAGCTGCTGGATCGACGGCACGCCGGTCGTGGCGAACAGAGTGAACACGCACACCATGATCAGCGCGGCGCTGGAGATCGTGCCGGCGCTCGACGCCAACCCCTGCGCCACCGCAGAGCGGGTGTCGCCCGTCGCCATGTAGCGCTCGCGGATGCGGCTCAGCAGGAACACCTCATAGTCCATCGACAGGCCGAACACCACCGCCAGCACGAGCGGCGGTGTGATCGTGTCGACGGAGCCGAACACGAGCGTCATCACGCCGTACGCGGCGCCGACCGACAGCAAGTTCATCGCAACCGCCTTGAGCGGCAGCACAATCGAGCGCAGCAGCACGAGCAGCACGAGGAACGACATGCCGAGCACGAACAGCGTGACTTTCCACATCGACCCGTTCACTTCGGTGTGGAAGTCCTTGATCCCGGCTGAGCTGCCGCCGACCAGCGCTCCGGCCGGCATCTGCGCGCGCAGTCGTACGATCGCCGCCTGCAGCTGTGACGACTCGCCGTCGTGGCGCGGCGTCGCGAGCAGCAGCACCGCGTGGCCATCCGGCGCGGGCGTCGTCGGCGCGACGCTCAGCACTTCTGGGTCGGCGCTCAGCACCGCACGCGCCCTGTCAGCCACGGCGACCGGCGCGAGCACCTCGAGCGGGACGGATGCTCCCGGACCGGTCACCTTCGCGGCTGCTTCGAACCCTTGCCTGGTTTCGTTCGCGGCCGGGAACTGGCGCAGCCCGCCGTCGACGGTGTGCAGGTTGCGCGCCGGGGTCGCGAGCGTCACCAGCACGGCCACCGCGAGCAGCGCGGCGAGCGCGGGGCGCTTGGTGATCACAGCGGTCCAACGTGCCCAGAAGCCGGGGCGCGCCGCGCGTTCGGCGTCGGTCGCAGAGCTCAGGCGAGCACGCAGGCGATGGCCCGTGCGCGTCAGCAGCGCAAAGATGCGCCCCGGTTTCGTGACGCGCTGGCCGAGCAACGTGATCAGCAGCGGCAGCAGCGTCGCGGACGCCAGCATCGACACCGCCACGACGACGATCGCGCCGAGCGCCATCGAACGGATCGCGGTGGCCTGCACCAGGTACAGGCCCGCCAGCGAGATCATCACGGTCAGCCCGGAGAACGTCACCGCCACACCCGAAGTCGCTAAGGCGGTGGCGCGCGCCGCTGCGAGCGTCGCGCCCGCCCGTACCTCCTGGCGGTAGCGCGCGAGCACGAACAGCGAGTAGTCGACTGCCACGCCGATGCCGATCATCGATGCCATGTTGGTGACGAACACCGACATGTCGGTGACGAGTGAGAGCGCATAGATCACAGCTCCGGTCAGCAGCACCGACACGAGCCCGAGCAGCAGCGGCAGCGTCGCGGCGACCAGCGAGCCGAACACGGCGATCAGGATCAGCGCGATGATCGGGAAGCCCGTGCCTTCGGCTTTCGCCAGGTCATCCTTGCTGAGATCCTGCAGCCCGGCCCACAGCGCGCCCTGCCCGACCAGATGCAATCCGATCGGCTGGCCCGCCGGGGCGTTGTGCAGCGCCAGCTTCGCGCGCAACCCGGCGGCCACGTCGATCGAATCCTCCTCGGGCACCGTCACCCGCAGCGGCACGATCGTCGTACGCGCCATACCGCCGGGCGCGCTCACAGCAGCGAGCGCCTGGCGCTCGGCGGCTGGGTCGAGGCTGACGTTCGACACCTGTCCGGCGGCGCTCGCAACACGCTGGATAGCGGCACGCGCGTCGGCTGACGTCGCATTGGGGCGCGGCACCAGCACGGCGACGAGATGTGCCTGCTGGGCGCCGGGGAACGTGCGCAGGTCGTTGGCGACCGCGAGCGAGTCCGAGCCGGGGATCGCGTACCCGCCGCCGGTCAGATGATCGCCTTGGTGCATGGCGAACGGCGCGGCGAGCACCACCAGCCCGATCCAGGTGCCGAGCACGACGCGGCGGTGACGGCTCAGCCAGCGGTCCAACCCCAGCATGAATGTCTGCATGAGCACGTCTCCCAGATCGGTTTGGCTGCGCAGCCAGTATCTACCGCTGGCGGATGCCGGAGTGTGTCGTTGATCACACAGCCGGCGGACGCCGTCGCCGCGCCTAGAATCGCTCGTGATGGCTGAGCTGAAGCCCGTCTACCTGATTCACGGCGACGATCACGGTGCGATCTCCGAGCGCCGGGCGCGTCTGCGTGCGCTGGGTGAAGGCGATGGTGGAGCGGGCAACGTCGAGATGCTCGACGGCGACGCGGCGAGCCCGGCGGGCGTGGCGCTCGCGCTCGCGGCGATGACTTTCGCGTTGGGACGGCGCGTGATCATCGTCGACGGCATCGAGCGCTGGAAGCAGGCCGACGTCGAACGCGACCTGCTGGCGGTGCTGGCCGACATGCCGCCGGATACGACGCTCGCGCTGTTCGCGCGCGAGGAGGGTCGCGCGAAGGCGCCGGCGGCGCTGCACAAGGCGGTCAAGGCGGCCGGCGGGCAGCTCGTGAGTGAGACGAAGATCAAGCCGTGGGAGCTTCCGGGTTGGGCGCGCGAGCAGGCTGCGCGCAAGGGCCTGCTGCTCGACGCGGCAGCGGCGAAAGCGCTGGTGGCTCAGGTCGGTGAGCGCCAGCAGCGGCTGTTGCGGGAGCTTGAGAAGCTCGCGCTCGAGGTCGAAACTCCGTCTGGGGAGACTCGTATCACGGTCGATGACATCGACCAGCGCGCCGCCCACTCGGCTGAATGGCGCGCGTTCTCGCTCGCCGATGCGCTCGTCGGCGCCGACACGCGCGAAGCCACACTGTCGTATCTGCGGCTGCGCGAGCAGGGTGAACGTCTGTCGGGGCTTACTTACCTGATGGCCCAGCGCTTGCGCGACGCGCTGGGGATCGCCACGCGTCTGCAGGCCGGCGACTCCGTCGCTGATGTCAAGCGCTCACTGCGAATGCCGCCGCGGGCGGCTGAGCGGATGGTCGCGGACGTCGCGCGCTCGGACCCGGCACGGCTGCGCGAAGCGCTTGGAACACTCGCCGACCTCGAGCTCGACACGCGCGGCGGCGCGGTCGTCGGTAAGAAGGGGCTGGCCGCGCTGGAAGAGGACACGCTCGCGCTGCGCGCGGTCCAGGCGATCACTCAATAGACGCGGCGAAACTTGCTAGGAAGCTTTGCCGGCGGCGCGCACGCGGGCGGCGCGGCTCTTCTTGCGCGCGCCGGTGTTGCGATGCAGCGCTCCGCGCTTCACTGCTTTGTCGATGGTGCTCACGAGCTGGCGATGCTCGCTGTCGGCGGTCGTGTCGTCGCCGCTCTGAACAGCTGACTCCAGCCGGTGGAAGAACGTCTTGATCGCCGACGTGTACCGCCGATTCTCGAGCCGCTCGCGCTCGGCGCGCAGGATGCGCTTCTTCTGTGAGTGGATGTTCGCCATCGAATGATTCCCCGGATTCCCGCTCGCACGGTATCGACCGTCGAGCGCCGCGGGGCGACGTACTATAGCGGCCTTGTCCGAACCAAGAGAAGCCGCCGAGGAGCTTCCACCCGACGAGCCGCATTCCAGCCGCGGAGTTGCGCGCAACACGGTGATCTTCTCGATTGCCACGGGCTTCTCCCGCGTCGCCGGCCTGGTGCGCGAGATCGTCGCGGCCAGCTACTTCGGCACGAGCGGCGCCGCGTCCGCGTTCACGATCGCATTCCAGGTGCCGAACCTGGTGGCGAACCTGTTCGCGAACGCCGCGCTGTCGGCTGCGTTCGTGCCGGTGTTCACCGACCTGCTGCAGCAGGGGCGCAGGAAAGAGGCTTTCCGGCTCGCATCCACGCTGTTCTGGATCATGCTGATCGCGCTCGGCGCGATCACCGCGTTCTTCATCCTCGCGGCGGGCGCGATCATGCCGCTGTTCACCGGCGACACGTTCAGCGGCGGCCTCGACACGCTCACCGCAGGCCTCTCGCAAGTGCTGTTCCCGGTGGTGCTGCTGCTCGGCTTGAACGGGTTGCTCGTGGGCGTGCTGCAGTCCTATGACCACTTCACGATCCCCGCGATCTCCCCGGCGATCTGGAACATCGTGATCCTGGTCGTGCTGGTGGCGCTGCGCGGGCGCTTCCACGGCGACCAGCAGCTCTACGCATACGCGATCGCGATCCTGCTCGCCACCGGCGTGCAGTTCGCGATGGCGATCGGCGCGCTCGGGCGGATCGACTTCCGCTTGCAGTTCGCGATCGACTGGCACGACCCGCGCATTCGCCAGGTGTTCACGCTGATGCTGCCGGTCACGATCGGCCTCGGCATCGTCAACCTCGACCAGCTGATCAACTCGAGCTTCGGCACGCTGGTGTCCGATCAGGCGCCGCGCGCGATCGACAACGCGTTCCGCATCTACATGCTGCCGCAGGGCATGTTCAGCGTCGCGGTCGCAACCGTGCTGTTCCCCACGCTGAGCCGCATGGCGTCGCGCCGCGACGTCGACGGCATGCGCCAGGCCGTCGGCGTCGGCATGCGCCAGATCAATCTGCTGCTGATCCCCGCGGCAGCGTTCATGATCGTGCTCGCGGTTCCGATCACGCGGCTGGTGTTCCAGCGCGGCTCGTTCAACGTGGAGTCCACGCACTTCGTGTCGGTGGCGCTGTTCTGGTTCGCGTTCAGCCTGCCGTTCGGCGGGATCAACCTGCTGCTGACGCGCACGTTCTTCGCGGTCCAGCGACCGTGGATCCCGACCAGGCTGGCCGCTGTGAACATGCTCGTCGACATCGTCGTCAGCGTGATTCTCTACCGTCCGTTCGGTATCGCCGGCCTGGTGATCGGCACGGTCGCGGCCAACGCGGTGATGACCGCGCTGCAGATCCATCGCCTGCGGATCGGGTTCAACGGCCGCCTCGAAGGCGCGCAGACGACGATGATCACCGCGCGGATCCTGGTGGCGTCGGCGCTGCTCGCCGCGGTCGCCTACATCGTCTGGTTCGTGATCGACCGGCTGATCGGTCATTCGCTGCCCGCGGAGGTCATCAGCGTTGGCGCTGCCGCTGGCGCCGGCCTGTGGGTGTACACGCGCGCGGTGCTCGCGATGCACGTGCCGGAGGCCCACCAGGTGTATTCGATGGTCGCCGCTCGCTTCGCCGGGCGTGAGCCGGGTTCCGAGCCTTCCTCGACGAGGTGATGTGGGCGCGTCCCATCGGTGATGAGCGGTTGCTTCCAACGGGTGTTCCACCGGGGCGCGCATGAGCGGCTGTTCAGCTCGAGTCAGTCACCACGCCTTGACCATCATCTGCTGTCCACATAGGGTCGCGTGATGGCTGTGCACGAGGCTGACGGGGTGTTCCAAGGTGGCGGTGTCAAGGGGCTCGCGCTCGTCGGCGCGCTGCTCGAGTTCGCCGACCAGGCAGCCCACCCGGATTCCTACGTGGACCGCTGGATGCAGGTGGCGGGCACCAGCGCCGGGGCGATCATCGCCGCGTACATCGCGTGCGGCCACGACGCGGCGCAGACCCAGACGCTCGTGCAGGCCGCCCCGTACGCGAGCTTTCAGGACTGGGGCGCGGGCGGGGAGATCCTTGGCGGGGGGCTGAACCTGCTGCGCGTGCATGGGCTCGCGCACGGCAAGGTGTTCCACGACTGGTTTCGCAGGGCGATCGACGGGCAGACGTTCGGCGACGTCAAGCGCGCCGGCCGGACGCTGAAGATGATCGCCACCGACATCACGCGCCGGGAGATGCTGCTGCTGCCGGACGATCTCTGCTCATATCGGCTCGCCGGCAGCGATCAGCCGATCGACCCCGACGCGTTCGAGATCGCTGACGCCGTGCGGATGAGCATGTCGATCCCGTACTTCTTCCAGCCAATCGAGCTGGTGCACCACGAGACGGGCAAGCCGTCGACGATCGTCGACGGCGGCGTGCTCTCGAACTTCCCGGTCTGGATCTTCGACGTTGACGACAGGGATGCGACCCGTCCCACGTTCGGCTTCCGGCTGGTCGGCGGCAAGAGCGTGGGCGGCGGCATGCAGCACCTGCTGCACACGCTCGGATGGGCTGCTGAGATGGGCTCTGACATCTTCCACACGGCCAACGAAGCGTGGGACAAGCGCTTCGCGTCGAAATCCACCCGGGTGCGCACGTGTACGGTAAGCGCCGGCACGATCGGCACGACCGAGTTCGACCTCGACGACGCAGGCAAGCGCTGGCTGCTCGACTCCGGGCACGACGCTGCCAAGGCGTTCCTCGACAGCTGGACGCCCGAGCAGTACGTCAACCGCAACGGCCAGAAGCTCGCCGATGCGGTGCTGACCGGCTGAACTGGTTCACGCCGACCCCGCCCGCTTGACCCGCGGGCCGCTTTGCGCCCGCGCCCTTCTACAGTGTGGACGCCCATGGACCAAGCCCTGATCCGCAACTTCTGCATCATCGCGCACATCGACCACGGCAAGTCGACGCTCGCCGACCGCATCCTCGAGATTACGCACACCGTCGATGCGCGCGCGATGCGTGCGCAGCTGCTCGACTCGATGGACCTCGAGCGTGAGCGCGGCATCACGATCAAGGCGCAGGCGGTGCGTGTGTTCTTCGAGGCGCGTGACGGCAACACCTATCAGCTGCACCTGATCGACACGCCCGGTCACGTCGACTTCACCTACGAGGTATCACGCTCGCTGGCGGCGTGCGAAGGCGCGCTGCTGGTCGTCGATGCCTCCCAGGGTGTCGAGGCGCAGACGGTCGCCAACACGTATCTGGCGGTCGACTCGAACCTCGAGCTGATCCCGTGCCTGAACAAGATCGACCTTCCGGGTGCGGAGCCGGAGCGGGTCGCAGGCGAGGTGTCCGAGCTGATCGGCGAGCCGCCTGAGTCGATCTTGAGCATCAGCGGCAAGACGGGGGAGGGCGTGTCGGAGGTGCTGGAGGAGCTGATCGCCCGCGTCCCGGCGCCGAGAGGTGATCGCGACGCGCCCGCGCGCGCGTTGATCTTCGACTCCGAGTTCGACCAGTACCGCGGTGTGATCGCGTACATCCGCGTGGTCGACGGCGTGTTGCGCAAGGGCGACGCGATTCGCGCGATGGCGTCGTCGACCAACTCGGACATCGACGAGATCGGCGTGTTCAGCCCGCAGATGATGCCGACCGACGAGCTCGCGGCTGGCGAGGTCGGCTATCTGATCACCGGCATCAAGGACGTCACGCACCTGCGTGTCGGCGACACGCTCACCACGCGCGACTCGCTGCGCAGCACCGCCTCGGACGCGCTGCCGGGCTACCGCGAGGTCAAGCCGATGGTGTTCTGCGGGCTGTTCCCGATCGACTCCGATCGCTACGCCGACCTGCGCGACGCGCTGGAGAAGCTCACGCTCAACGACGCGGCGCTGGCGTGGGAGCCGGAGACCTCCGACGCGCTCGGCTTCGGCTTCCGCTGCGGTTTCCTGGGGCTGCTGCACATGGACATCGTGCGCGAGCGCCTGGAGCGCGAGTATGACCTCGAGCTGCTCACGACGATGCCGTCGGTGGAGTTCGAGATAACGCTCACCAACGGTGAGGAGCTCGAGGTCCACAACCCGTCGGACATGCCCGACCCTGGCACGATCGCGGAGATCCGCGAGCCGTTCATCAAAGCATCGATCATCTGCCCGAAGGAGTACATCGGCGCGGTCATGGAGCTCTGCCAGGAGCGCCGCGGGGAGCACACGGGCATGCACTACCTCTCGCCCGAGCGGGTGCAGATGGGCTATGACCTGCCGCTCGCGGAGATCGTGCTCGACTTCTTCGACCAGCTCAAGTCACGCACGCGCGGTTATGCTTCGCTGGACTACGAGCTCAGCGGCGTGCGGCCGTCGAACCTCGTCAAGCTCGACGTGCTGCTCTCCGGCGACCCGGTCGACGCGCTCTCGATGGTCGTGCATCGCGACAAGGCATACGACGTTGGGCGCACGCTCACGGAGAAGCTGCGCAAACGCATCCCGCGTCAGCAGTACGACGTGCCGATCCAGGCCGCGATCGGCTCGCACGTGATCGCCAGGGAGACCGTCAAGGCGTTCCGCAAGGACGTGATCGCCAAGTGCTACGGCGGCGACATCTCGCGCAAGCGCAAGCTGCTGGAGAAGCAAAAGGAAGGCAAGAAGCGGATGAAGCAGGTCGGGCGCGTCGAGATCCCGCAGGAAGCGTTCCTCGCGGTGCTCGAGCTCGGCGAGGAATAGGCGCGGTTGTTTCCCCGGTGCACGTGGCAAGGGGAGACGTCTCGGTCAGGTCGGGGCGGGGCGCTGGGCAGTCAGGTCGGGCGGAGGTTGGCCAGCCAGGTCGATGGGGGCGCTGGGCAGTCAG
>DATINL010000005.1:0-35952 GCA_035474295.1 Solirubrobacteraceae bacterium
GCGCGCCGCAGCTTCACGGTCCGCGCTACCCTTCGGCTCATGGAAGCACTGCTCTCGATCCTGCAGGTCATCATCTCGGTGGTCCTGATCTTCCTGATTCTCATGCATTCCGGCAAGGACACCGGGCTTTCCGGCGCGTTCGGAGTCGGCAGCGGCACGGGTCCGCTGGGGGGCGGCTCGATGGTCGAGCGCAACCTCAATCGCTGGACCGTGTTCTTCGCGATCCTGTTCGTCGGAAACACGATCCTGCTGCTGAAGAAGCCCTGGGCCTGAGCTCCATCAAGACGCTCAGTGGAGCCCTGGGCGCCAGCTAAGGAGCCTCGGGCGTGACCTGCCGCTCTGCGTCGTCCTCGTCGTCGTCGAGCGCTTCGAGCCGGTTGAGGATCTCCAGCGCTTCGGCGCGCAGCGCGCCGTCGATCGCCTTGTAGTCCTCGTCGGACAGCTTGCCCGTGCGGTAGTCAAGCTCAGCGTCGCGGATCTCCCGGTACTTCGCCGCGCGTGCGGCTTCGAGCTCGTCGCGCTGCGCCGACTGCCCCCGCTGCGGCGCACGCGCCGCGCGCAGCGGCGCGCTGATCACATACACCACCGCCGCCAGCAGCACCAGCGTCGCCAGCGCGATCCAGACGCTCACCGGCCGACTCCGGCAGCCCGCGCCGGCCGGCGCTTAGGCGCGCGCAAGCCCGCGCCGTGCCGCCGCACGACTGGCCGCGCGTGCGCTCGCCCGCTGGCGCAGCATCCCGGGCGCCGGCCACATCGCCACGAGCGCGCCGCCGAACACGATCAGGCCGCCGATCCAGATCCACATCACCAGCGGCGACACGATCAAATGGAACTGCGCCGTCGGCGGGTTCTGCATGTACGCGCGCGCCATCACCGCCACCGCGATCATGCCCTCGTCGGGGCGCACCAGCGGGATCGTCTTGTTGGCAGCGCTCATGATCCGCCGCAGCCGCGGCGCGTCGATGTTCGGCGCGATCGCGCTCCACACGTCGCGCGTGATGCCGGCATCCATGCTCACGTGGCTGACCGCCTGGCCGCCGATGAAGTGCCCCACCGATCCCTGGCTGGGGTCGCCAGAGTCGTAGTACCCCTGGCTCGGTCGCAGCGTCGAAACGTGACGTCCGTGCTTGCTCACGTCGAGCACCGCCCCCAGGCTGAGCGTGGCGCCGGTGTGCGCCGAGTCGTACTTGGGTGTGATCGTCGCAGTCGGCTTCACATAGCGCACCGTGTACGCGCCGACGTGCGTCGACTGCCCGGGCGACAGCCCGAGCTCGGTGGCGTGCTGGAACGACGACGACGCCGCCACGCCCACGAACAGCACCGCCATGCCGATGTGCACGATGTACCCGCCGTAGCGCCTGCGGTTGCGACGCACGAGCGCCAGCAGCGCCACAGGCGGCGGTTCGTGCGCGATCGCTCCGCGCACGCGCATCCCGCGCCAGAACTCCTGCCCGACGCTGCCGAGCACGAACGCGGCGCAGCAGAACATCGCCACCGCTAGCGGCTTCTGCTGCACGCCCACGCCGAGCAGCACGAGCAGCGTCATCAGCGCACACCCAAGCGGCGCACGGAAGTTGCGCCGCGCGCTGGCCCACGTCGCGCGCCGCCACGCGATCACCGGCCCGATGCCCGACAGCAGCACCAGCACGAGCGCGAGCGGCACCGTGTAGCGGTCGAACCAGGGCGGCCCCACCAACGCCTCGTGGCCGTTCAGCGCTTCGGAGATCAGCGGGAAGTACGTGCCCCAGAAGATCACAAAGCACAGCCCGACGAGCACCAGGTTGTTGCCGAGGAACATCGCTTCGCGCGAGAGCAGCGAATCCAGACGATGCTCGGTGCGCAGCATCCCCCGGCGTGACACGACGAGATAGATGGACCCACCGATCAACACGGCGATCAGTGCTACGAACGGCACGCCGAGCGTGGCCCCCCCGAACGCGTGGATCGAGCTGAGGATGCCGCTGCGCACCAGGAACGTGCCCATGATCGCGAGGATTCCCGTGGCGAGCACCAGCGACACGTTCCACACCTTCAGCATCCCGCGCTTCTCCTGGATCATCAGCGAGTGCAGGAACGCCGTGCCGGTCAGCCACGGCATCAAGGATGCGTTCTCGACCGCATCCCAGCCCCAGTAGCCCCCCCAGCCGAGCTCCGCGTATGACCAGCGCGCGCCCAGCAGGATCCCGATCCCGAGGAAGAACCACGCCGCCAGCGCAAAGCGGCGCGTGGACACGATCCACTCGGCATCCACCCGGCGGGCGATCAGCGCGCCGATCCCGAACGCCAGCGGCACCATGCACAGCGTGTACCCCGAGTACAGCATCGGCGGGTGGATCATCATGCTCGGGTGGCGCAGCAGCGGGTCCAGCCCAACGCCATCCGACGGCGCCGGATGGGTCGACGCGAACGGGGTCGCGTAGAACATCATCAGCGCCACGAAGAACCCGCCGAACCCGAGCAGCACGGAGGTCGCGTACGGCGTCACGTCGCGCAGCCTGTTGCGCGTCATGAACAGCACGAGACTCGACCACAGCGACAGCAGCCACGCCCACAGCAGCAGCGACCCCTCCTGCGAGGACCACACCGCCGCGGCCTTGTAGAACGTCGGCGTCGACAGGCTCGACGTGCTCGCCACCGTGTTGAAACTGAAATCGCTGCGCAGGAACGCGCTCTCGAGCACCGCGAACGCCACCGTCAGCACCCCCGCCAGCGCGTACACCGCACGCCGCCCGGAATCCGACCACTCCGGGCGTCTGGCGCGCACGCCGTACAGCGACGCCCCGATGCCGTACACGCACACCACGAGCGCCAGCGGCAAACATGCTCGCCCGAGCGCCGCCATCAGCCGTCAGCTCCCGGCACGACGGTCAATCCAGTCGATACCACGTACCAGCTGCTCAGTAGCTCTGCTTCTCGCCGGCAGGAGCATCCTTGTACTTGGATGGGCACTTGGTGATCAGCGAATCGCGCTCGCCGATCCACTGACCGCCCTGCTTGCGCACGTTCACGATCACCTCACGCCCCTCGCGAAACGGGTCAGGCACGGTCCCGACGTAAGCCACCGCCACCGCCGTGCCGCCGGTGCGGTTGGACACGCTGAAGTTCAGCACATCGCCGGTGCGCTTGACCGAGTGCGCCACCACTGTGCCGGTTAGCTGGTAGGTGCGATCGGGCTGCGCCTGGCGCACTAGCTGACTGGGAGTGAGCGCGGGGCTCGCGGCACTGAAGCTGGTGTAGATCAGCGCGCTGGCGAGTAGCACCGCCGCGCTCAACGCCACCACCAGCCGCACCGTTCGCTTGCGAGCGGGGTTCATCGCCTCTCAGTATCTCAAACCCGTGCGTCAGCCACCCCGGTGGCGCATGCGCGGGCATTTGCCGTGCACCCGGCCATTTGGCCAGGAAATCGCGCAGAAAGCGCGAAACATTCTGCTGTCCGCCGAGTCATACAGGTAGACACACGATGCGACCGAGCCTCCATCTCCTCACCGACCGGCGCGCACGCCGCCAGCGCGGCGCGCGCCACGCGCCCACCCGCCCAGCCCTCGAGCAGCCGGCGACGGAGCAGCCGTCGGCACCCCGCCATCCGCTCGACCTGGCCGCTCAACGCGTACGCCAAGCCGGCGGCCCGCTCGATCAGGCCTCATACGCATGTCAGTGCGGCTTTCTGTTCGCCGCGCCGGTCTCCACCACCGTCGCCTGTCCCAACTGCGGCGCCTCGCAGGCCTGGTAACCCGGCTGTCGCGCGGCAGTCGCGTCGCGCGCCACAGTGAGGCAGGGCGGGCTGTCAGACGAGTCGCCACGCGCTCAAACGAGCCGGCGCGCGGAGGTTGTGCTTTGAAAAAAGATGGTGCTGCGCGCGCGTGCGTACGCGCGCGCAGCACCATCAAAAATGGAGAGCTACTGGATGTGCATCCCCGAGATCGCCCGCGCGATCACCACGCGCTGGATCTCTGAAGTGCCCTCGAAGATCGTGTAGATCTTCGAGTCGCGATGCCAGCGCTCGACGGGGAACTCACGGGTGTACCCGTTGCCCCCCAGGATCTGGATCGCGCGCTCGGTCGCCCACACGGCCACCTCGCCAGCCTTGAGCTTGCTCATCGACCCTTCGGCGTTCTCGAACTTATGTCCGTTGCGACCCATCCACGACGCGCGCCACACCAGCAGCCGCGCCGCGTCGATCTCCATCTTCATGTCAGCTAGCGCGAACGCGATCCCCTGGTTCTCGATGATCTTGCGCCCGAACTGCTCGCGCTCCTTGGCGTACTCGAGCGCGTACTCGTATGCTGCCCGCGCGATTCCGATCGCCTGCGCGCCGACGGTGGGGCGCGACGCCTCGAACGTCTGCATCGCCGCCTGCGACTTGGCGCGCTTGCCCTCGCGCACCCGCGCGAGGCGCTCGTCGAGCTTCTCCTTGCCGCCCAGCACGTACTCGGCCGGCACGCGGCAGTCATCCAGGTACACGTCGGCCGTGTGCGACGCGCGCAGCCCATGCTTGGACACCTTCGCGCCCTGGGAGATGCCCTTGGCTTCGCTCATCGGCACGATGAACGCCGCGTGACCGCGCGACTTGAGC
Organism: Solirubrobacteraceae bacterium; assembly: GCA_035474295.1. Taxonomy (GTDB): domain Bacteria; phylum Actinomycetota; class Thermoleophilia; order Solirubrobacterales; family Solirubrobacteraceae; genus Palsa-744. Next base: position 4,574 of record DATINL010000005.1, read on the forward strand.
TCGGGATCGACGGACGCGATCACCACGTGCACGTCGGCGATCCCGCCGTTCGTCGCCCACGCCTTCTGCCCGTTGAGCACCCACTCGTTGGTCGCCTCGTCGAACTTGGCGCGCGTGCGCAGCCCCGACACATCCGAGCCGGCGTTGGGCTCCGACGCGCAGAACGACGCCACCTTGAGATCCTCCGGCGTGCCAAAGCAACGCGGGATCCACTCGCCGATCTGCTCGCCCGACCCCTGACCGAAGATCGCCGCCACGGCCAGCGCCGTGCCCATGATCGCCATGCCGAGCCCCGCGTCGCCCCAGAACAGCTCCTCGTTGACCAGCGGCAGCGTCAGCCCGGTCGGGTCGGCGAAGAACTGCGCCAGCCCCTCGAACCCGTACAGCCCGATCTTGGATGCCTCCTGGATGATCGGCCACGGCACTTCCTCGCGCTCGTCCCACTCGTGCGCCGCGGGCCGCATCACGTCGGCAGCGAACCCGTGCACCCAGTCGCGGATGTCCTTCTGATCCTGCGTCAGCTCAAGCGAGAAGGTGGTCTCCTGGTTCGCCGAGTTGGCGATCGCCTCGATCGCGGCCTCCGCGGCTCCGGTGGCTTCGGCGCTGGCTGTGGGCGTGGCTGACATCGGGCGGCTGTCTCCTTTGATCACGGTGCCTCAAACGAGGCTAGTACGCAAGAACCCCCACGGCGGGGGGCGTCCCAAATAGCGTAGCTCGCCTTCGATGATATGTCAAAACGGAAGTTTGAATACCGTTTACAGTTGGTTTTCATACCGGCTATAATGTTGTGGTTATGGCAGACGCCCCAAGACCGCGTCCGCTCGCTTTTCGACGCGCATCTGTCCGGCGCGAGCGCGAGCGCGACATCGTCGCCGCCACTCGACTGCTGTTCGACGAGCGCGGCTCACAAGACGCGCCGATCGAGGACATCGCGCGCGAAGTCGGCATCAACAAAGCGCTGATCTACCGCCACTTCTCCTCCAAGGAAGAGCTGTTCGTGCTCACGCTCACGAGCTATCTCACCGACCTCACCAAAGACCTCGACGGCGTCGACGAGCAGCTCGACCCGCCCGCCCAGCTCGAGCAGGGCTGGCACCTTTACACCGAATTCTGCCTGCGCCATCCGGCGTTCCTCGACTGCAGCCTGTCGTTGATGCGCCGCCCCGCGCGCGAGCTGCGGGAGACGGTCTCCGACGGCGTCTGGCTGCGCCTCGGTCAGGGGATGACAGCCTGCCTCGGCAAGCTGTCCGAGATCCTCGCCCGCGGCAGCGAGCAGGGGTTCTTCACCATCGACGACCCCGACTTCACCGCCAATCACCTCTACTCGCAAACCCTGGGGACGATGCACCTCGCGCGTGTCGGCATCGGCGTGCGCGCCGGCGCCGGCGGGTTCCCCGAAGCGTTCCACATCGACGCCGTCCAGGTACAAGCCGCCTGTATCGCCGACGCTCTCGCCTCCGTCGGCGCCCCGCGCGCGGCCGCCTTCCCGCTCGACCGCCCGGCCGCCTGACCGCGCCTGCCCGCCCCGCCGCGCGCCGCCTGCCCGCGCGCCGCCACGCGCCGCCTCACCGCGGTCGATTCGCGCCCCGCCCCAAGTCGTCCAAACCATCGCCAGCGGTGGCTAAGATCACCGGCTGAGCACCATTTAGCCGAATCCGGATTGGGTTTATGATATTTGTTAGCGTCGATTCTTCATGTCATCGATGCAGAAAGTGGTTATGCGCAAACGCACGACAGCCATCCTCGCCGCTCTATCCCTGCTGGCACTCGCCCTCGGCGTGAGCGCCTGCGGCTCTTCGAGCAGCGCCAAGCACCTGACGCTCGTCGCCTACTCGACCCCGCAGGGCGCCTACTCAGCGCTGATCCCGGCCTTCCAGGCGACCCCCGACGGCAAGGACATCAGCTTCAGCCAGTCCTACGGCCCCTCCGGGGACCAGGCGCGTTCAGTGATCGCCGGCCTGAAAGCCGACGTCGTCGACTTCTCGCTCGAACCCGACATGACCAAGCTCGTCAAAGCCGGACTCGTCGCGCCGAGCTGGAACCAGAACGCCACACACGGCTTCGTCACCAACTCGGTCGCCGTGATCATCGTGCGCAAAGGCAACCCCAAGCACATCACCGGCTGGGACGATCTCGTCAAGCCCGGCGTGCAGGTGCTCACGCCCAACCCGTTCACCTCCGGCAGCGCCCGCTGGAACGTGATGGCCGCGTACGGCGCGCAGCTGAAGGAAGGCAAGTCACCCGCCCAGGCCCAGGCATATCTGAAAGCGCTGTTCCATAACGTCGTCAGCCAGGACTCTTCCGCGCGCAACGCCCTGCGCACGTTCTCCGCTGGCCGCGGCGACGCCCTGATCGACTACGAGAACGAAGCGATCTCCGACCAGAAGAAGGGCACCGCCATCGACTTCGTGATCCCCAAGGACACGATCCTGATCCAGAACCCGATCGCAGTGCTGAAGAAGTCCAACGCCGGCCCGGCACAGAAGTTCGTCGACTACCTGCTCTCAGACGCCGGCCAGAAGCTGTGGGCAGCGAACGGCTACCGGCCCGTGCGCCCCGAGCTGGTCGACGCCAAGCAGTTCCCAGCCCCAGCCGACCTGTTCACGATCGACTCGCTCGGCGGCTGGAGCACGGTCACCAAGCAGTTCTTCGACCCGGACAACGGCATCGTCACCAAGATCGAGCAGTCACTTGGGGTCTCAACCTCAAAATAACCCCACCGCCGCCGCCGCGGCGCTCCCGCGTCGCTCAGGCCCCATGGCAGCGGGCGGACGTCCGTCCGCCCGCTTCGCCACGGGACTCGGCCGCGGCCTGCTCGGCATCTACCTGTCGGTGCTCGTGCTGCTGCCGATCGCCGCCGTGCTCGCCCGCTCCACCGACGGCGGCGCTTCCCAGTTCTGGAAGGAGATCTCGAACCCCGAAGCAGTCGCCGCGATCAAGCTCACGCTGATCGTCTCCGCGCTCGTCGTGATCGTCAACGCCGTGTTCGGCACGCTCGTGGCGTGGGTGCTCGTGCGCGACGAGTTCCCCGGCAAGCGCGTCGTCAACGCGCTGATCGACCTGCCGTTCGCGCTCCCCACCGTCGTCGCCGGCGTCGTGCTGCTCGCGCTCTACGGCAAAGGTGGCCCGACCGGCATCGACATCTCCTTCACACGCGCGTCGATCGGCGTGGCGCTGCTGTTCGTCACGCTCCCGTTCGTCGTGCGCTCGGTGCAACCGGTGCTGCTCGAACTCGACCGCTCGATGGAAGAAGCCGCCGCGTCGCTCGGCGCGAGCTCCTTCACCGTGTTCCGCCGGATCGTGCTGCCCAACCTGCTCCCCGCCGTGATCTCCGGTGCCGCGCTCAGCTTCGCCCGCGCCGTCGGCGAGTTCGGCTCGGTCGTGATCATCTCCGGCAACCTCCCGTTCAAAACCGAGTTCGGCCCGGTGTACGTGTTCAACCAGCTCGAGAACGACAACGTCGCCTCGGCCGCCGCGGTGTCGGTGGTGCTGCTCGCCGCCGCGCTGCTGATGCTCGCCGTGCTCAACCTGTTCTCACGCCGCCAAACACGCTATGTCTGACGCTCACGCCGACAGGCCCGACAGGCCCACGCCCAGCGCCGCCTACACCGTGCCGGAGCCCCCCACCGGCACACGTAGCCGACTCGGTCTGCGCCTGCTCGCGCTCGGCTACCTCGCGCTGCTGCTGCTCGGCCCGCTCGTGATGGTCTTCTACCGCACGTTCGAACACGGCCTCGGCCCGGTCTGGGATGCCGTCACCGCACCCGACGCCATACACGCCTTCTGGCTGTCGATCGAGCTCGTCGCGATCGCCGTGCCGCTCAACACCCTGTTCGGCATCGGCATGGCGCTGCTGCTCGAGCGCAAGCGCTTCCCGGGACGCGCGCTGCTCGGGCTGATCGTCGACCTGCCCTTCGCCATCTCCCCGGTCGTCGTCGGCCTGTCGCTCGTGCTCGTATACGGCCAGACCGGCTGGTTCGGCGACCAGCTCGCATCCAGCGGCATCCAGGTGATCTTCTCCGTGCCCGGCATGGTGCTCGCCACCGCGTTCGTCTCGCTCCCGTTCGTCGCCCGCGAAACGATGCCCGTGCTGCGCGAGCTCGGCACCGACGCCGAGCAAGCCGCCGCCACGCTCGGCGCCAACGCCTGGCAAACGTTCTGGCGCGTCACGCTCCCCGCCATCCGCTGGGCAGTCGTGTACGGCGTCGTGCTCACCACCGCCCGCGCCCTCGGCGAGTTCGGCGCCGTCAGCATCGTCTCTGGGCGCCTGGAAGGCCAGACCCAGACGCTCCCCCTGTACGTGCAGGATCGGATCGAGAACTTCGACACCACCGGCGCGTACTCCGCCGCCGTGGTGCTCGCGCTGCTCGCGCTTGCCACACTGCTCGTGATGAACCTGCTCACCCGCCGCACCCGCTCGCGCACAAGCGCACCGAGCGCGCCCGAATCGACCCACGCGCCCGCACAGCTCGCGGAGGCGACCGCCTGATGGCCATCGAAGTACACGCCGTCAGCAAGCGCTTCGGCAGCTTCACTGCGCTGGAGAACGTCTCGCTCACCGTCGGCGACGGCGCGCTCACCGCGCTGCTCGGCCCGAGCGGCAGCGGCAAATCAACGCTGCTGCGAATCATCGCCGGACTGGAGAGCGCCGACAGCGGCAGCGTGGTGATCGAAGGCCACGAGGTCACCTCCACGCCCGCGCGCACCCGCGGCGTCGGCTTCGTGTTCCAGCACTACGCCCCGTTCAAGCACATGACCGTGCGTCACAACGTCGGCTTCGGACTGTCCGTACGCAAGCGCCCGAAAGCCGAGATCGACGAGCGTGTGCGCGAGCTGCTCGAGCTCGTGCGCCTCGACGGCCTCGCCGACCGCTACCCCTCCCAGCTCTCGGGCGGCCAGCTGCAGCGCATGGCGCTCGCGCGCGCGCTCGCCCCGCGCCCGGAAGTGCTGCTGCTCGACGAGCCGTTCGGCGCGCTCGACGCGCAAGTGCGCAGCGAGCTGCGCGAATGGCTGCGCCGCCTGCACGACGAGATCCACGTCACCACGATCTTCGTCACCCACGACCAGGAAGAAGCGATGGAAGTCGCCGAGCAGATCGTCGTGATGAACGCCGGCCGGATCGAGCAGGCCGGTGCGCCGCGCGAGCTGTACGAGCACCCACGCAACGAGTTCGTGATGACCTTCATCGGCCCCGTCAACCGCCTCGGCGACGATGCGTACGTGCGCCCCCACGACATTCAGATCCTCCCCGAGCCGGACGCCGGCTCCACCGAAGCGCTCGTGCGCCGCGTCGTGCACCTCGGGTTCGAAGTGCGCGTCGAGCTCACGCTCAACGACGGCGAACCGATCTGGGCGCAGGTCACCCGTGAGACCGCCCAGCAGCTGGAGCTCGAAGAAGGCCAGATCCTGGCCGTGCGCCTGCCGCCGCCGCGCGTGTTCGTCTAGCGACCGCGACCGCGACCGCGACCGCGGCCCGGCGAGCGGGCGAGCCCACGTCCGCGACCATGCCAAGGCGCGCCCCAGGACGCGCCTTGCCTAACGCAGGACGCGGCTGCGGCTAGCGCACCCGCCAGGATGCGGCTGTGCCTAGCGCGCCTGCCAGGCGTCTTCGTCGCGCGTCAGCGCCTGCACTTCCTTCGGCAGTTTGCCCGCCGCCACATCAGCCACCGTCACCTGCTCGAGCACCGCGCGCAGGTTCGCCCGCAACGCGATCCACACCTGCTGCAGCGACTCCGCCGACCCCGTGTACTCGATCTCCTCCGGCCGCTGCCCGCGCACCCCCACCAGCGGACCCTCAACCGCGCGGATCACCTTCGCCAGCGTCACCTCCGCCGCAGGCTTCGCCAGCCAGTAGCCGCCTTCCGGGCCGCGCTGACTGCGCACGATCCCCGCGCTGCGCAGCTGCGTCAGGATGTTCTCGAGAAACGACAGCGGGATGCCCTGAGCCTGCGCAACCTCGTCGACCTTGCGCGGCACACCCTGGTCGCCCGCAGCCAGCTCCACCGCCGCCCTCACGGCATAGTCGGCTTTCGCGGTCACACGCATTCGTGGATTCTCCCCGAAACGGCGGCGGACAGCGCCGTGGCCACTCGACCAGCACCCCCGCACACACTCCCAGCGCGTGCGAACACGCCCGTAAACGCCCCAGCGTGCGCGATCAGCCCCGCTGCACCACATCTGCCGGAGCTAAGGTCGAGCATCACCTGTCACGATTATGGCAACATGCCGACAAGCGACGAACCCGACCTATTCGACCCTGCCGGCAGCCACATCATCACGGATGCCGTGGCGATCGAACTCCCGATAGCGGAACTCGCCGAGATCCTCCGGATCAGCGCGGAAATCGTCGTCGCAGAGCGCTCACATCAGCGCGCTCACCCCGCGCCCCACTCCCCGCACCCCTGCAGCGTCCCGATCGACTGCCCGGACGTCTGCCACGCCACCTACTCCCCCGCACGCGACGAGCTGTGGATCTTGATGACCCCGCTGTTCTCAGCGCGCATCGCCGAGCACACCCCTGCCGCGCCAGTGGTGCCGATCGACCTCTCCGAGCGAGCCATAGCGCAGCTGTTGACGATCTCAAGCGACCAGCATCCCTGCTTCGACACCCCCAACCTCGCCGCGTTGATCACCACAGCGCTGGGCACACTCAAGCCGGATCGCGAGCACCACATCCGCTCGGTGCTCGCCTCCCCCGGCGCCTGCAGCATCGAGTACTCACCCGCGCTCGACACACTTCAGATTCAGCTCGCCCCGCTGCACAAGCTGCTCGTGATGGCCCACCTACACGACGCCGGCCGGCTCAGCGCCCGCGCCATCCGCGCCGCCGTCGACCTTGACGAAACCGCCGTAAACAGCTACATCGCCGCGCTCGTCGACGACGGTGTGCTCACCGCGCACACCAGCTACGAGCTGTGTACCTACGAGCTACGCGACGTTTAGATCCACACGCGACGTTAGAGCTACGGGCGACGCTCAGAGCTGCGCGACGCTCAACCCGAACTGCTCGACGCTCAGTCCGAACTTCTGCTGCTCGGACAGCACCTGCAGCTCCACGAGCGCACTCATACAGCGCCCCGCCATGCGCGCGCTCAAGCTCAACGCCTCGCCGATCTCCTCCGCGCTCAGCTCCACATCCGCCCGCTCGAACAGCGCCGCCACCATCAGTCGATGCAGCGGCAACAGCGACACACTCAACTCGTCGCGCGCGAGCGAGTACGACACCCGGCAAACCGCATCAGCCCCGATCGAGCTGAGAATCGCCTGCTCGGTGACCTCTGTCGCAGGCGCTAGCGCCGCAGCGATCAGCATCGCCAGGTTGGGTTGGTCCTCAGGATCAGCGTGCGCAGCATCGACAGCCGTCACCCGCTGACTCAAGATCTCAACCGCCTCGGACTCCACCAACTCGCTCGCAACCAGCTCCGTAGCCGAATCCACGATCAGCCGTGCGGAGTACAGCGGCGACACGCTGATCCGCAGCTCGTCAGACATCGGCGCATACGTCGCTTCGCACACGCTCGGCAACGAAGTGGGACTCGAGATCAGCTTTCCCTGAGCTCGCGCCGGCGCGAGCGCCGCCGCGATCAGCGTCGTCAAGCTCGACCCATCCCCAACCGCCACGCGCAACGCCTCTGCAACCTCGAGCACTGGCAGCTCAAGCGCCACCCACCCCTCCACACCGCTATCCGCTGGTCCCCACACCTGACTGACCTCTTCGCCCGTCATCTCATCTCTCCCCTACACGGTTGACCCGGCTTGCCTTGTACTCGCTTCTCGTGCGCTTGTGATCAGTCGATCGCTCGCGCGCCTATGATCATTTGGCGCGCCTGGGATCATCTCCCCGATCGCACTTGTAAAAAAGCCGCAAAGCGGATAGTCGCGTTTAGGCTGCTTGACCTTCGCAACTATCTCAGTATTTGATTCTCTCGCCTCGCTCGCTACTCACTGCGATTGCGCAGCTTCGAGATCCGGCTCGCCGTGCGCCTGGCGCCCAGCACGAGCATCGTCGGCGCCGCCAGATCGCCCATCGTCTCCAGCACACGCGTTGTCGCCGGGCGCGCCCCCGGCGACAACGCCTGTGGCGCGGATAAGTAGAAACTCGCCATCGCCGCCAGGATCATCGTGTGGTGACTGCCGTGCTGCAGCGCCCGCGTGCGCGTCAGCGCCTGCGCCGCGATCACCTGCAAGCGCGTGGCCGTCTCCTCGGGCGACTCGTAGTAGTCGATCAGGCTCGGCTGACCGGCAGCCGCATCCTCCTGCTGATCGATCAGACTGTCCAGCAGCGAGTTCAACGCTCCGATCCAGGGGAAGTAAGCGTTCTCGATCGCAGCCGCCTCTTCCTGCCCCAGATCAGGGCGCGCCGCCGCCGCCGCCAGCGCGAAGATCCCCAACGACGAGCCAGCAGCCGCGCCAGTCTCCCACCAGCTCAGCTCCGACCCGGGCTGGGTCTGCTGATCAGCCCAATCCGCGAACGCCGCGCGCGAGCCCTGCACATCCCCGTGGTTGAGCGTCTGATAAGCCGCGATGCGCACAGCCGCGCGCCGCGCCGGGTTGGCGATCGTCGTGTATGACGGCAACCCGCTGAGCGCAACCCGGCAGGTATCAATCAACGCCTTCAGATAACCGTTGTCATTGCTGTGCGAATGCAGCGAGTAATAGTCGCTGTGTGACGCGCGCGGCTCGATCGCCGTCAGCAGCGCCTGGTTCAGCTGGCGCCCGTTTGCGATCGGATCGCTGTTCGGCTGTTCCGCAAGCGTATCCAGATAATCGAAGATCGCCTGATAAGCGGTAAGCACACGAACCGCTGCGGCGCGATGAGAACGCGGTACGAATGTGGCGAACGCAACCGCCCCTTCGAGATTCCCCCGCTTGTCGCGCTGTGCATCCAGCGCCATCTGACGCAACACCGGGTCGGGAATCCTGTCGGCCAAATACCGCCAGCGATGAACCTCGCGCACCAGATAGGGGAACACACCCAACCAGTAGCGTCTGGCCGCGGTCGCAAAAGCAGCGGCTAGCGCAATCCGACTCACAGTATTGATACGGCCCGCGGATCGCTTTACGCGACCGCAGAGCTATCCATAAAAAACCCTACTCTTGGAAACTGGCGCGTGGTGACACCCTCGAAGCAAGAAACCCGGGGAATGCAACCACGATAAGTGCGATACACGCAACAAGCGTCAAAGTAATAAACACCTGCAGCTCACCTAGTGAGAACTCTGCCGGGAACCCAGTTGTCAACTTGAGCGCGCGACTCGCCAGCGCATGTCCGTACACCCCGAGCACCGCCCCGACAGCACACCCGATGCCCAGCACCACCGCGCTCTCGAGCAGCAGCGCCCGCCAGAGCTGCTGACGGTCGAACCCCTGGATCTTCAACGACGCCAAACGCGCACGCCGCTGCCAGATCGTGGCGCTGAGCGCCGAAGCGATCGCCAGCGCAGCCGCGATCAGCAGCAGCGTCGAAATCTCGCCGAGACTCTTCAGCCCTTGACGGGTATCTGCTTCATACAAGTCGATTCGCTGCGCCGCCGTCTGGGCTTGCAAGCCCGGCCGACCGGCGAGCGCCCGCGCTACCGTCGCTCTGCCCGCGAGCGCGCTCACACCCGGCTGGAGACTCACCTCCAGCGCCGTCGGATCGCGCGTCTGCCAGTAGCGACTGTAATCGCTCGTGTTGAGCGTCACCGCCCCCGGCGGCCAGCCGACATTGGTGGTGATCGCAGCAACCCCGAGTCGCACCCGGCCGGACGGCGTCGGCAGCGCAAACGTACCCCCGACATCGAGATCGTGCTCGGCAGCGAAGCCCGCCGAAATCGCCATCCAACCGCCTTGACGCAACCGCGCGGTCGCGCGCCCGAGATCACCACGCAGCAGCTGGCTCGGCTGCAGCATCTGCGGATCGTCCGCGGGTCGTGCGCGCACCCAGAGACGGCGTGCGCCGACATCGAGCATATCCCCCTGATACACCCGCACTGCCGACACACCCGGCGCACGTGCGATCGCCGCCGCGGTGCCCTCACTCGCGAAGCGGTCAGCGATGAAGATGTTGTCGTCAGTCGTCACCCACACATCGGCCGTGTTGAGGTATTCCGTAGTCGTCCGATCCAACCCACGCAGCAGATCGTGCTGCGCCCCACCCACCGCCACGCTGCCGTAGATCGCCAGCGCCGCCACACCCGCCAGCGCGATCGAGCGCGTTGAAGTGGCGTTGAGCTCATTCACCGCCACCACCAGCATGCTCCCGTGGATGTGCTCGCTGAACCGTGCCAGCGCACGCGCTGTCACCGCAAACACCGCCGGGATCAAGCACAGCGTCGCCAGCGCCAGCAGCACCCCACCGACAATCGTCAAGCTCGGCACGATCAACACCAGCCCCGTCACCACGAGCATGATCGCCACCCCGGCACCGCCCAGCCACAGCGTGGTGTCCGTGCCAAACCCCTCGCTATCCCCCCCGGCCTCGCGCAGGATCGCGTCCGCTCGCCGGCTCGGACGCAAGTCAAACACCGGCGGCAGCGACGCGATCAGCGTCGCCAGCACCCCACACCCCAGCGCCAGCAGAATCGTCCGCGTATGCACCACATGCTGCGCGCCCACCGGAAACGCGAACGTCAGATACGCCGGCACATGGTGGAAGAACGTCCGCGACAGCGCGTCGCCGAGCAAAATCCCAGCGATCGAGGAGATCAACCCCAGCACCAGCGCCTCGAAACCCAGCACGAGCAGCACCTGGCGCCAGTCAAAGCCCTGGGTGCGCAGCTCCGCAACCGTCCGGCGCCGCTCCGGCACCGTCAGCAGCATCGCATTCAGCGCCAGCAGAAACCCGACCATCACGCTGATCGCGGCGAACAGAGTGGTGGACTGGTCGTTTGGCTTGGACGCCTCAGCCAGCAGCCGCAGCTCGTTATCGGCCGGCTTGACGTCAATGCGTCCGGCGGCGAAGCGCCGCAGCTCAGCCGCCACCTGGCGCTCAGCCCCCGGACGAGCCTTGATCAGCACCTGTGTCACGCGCCCACGCTCATGCATGAGAGCCTGCGCGAACGGCAACAGCGACACCACCGCGCTGCTGTCAGCCACTGAACCAACTGTGCTCTTGTCCAGCACCACGCGCACGCGGCTGCGCGCAGCATCGCCGTTGACGAGCACCGTCACCGGCTGGCGCGAGCGCACCCCAACCGCCCGGGCGATGTCAACCGGCACGCCCAGCCCACCCGCGAGCAGCAGCGACCCGACGTCGAGATTGCGCGTCGCCGCGCCGCCGAGCGTGACGATGCTCGGCGTTATCCCGATCAACTGGATCGGTCGGCGTCCGTACGGCCCAACGATGATCGCGTTCTCGCGCAGCAACGGCGTCGCGTACTGCACACCCGGCAACCGCCCCGCCTGCTGGGCGAGTCGTTCGTCGAACCCATGCGCCGAGCGCGCCACGAGCTGATACTGAGCCGACCCGGTCAGACCATGCACGAGCTCGCTGGCCGACCCGAACACGCTCGTGTTCGCCGCCAGCACCCCGAACACGAGCGCCACGCCGACCGCGATCCCGCTGCCAGCCAACAGCTCCTGCGCGGTGTGACGGCGCAAGCGCCAGCCGTAGAAGTGAAACAGCATGCTCACACGCACACCGAGGATCTTCGGGTTCATCACGGCGAAACCGCGCGAAGCTCGGCTCTCGGCTCATCGTCCAAGCGCCCGTCCTGCAGTGTCAGAACCCGATCGACAAACGCCACGGCCTGTGGGTCGTGCGTCACCAGCAGCGCGGGGATCCCTCGCTCGGAGCAGAGCTCCCGGATCAGTGTGAGTATCTGCTGACCGCGCCTGGAATCGAGGTTGCCAGTCGGCTCATCAGCGAGCAGCAGCTTCGGCTCGTTGACCAACGCCCGCGCGATCGCCACCCGCTGGCGCTCGCCGATTGACAGCCGCCCCGGCTTGTGGTCGGCACGCTCGCTGAGCCCGACACGCTCGAGCCACGGCCGTGCCAGCCGTCGCGCTTCCGCCAGCGTCGCGCCGTCACCCACCAGCTTGATCGCAGCGTTGTCGAGCGCCGAAGCTCCACCCATTAGGTGAAAGCCCTGGAACACGAACCCCACCTCGTTGCGTCGGAACATCGCGCTCTCGCGCTCCGCGAGCCGCGCCACGTCGCGCCCGTCGAACAGCACGCTCCCGGAGTCCGGCGCCATCAGCCCCGCTGCCATCAACAGCAGCGTGGTCTTGCCCGACCCGCTGGGACCGTACAGGGCCACAAACTCACCCGCCGCAACCGTTAGCGATACACCGTCCACCGCGCGAACCACTTCCCCGCCGCCAGCGTAATGCTTGACGACATCGAGCAGCTCGAGTGAACTCACGACCCCAGGTGCTCCGACGGGTTGGCGCGTCGCTGCGGAAACGGCACAACCGTTCCCGACTCCTCGGTCGAGCACAGCTCGCCGTCGCCAATCGTCATGACCACCCCGGCGCCGCGCAGCGGCGCCATCTCCTCCGAAGCGACCATCAGCGTCGCGCACTGCTCACGCGCAACCGACTGCAGCAGCGCATACAGCTCGTCACGCTCGCTCAAGCTCGGCATCGCCGCGGGCTCATCCACCAACAGCACGCGCGGCTCGTGCACCAGCGCTCGCGCGAGCATCACCCGCGTGCGCTCAGCCAGCGACAGCGTGATCGCGAAATCATCCGCGCGACTGTCCATCTCCACACGGTGCAGCACCCGCCGCGCCTTCTTGCGCGCCTCGTGCAGCGTCGCGCCGTCGCTCACCAACGGCAGCGCAACATGATCCACGACCCGCTCCTTCTGGCTTGGGTGCCAGTCGCCCGTCGACATCAGCCCGACACCCCCACGCAGCATCCGCTCACGCTCGGTCAGCGCCATGCGCGCGACATCACGCCCGAGGAAGCGCACGGTCCCAGCGTCCGGCAGCTCGATCCCAGCAACCATCCGCAGCAACGTCGACTTGCCGGCGCGCCGCCCGCCCCACAGCCCGACGAACCCCTCCTCCTCGATCTCGAACGACACATCGTCGAGCACGACGATCTCTCGCCGGCCATCCGGGTAGCGCTTGCTGACGTGCGAGAACGAAAGCAGCGTCCCCATCAGCGATCCGATGGCCTCTGCGCCGCGTGCTGCTTGATCCGCACGCGCGCCCGCCTGGCCCATTCCACCTCACCCCGGAGATGCACGTCGACAGCGTCACGCGTCAAGTCCACAACCAAGCTCCGCCAGGACTGCTCAGCGCCGGGCGCCGGCGCGTTGTCCCTCAGCAGCTCGATGCACTCGCGCTCGTACTGCCGCAGCGCCGCGAGCAGGCGCGGCGCGTCGGCCTGGCTTGACACCGCGATCTTCGCCTGCAGATTCGCCCGCACCGGCTCCTTCGGAGCAAGCGTCTCCATCCACCGCTGCAACGCCTCCGCGGTCGCGTCGGTCGGATAGTAAACCGCGCGCATCTGGCGCGTGCTGCCCGGGCTCGGCTCCACCACAGCCTCCGCCAAACCCGCATCCACCAGTTGATCCAGTAGCGGATAAACGCGTCTTGGCTGGATACGCCAAGCAGGCCCCACCCGCACACCGAGGCGATGCCCCAATTGATAACCGTGATCCGGGCGTTCCAGCAGCAGGCCGAGCAGCGCCCCTTTCACAGGAGCCGCAGCTCCCCGCATCCATGACGCTCTATCCGCAGCCGCCACGCGGCACACTCCTCCAGTCGCCTCAATCTTGCCTCATGCAGGACATTAGCCTAAACTGCCTCCCTCCGTGCTCTTGGACAGAATTATTCCGATAGGCCGGGAGTTCGGGAGGCGGATACTCGCGGACATGCGCGTGCCCAGTCCGCGATCTACCCGTGCGCTCGCGCTTACCAGCAGCCTGCTCGGGCTATTTGCCGGAGCACCATCCGCGACAGTCGCTGCTGCGCGCACCGCGGGTATTCATTTGTCCCCGCACCACAAAGTTGATACTCCCGCCGCATTATCAGCCAGAGTCACTTCTCTGAATGAGACTGCCCACCTGCGCCTGGTGAGCAGCAACGCATTCACGCTCAACGAACGCGGCCAGACATCCGGCACGGTGTCCGGTCCGCTGACGATCCATCTCACCATCACCTCCGCCCGCATCACCGCGACCTTCAAGATCAGCCCACACGGAGGATCGATCAGCGGGCGCGCGTCGGCGAGCTTCAAGGTCGTGGGCTCGCATGGATACTTCGGCGGCACGCTGCAAGTCACACATGGCAGCGGCCGCTACGCACACGCAAGCGGCAACGGCCTTGGGATCAGCGGGATCATCAACCGCCAGAACTACGATCTCACCGTCCATGTAAACGGCAAGATGCACCTATAAGCGGGACGGAGCGCGCGTTGCAACTCACAACATGACTCGGCCCAGACTCAGCGCTCGGCTGAGCGTGCTCGTGCTCATGCTCATGCTCTGCGCGTGCCTGCCGGCGGTGGTCCACGCCAGTCCCGCCGTCACACTCCGCACGAGCTTCGCGCCGAACAAGCTCGGCGCGAGCACCACGATCGCATTCGGCTTTCAGATACTCACGCCCAGCGGCGAAACCCCAACGCCGCTCACCAGCCTAAATCTGCATCTCCCCGCCGGCATGGGTCTGGCCGCCACCACCCTCGGTCAAGCCAACTGCGAGCCCGCCGCCCTGATCGCGCACGGGCTGGACGGCTGCTCACCCAACGCGCGCCTTGGCTACGGAGAAGCATCCATCGAAGTGCCGCTCGGACCAGTCATCGTCCACGAGACAGCCAAGATCACGGTCTTCGTCGGTCCAGTCAGCGGCCAGAACACGCAAGTGCTGTTCTACGCCGAAGGCTGGCGCCCGATCTTTGCCCAGCTCGTATTCCCCGGCCAGATGCTCCCCGACGCGGCTCCTTTCGGCGGCCGCATCGAGACTGCCGTGCCGCTCGTGCCGACCGTCCCTGACGCCGCCGACGCCACCGTCATCCGCTTTCAATCCACGATCGGCCCCAGTCACCTGACGTACTACAAGCGCGTCAACGGCCAGCTCGTGCCGTACCGCCCGGCCGGCGTTGCCATCCCGAGAGTCTGTCCCCCGGGAGGTTTTCCGTTCGCAGCCGACTTCGGCTTCCACGACGGCAGCAGCGTCAGCGCAACGAGCAGCGTCGCTTGCCCGGCCGCCCACGCGTCAGCACGCGGCCGCAGCCGCGGCCGACGCAGCCAACGCACACATGCTCGGCACAAGCGCAGCGCGTTGCGCTCGCACACGACTTGAAGCGGCGGACGGGGCTCGAACCCGCGACCTTCGGCTTGGGAAGCCAACGCTCTACCAGCTGAGCTACCGCCGCGCAGCCGTAGATATTACGCTGCCGGATGCTCGTTGAGGACCCGCCGGCACACCGGGCAGCGGGCGATTCCAAAGCGCAAGTGCCGATCCCGCAGCGCACCTGCCTCTACCCTTGAGGCTCGTCAGCGATGAAGCGTCTCTACATACCCATCCTGGCCGGCCTCGCCGGCGCCGCCCTGCTCGGCCTGCTGATCTACGGCGTCACCACCCAATCCGCCAGCCGCACGCTCGATGATGCCGTCGCCAGCGGCGCGCGCCCGCTCGCACCCGACTCAGCCCGCGCGCTCGCCGTCCTCGCCGGCAATCAGCCCGACTCCGGCAACGCTACGCGCGCGCCCGCCGCCACCGTACGCCCACCCGCGTCATCCCAACGCCCACCCGCGTCATCCCAACGCCCACCCGCCGCCTCCCCGCGCTCGCTCGCCTCCTACCGAGGCAAGGTCGTCGTGCTCAACTTCTGGGCGTCTTGGTGTGGACCGTGCAAATCCGAAGCCCCGCTGCTCGAACGCACCCAGCAGCAGCTCGAGCGCCACAACGGCACCGTGCTCGGCGTCACCTACCTCGACGCGTCGCCCGATTCGCAGGACTTCGTGCGCCGATACCACATCAGCTACCCCAACCTGCGCGACACCACCGGCGACTTCACGCACTCCTATGGCACCGACCAGCTCCCCGAGAGCTTCGTGATCGACCGCCACGGACGGATCACCGCGATCTCCCGCGGTCAGCTCCAGGCGCGTTTCCTGAGTCGCGCGATCGCGCTTGCCGAAAGCTCATGAGCGCGGGGGTAGATATCACTTTTTTGAAAAATCTTCCTTCTTCCTATTTGTCTTCCTTCTTCCTTTTTCGTTTTCTCGATCAACAACTGCATGCTCCTTTTGCCTACTGCCGCCATGCGTGCGCTCGCGCAACGGCCACCGTCGGCGCGGCGCCCGCCCTCGCGCTGTTGTCCGCGCTGACATTCACGCTGGCGCCAGCAGCCGCCGCTATGGGCGCATCAGCAACACCCAACACGCCCCCACAGCCCACCACCGCCGCACAGCCCACCACCGCCGCACAACCCACCACCACCGCACAACCCACCACGACCGCACAACCCACCACAGCGCCCACGCATCCGGTCACGGCACCCACGGCACCGCAGCCTCGACCGCGCACGACGCTGCCCACGATCGAGCGCGAAGTGATGTGCGTCACCTGCAAGATCCCCCTGAACATCGCCGAGTCGCCGCAAGCCGACCGCGAGCGCGCGTTCATCCGACATCTGATCGAGCAGGGCCAGACCGAAGCGCAGATCAAGCAGGCGCTGGTGGGCCAGTACGGCCCGGCCGCGCTCGCGCTGCCCGCCAAGCACGGGTTCGACCTCGCCGCCTACCTCGTGCCGCTCGCGGTCGTGCTTGCGCTGCTGATCGTGCTCGCGCTGCTGCTCCCGAGCTGGCGCCGGCACGCCCGCGCCCACGCATCGGACCCGGCCGCCGCCGCGCGTACGCCCCTGAACACAGCCGACACCGAGCGCCTGAACGCAGACCTCGCGCGCTTCGAGTAGCTACATCTCGGTTGGAGCGCTCACGCCGAGCAGCTCCAGCGCGCGTGCGATCGTGCGCTGCGCTGCCACCGACAGCGCGATGCGCTGGGACTCCAGCGCGCGCGGCTCCACCCCCAGCACGTGGCAGTCGCGGTAGAACGCCGTGAAATCCTGAGCCAGCTCGAGCGCGTACGCGGCGATCCGATGCGGCGCGCGCCGCGTCGCCGCCTCCTCGATCTCGCCGGGGAACGCCAGCAGCTTCTTGATCAGCGCGCGCTCCGCCGGGTGCAGCGCCTCGCCCGCGCCTGCGAGCGCCTCGCTGCTGCCTGCGACCGCCGCTGTCGCGCCTGCGACCGCCTCGTTGCCGCCCGTGACCGCCTCGTTGCCAGCTGAGAGCGCCGCGACTGCCTCCGCCACGCGCTCCGCGCCGGCTTTTGCCAGCACCGACGCGATCCGTGCGTGCGCGTACTGCACGTAGTACACCGGGTTCTCGCTGGACTGCTCGCGCGCCAGGTCAAGATCGAGGTCGACCGTCGTCTCGTGCGAACGCTGCAGCATGAAGAACCGCGTCGCATCGACGCCGATCTCGCCGATCAGCTCGTCGAGCGTGCTGAACACGCCGCGCCGCTTGGACATCGCCGCGCGCTCGCCGCGCTCGACGAGGTGCACGAACTGCATGATCACGATCTCGAGCTGCTCGGGATCGTCGCCGAGCGCCTGCATCGCCGCCTTCACGCGCGCAACATACCCGTGGTGGTCCGCCCCGAACACGTTGATCTGCCGCTCGAACCCGCGCTCGCGCTTGTCCACCATGTACGCCACATCAGCCGCGAAGTACGTCGTCTCCCCGTTGGAGCGCTCGAGCACACGATCCTTGTCGTCGCCGAACGCCGTCGTGCGCAGCCACAACGCTCCCTCCGCGCGGTACACATGACCGCGGCGCTCGAGCTCGTTTAGCGCACGGCGCACGCCATTGGGGTCGCCCTCGTGGAGCGTGCGCTCGCTGAAATACCGGTCGAAATGCACGCCGTAGCGCTCAAGCGTCGCCTGGATGCGCGCGAACAGCTGCTCCATCGCCAGCCGCGCCAGCTCATCGGCGTCGAGCTCGCCCGCACCCGGGATCGCATGCGCCAGCTCGATCACGTAATCGCCCTCGTACCCGCCCTCGGGGATCTCCTCCGCGCGCGCTCGCGCGCGCACCGACTCGCCCAGCTTGCGCACCTGCGAGCCGGCGTCGTTGAAGTAGTACTCCCGCTGCACCTGATGCCCGTACAACGTCAGGATGCGCGCGAGCGCATCCCCGTACGCCGCGTGCCGCCCGCTCGCCGCCACCAGCGGCCCCGTCGGGTTCGCGCTGACGAACTCGATCAGGATGCGCTCGGGCCGCTCCGCGCCGCCCCCGCCGAACGCATCCCCCGCCGCCAGCACGCGCGCAAGCGCCCCGCGATGCCAGCTCTCCGTGAGGAATAGGTTCAGGAACCCCGGGCCGGCCACCTCGAAGCGCTCGAGCCGCTCGCCGAGGCTGCGTGTCAGCTCATCCCCCAGACGCTCCGCGATCTCACGCGGCGGCGCCCCCACCGCCGGCGCCAGCAGCAGCGCCGCGTTGGTCGAGTAGTCGCCGAAATCCGCGCGCGGCGGGCGTTCGAGCGTGATCGGCCCGCGCAGCGCGCCCAGCTCGGCGCCCAGCGCCGCACACGCCTGCAGCAGCGCCGTGCGCAGCGCCGCCAGCGGCGTCTCATCAGTAGTGGTAGGGCTCACCGGCCAGGATCTTATGCGCCCGGTAGAGCTGCTCGAGCAGAACCACCCGCGCAAGCTGATGCGGCAGCGTCATCCTGCCCAGCGACAAGCGCTGATCGACGCGCTCCAGCGGCGGTGCGCCGAACGCCCCGCCGATTACAAACGCCAGATCGCGCCCATCCTGGCGGCGCTGCTCCAGAAACACGCTGAACGCGACGCTGTCGTACTCACGCCCCTCGGCCGCCAGCAGCGACACGTACGCGCCGGCTGGCACGCGCCGCGCAACCGCGCTCGCCTCGCGCACCTCCACCAGCTCCAGACGCGCGTAGCGCGAAAGCAGCTTCGAGTAGTGCGCCACGTCGTCCTCGTACGGCGCCCGCAAGCGCCCCTCGCCCACGACGATCAGTCGCAAGCCGTGCAACGTCCGCGTCGGAATCCGAAGGATTGCCCGGGTGTGGCGATCGCCGCTGCCATGGGTGCGATACTAGCCCGGTGAACGATGAGGAATCAGGCGCCGAGCGCCACATAAACATTCATCTCTCCCCCGAGATCATGGGGGGCGTATACGCGAACTTCGCCAACGTCAGCCACTCTGACTACGAGTTCACCGTCACCTTCGCGCGCGTCGACCACGAGGTCGAATCCGAGGAGGTCCCGGGCGTGGTCGTATCACGCGTGAACCTGTCACCGCGCTTCATGCGCGAGCTGATCGACGCGATGGAGGACAACTACTCCAAGTGGAGCACCCGCGAAGGCATCAAGAGCCTGCCCGAATACGGCGGCTCGGAGCCGGAGCGACAGGAAGGGGAGTAGTCAGCACCAACGCGCTCCGCGCGCAGGCCGTGTTCTCGACGCCAGCGTGCGGCGCCGCGGCGCGCGTCCGAGTCGCCGAGCCTGTGCCGCGCGAGCAGGCCGGCTCATCTCAGCAGCGATGAAAGTCGCGATCATCTCCGACATCCACGCCAACAGACAGGCCTTCGAAGCAGTGCTCGACGCCATCGCCGACAGCGACGCGTCGGAGCTGTGGTGCCTGGGCGATCTCGTCGGCTACGGCGCCGACCCCGACGCGTGCGTGGAGCTCGCTCGCAACCACGCCGCCGTGTGCCTCGCAGGCAACCACGACCTCGCCATCACCGGCGAGCTGGCGCTCGACGAGTTCTCACGCGGCGCGAGCCTCGCCGCACAGTGGACGCGCGACGTGATGGCCCCCGAGAACATCGAGTTCCTCGCCGGCCTGCGCCCGCAAGCCGTCGAAGGCCCGATCGGCCTCTACCACGCCAGCCCGCGCGACCCGATCTGGGAGTACGTGCTCTCGGCGCTGCTTGCCGAGCTGTGCATGGACGAGCAGCAGCAGCGCACCTGCCTGATCGGCCACTCGCACGTGGCGCTCTCGTTCGTGCGCCACGAAGGCGAGCTCGCCACCGGCGAGCCGCGCCGCGACGGCACCGAGCTCGACATCTCCACCGGCGAGTGGCTGCTGAACCCCGGCAGCGTCGGGCAGCCACGCGACGGCGACAGCCGCGCCGCCTGGCTGCTGCTCGACCTCGACGCATGGACCGCGTCCTACCGCCGCACCGAGTACGACGTCGCCGGCGCCGCCGGCGCGATCCGCGCCGCGCGCCTGCCCGATTCGCTCGCCGAGCGCCTGGAGTACGGTCAGTGAGCATGAGCACCCCCCGCAGCAGCCTCCTACGCCTCGCCGCGGCCGCCCTGCTCGGCGTCGCCGCGGCCGTGCTGATCGCGTGCGGCGGCTCCGGCAAGGGCCTGATCCCGACGCAGAACGCCGGCCCGCTGCAGAGCGACTTCGACGCCGTCGCGCAAGCCGCGCAGACCGGCGACGGCAGCTGCACCGCCACCGCCACCGCGATCCGCAAAACCGAGCAGGACTTCGACGCGCTGCCAGCTACGATCGACCAGGGCCTGCACAGCCGCCTCAGCCAGGGCATCGAGAATCTGCGCGCCCGCGCACTCGTGCTGTGCGCCCAGCCGCTGCCCTCCGCCACGATCTCCACCGGCGCGCCGACTGACACGAGCACCGACACCACCGGCACGACCGACACCAGCACGCAAATCACCCAAACCGACACAACCACGGTGACGAGCACCACCCCCACCACGACCGCCCCGCCCACCCCCGGCGGCGGCACGCCCGCGCCCGGCGACGGCGG
This sequence comes from Solirubrobacteraceae bacterium, assembly GCA_035474295.1. Classification (GTDB taxonomy): domain Bacteria; phylum Actinomycetota; class Thermoleophilia; order Solirubrobacterales; family Solirubrobacteraceae; genus Palsa-744. The sequence continues at coordinate 25,309 of DATINL010000005.1, forward strand.
CGCAGGCGCAGGCGCAGGCGGTCCCGATACCGGAGCCGGCAACACGCCGGGAGCCGCCGGCGGGGCCACTCCGGGCAACGGAGCCGGTGGCGGCGGAGGTGGCGCCGACGGCGGCGGCGGCCAATGAGCGACAACGATCTGATCGCCGGGCGCTACCGGCTGGAAGGCCGGCTCGGCTTCGGCGGCATGTCCACCGTCCACCTCGCGCGCGACTCGCGCCTGGAGCGCCAGGTCGCGGTCAAGCTGCTCGCCGAGCACCTCGCCGACGACCCCACGTTCGTGTCACGCTTCCAGCGCGAAGCCCAAGCAGCCGCGCGGCTCGTACACCCCAACATCGTGCAGATCTTCGACTCCGGCCTGGACGAGCGCAGCGGCCGGCACTTCATCGTGATGGAGTACATCGAAGGGTATTCGGGCGCGGAGCTGCTGCGCGACGACGGCTGGCTGGAAGTCGACGACGCCGTGTCGATCATCGAGCAGGCGTGCGAAGGCCTGCACTACGCCCACCGCCACGGTGTCGTACACCGCGACGTCAAGCCCGGCAACCTGCTGCGCGCGCGTGAAGGCGAAGTCAAGCTCGCCGACTTCGGCATCGCCAAGGCCACCGAGCAGTCGAGCATCACTCAGGTCGGCTCGGTGCTCGGCACCGCCGCCTACCTCGCGCCGGAGCAAGCGCGCGGCGAGGAAGCCGGCCCGCGCGCCGACCTGTACGCGCTCGGCGTCGTCGCCTACCAGTTGATCTCCGGGCGTCTGCCGTACGAAGCCACATCGCTCACCGAGCTCGCGCTCAAGCAGCAGCAGGAAGAGCCGCCGACGCTCGACACGCTCGTCGCCGCCGTCAGCCCAGAGCTGGCCGACGCGATCGCGATCGCATTGGCGCTCGACCCACGCGACCGCTACGAAACCGCGCGCGAGATGGGCCGCGCGATCAACGACGGCGCACGCGGCATCCCGCCGTCGCAGGTCGGTACGGGCGGCGCCCCCCCGACCCGCGCCACCACCGTGCTCGCCGCCGGCACGCGCACCCAGCGCGCGGCGCCCGCGCGCGGCCCCGTCACCCCACGCCAGCCGCGCCCCGGCGCGGCGCGCCCGCCGCGCGGCATCCCCGGTCCCACGCCAGCGCCGCGCTCGTCGCGCGGCAACCGCCTGGTAGCCGCGCTGCTGATCGTGCTCACACTCGCCGTCGCGGTAGCCGCAGTCGTGATCTTCACCGCCCCGCCCGCCACGCGCGTGGTGCTGCGCAAGGTCGTATACAACGACGTGCAGCAGGCCTCCGACTCGCTGAAGCAGCTAGTCAGCGACAACACTAAATAGCGGCAACGAACGTACCCGGCACAGCGCCCGCGCGCAGCGCCGCCGCCACCGTCGGCAGCGTGCCCGCGATGATCGCCGCGCGCAGGTCGCCCATCAGGCGTGCCAGGAACGTGAGGTTGTGCAGCGTCAGCAACCGCATCCCGGTCATCTCCCCGGCGCGCGCGAGGTAGCTCAGATACGCGCGCGACAGCCCCGTTGAGCACGCCGGGCAGCAGCAGCCCTCCTGCAACGGCTCGTCGGACTCGCGCCAGCGTCCTTTCGCCAGATCCACGCGCCAGCGGTTGTCCGGGTCTGCCACCAGCGCAGTGCCGTGCCGGCCCAGGCGCGTCGGCACGGCGCAGTCAAACGTATCCACCCCGAGCTCGACACCGCGAATCAGGTCGTCGACCTCGCCGATCCCGAGCAGGTGGCGCGGGCGCGCCTCGTGCTCGCCGCCGAGCTCGTCCGTCGCCCAGCCCACCACCTCGTACATCTGCGCTTTCTCGGCGCCGAGCGACCCGCCGATGGCAACGCCGTCGCAGCTGCTCGCCGCGATCGCCTGCGTCGAGCCGCGCCGCAGATCCTCGTACACGCCGCCCTGCACGATCCCGTACACCAGCTGGCTCGCCGGCCCGTGCTCGGCGTGCCAGTCCAAACAGCGCTGCAACCAGCGATGTGTGCGCTCGGTCGAGCGCGCCGTGTAATCGCGGTCTACGTGGAACGGCGTACATTCGTCGAACACCAGCGCGATGTCCGACCCGAGCGCCGCCTGCACGCGCATCGAACCCTCCGGCGTGAGACTGCGCTGCTGGCCGTCCACGTAGGAGCGAAAGCGCACGCCCTCCTCCGTGATCGAGCGGATCGCGCCGCTGCGCTCGCCGCCGTGCTGCGCGCGCCCCTTGATCTCATCCGCCACCGTGCCGTGACCCATCGAGAACACCTGGAACCCGCCGGAGTCGGTGATGATCGGCTGCTCCCAGCCCATGAACCCGTGCATCCCACCGAACCGCTCGATCAGCTCGGGGCCCGGGTTCAGCAGCAGATGGAACGTGTTGCCGAGCACCATGTCGTACCCGAGCTGCGCAACCTCCGCCGGCAGCAGCCCCTTGACCGTCGCCTTGGTGGCCAACGGCACAAATGCGGGTGTGCGAACATCGCCGTGGGCGGTGCGCACACGCCCGGCGCGCGCTCGCGAAGCCGAGTCGCGTGCTTCGATCGTGAATGCGCCCACCGCGCCATCCTAAGCCGAGCGCCGCCCACACCCCCCTTCCATGACCACGCTCGCCTTTCTAGTCGACGTCAGCCACATCGGCTACCCCGTGCTGTTCCTGCTCGTGATGGCCGAATCCGGAGGCATGCCCGTGCCCGGTGAGACCGCACTTGTCACCGGCGCCGTGCTCGCCAGCCAAGGCAAGCTGGAGATCGAGGTGGTGATCGCGCTAGCCGCCGCCGGCGCGATCATCGGCGACAACATCGGCTACGTGATCGGCCAGAAGGGCGGGCGCTGGCTGCTGGAGCGCCCCGGCATCTTCCACCGCCAGCGTCTGGAAGTGCTCGCGCGCGGCGAGCCGTTCTTCCAGAAGCACGGCCCCAAAGCGGTGTTCTTCGGGCGCTTCCTGCTCGGGCTGCGGGTGTGGGCGTCGTGGCTCGCCGGCGCCACGCGCATGCCGTGGCGCTCGTTCGCGTTCTGGAACGCCAGCGGCGGCATCTGCTGGGCGCTCAGCATCGGGCTGCTCGGCTACTTCCTCGGCCACAGCGCCGGCAGCGCGATCCAGACGTTCGGGTTGTTCGGGCTCGCCGCCGTGCTGCTCGCGGTTGGTAGCGGGTTGGTGCTGCACCGACGCCACAAGCGCCAGCAGCTGGAAGCGTCTAAGGAGTGAGCTGGCTCGCGCTGCCGCACGGCGCGACGCGATCCCACAGCTCCGCCAGCGCCCCGAGCTCGTGCTCGGAGAAGCGCGACAGGAAGTGCTCACGCACGACCGACAGATGCGTGCCGCGCGCCGCGCACAGCCGCTCGCGCCCCTGGTCGGTCAGGCACGCGTATGCGCCGCGCGCGTCGTGACTGCACGAGCAGCGCTCCAGCAGCCCGTCGCGTTCGAGCCGATCCACCAGCCGTGTCAGCCCGCTGCGCGACAGCTGCGCCTGCTCGGCGAGATCGCACATGCGCATCCTGCCGGTGCTCGCATCCTCGAGGTAGTGCAGCACCTCATAGGACGTCAGCGGCAGGCTGTGAGCCCGATCGAGCTCCGCGTCAAGACGCTTGGCCAGCGACGCATGCGCCCGCACCAGCCCCCGCCAAGCGCGCAGCTCGTTGCCGCTGAGCGTCTCCTTGCAAAGGGAGTCGGTGGCTGGGGAGATCTCGACTGCTGTTGCGACTGACATGGAAATCTGTGGCTCGAAACCGGATTGTGATAACTGGTGAAGCGCTTATCTGTAGCAAAAGTCTCTCGCTCGAACATAGCAGCGCAAGGCCGCGTTCAAATCTATCCGGGCCGCCGCGTCGCGCGCCAGGCCCACCACATCATCAGCGGCTGCAGCGGCAAACGCGCGTACAGCGCCCAGCGCGGGATCTGCTGGAACTGCTCGGATTCGACCGCCATGTACACGTTCGCCGGGAACACCGCCGCCAGCACCGCGATCAATCCGACACCAGCGAGCCGGCGCGTGCGCGCCGGCAGCACGCCCACGCCGCCGACGATCTCCGCCACCCCGCTGACCACCACGAGCAGCTTCGGGTCGCCAAGCCCGGGCGGCACGATGCGCTCGTACGTGCGCGGGATCACGAAGTGGTTCACGCCCGACCCGATGAAGAGCAGCCCGAGCAGCCGCCGCGAACGTTTGGGTGAGGAGCTCATTGCGCCTGCCTTTCGAGCAGCGAGCTGCCGCTCATGTCATCCGGCTTGGGTATCTCCAGCATCTCCAACACGGTCGGCGCCACATCCGCCAGCACGCCGCCCTGCGCGCGCAGCGACACGCCCGACACCGTTGCGATCAGCGGCACCGGGTTGAGCGAGTGCGCGGTGTTCGGGCTGCCGTCGGGCTCGAGCATGTGATCGGCGTTGCCGTGGTCGGCCGTCACGATGCACGCGCCGCCAGCCGCGTGCACCGCGCGTACGAGCTCCCCCAGGCACTCATCCACAGTCTCGATCGCCGCCACCGCCGCGGGAATCACACCGGTGTGTCCGACCATGTCGGGATTGGCGAAGTTCACGATCGCAAAGCACGGGCGATCCTCGCGCCAGGCGCGCACGAACGCGTTGGTCGCCGCACGCGCGCTCATCTCGGGCTTGTGGTCGTACGTAGGCACGTCACGTGGAGATGCGACCAGCTCACGACGCTCGCCGTCATACGGCGTCTCCTCCCCGCCGTTGAAGAAATACGTCACGTGCGGGTATTTCTCGGTCTCCGCCACGTGCAGCTGGCGCGCACCCGTCGCCGCGATCACGCTCCCGAGCGTCACCGCCGGGCGCTCGGGCGGGAACGCCACGGGGTGGCCCCAGCCCTCCTCGTACTCGGTCAGGGTCGCGTAGCGCCGCACCGGCGCCGCGTCGCCGCGGCCCGCCCAGCCCGGCAGCTGCTCCCCACCGTCAGCGCCCTCCTGGCCCGGGAGCGGCTCCCCGCCGGCAACCTGCCCGGCTTCGCCGAACCCCGGCTCGGCCAGCGCCCGTGTGAGCTCGCGCATGCGGTCGGGACGGAAGTTGAAGCACAGCACGCTGTCGCCAGGCCGGATGCGCGCCTCCTCGCCGACGCTCGTCGGCTCGACGAACTCATCCGTCTCGCCGCGCTCGTACGCCGCCCGCACCGCTTCCGCGCCGCTCGCTGCGTGGTGCTCGCCGCGGCCGTGCGCCAGCAGGTCATACGCGCGCTGCACGCGCTCCCAGCGGCGGTCGCGGTCCATTGCGAAGTAGCGCCCCACCACGCTACCGACGCGCGCGCTGAACGCGGGGTCGCGCACGCTCGCCTGCCGGCACCAGCTCTCGAGCGTCTCGACGAACCCGACGCCCGACTGCGGCAGCGTGTCGCGCCCGTCAGTGAAGCAATGCACCACCAGCTCGTGCGCCCCGCCGGCAGCAGCCAACTCGACCAGCGCGCGCAGGTGCTCGAGGCTCGAATGCACCCCGCCGTCGGACACCAGCCCGACCAGGTGCACCCGCTCGGCCCCGCCGAGCGCTTCGCGGATCACGCGGTTCTCCGCCAGCTCGCCGCCGGCGATCGCATCGTCGATCCGCGTCAGATCCTGACGGATCACGCTGCCTGCCCCGAGGTTGAGGTGGCCCACTTCGGAGTTGCCCATCTGCCCGTCCGGCAGACCCACCGCACGCCCACACGCCGTCAGCTGCGTGTGCGGGTACGTCTCCCACAGCTCGTCGAACACCGGCGTGCTCGCCAGCGACACCGCGTTGCCCGGCCCCGCCTCAGCCAGCCCCCAGCCGTCGAGGATCACCAGGCACACCGACCCCGCCGGCAGCCCGCGCGGCCCCTCCAGCAGGTCGCTCGGCCCGATCGGGATCATCGCGCCAGCGCGGCGAGTCGAGGCGCCGCACCGTTCCGGAACGCCACATCGAGCTGAGCCGCCGCACCGGGTTGGAGCGCCGCACCGGGTTGGAGCGCCGCGCCGGGCTTCCCGCGGGCCGGGCTCATCGCGACGCGGCGGCCACGATCTGTGCGAACGACTCCGCCTCCAGCGACGCGCCGCCGACGAGCGCTCCGTCGACGTCCGGCAGCGCGAGCAGCTCGGCCGCGTTGTCCGGCTTGACCGACCCGCCATAGAGAATGCGCACGCGCGCGGCCGCCTCGCGGCTGCGATCGCCCACGAGCGCGCGGATGAACGCGATCGCCTCCTGTGCCTGCTCGGGCGTGGCGACCCGGCCGGTGCCGATCGCCCAGATCGGCTCGTACGCGATCACGACGTCGCCGAGCTGCTCATCCGGCACGCCCGCGAGATCGTCCTTGATCTGCTGGCGCAGCTTGCGATCGGTGTCGTCGTTGTCGCGCTCGGCTTCGCTCTCGCCGACACACAGGATCGGCGACAGCCCGGCGCTCAGCGCCGCCGGCACTTTCAGCGCGAGCGCGCGATCGGTCTCGCCGAACAGCCCCCGCCGCTCGGAGTGGCCGAGCACCACACCGAAAACATCGAGCTCGGTCAGCATCGGCGCGGAGACCTCGCCCGTGAACGCCCCCTCCGACTCCTGGTGCATGTTCTGCGCGTACACCTCCACGAGCGACCCGCGCGCGCTGTTCACCATCGCCGCCAGCGCCGTGAACGGCACACAGATGCCGATATCCACGCCGATGCTCGACGACACCCGTGGCAGCAACGCCTGGATGTACTCCTCCGCCTGCGCCTCGGTCTTGTACATCTTCCAGTTGCCCGCGATCAGCGGCTTGCGCTCAGCCTGCTGCTTCCCGGACCCCTTCGCCGCGGCAGCCATCACGCGACCCCCGCGGTCTGCAGCGCCTGTACGCCGGGCAGCGTCCTGCCCTCCACCAGCTCGAGCGTCGCCCCACCGCCGGTCGAGAGATGGTCAACCTGGTCCTGCAGCCCGAATTGGACGAGCGCGGCGGCGGAGTCGCCGCCGCCGACCACCGTCACGCCGGTCGCTGCCGCCACGGCCGCCGCCACCACGCGGGTCCCGGCCGCGAACGCCTCCAGCTCGAACGCGCCCATCGGCCCGTTCCAGAACACGGTCCCGGCCTGCTTGATAACTCCGGCGTAGCGCTCCGCCGTAGCCGGACCGACGTCGAGCCCCATCCAGCCCTCCGGCACGTCAACGCCGTCGAGCACGCGGTGCTCGGCGTCCGCCGCGAAGCGTGCGGCAACCACCAGATCGCTCGGCAGCTCGAGGCGCGCCTGACCGGCGCGCTGCGCCTGGGCGAGCACGCGGCGTGCGTGCTCCACATCCTCCTGCGAGCACAGCGACTTGCCGACCGCATGCCCCTGCGACGCCAGGAACGGGAAGCACATCGCCCCGCCGATGATCACCACGTCAGCCAGCTCGAGGAAGCGGTCGATCACGGCGATCTTGTCCGCCACCTTGGCGCCGCCGATCACCGCCACCAACGGCCGGCGCGGGCTCTCGAGAATCTGCGTCAACGTGCTCACCTCGCGCTCGAGCAGCAGCCCGGCCGCGCTCGGCAAGCGCCGCGCCACGCCCTCGGTGCTCGCGTGCGCGCGATGCGCCGCGCCGAACGCGTCGTTCACGTACACGTCGGCGAGCTCCGCCAGCGCATCCGCCAGCTGATCGTCGTTGCTGGTCTCGCCGGGCTCGTAGCGCACGTTCTCGAGCACCAGCACATCGCCCTCTGCGAGCTGCTCGGTGAGCGCGCGCACCGGCTCGCCCACGACGCCGTCGGCGAGCGTCACGCGCGCGTCGGTCAGCTCGCGCAGCCGCTCCACCACCGGCGCCAGCGACAGCTCGCGCTCGCGCTCGGTGGGGCGCCCGAGGTGTGACACGAGCACGAGCTTCGCCCCACGCTCGCGCAGCGCTTCGATCGTCGGCAGCGCCGCGCGGATGCGCGTGTCGTCAGCCACTGCGATCCCGCCGTCCTCAGACTCCGACAGCGGCACGTTGAAATCCACGCGCACCAGCACCCGCCGGCCGTGGACGTCGAGGTTGCGCAGCGTCCTCACAGCACCTTTTGCACGAGCTCGACCACCCGGTTGGAGTAGCCCCACTCGTTGTCGTACCAAGCCACCACCTTCAACATCGTGCCCTGCATCACAGCCGTCAGCTGCGCATCCACGATCGAGGAGAACGGCGACTTGACGATGTCCGACGACACGATCGAATCCTCGGTGTAAGAGAGGATGCCGTGCAGCGGCCCGCTCGCCGCGGCCGCCTGCAGCGCGCCGTTGATCTCCTCGACGGTCGTCTCACGCCCGCACTCGACCGTCAGGTCGACCACCGACCCGGTCGGCACAGGCGCCCGCACCGCGAACCCGTGCAGCTTGCCCTGCAGCTCGGGAATCACCAGCCCGATCGCCTTGGCTGCGCCCGTCGAAGCTGGGATCAGGTTGATCGCCGCGGCGCGCGCCCGGCGCAGATCGCTGTGCGGCATATCCTGCAGCCGCTGATCGGCCGTGTACGCGTGGATCGTCGTCATCAGCCCATGCCTGATCCCAACCGTGTCGTTGATCACCTTCGCCACCGGCGCCAGACAGTTCGTCGTACACGAAGCGTTGGAAATCACGTCGTGCGCCGCGCGGTCGTACGCCTCGTCGAAGTTGACCCCCAGCGCGACCGTCACATCCGGATCGGTCGCCGGCGCGGAGATGATCACTTTCTTGGCGCCCTGGGCGAGATGCTTGGCCGCGCTGTCGCGGTCGGTGAAGAACCCCGTCGACTCGATCACCACATCCACACCCAGCTCGCCCCACGGCAGCGCCGCCGGGTCACGCTCGGCCAGCACCTTCAGCTCGGCTCCGTCAACCTCCAGCCCACCGTCGCGCACCTGCACTGTGCCGTCGTACGGCCCAAGGATCGAGTCGTACTTGAGCAGATGCGCCAACGTCGCCGAGTCGGTCAGGTCGTTGACCGCCACCCACTCGATGTCCTGCGCGCCTTCCCTGGCCTTGGCGGCGCGGAACACGTTCCGGCCGATCCGGCCGAATCCGTTGATTCCCACGCGTACTGGCATTGACAGCCTCCTGAGCGAAAAATGAACGATGCCGGGCCTTGGAGACATGACTCCGTGACCCGGCGACGGGCCGAAGGCTATCAATGGAGCGCTCTGGAGCCCTCGAAATCAGCGTGAGCGGGCTGCCGTGCACGGCGTGAGCCGGCACGCAACCGCGGCACATCCTCGCCGCCGGCTTCAGTGCGACCCGGCCACCAGCTCGACCCGCAGACCATCCGGATCGAGCAGGTACGCCGCGTAGTACCGCTGCCCGTACTGCGGCCGCATACCGGGCGCCCCATCGTCGCGCCCGCCGTTGGCCAAACCGGCCGCATGCGCCCCGTCAACCGCCACCCGCCCGCGCGCGCGGAACGCAACGTGGCCGTACCCGGCCGCCGGCGCCCGCCCGCGCGCGGTGATCCAGAAGCTCGGCCCGTTGACCCCGTACGCGATCGCGTGCTCACCCTCATGTACGCGCCGCACCCCGAGCGCGAAGAACACCGCGTCGTAGAACCCCGCCGAGCGAGCAAGCTCGCTCACCTCCACTCCGAGATGATCGATCATCCGAGCCGGGTCGCCACTCTAGGAGCCGCGCGAGGGCTCGTCAACGTCGCGATGCGCCACCGCCACCACCAGATCCTCGCGGCCGTCGTAGCGATCCGCCAGATGCTCGGCGATCGCCACCGAACGATGATGCCCGCCGGTGCAGCCGATCGCGATCACCAGATGCGCCTTGCCCTCGGCGACATACTGCGGCAGCAGGAAGTCCAGCAGCGCGTGCAAGCGCTCGTAGAACTCCGCAAGCCTCCCATCGCGCCCCACGTATTCGACCACGCGCGGGTCACGGCCGGTGAGCGGCCGCAGCTCGGGCTCGTAGTGCGGATTCGGCAGGAACCGCACGTCGAACGCCAGATCCTCCTCGCGCGGCGGCCCGTGCTTGAACCCGAAGCTCATGAACGTCAGCGCCAAGCGCGCCGGCGACTGCCGCGGCAGGAACTCCGACGCAATCTTGCCGCGCAAGCTCGTCGCCGACATCCCCGTCGTGTCGATCACCAGGTTCGCGCGCTTGCGCAGCGGCTCCAGCAGCGCGCGCTCAGCCGCCACGCCGGCCGCGACGCTGCCATCCGGCGCCAGCGGATGACGCCGGCGCGTCTCCTTGTAGCGCGTCACGAGCGTCTGCTCCGCCGCCTCCAGGAACAGCACGTGGTGGGTCAGCCCGAGCGCGTCGAGATCCTCGACCACCGCCTGCAGCGCCTCGAAGTACACCCCGCCGCGCACATCCGACACGACCGCCGCGCGCTCGACCTTCGACCCCTTGTGCACGAACAGCTCCACCAGCGAGCGGATCATCTCCGGCGGCAGGTTGTCCACGCAGAAGTACCCCGCATCCTCGAACACGTTCATCGCCGTCGACTTGCCGGCGCCCGAGAACCCCGTGATCACCACGAGATCCTGCAGGCGTGTCTCCACGACCGGCTTGCTCGCCGTCGTACGGATGGGGCGCAGGGGCCTGATCACGGCCATCTCATCGTCATTGTGGCGCGGCGCGCGGACGCGCGGTGAAGATCTTGCGTCAGCCGGCTCTGTGGAGGTAAGCGTGCACGTCGCGCCCCACCTTCGCCGGCACGCCCGGCACAGACTGCAGCTCCTCCTGCGATGCCGCGAGCACCGCGTCCGGGGACCCGAAGTGGTTCAGCAGCGCGCGCTTGCGGGTCTCGCCCACGCCTGGGAGCC
>DATINL010000006.1:0-71854 GCA_035474295.1 Solirubrobacteraceae bacterium
ACTGCGACACCAACTCCCCCCCATACGGGTAAGGAGGACGAAACGCAGACAAAATCGTCCGCCCCGTCAACAACATCATGTCCCCAACCTCTTCAAGCAAATTCCTCGTCGGGAGGAACGCCCGCTCCGCGGCGCTGCGAACCATCTGCTGCCCCTCCTCAGGAGACCATCGGGAACGTGTCGCTGCCGAGCGAAACTCTACGCTATGCGCGGACGTCATGCCACCAGCACCGGTATGATGTCGCGCCTGTGAGGGGGCGTGGAGCAGTCTTCAAGGTCCAGGGGCCGATCGCGTGCGTCGCACTCGCCGGCTTGCTGGCCAGCGGGTGTGGTCAGGCACGCCAGGATGCGCACGAGGTCAAGGGCGATTTCGCGGTGCGCGTGCTGAGCGCGACGTTCCCGGCCAAGCAGGCGATCGCCAAGCCCTCGCGCATGACCGTGCGGGTGCGCAACACAGGCGCGCACACGATCCCGAACGTCGCGGTGAGCGTCGATTCCTTCGGGTACACCGACACTGCTCCCGACCTGGGCGCGTCCCAGCGCCCGGTCTGGATCATCGACCAGGGGCCCGGGGCGATCGCGAAGCCGGCCGTGCCGAGCGTCGCGGAAGCGCCTCCAGGCGGCGGGCAGACCGCGTATGTCAACACCTGGGCGCTCGGTCCGCTGGCGTCCGGGCACACCGAGACGTTCACATGGCGCGTTACGCCCGTCAAGGCGGGCGCTCACACGGTTCATTTCAGCGTGGCCGCGGGTCTCAACGGCAAGGCGCGCGCGCAGCTCGCGGGCGGGGGCGCGCCCGGCGGGCAGTTCAAGGTGCGCGTGGCGCCCGCGCCGCCCGCCAACCACGTCGACCCGGCCACCGGCCAGGTCGTGCCCGGGGCGCTGCCCGTCGGGCCCTGAGCGGCGCCGCTGTGGAGCACGGCGCTGCGCGTGCCGTTTGGCCGTATGTCGAAAGATCGACGCCGCGCTTTCGCCAAGCGGGCGGCACGTCGCAGCGGGGTTGAGACTACGATGCAAGCGGCGCAATAGCCCCAAAAGTCTTCCGAGGAGGAATCGAAGCTGCCCATGCCAAGGACTCGTCAGCAGAACGTCACCGCCGCGCAGTGGAGCGCCAATGGCGCCGCCCTCGGCTCCCCCGACCTGACCCTTCCGGGCAACCAGGTCTTCGCTTCCAACGTCTTCAGCTCCGCGATCCAGCGCCAGCGCCTGCCCAAGCACGTGTACAAGGCGCTGCAGAAGACGCTCGAGCGCGGCGAGGCGCTCGACACGTCGCTTGCCGACGCGGTTGCGCAGGCGATGAAGGAATGGGCGATGGAGAAAGGTGCGACGCACTACACGCACTGGTTCCAGCCGCTGACCGGGTCGACGGCCGAGAAGCACGACTCGTTCTACGGGCCCGCCGGCGACGGCACCGCGATCGCGGAGTTCTCCGGCAAGGAGCTGATCCAGGGCGAGCCCGACGCGTCGAGCTTCCCGACCGGCGGCATCCGCGCGACGTTCGAAGCGCGCGGGTACACCGCCTGGGATCCGACGTCGCCGGCGTTCATCCTCGAGAACCCCAACGGCGCGCTGCTGTGCATTCCGACGGCGTTCACGTCGTGGACCGGCGAGGCGCTCGACCACAAGATCCCGCTGCTGCGCTCGATGGATGCGCTGTCCGGCGCGGCCGTGCGCGCGCTCGGACTGCTCGGCGACGATGATGCGGCGCGCGTGTTCACGACGATCGGGTGCGAGCAGGAGTACTTCCTGATCGACGAGCAGTACTACTTCGAGCGCCCCGACCTGCTCACCACCGGGCGCACGTTGTTCGGCGCCAAGCCGCCGAAGGGCCATGAGCTCGACGACCACTACTTCGGGTCGATCCCCGAGCGCATCCTCGCGTACATGCTCGAGGTCGAGCTCGAACTGGCGAAGCTCGGCGTGCCGATCAAGACGCGCCACAACGAGGTTGCGCCCAACCAGTACGAGCTGGCGCCGATCTTCGAGAACTCGAACGTCGGCGCTGACCACCAGATGCTGACGATGCAGATCCTGCAGAACACCGCGCGGCGCTACGGTCTCGTGTGCCTGCTGCACGAGAAGCCGTTCGCGGGGGTCAACGGGTCCGGCAAGCACAACAACTGGTCGATGGGCACCGACACCGGGCTGAACCTGCTCGAGCCTGGCGACACGCCGGCGGAGAACCTGCAGTTCCTGTTCTTCTGCACGGCGGTGATCCAGGCGGTCAACAAGCACCAGGCGCTGCTGCGCGCGTCGATCGCGAGCGCCGGCCAGGACCACCGCCTCGGGGCCAACGAGGCGCCGCCGGCGATCATCTCGATCTTCCTCGGCGCGGAGCTGGAGAAGGTGTTCGGAGCGATCGAGGCCGGCAAGGTGCAGCCGTCGAAGCCCGGGTCGTTCCTCGGGCTCGGCACACCGGTGCTGCCGGCGCTGCCGTTGCACGGCGGCGACCGCAACCGCACCAGCCCGTTCGCGTTCACGGGCAACAAGTTCGAGTTCCGCGTGCTCGGGTCGAACATGAGCCCGACGCTGCCGAACACGGTGCTCAACACGATCGCGGCGGAAGCGATCGATGACCTCACCGACAAGCTCGCGGCGGCGTTGAAGCCGTCGGGCGCGACGCTCGAGAAGGCGCTCGCGAAGGTGGTGCAGGAGAGCTGGAAGAGCAACAAGCAGGTTGTGTTCGACGGCGACGGCTACTCCGAGGAGTGGCACGCCGAGGCGCAGAAGCGCGGGCTCGAGAACCTGCGCACCACCCCCGACGCGCTGCCGTGGCTCGTCGACAAGCAGACGGTGGCGGCGTTCAAGAAGTACAAGGTGCTGTCCAAGCGCGAGCTGGAGTCGCGCTACGAGGTGTTCACCGAGCAGTACGCGGTCAACATCAACATCGAAGCGGAGACTGCGGCCGCGATCGCCCGCACGATGCTGCTGCCGGCGGCGGTGCGCCACCTCAACGAGCTGAAGCTCACCGGGTTGGACGAGCTGATCGCCGAGATCGAGCCGTTGGTGAAGGAGTTCCACTTCGCGATCAACAAGCTCGAGGATGCCAATCTCGCCGACAACCAGCCCGACAGCGCGCCGCTGAAGTGGGCCACGTACATGCGCGACACGGTGATCGTGGCGATGGATGACGTGCGCGAGGTGGCCGATCGCCTGGAGAAGCTGGTCGCGGACGACCTCTGGCCGCTGCCGAAGTACTCGGAGATGCTGTTCATCAAGTAGGGCTCAGCCCGCACTGATGCTGTACCGGAAGCCCTGCTCTGCGGGGCTTCCGTCGTTTGTGGGCTGTCCCGTCCGGTACCGTATGAGCATGAGCGAGCCACTCCGCGTAACGATTGTGTATGAGGTCGGCGAAGATGACTGGATCATCGCTTCGATTCCCGAGGTGCCAGGCGTCCACAGCCAGGGACGAACGCGTATCGAGGCGCGCACGAACGTCATCGATGCGTTGCACGGCATGTTGGAGTTGAGGTTCGGCGCGCACCCGAGTGCCGACGACGCACCGGATCGCGAGTCGCTTGAGCTCGTCATCGCTGCGTGAAGCTCCGCGACCTTGAGCGTCATATGCGTGCACATGGAGCGGTGCTGTTGCGCGAGGGCGGCAACCACAGCTTTTGGGGATTCGACTCCGAGCGATCGACTGCCGTTCCGCGCCACCGTGAGATTGCTTATGCGCTCGCGCGCAAGATCTGTAAGGACCTGAGCATTCCGCCACCGACCGGCTCGCGCTGACGACGAAATCGGTCGCCTGGCCGACGCAGCGCGCAAGCTCGGCATCGTGGTCTCAGCGCCCAGCTGAACCGTCCGCGCCTGCCCAGGGTCAACCGGCCACAGCCGAGGACGCCCACAGCTTCTGATCCTCGGCGCCCAGCCGCCACACGCCCACCGCGAGGCCATGCGCGCGGCCGATGCGCAGTCGATCGCTCACAGCGCGTGCGTCGAGATACCAGACCTGGTGGCTCACCCCGTTGCTCGCGTAGCTGAAGCGCATCTCATCCGACGCGGCGTCGTGGATCGGCGTCGCGTGGCGCGCGTGCGCGAGCGCGGTGACTCCGGAGTACTGATACGCGGTGGCCATGTTCGCCGGGCCGCCGCCGTTCGGCCAGTCGAGACCGTACATCGGCACGCCGAGCACGAACTTGCGCGCGTTGGGCAGCGACGCGATGTACGTGGCGACGCCGTCGACGAACTGCAGATCGCCGATCGGCCCGGCGAGCGAGCCCGCCCAGTGGGTGCCCCACGCAACCACGAACACCGTGTCGGCGACAGCGGAGAGCGCCTGGTCGTCGTAGAACGCGGTCGAGTGGCGCAGGTCGTCGGCGGTCACACCCACCACGTCGACCGACAGCTGCTTGTGGCGTAGATGCAGCTGCGCCGCGAGGTCGGTTACGAACGACGTCAGTGCGGCGCGTCCGCCGACGCCGTCGTTCTCGAGGTCGAGGTTCAAGCCGGCGTACGCGGGGTTCTTGGCGATTCTCACCAGCCCTGAGAGCACGCGCCTGCGCGTCGTCGGGTCGGTCAGGATCGTATGCACGGCTTCGCCGTCCTGGCAGTTGAACCTGGGCATCACCTTCAGATGATGAGCGCGTGTGTACGCGGTGATCTGGGGGTTGGCTTCACCGATGATCGCGCCGCCGACCGGAGAGCAGTCGAAGTACGTCGGGTACACCACGCCGATCGACGCGGCGTGGGCCTGCAGGTCCGCGAACGAGTCCGGCGCGCCGGCCAGCAGGAACGCTTGCAGGCTGCCGCGGTGCGACCGCGCGCTCGCGGCCTGAGCCTGTTCGTCATGCACGGTCAGTGTCAGCACGAACACCAGCGCGAGTACCGCCACCGCCAGCCCCGCCAGCGCCGCGATTCCAGTCGCGGGCGTCCGCCTGCGGACTGCCATCTACCCGCTGCCGCCGAGCCCAGTGAGGTTCCACACGGTCTGATCCTCCGTGCCGAGGTGCCACAGCCCGGCGCCCATGCCGAGTGCGGCGATGTGCTGCAAGCGCAGCTGGATGTCGCGCTGGTCGGTGTACCACACGTCGTGGTGGATGCCGCTCGCGTCGGTGTAGGAGAAATGCGGCGCGGCTGCCGTGTTATCCCAGATCGGCGTGAGGCTGTACTGCTGCGCGAGTTCCATGATGCCGTCGTACTCGAGCGGCGTGCCGGGGTTGTGCGAGCCGCCGCCGTTGGGCCAGTCGATGCCGTACAGCGGCATTCCGATGGTGAACTTGCTCTTGTTGGGCATCGTCGCGGTGTAGTCCGCCACCTGGGTCCACCACGGCAGGTCGTTCATCGCGCCCGGCGCGGAGGTGGTCCAGTGCAGACCCCAGTCGAGCACGAAGATGTAGTCCGACGGCACCGACAGCGCAGCGTCGTCGTACATCGCCGCCCGGCCGCTCTGGATGTTGTAGGTCTTGGCCGTGACGATCGTCGACAGCAGCCGGTTCTCGGCGTGCAGCCGGCCGGCGAGCTCGGTGATGAACGCCGTGAACGGGTTGCGATCGGCGGGCGGCGCCGCCTCGAAGTCGATCTGGATGCCATCGTAGTTGTGCGCCTCGACGACCGCCATGATCGCGTCGATCGTGTGCTCGCGCGTCGGCGTGTCAGTCAGGATCTTGTGCTCGGTCGTCGGGTTCTGGCAGTTGTAGCGCGGCAGCACCTTGATCTTGCGCGCTTGCGCCCAGCCGCTGACGAGCGGGTCGTCGCTGCCGATCGTCGAGCCGTCGAAGTCGCAGTCGAAGTACGTCGGGTACACCACGCCGATCTGCTGGTAGTGAGCCTGCAGGTCGTGGAAGCTCTGGTCGGTGGATGCGAGCAGGAACGCCTGCACGTTGCCGTGGGTGGGCGTCGGGTCGGCAGTGTGCACCAGCAGCGGCGCCGTCAGCGGGCTGATCGCGCCGAGCGAGTCGACCGCGGCGACGGTGACGGCGTAGTCAGTCGACGGCGCGAGGCTCGTGAGCGCCATGCTCGTGGTGGAGTTCTGACCCACGGGGATGCCATCGCGGAACACGCGGTAGCCGATGATCGTGCCGCTCACCGGCGTGCTCGGCGACCAGCTGACGGTCGCGGCCACGTCGCTCACCTGCGTTGCGTTCAGCGCGGTTGGGGTCGACGGCGGTGTGTGCGTTGTCACCACCTCGACGCTCGGCGCGCCTGCGCTCAGGTACCCGAGCGAGTCCAGCGCGCGCACGGAGAACGTGTAGTGGCGGTTGGATGCGAGCGTGACGGTCGCCGTTTGGGCGTTCACCACGCGCAGCGGCACGCCGTCCTGGTAGAGCAGATACCCGGTGAGCGTGCCGCTGGCGGCGGCGCCGGCCTGCCAGGAGAGCGTCGCCGAGGTGTCGGTCACGCTCGATGCGGACATCAGCGCGGGACCCTGCGGCGGCGTGTGCGTGGTGGTTAGTCCCAGCGCGGGCGTCGGCGCGCTCTCGTGGTGCGCCGCATCGATCGCGCTCACGGTGATCTGGTAGGTGTGAGCCGAGGACAGGTGATCGAGGCGCAGTGACGTTGCGGTGATCTGGGTGACCAGCTGCGCGTCGCGGTACACGCGGTAGCCGATGATGCGCGCGCCGCCCTGGGCGCTCGCGATCCAAGCGAGCGTTGCGCCCGCGTCGCTGACGTCGGACACCGTCAGCTTGCTCGGCGTGCTCGGCCCGTCGCTGGAGCTGACCGCCTGGCGCCTGCTGCTGAGCACGCCGCGCTTGGGGTCGATCAGCAGACCGCTGCCGGCGGGGCCGACGCGCCCGCGCGTGTCGACGCCCGCCACCGTCACGTGGTGGGCGCGTCCGTTGCTGAGCTTCAGCTGGAAGCTCGCGTGCTTGGATTGCCCGGCGACCTTGCCGTCGCGCACGATCCGGTAGCCCTCGATCGGCGCGTCGCCGCGCGCGGAGCGACCCCAGCTGAGCGACACCTGCGTGCCGGCGATCGTGAGCACGCGCAGCGACTTGACCGCGCCGGGCAGACGCACCGGCAGTGCGCTGCGCAGCGTCGCGGCGCACGCTGCCGGCGCTTGCGCGTAGCGCGCTTGCACGGTGAACGTGACGCGCTTGTGCGACGTGACCGCGACCACCATCGAGGTGCGGCTGGTCTGACCGACCGTGTGCCCGGAGCGCAGTACGCGATACGCGAGCGGCGCCGGCCCCCCGCCGGCGCCGCTCGGAGCTTTCCAGCTCAGCCGCACGCGTGGCCCAGCCAGGCGTGTCAGGCGCTCGGCGCGCGGCGTCTTGCCGGCGCACGGGGTCGGCGTGCGTACGGCAAGCTTGTGCAACAACGTGACGGGGGCGCGCAGCAGCGACGGGCCGAGCAGCAGCACGGGCACCACCGACGCCACCAGCAGCAGTTTGGCTGCAAGTCGCTTGAGGAACCCCGACATGTTGCTCACGGGCCGCCGCCGTCGCCGCCGAGCCCGGCGGTCGCGGGTCTCGTGCCCCAGCTGGCGGTGCGGCAGGTGGCGATCGCGTAGTACGTCTGCCACAGCATGATCGCCAGGTAGAAGAACACGAACAGGATCCCGTACAGCCAGAGCACGTTGTACTCCTCCTGGAACAGCACGTAGTAGAGCGAGTACACGAGCGCGAGCGCGTAGATGCCCGCCAGGTATGTCAGCGGCAGCGTGCTGTCGTGCATCAGCGGGTTCCACACGATCGCGTGCAGCGCCGCGATCGGGGCGATCAGCGGCAGCACGATGCTCATGTAGGTGAATAGCGCCGCGATCGGGTGCTTGCGCCAGATGAACTTGGCCACCATCAGCGACTCGCGCGTCCACGAGCGCTTCCAGCGCGTCTGCTGGGTCACGAACGAGCGGAACGTGCTCGGCACGATCGTGTGCGAGATCGCTTTCTTCTCGTATACGACGCGCCAGTCGCGCAGCACGCAGTTGGTCAGCGAGCGGTCGTCGCCGAACGTCGACTCGACGCCCATGAATGTCTGGCTCTCCCACCACTCCAGGCGCGGCAGGATCGCTTCGCGCCGGTATGCGGAGAAGCAGCCCGAGCAGCAGGTGACGGCGTTGAACACCGACTCGGCTGCTTTCACCACGCGGAACGCCACGAAGTAGCGCACCGCTTGCATGCGCGTGAGCCAGCTCTCGCGCACGTTCTGCACGTTGGCGTGGCCGCACACCGCGCCGACGCGCGGGTCGGCGAGCGGCTGCACGAGCAGGTGCAGCGCGTCGGGCTCGACTACCGAGTCGGAGTCGACGAACACGATCACTTCGGCGCTGGTCGCACGGATGCCGGCGGCCATCGCGGCGCGCTTGCCGCGGTTCTGCGGGAAGTCGATCACGTTGACGCGGCCGTTCGCCGCAGCCGCGACGCGCTGCATCTCCGCGAGCGTGCCGTCGGTCGAGCCGTCGTTGACCGCCACCAGCTCGAGCTTTTCGCGCGGGTACTCGAGCGCCAGCAGCGACAACAGCGAGTCGGCGATCGCCTCTTCCTCGTTGAACCCGGGCATCACGATCGCGATCTGCGGCTGCACGCCGGCTTCGGGCTTGGAGCGGTAGAACAGGCTGAACAGGAAGCGCGACAGGATGTAGCTCGCCACCGAGATCGAGTACACGCCGAAGAACACGTTCGAGAACATCAGGTCGATGAACGCGGCTTTGTAGGAGATCACGGCGGCGAACAGCACGATCACGTACACGATCGCGAGCGCTTTCAGCGCACGGTGGCCTGTGAACCGCTGCAGCGACAGCTTGCGGGGCAGGCGCTGCAGCGGTAGCTTCGGCAGCAGCGGGCTCACGGGTGGAAGCGCCTGCTCCCGTAGGTCGTGCGGTAGGTGCAGTCGAGCACCGCATCCGCATGTTCCAGCCAGCCGTAGTCGTGCTCGGGGTGCAGCGTCGCGACGATCGTCAGGTCATAGCCCTGCGCATCCGGCCCGACGCCGTGCAGCTCGCTTGCGCCGACCATCAGCGTCGGCACCAGCGGGTCGTGGTAGTCGACGTGTGCTCCTTCGGCGCGTAAGCGCGCGATGATCTCCACGGCGGGCGCTTCGCGCGTGTCGGCCACGCCCGGCTTGTATGACGCGCCGACGACGAGGATGCGCGCGTCCGGCAGCGCGCGCTGCATCTCGACCAGCAGCTCATGCGCACGCCAGGCGACGTGGCGCGGGCGCCCGGTGACTTTGCGCAGCGCCTGCTCGGCCATCATCGCCGGGCGCCCGCGGTCGCGCAGCGCGTGCAGCAGGTAGTACGGGTCGACGCCGATGCAATGCCCGCCGACGCCGGCGGACGGGTAGTGGGCGAGGAAGCCGTACGGCTTGGTCGCGGCGCCTTCGGTTACTTCGATCGGGTCGAGCTCGTGTGCGCGGCAGGCCTCGGCCATCTCGAACGACAGCGCGATGTTGACAGCGCGAAACGTGTTCTCGTACAGCTTCACCATCTCCGCCGCTTCCGGCGATGACACGCGGTGTAGGAACTTGCACGTGTGCGCCAGCACCTCGGCGGCGCGCTTGAAGCAGTCCTCGGTGACGCCGCCGACGACGCGCGGGGTCTGCAGCTGCTCGTGGTCCTTCACGCCTGGGTCGATGCGCTCGGGGGCGAACGCCACGAACACGTCCTCGCCGACGGTCAGGCCGCGCGCGGCGAGCGGTGCGACCAGCAGCTCGCGGGTGGTGCCGACGTACGTGGTCGACGTCAGTACGATCGTCTGGCCCGGGCGGGCGTGGCTGACGACCGACGCGCAGGCGTCCTTGAGGATCGTGAGGTCGGGCTTGAGCTGCTGATCGACCGGCGTCGGCACGCAGATCAGCACGAGGTCGGCCGAGTCGAGCGCTTTGATGCGGCTGGTGAGCACGAACCCGTCGTCGGCCAGGTGGCTGCGCAGGTCGCGCCGCTCCTCGCGCAGCAGCTCGGCCTCGCCGGCGCGGATCGCGTCCAGGCGGCGAGCGGAGACGTCGATACCGACGATCCGGCAGCCGGCGTTGCGCAGCGCGATCGCCGTCGGCAGCCCGACGTAGCCGAGGCCGACAACGGCGACGACCGTGTGGCCGGTCTTCGCCCGGCGAGTGCGCCGCTGCGGCGCCGGCGTCCCGGAGCGGCGCGGCGCGGCGGAGCGCGCAGGGGCCGAGCGCCCAGCGGCCGAGCGCCGCTTGACGGGAGCTGCGCCGGTGACGGTGAGCGTCTCGGCGGCGGATGTTTGGGGTGCGTCGATCGCGGGTATCGCAGCCGACACGACGGTTTGGGCGGACTGCGTCTCCACCATCACTTCGGGCGTCACAGTGACACCTGATCTTGGGCTGGCATGGGGCGTTTCTCCTGACTCGACATGCGTCGTCCTTGCTTGTTCAATGTCAAGCGCTGCTGTGCGGCGTGGTGTGGGTGCGAACCTGATGTGAGCGGTGCGCTGGCCAGGCTTCCCCCCTTGCCGCGAACCGGACTGCCGTCGAATCACGGCATGGCCGAGCAGGATGCACGTCTGGGCGGGAGCATGCAGGGCTAATGGACGTTTGAACTAACGCCTTTAGAACGAATGTCCACGGACCGGGTTGGTAACGTCAACCCTGTCGCGTCTTGATACGGCGGGGCGTCGAGCGACGCTGCGACAGCGCTGGGTGTCCACCCTTCTCCTCCACTCCTTTCCGCAACCGCGCTGAACCTCTCGCAACCCACGCGTTTGAGCTTCCCCCACCGGCGCTGAACCTTCCCACAGCCGTGTCAAGGTTGGCGGATCGCTGCTAGCATCACGCTTCATGCGCGACTACCTCGAAGCCACCCGCTCACGCGTTGTCGTGTTCGACGGCGGCATGGGTGCGACGCTCGAGCAGTTCGACCTCAGCCTCGAGCACGACTACAAGCTGCCGGGACGCTGCCACGAGGCGCTGATCCTCAACCGCCCGGACGTGATCGAGGGCGTACACGCATCAATGGCGGAAGCCGGCGCCGAGGTGGTCGAGACCGACACGTTCCAGGCCAGCCGCCTGAAGCTCGAGGAGTGGGGGCTCGACGCCCACACCATGGAGATCAACGTGCGCGCGGCGCAGATCGCGCGCAAGGCAGTCGGCGAGCAGCGCTTCGTGGCCGGCTCGATCGGCCCCACCGGCCACCTGCCCGCGTCCGATGACCCGACGCTCGGCAAGATCACGTTCCGCGAGCTGGTCACGGTGTTCACCGAGCAGGCCCAGGGGCTCGTACGCGGCGGGGTCGATCTTCTGATCATCGAGACCGCCCAGGACATCCTCGAGGTCAAGGCGGCGATCTTCGGCGCGCGCGAGGCGTTCAAGCTCGAGGGACGCGCGCTGCCGATCCAGTGCTCGGTGTCGCTGCTGCCCAACGGCGGCAAGATGCTGCTCGGCACCGACATCGCCGCGGTGCTGACGACGCTCGACGCATTGAAGGTCGACGTGATCGGGCTGAACTGCTCGACCGGCCCGCAGGACATGCGCGACGCGATCCGCTTCCTCGGGGAGTACTCGCCGGTGCCGGTGCATTGCATCCCGAACGCTGGCCTGCCGCTGCAGGGGCCCGACGGCGAGACGATCTTCCCCGAGCAGCCCGGCCCGCTGGCCGAGGTGCTGGGCGAGTTCGTCGAGCGCTACGGCGTGTCGATCGTCGGCGGCTGCTGCGGCACCACGCCGGCGCACATCGCCGCGATCAAGGAGCGCTGCGCGCCCGCGCACACGAGCGCGCCAGCAGGCGCCCACACGCGCGCGCAGGGCGACGTGAATTTGCAACGTCCCCCCCGCGGAGCACCACAACTGTCGTCGATGATGACTTCGACGCCGCTGGTGCAGGATCCGCGCCCCACGCTGGTCGGCGAGCGCGTCAACTCACAGGGGTCGCGCAAGGCCAAGGAGCTGCTGCTGGCGGATGATTACGACGGGCTGGTGCGGATCGCCGAGGACCAGGTGGAGGGCGGCGCGCACGTGCTCGACCTGTGCGTGGCGCTGACCGAGCGCCAGGACGAGGACGTGCAGATGAGCCAGCTTGCCAAGCGCATCTCGCTGTCGCAGCCGACGCCGATCCAGATCGACTCGACCGAGCCGGAGGTGATCGAGCGCACGCTCGAGCAGATCCCGGGTCGGGCGATCGTCAACTCGGTCAACCTCGAAGCCGGACGCGAGAAGCTCGACCGCGTGACGCCGCTGGCGATCGCGCACGGCGCGGCGCTGATCGCGCTGACGATCGACGAGGTGGGGATGGCCAAGACGGCGGCGCGCAAGGTGGAGATCGCCAAGCGCATCCGCGACCTGTGCTGCGACGAGCACGGCCTGGACCCCGAGCTGCTGATCTTCGACTGTCTCACGTTCACGCTCACCACGGGCGACGAGGAATGGCGGCCCTCGGCTGTGGAGACGATCGACGGCATCCGCGCGATCAAGGCGGAGATCCCCGGGGTGAAGACGTCGCTGGGGGTGTCGAACGTGTCGTTCGGCGTGTCGCCGGGGGCGCGCGCGGTGCTGAACTCGGTGTTCCTGCACCACTGCGTGGAAGCGGGCCTCGACCTGGCGATGGTCAACCCGAACCACATCACTCCGTACGGGGAGATCTCCGAGCACGAGCGTGAGCTGGCCAACGACCTCGTGTTCAACCGCCGCGAGGATGCGCTCGAGCAGTTCATCGGGCATTTCGAGTCCAAGGGCGAGGAGGAGCAGCAGACGAGCGCCAACCCGACCGAGGGCATGGAGCCCGAGGAGGCGCTGCATTTCCACATCCTGCGCCGGCGCAAGGAGGGCGTCGAGGACTGGATCGACGCGAGCGTGCAGAAGATCGGCGCGGTGCCGACGCTCAACGAGGTGCTGCTGCCGGCGATGAAGGAAGTCGGGGACAAGTTCGGCGCGGGCGAGCTGATCCTGCCGTTCGTGCTGCAATCCGCCGAAGTGATGAAGCGCGCTGTCGCGCGTTTGGAGAACTACCTCGACAAGATCGAGGGGTACACCAAGGGCACGGTGGTGCTCGCGACCGTGTTCGGCGACGTACACGACATCGGCAAGTCGCTCGTCAACACGATCCTCACGAACAACGGGTACACGGTGATCGATCTCGGCAAGCAGGTGCCGGTGCAGACGATCCTCGACGCCGCCCAGGAGCACGACGCGACCGCGATCGGGCTGAGCGCGCTGCTGGTGTCGACTTCGAAGCAGATGCCGGCGTGCATCCAGGAGCTGCACGCCAAGGGCCTCGAGTACCCGGTGCTGATCGGCGGCGCGGCGATCAACCGCGCGTTCAGCTACCGCGCGCTGTTCCCCGGCGGGCGCGAATCCGACGAGCAGTACGAGCCGGGGGTGTTCTACTGCAAGGATGCGTTCGAGGGCCTGTCGGTGATGGACCAGCTCGTCGACGCCGACGCGCGCACGGCGCTCGTGCAGAAGCTGCGCGACGGGGCAGCGGAGTTCCGCGCGAAGGGCGACGCGCCGGTGGAGGAGCTCAACTTCGCCGACGACTCGGTGCGCTCAGGCGCGCGCACCGACGTGCCGATCCCCACCCCCCCGTTCTGGGGCGTCCAGGAGATCCCGGTGGATCTCGACGAGGTCTACGCCCATCTCGACACGCACGTGCTGTTCAAGCTGCACTGGGGCGGGCGCGGCGTCAAGGGCGAGGCGTGGCGCAAGCTGATCGACGAGGACTTCCGCCCCCGCCTCGAGCGCATGTGGAGCGAGCAGACATACCTGCACCCGCGCGCGCTGCTCGGGTTCTTCCCGTGCTACAGCGCCGGCAACGACATCGTGGTGCTCGATCCTGAGGACCGCACGAGCGAGCTGACGCGCTTCGTGTGCCCGCGCCAGCCCAAGGGCGATCGCATCTGCCTGGCCGACTTCTACCGCCCCGCTGCCGACAACGGGGGGCCCCCGGCGGAGCTCGACGTGATCGCCGTGCAGGCGGTGACAGTCGGCGCGGAGGTGACCGAGCTGATGGCGAAGCTCGAAGCCGACGGCGAGTTCGCCGAGCAGCTGTTCGTACACGGGCTCGGCGTGCAAACCGCCGAGGGGCTCGCCGAGTGGCTGCACTGGAAAGCGCGCGCCGAGCTCGGCGTGCCCGCGACCCAGGGCCGGCGCTACTCGTGGGGCTACCCGGCGGTGCCCGAGCAGAGTGAGCACCTGAAGGTGCAGGAGCTGCTGAAGCTGTCGCAGATCGGCATGACGATCACCGACGGGTACGCGCCCGAGCCCGAGCAGTCGACGCTCGCGCTGATCGCCCACCACCCGCAGGCGACCTACTTCGGCACGCGCCAGGGCCGGCTACTCAAGGACGGCTCACCCGACGACGTGATCAAGGGGTCGCGCCGCGATCCGTCGCTGTTCGGCGCGGCCGACGCGATCGCCGATGAGCTCGGCGACGAGGATCCGCCCGATCGCACGATCGAAGCGCAGGACGCCGCGGCGCTGACCTGATCAGATGACCTGGCTGTGGGTTTGATTCACGCCTGGCCGATTAGAGATCAGGTGGTCTACTGACCAGGACTGACGGTGCGCAGGCCGGCCAGGCGCGCGACAGCGCTCTGACGCTTGTCATAGCTCACGAATCCATCGAGCGGTGAGACGTCGACAGCGGCTGTTACGTGAATCGCGTCCAGAGCACGCAGCGACGGCTCTGCCAAGGCACCAGCCGCGTCCAGCAGACCGCGATCGACTGGCAGTAACGCGGTCGCGCTCCAGAGCTCCTCTGCGCGCTCGAGCAGCTCAGCGAGTGGCAGCTTCGGATCGTGCGCGACTGCCCGCCTGACCGCTCGGGGCACTTCGGTCAGCACGAGCTCACACGACACGACGTCTGCGGAGCCGAGAAATGTTCGTAGCGCCTCGCTCTCGGCCTCCTCTGACAAGAGCTTCACAAGCGCGGAAGCGTCGAGATAGAAGAGCGCCACCTCAGCGCTCGCCGCGGATCTCCTCGAGCGCGCGACTCAGTGCGCTGGGGTCGCCCGCAAGCCGTAGCGGCTCGGAGAGCAGGCGACGACTGGGTCTCGAGACTCGGCCTTCAGCGATAAGGCGATCAAGCGCGGCACCCGTGCTGGGGGGTGGCCCGAGCTCCGCGACCGGCCGGTTGCGGTCAGTCACGAGCAGTCGCTCGCCACGCTCTACACGCCGCAGATAGCGGCTGAGATTCTGACGCAGCTCGCCAATCCCAACGGACTCACTCATGTACAAGAAGGTAGCATGTTCAAGACCCTCAGCAACGCGCTCGAGATCTCATGAGGAGGCCAAGGAGCTGTGCAGGAACCGAGTGTCCGGTTCGCTTGCGCAGCCGGCGATCAGCGCCAGCTTGTGCTGCCGGTCGAGCGCCTTGATCCGCGCCTCTTCACGGCGCGCCGCTGTGCGATCGGTCATTGGCAGCTCGAGCGCGAGCTCTACAGGCAGGCGGCTGGCTGTGTAGCGGCTGCCTTTGCCCGCCTGGTGGCGCTCCAGCCGGCGTCGCACGTCGGTCGTCCAGCCTGTGTAGAGCGAGCCGTCGCAACAGCGCAGTATGTAAACCCAGGCGTCCGTCATCCCCAGGGATTCTCCCCCGCCCGTTGGGCTCCTCCCATCCCACCGTGCCACGCGACACGGATCGCGATCCCGACTAGGAGCGAACCTGCGAATGGGCCTGGCGGGAGTGACCGGACGCTGGCAACGGGCTCAGCTTGACCGGCGCCGCGTGCATCGCGCGCAGGCGCACGTCCTTCCATGACAGGCCTTCCTTCAGCAGCGCGGGCATGCCCATCACGACCGCCGTGGCGACCTCCACCACCTGCAGGATGATCCCGTAGGCGAGCGCGTCAGGCGAAGACACGTGGTAGGCGCCGGCCAGCACGGCGACGCACGCCGCCTGGAACACGCCGACGTTGGCGGGCGTCGCGGGAATCACAGCAGTCACGTTGACAGCGAACAGCACCGCCGCGGCAGCGCCGATGCCGGCGCGCCCGTCGAGCCCGAGCGCCATCAGCAGCAGCCAGCAAGCCATCCATTGCAGCACCCACGCGCCCAGCTGGGCGGTCGTTGCGATCGCGGCCTGGCGTGGCTGGCGAAACACGAGCAGGCCGTCGCGCACGCGCACCAGCGCGTGGCGCAGCTCGAGCAGCAGCCCCTGCAGGCGCGCCGAGCGGGAGATCGCCGAAGCTGGCACCAGCACCGGCGCGACCAGCACGATCAGCAGCACCGTGAGCGGCGCGAGCGTGGCGGCGATCAGCGCGTGGTGGTGGCCGTTGAAGAGGTCGACGCTCGAGAACATCACGACGCCGAGGATGCCGAGCGCCAACAGGTTCAGCAGCGTTTGGGAGATCATCGTGCCGAGCACGACGGGCAGCGTTTCGCGCGCGCGCCCGAGCCGGCGCGCGACGATCAGCGCGCGCGAGGGCTCCCCCAGGCGCGCGGGCAGCGTGGCGGACATCAACACGCCGATGCACGTGCCCTGTAAAGCGTCTCGGCGCTTGGCTTTCCGCCATGTCGGGGCGGCGCTCAGGATCGCGTGCCAGGCGAGCGCGCGCACGGTCATCGACACGCACATCAGCCCAAGACCCGCGGCCACGAGACCCGGGCTCGACGCCAGCAGGCTCGCGACGACGCGATCCACGCCGACGCGCTCCAGCGCGAGCAGCGCCAGCAGCAGGCCGGCGAGCGACACCGCGACCAGCGATGTGCGGCGCGCGGCTTGCAGCACCCGCCGGCTCGAGCCGAGCTCGCGCGGCGGCTGCAGGCTCGGGAGTCTGCGGGCGGGGCTGCGCGGGCGTCCGTCGGCGGGCGCCAGGCCGTGGCGCACAGCCGTGCGCGCGAGCTGCGTGCTGGGGCGCTCGACCGTGATCGCCTGCTCGTATGAGTCGACGACAGCGGCGGCTACGTGCGGCCAGGCGAAGTCTTTGGCGCGCTCGCGCGCGGCGCCGGCCATGCGCGCACGGCGCTCGGGGTCCAGCGCGAGCGAGCGCAGCGCCTCGGCCAGCGCGAGCGCGTCGCCGCGCTCCACCAGCAGGCCGTCGACGCCGTTGCGCACCACGTCGCGGTAGCCCGGGATCGCTGAGGCCACGACCGGCGTGCCGGCGGCGAACGCCTCGGTCAGCACCATCCCGAAGCTCTCGCCGTGCAGCGACGGCGCGCACAGCACGTCGGCGCGTCGCAGCTCGGTGAGCTTGTCGGGTTCGGACACCTTGCCGAGCGCGCGCACGCCGCGATCGTCGAGCAGCAGCGGGGCGATCTCCTGCGCGCTCGCGCCGACGAGCGTGAGCGTCGCTGGCACGTGCTCGCGCAGCGCCTCGAACGCGCGCAGCAGCACCGGCAGGCCCTTGCGCTCGACCGCCTGGCCGACGAACAGGATGCGCAGTGCAGGGTCCTGTGGGGCGCGCTCGCTCCGCGCGTCCACCGCCAGCCCCGGCTCAGTCAGCCCCGGCCCAGACAGCTGGGATACAGGCGGATCGAGGTCAGCGCCGGCATCAAGGCCCCCGGCGGCATCGCGCAGCTCCACCCCGTTGGGCACGATCCGGTAGTGGCCGCCGAAGAAGCGCTTCGCGGTCCAGGCGGCAGCTTCGGATACCGCGATGCGTGCGTGCAGGCGGTTGATACGCCGGCGCGCGCCGAGCATCACCGCGGCGCCGTGGGTGAGCGCGTTCTCCGAATACGTGTGGAACGTGCCGACTAGAGGCATGTTCTGCACGCAGCAGACCGCGTCCCAGCTGACGAGCGGCACGACCGGCTCGTGGATGTGCACGACGTCGTAGCCGCCGCTGCGCAGCTCTGCGCGCAGCTTCAAGAGCGTGTCGGGCGTGGCCGCGAGGTTTGACACGGCGCCGTTGGCTGGCAACCCGATCGTGCGGCCGAGCGGCACCAGGTAGTCGGGCAGCTGCAGCGGTTGCGGGCTCGCGCCGCGGTGCAGCCTGCGCGACAGCGCGTCGTCGGGGTCGTAAGGCGCCAACACCCGCGCTTCGTGGCCCGCTTTCGCAAGCTCGCCCGCCAGCGCTTCGATGTGACGCGTCACACCCCCCGGGTAGGTCCAGGAATACGGCGAGACAAGCGCGATCCGCACGCTGTAACTCTAACCGCTGCGCACGCCGAACCCGGGGCAGAGCCTATAATCATGCGCTCTGAGCGAGCGTCATTTCGTCAAGTACACGTTCCTGAAGCTCGACCCGGCTTGGCGTCGGCTCGATCCTGAGCGCCGTGCCGAGGACAAGCGCGAGTTCCTGGCGGCGTGCGAGGACTTCGCGGACGGTCACATGCTGCAGTCGTTTTCGCTCGTCGGCACGCGCGGCGACGCCGAGCTGCTGCTGATCGCAGAGGCGGAGAATCTCGATCGCATCCACGAGTTCCACGTGGTGCTGCTGCAGAGCGGGTTGATGAAGTGGGCTGACACGCCGTACTCGTTTCTCGGGATGCGCAAGAGCTCGGAGTACTCCGACGACCTGCGTATGGCGCCGCGCGGGTTTCGCGGCAAGTACGTGTTCGTATACCCGTTCGTGAAGTCGCGCGAGTGGTATGGCCTGCCGGCGGACGAGCGCTGGCGGATCATGCAGGAGCACATCAAGGTCGGGCGCGAATACCCGGGTGTCGACAACCACACGACTTACTCGTTCGGATTGGACGATCAGGAGTTCGTGGTCGCGTTCGACACCGACGATATCGGCACGTTTCTCGACCTCGTGCAGCGTTTGCGCACGACCGAGTCCTCGCGCTTCACGGTGCGCGACACGCCGAGCTTCACTTGCATTGCCGCGTCGCTGCCGCGCACGCTGAACGCGCTCGACGGCGAGCCGGTCGCACTCGACACACCGCTGCCGAGCGTGTAGCCGCGAATGCCCGCCCGTTCTGCCGGATCGCACGGCAAATCAGCCGCACCGAAGAGTGCTGAGCGCCCAGCGCCCGCAGCGAAGAGCACCAAGCGGCCAGCAGCCAAATCCACAGCCGCAGCCAAATCCACAGCCGCAGCCGCCAAGGCCCTACGCAGGCCGCTGCGCGGCCCGAAGCGGGTTGCTGGCGCGATCGCGCATCTGCGCGCGAGCGACCCGGCGCTGGCGGAGATCATCGAGCGCGTCGGGCCCGACGGGCTCGGCAGCCCACGCAGCGGGCGCCCGCCGGACCATTACGGCGCGCTGCTGCGGGCGATCGTCGGTCAGCAGCTCTCCACGAAGGCGGCAGCCAGCATCTTCGGGCGGCTGACCGCACGCTTCGATGACCGCACACCAACGCCCGCCGAGGTGCTGGCGGACGACCCCGAGGAGCTGCGCGCTGCCGCCGGCCTGTCGCGTGCGAAGGTCGGGTTCCTGCGCTCGCTCGCCGAGCACGTGATCTCCGGTGAGCTCGAGCTCGAGCTGTTGGACGACCTGCCCGACGAGCAGGTGATCGAGGAGCTGGTGGCGGTCAAGGGCCTCGGGATCTGGACGGCGCACATGTTCTTGATGTTCCATCTGGAGCGCCCGGATGTGCTGCCCGTCGGAGACCTCGGCGTGCGCCGTGCGATCGAGCGCGCGTACGGCCTCGACGGCCTCCCAGATCCGGTGACGATGGAGCGGATCGCCGAGCCGTGGCAGCCGTACCGCTCGCTGGCGTGCCGCTACCTGTGGCGCTCGCTGGACAACGAGCCGGGCTGACGCCCGCTCAGGAGCAGGCTGGCGGCAAAGGCGCAGGCGCGCCGGATGGCTTGCGCATGCCCGCCCACGCTTCGAACAGGTGATAGACCGGGTACAAGCGCGTCAGCGCCGCGTCGGCGAGCCCGACCTGGAAGCTCGGGTCTTCCCGGAAGCTGTACTGGAACGCGGCGTCGACGCGTGTGTCGCGGTACCAGCTGGAGAGCACCTGGCTCATCAACCGGCACTCAGCAGCCAGGCCCGCCGGGGTGAGGTCGCGCGGCTGGCCCGACCGCGGCGCGCCGACGCCGGTCTCGGTCACCCAGATCCGTGCGCGCGCTCCACACGCGCCACGTGCGTCGAGCGCGCGTTCGAGCGCGCGCACGCCGCCGGGCACACCATGTGGGGCGCCCGGTTTCGGGTACTCGTGCTGAGCCCAGATCCGGGCTGAGCAGATCACGTCCTGCGGCAGCGCGGCGACGAACTCGCCGATCCCGCCGACCTGAGCGCGCGGCTTGGGGAAGTCGGCGAGGTCGCCGAGCACGAGTTGATGATCCGAGCCGGCGTTGCGCAGCGTCACCGCCAGCGTGCGCGCGAGCTTCGTGTAGATCGCGGGCGACACCAGCGGGGCTGTCTTTGCGCAATGTGTGCGCTGTGGGCTGATGAAAAGCGGCTGGTTGGGCTCGTCCCACGGACTCCACAGGTTGAGCGCCACGCGTTCGCGGCGGCCGAGCGCCAGCAGCGACAGCACCAGCTGACGGTATCCGTCGAGGCCGCGCGCGTTGATCAGGCGCGCGCCGGCGCTGACTCCGGCGTGCAGGCAGCCAGACGGCGCCACCGCTGCCCAGCGCGGAGCGTCGAAGATCACGACCAGCGGCTGGAAGCCGCGCCCGGAGCGCTGCTGTGTGGCGATCGCGTGTAGCTCGGCGCGTAGCCCGGCGTACGTGGCGCAAGGCCCGGTCTGACGGGCGCAGCCTGAGGTGGGCGTGTCGAACGCCGCAGGCGCGCCGGCGGATGGCTGTACAGCCGCCCAGTCGACAGCCACGCGCACATACGCCGGGTGCAATGTCGTAAGCGCAGCGCGCGCAGGCTCGAATCCAGCCGGGACGGGCGTCGTGAGCGCGAGCAGCAGGTTCGCGTTGGCTTCGCTGAGCCCGATCGCGAGTCCACCGCGGGCGTCCTTGACGAACGGCGGCTGTCGGGCAGCTGACGGCGCGTGCGCAGGCGGGAGCGCTGGCTTGGTGGAAGCGCGATCGGAGCTTCCACACGCGCTGAGCGCGAGTCCGGCCAGCAGGAGCGCGAGGCCCGCTAGAGCGAGCCCGAGCAACGACAACGGCAGCGCGAGGCGCGCGCCGCCAATCAGACCGCTGAAACCTGCTCTTCCTCGGCGACCCGGAAAGAGGAGCCGCAACCGCACGCAGCCACAACGTTGGGGTTGTTCACCTTGAAGCCAGCGCCCTGCAGGCTCTCCTCATAGTCGATCACGGAGCCCGCGACGAACTGCAGGCTCGCGTTGTCGACCAGCAGCTTCAGACCGTGACTCTCGAACACCGTGTCGTTCTCACGCTGCTCATCGAACGCCAACTGGTACTGGAAGCCTGAGCAGCCGCCGCCGCGCACTCCAACGCGCAGGCCGGCAAGCGTCACGTCCGCCTGCTGACTGGCGAGGAACTCGCGCACCTTCTCGGCGCCTTTGTCGCTGATCGTGATCATCGCTTTCCAAAGTATAGCGACCCCCTCCGTATCAGTTTGGACTCCGAGCATCGGTGTCCAGCCGTAAAGCTGCGCAGGCGCGCTGGACTCGCGATTAGGCGATGTCGAGTCGAAGCTGGCTCGTCGCCAGCTTAAACGGGTCGGCCCTGTCTCGCGGAGCGCGGCTGGCTTGGATGCGCCGCCGCTCCTCGAGAAGAATCGGTTCGGCCACGTAATAGCGCCCTCGCGTCCGACCTACGGGTTGTAGGAGTTTGGCGTCGACCAGGGCTTTCAGGTCCCGGCTCGCGGTGAGGCCGGAGATGGTCTCACCTGCGGTGATCTCCATGATTATCTTGTACGTGCTGTGGGTTAGGCGCAGCCCGTAGGCAGCCTCAGCGAGCGCACCGGTCGTGCGCTCTGGCAGGCTGTTGCGATTGGCGATCTCAGCGCACGCTCCGTACAGGCTCTCGGTCTCTTGGACTCGCCGCAACTGCGTCCGGGCCTGAAAGTAATGGGCGCGCAGGCAGTAGCGGAGCCACGGGCGGGCGTCATTTTGGGGATTCCATTTGGCTGCGCCGACTTCGCCGAGTACCTCGTAGTAACCCTCGGTGTTGCGCCCGAGATACTCCTCGATGCTCGAGAACACCGGCGCTCGAATGTCCTCACGGGCCAGGACCAAGGTTTGGAGTGCCCGCGCCATCCGGCCATTGCCGTCACGAAATGGATGGACCATCACCAGATTGAGGTGCGCCATCGCCGCACGAACCAGCACCGGACAATCGCTGCCTTCCAGCTCCTCGATCGTCGCAGCGACCAGCTCCGGGACTGCATCGGCTGGCGGCCCCTCATACGTCTGCTCGCCAGTGGACTCTCGCACGACATAGATGTCCCCCGGTCGCCAGCGGCCTGGGTCCTTGTCTAGGCGGTGCTTGAGCATCATGAAATGGAGCGATTTGAGAAGGCCCGCATCCACCTTCGCGCCCGCGTCTTGAGCGATCTGAAGCACGTATGTCATGGCGTCGCGGTAGCCGTTTAGGGCCAACCCCGTCTCCTCGCCGGCGCTCAGGGTCGGCTCGTCGTCAACGACAGCAACGACATCGTCGAGACTCGCGTCGTAGCCCTCGATGCTGTTTGAACCCTGCACCGCGCGGGCGAACGACATCCGGCGGAGCGTGCCGTACCACCGGCGGGGCTCCAGGTTGACGTAGTTGCGGAGCTGTTCGCGAAGCTCGTCGATCATCTCGAGTACTTCGGCCTCGACTGGCTGCAGTGTTGGAGTGCTGTAGACAGGGTTCATGATAGAAAGATCCTATCATTCGTTCGTTAGGATGCAAGAATATATCTATCATTCCCAAAGGGCTGGCTTGCTACGCGACCGAGCGCTGAACCAACGGGCTCGGGCTCAGGCTCGGGCGACGAATGACGAGGCGCGGGGTAAGTCGTGTGTTTTTCGAAAAAGGAAGAATCTTTACCCGCGTCTTCCTTCTTCCTTTTTGAAAAACAAGCGTCATCCCACAGGTCCCGACACGAGCCTGCGGATAGGTGGCCGGCACCGGAGCATCGCGTCCCGGTGCCGGCCGGCCGACGCCAAGGGGATGAACGTCGGGGGGCGCAGAGTACCAGCACAAGTCCCTGCAAATTGGAAACAAAGTAGGAATCGATTTCTTTGGGATCCGGGGTGACGAGCCGAGATCTGAGAGAGGCGGCGAGAGTGGCGGGCTCAGACGCGTCGGCCGCGCAACCGCAAGCCGGCGAGCCACCCAACCGCAGGCAATCACTGAGACAACCTGGAACGGAAGGTTGTTCGTCTACTCTTGGAGTCGATCATGCCAACCGCCGAAGACATCAGACAGCGGATCGAAGCGGCGATTCCCGGTGCTCGTGCCGAGGTCGAGGACTACACCGGCGGCGGAGACCACTTCCGCGCGACCGTCACCGCAACCGCGTTCGAAGGATGCAGCCGCATCGAGCAGCACCGCCTCGTATATGACGTCTTCGGGGCGGAGATCGGCGGACCGATCCACGCGCTGTCACTCAAGACCCAGATTCGCTAGGAGCCCTCATGTCGAGCAGCGAGCCCAATCCCATCCGCGACGCAATCACGCAGGCGATCGCCGAGCACAAGGTGATCCTGTTCATGAAGGGCACGCCCGAAGCGCCCGCATGCGGGTTCTCAGCACGCAGCGTCGCCGCGCTGCAGGCGCTCGACGCGCGCTTCGCGGCCGTCGACATCCTGCCCGACCCGCGCATCCGCCAAGAGCTGTCGGCGATCTCCAACTGGCCGACCATCCCGCAGCTGTTCGTCGACGGTGAGCTGCTGGGCGGCTGCGACATCATCACCGAGATGTACGAGTCCGGCGAGCTGGCGCAAGCACTCGGCGTGGAGCAGGACGCAGAAGAGCAGCGCGAGCCGATCACGGCCGGTGCGCAGCCAGCGCAGGGGTTCACGCAGATCGAGAACCGGCTCGGCTGAGACATCCGCTGGGTAGACGCTGGCTCGCTCGAGCGCACATCCCCGGCGCCAGCTCTAACGTAAGCCCACTCTCGCCCGCGCGGCTCTCCCGGTGCCGGCTCTCAGAGCCGGCCGACGACGCCGCTGGCTTGGCGTACCGCGAACCCGGCCAAGCGCAGCGGCAGCGCTTGGCGCGATCCGGGCGGCGCCAGTCGATCCTCATTCTCGCGGTACCACTCGATCGTGCTGACGAGCGTGTCTTCGTGGTGGGCCGGGCTGTAGCCAAGCTCGCGCTTGGCTTTGGTGCTGCGAAACGCCCACCACAACGAGCCGGAGTGCACCTCGATTGGGGTGACCGCAGGCGTGCCTGGCACGTTCTGGATCAGCCGTGTGAGCTTCAGCGCCACGCCCAGCGGCAACTTCAGCGCGGGCGGCTCGACACCGGAGAGACGCCCCAGGTCGGCGAACAACCGGTCAAGCGTGAAATTGCGGTTGCCGAGGATGTAGCGCTCGCCGAGCTCACCGCGCTCGTCGGCCAGCAGGTGGCCGCGCGCCACGTCCTCGGCGTCGACCACGTTCAGCGCTCCATCGACGTACACGGGGATCTCGCGGCGCAGGAAGCGCCGCACGATCTCCGTGGAGGAGCGGTTGACGTCGCCGCGCCCGAGCACGAAAGCCGGGTTGACGATCACCACCGGCAGCCCGCGCGCAGCCCAGCGCAGCGCTTCGGCTTCCGCTTCGCGCTTGGAGTTGACATAGGGGATTCGTAAGCCGCCGCCCTGGAAGATCTGGGTCTCATCCGCGGTCTTGCCGCGCGGCGCGGGGCCGATCGCGGCAACCGAGGAGGTGTAGACCACGCGCTCGACGCCCGCACGCAGCGCTTCCTCGAACACGATACGCGTGCCTTCGACGTTGACCCGGTACAGCGTCTCCTCGGACGCCCGCAGGCTGGTCATGCCGGCGACGTGGAACACGCGATCCACATCGCGCAGCGCGCGGCGTACCGCTCTGCGGTCGAGGATGTCGCAGTCGACGGCTTCGTAGTCGAAGTCGAGGTTCTGCAGATCCGAGCGTTCGCGCACGCTCAGACGCAGGTCATCGCCGCGCTGCGCCAGCAGGCGCGCCACGTGCGAGCCAACCAGGCCCGCGCCACCGGTGAGAAGCGTTTTCGCCATCGCGCCTGAGTCTAGTGTCGGGACGCGCAGGCGCGCGTCAACCGTGCGGTAGGGTCGTCCGCGCATGCGCTCCGTCGCCGTCGTCTCGGACACCACTCACTATCTCCCGCGCGCGTTCGCCGACGAGCAAGGCATCCATCAGGTCAGTCTGTACGTCGGCTGGGAGGGCGCGAGCACGCGCGAGCTGGAGCTGAACGGGTTCGAGCAGTTCTACGAGCGCCTGAGTTCAGACCCCGACCTGCCGACCACATCGCAGCCGTCGATCGGCGACTTCCTGACGGTGTGGGAGCCGCTGCTGGACGCTGGGCAGGACATCGTGTCGGTGCATCTCGCGGGCGGCATCTCCGGCACCTGCGAAGCCGCGCGCCAAGCGCGCGGACTGCTAGAAGAGCGCGGACTCGGCGATCGCATCGACGTGCTCGATGGCGAGACCGCATGCGGCGGGCTCGGTCTGCTGCTGCTCGCGGGCGCCGCGGCCGCCCGCGCTGGAGCCGACAAGGATGCGGTGATCGCGCGTGTGCGCGACACGCGCGCGGCGCTGAAAATCTGGTTCTGCCTGGATACGCTCGAGTATCTGCGCCGCGGCGGGCGTGTCGGCAAGGCGCAGGCGTGGCTCGGCGGCACGTTGAAGATCAAGCCGATTCTCTCGATGGGCTATGAAATCACGCCGGTCGAGCGCGTACGCACCGCCGGGCGCGCGTTCGAGCGGATGGTGCAGTACATGCACGAGCTGCGCGAGAGCGGCGCCGACGGCTGGGTCGTCCAGCACATCCGCGCGTCAGAGCAAGCCCAGCGGCTGGTCGAGCGCGGCCGCGAGATCTACGGCTCGGACCCGATCTTCGTGTCTGAGGTCGGCCCGGTTATCGGCACCTACACCGGCCCGGGACTGATCGGCGTCGGCGCGGTTCCGCGCGCGCTGCTGGCTTAGCCGCGTCGGCGACAAGCGCTGCTGGCTGGGCGGCGGCGTCGGGAGCGATCAGCCACGTCGCCGGATGAGACTCAGCGGCGTCGCCGGAAGATCCCGGCGATCCCGCCGCCGATCACGAACCCGGCGACGGCTGCCCCGATCAGCGCTTCGCGACGGTGGCGCACGAGCTGCGCGCGCCAGTCCGTCAGCTCGGTGACGCCGCCGCGCAAACGCTCCAGCGACACCGCCAGCTCGGTGCGGTTGCTCTCGATCGAGCTGCGAATCTCCGCGGGCGTGCGTTGGGCCATCAGCCGCTCGACTCCTTGCCGGCGCTGACCGTCTCTTTGATCTTGCGCGCTTCGTCGATCGCCATCTTGGGTGTGGGCGGCGAGCCCGCCTTGACCGCCTTGAAAGCGATCAAGCCAGCAAGAGCGCCCAGCAGCAACAGCGCCGCGGCGACGATGAAGAAGCCCCAGAAGTACGTCGGGCCGCTGGTCGGCAGCTCGTACCAGATCAGCCAGGCCGCGCCGTGTAACGCGAACAGCAGCGCCACCACGACGAAGATCCCGGCCGCAGCAGCCACCACGGCGCCTTTGATCAGCTTCGTGACTTTCTCAGTCACCTCGGCCTTCGCCAGCTCGATCTCCTCGCGCACGAGCAGCGTGGCGCGCTCGGACACTTCGGTGATCGCGGCGGCAATGCTCTGCGCGGAGCGTGCGTTGGGGTCTTCGGGTGCGGGGCTCATGCGGGGTGCGGGCTCATGCGATCAGGATCGTGCGCGTCTCAAAAGCCGCGCGAGCAGCAGACCGCCGGCGAACGCGGCGGCGACAACGATCTCCGGGCGCTCGGCAGGGGCGCCGGTGTTGCTCATTCGGGCGGCTCCTCGTCGAACAGCCGCTTCCAGAGCAGCGCAGCGACGCGCTGCGTGGCGATGCTCGCCAGCGCGCCGAGTCCGGCGAGCATGCCCGACCAGACGAGTCTCTTGACCATTTCGTTCTCCACTATCCCGGGAGTGTATTGCCCGCTGCGGTCGCTTCCAATCCCCCGCACACCATCTCCACCACGAGCGTCTTCGCCTGTTCGAAGTGCTCGTCGCCGTCTGGCAGCAATCCGAAGATCCAGCCGGTGAGCACCTGCTCGATCGCGCCGTAGAACGTGATCGCGGCGAACTCAGCCACGATCTCCGGCTTGAAGTCGCCGTTGGCCTGCGCTTTCGTGACGATCTCCGCGATCAGCCTGAACGCTTCGCGGATCTGCGCGAGGTGGGTCTGCCCGAACGAGTTGGCCGCGCGCGTGACCTCGACGATGATCACTTTCATCAGATCCGGGTCGTGGCGGTAGCTGTCCACGATGAACGACACGATCGCGTACAACTTCTCGCGCGCCACGATCTCCTGACCATCGACTTCACGAATGGTCTCGAGCATGATGTTCCAGCGTTCGAGGAACAGCGTGTCGAGCACCTCGTCCTTGGAGGCGAAGTAGTGGTACACGAGCCCGTACGCGACGCCCGCCTCGTCGGCGATGTCCGACACGCGGCATGAGTGGAAGCCTTGACGCGCGAACACGCGCACGGCCGCATCCAGGATCAGGCGCCGCTTGTCGGTAGCCGCCTTGCCGTTGGCCTGCCTGCCGGCGGTCTGCTTGCCGCTGTTCGCCTGCTTGCGACCGTTCGCCTGCTCGCCGCTCGACTGCCTGCCGGCGGCGCTCCGGCTGCTGGCAGCCTTGCCGCGCGCCGGGCTCACGCGCTCGTCTCCTCGGGCCAGCGATAAGCGTGCGGGCGGCGGTTGGACAGCGCCGGCAACCGCTCGCGGATCTCGCGCTGAGCGTCCAGGTCGAGGTCGGCCAGGAGCGGCCCCTCACGATCGCCTGCCTGCGCCAGCACGATCCCCCAGGGGTCGACGATCATCGACCTGCCGCCAGAGCGATCGCCGCCGGGGTGCTCACCGATCTGGTTGGCCGCGATTACGAACGCCTGGTTTTCGATCGCGCGCGCTCGCACCAGCGTGTCCCAGTGGTCGCGCGTCGTCAGCAGCGTGAACGCGGCCGGCAGCACGATCACGCGCGCGCCGCGCACCGCGAGAATCCGGTACAGCTCGGGGAAGCGCAGGTCGTAGCAGATTGACAGTCCCAGCTCGACACCGTCGGCGGTGGCGCTGAGAACGATCTCCTCACCCGGCTCCTCCAGGTCGGACTCGCGGTACACGCGGCCGTCGATCTCGACGTCGAACATGTGCAGCTTGCGATACACGGCGCGCACGGCCCCGTCCGGGTCGACGTGCACCAGGGTGTTCGCCAGCTTCTCCCGCCGCGGGTCGCGCTCGAGGATCGACCCGGCCACGAGGTCGATCCGCAGCTCGCGCGCGATTGCACGCGCCCACGAGATCGCTGGGCCGTCGAGCGGTTCGGCGCCAGCGCGCAGCTCTTCGCCGCGCCCCATGACAGACCACTTCTCCGGGAGTACGATCAGCTTGGCGCCGTCGGCAGCCGCGGCGCGTGTGTGGCGGTCAGCCGCCGCCAGATTCGCCGCCTTGTCGGCGGTGGAGCTCAGCTGGACTGCCGCGACTCTCACAAACCCCGTCCCCACAAATAGATTGACTAGTCAGTCAACAACCTCAAGAATAGCGCCCGCGCGAGCTGGGGATGCGCCTGGCCTGCCCACTCCTCCGATCCCGCTTCCACTCTTCAAAGGCACCCGCCCCTTGAAGCAGTGGCGCTACGTCGGCGTGTTCTGTGACGAGTTGATGGCGTGCGCCGCGCAGGTGCGCGTCGGCCCGGCGCGCCAGACCTTCTGGGCGCTGCTCACCCGCGAGGACTCGCGGCTGCGCGAGCGCACGCGCATGCTGCCGCGCCGCGGCGCATTGGAGCTGAGCAGCGGACGACTGCGGCTGAACGACGACGGGGTCGCGCTCGAGCTGACGCTCGAGGAGCACGCCGGGATCGAAGCCACCTGCCCGAACGGGCGCAACCACGTGTGGACGCGCAAGCAGGCAGGCGTGCGTGCGCACGGCACGCTGTCGCTCGACGGGAGCGCTCCACGAACGATCGAAGCGCTGGCCGTGGTGGACGACACGGCCGGGCACCACACGCGCCTGACCGAGTGGTACTGGGCCGCGGGCGTCGGCGTCGCTCCCGACGGCACGCCGCTTGCGTTCAACCTCGTCGCAGGCGTCAACGACCCGCCTAGCGGCAGCGAACGGGCGGTGTGGGTCGCCGGGGAGCCGCACGAAGCACCGGCCGTGACGTTCGCCCACGATCTTTCGGCGATCCGCTCGGCGGACGGCTCGGAGCTGCGCTTCGCGCCCGAGGCCGAACGTCATCGCCGCGAGAACCTGCTGCTGATCAGCAGCGACTACCGCGGGCCGTTCGGCGTGTTCGCCGGCACGCTGCCCGGCGGGATCGAGCTGGCGCACGGACTCGGCGTCGCCGAGCACCATCGCGCACGGTGGTGATCAACATTTTTGATGGTGCTGCGCGCGAGCGCGCCCTCGCGTGTACGCGCGCGCGCAGCACCATCAAAAATCGCAACCCAACATCTGCACGTCTTTATTTAGCGCCGCGCGCGCGCTG
This sequence comes from Solirubrobacteraceae bacterium, assembly GCA_035474295.1. Classification (GTDB taxonomy): domain Bacteria; phylum Actinomycetota; class Thermoleophilia; order Solirubrobacterales; family Solirubrobacteraceae; genus Palsa-744. The sequence goes on from DATINL010000006.1 coordinate 29,242, forward strand.
ACGACCGAGCTCGGCGAGCAGCAGCTTGGAGTGCATCGCACCGATCAACTCGCGCAGCGGCTCGGCGCCGGCCGCGATGATCTCCATCGCGCGGTCGATCTCGACTTCGCCGGCGATCCGGTCGAGCAGCGCGCGCACCTCCTCGGCAACCAGCGGCTCGAGCGCTTCGCGGTAGCGCAACGTGTCGTACACGGTGAACCCGAGCGTCTCGTCATAGCCGCCTGCGCGGAAGCGGCTGATCGCCTCGATGATCTTGACGTCATCAGCGTCGTAGCCGCGACGCGAGGGTGTCAGCACACCGATCTCAGCGAGCCGGTCAAGCGCATTCTGGGGCATCTCGTAGCGCTCGGAGATCTCCTTGGCTGGGATCCGCCGGCGCTCAGCCGCGGCCACGGCCTGCTCGAGGATGCGATCTTCCAGCTCGATCAGCGCGTGCAGACGCCCCGGGTCGCGCTCGAGCGCGAGCTTGATCACGCGCAGCGGCATGAACCGCTCCTCCTGCAGGCGCTTGATCAGCTGGATGCGCTCGACGAACTCCAGCGGGTAGTAGGCCATGTTGCGGCTGGTACGCACGATCTGCTCGCCCTCGCCGAGCAGGCCTTCGCGCAGGTAGTGCTTGATCGTGCTCGTGCTCACGCCGGAGCGCTCGGCGAGCTCGCTCATCTTCAGCAGCCGGCCGTCGAGCGGCGCCGCCGGCGCGCGCGACCCGGCGCTCATGCGCCCGACAGCGGGACGCTCATGCACTGAACCGGCCGGTGTTGACGGCACATCACACTGCCATTCAGGCCAGGAACTTGGTCGTTTCCCGACCCTGAGCGGCTGCGTCGGGTGGCCCGGCGACAGCGCCCGCGGCGAGCAGCTCCGTAATCCGCTCGGCGGAGAAGCCGGCGTCGCGCAGCACCTGCTCGGTGTGCTCGCCGAGCACTGGCCCTGGCAGGCGCGCGTGCTCGCCCGGCGTGCGCCCGAGCTTGATCGGAATGCCGAGCTGGCGCACCGGCTGCTGGGCGCCCGGCTGGTCGAGCTCGACGACCATCTCACGCGCATGCACGAGCTCGGAGTCGAGCGCCTCGTCGAGCCCCAGCACCGGCTCCAGGCAGCAGTCGTGCTCGCCCGCGAATGCTTCCCACTGGGAGCGCGTACGCTCCATGAAGATCTGCGAGACCTGCGCATGCGCGTCGGAGCCGGGACGCTCGAACTGCCGCTCGATCAGCTCCTCCCGCCCGACGCCGCGGCACCACGCCTGCCAGAACTTCGGCTCCAGCGCGCCGAGCGTGACCCACCCGTCGGCGCACTTGTAAGGGCGATAGCAGATCAACGAGCCCGCGAGCTCGAGGTCGCCGCGCTGCGGCGCCACGCCGTCGGCGAAGTACCGGCCGGCGACCATCGCCAGCCACGACAGCGCGCCGTCGGCCATCGACACGTCGACGAGCTGGCCCTCACCCGAGCCGGGCCGCCCCGGGCCCCCATCGCGCTCACGCAGCGCCGCGAGAATGCCGAACGCGGCCATCAGCGCGCCGCCGCCGAGATCCGCAACCTGCCCGGCTGCTTGCACCGGCTCACCGCCCTGCGCGCCGGTCAGGCCGAGCAGACCAATCAGTCCCAAGTAGTTCATATCGTGGCCTGAGCTGTCGCGCTTGGGGCCGTCCTGGCCGTAGCCGGAGATCGCGCAGTACACGAGCCCGGGGTTCTCCTGACGCATCCGCTCGTAGCCGACGCCGAGCCGGTCGAGCACACCCGGGCGGAAGGATTCGAGCACCACGTCGTGGTTGCGCACGAGCGTGAGCAGCGCCTCGCGCCCGGCTTCCTGCTTGAGATCGATCCGGATCGAGCGCTTGTTGCGGTTCAGCGACAGGAACAGCGCCGAGCGCGCGCTTTCGTGCGCGCCGTCGTAGTACGGCGGCGCCCAGCGGATGTAATCGCCCATGCCGGTGTCCTCGACTTTCAGCACGTCCGCGCCGAAGTCCGCCAGCAGCAGCGAGCAGAACCCGCCCGGCAGCAGGCGCGAGAGGTCGAGCACGCGGATGCCCTGCAGCGGCAGGCTCACCCGGCGCCGGCCCCGCGCTGGGGTACGCCCAGCAGCGTGCGCGCCTCCTGCACCGTGGCCGGGCGACGGCCCATGTCCTCGGTCATCTGGCGCGCCTTGGCGATCAGCTCGCCGTTGGAGCGCGCCATCTCGCCGCTGGGCAGGTACAGGTTGTCCTCCAGGCCGACGCGGATCGACCCGCCGAGCGTGAGCGCCGCGGCCACCAGCATCCACTGTTGGCGGGAGATCCCGATCACGCCCCAGTGCGAGCGGGCGGGGATGTTGTCGACCATCGCGGCGAGGTTGCGCGCGGTTGGGGGAATGCCGCCGACGACGCCCATCACGCAGTCGACGTGCAGCGGCGGCTTCAGCACGCCCATGTCGACGAGCGGCTCGAGGCTGCCGACGTGACCGATGTCGAAGCACTCGTGCTCCGGCTTGATGTGAAGCTCGTTCATCGCCTCCAGCAGCTCGATGATCTCGTCGAACGGATTGGCGAACACCATCTTGAAGACGAAGTCCTTGCGCGAGCGCGAGTACTTGGCGTAGTTCATCGAGCCCATGTTCAGCGCCGCGACCTCCGGGCGGCACTCGCGCAGGTACGCGACGCGCTTCTCCACGGGCACGCCGATCGTGCCGGTCGAGTAGTTGACGATCACCGCATCCCCCACTTCGGCGCGAATCGCTTCGGTGATCGCGCGGAAGTCTTCGATCTCGTAGCTCGGGATGCCCGCGGGGGTGCGCGCGTGGATGTGGATCATCACGCCGCCCTCGTCCACGATCCGGCGCGCTTCGGCGGCATACTCGACCGGGGTGTACGGGATCGCCGGGCACTGCTCGCGATTGGCGATCGCGCCGGAGATCGAGCAGGTGATGACGACCGGATCTTCGAGGCTCATCTGCACCGCTGCGTATCGGTGATCTGCTCGAGCGGGCTCATACGGGCACCACTCCGTGACGCTTCCAAGGGCGCTCGATGCGCTTGTTCTCAGCCATCTCCAGTGCTTTGCAGATCACAGGACGCGTTTCGCGCGGGTCGATCACGTCGTCGATCATGTCGTTGCCGGCGGCGATGTACACGTCGATGATCTTCTTGTACTCGGCGATCAGCTCGGCGCGCTTGGCATCGGGATCCTCAGCTTCTTCGACCTGCCGGCGCATCACGATCTCCACCGCGCCCTCCGCGCCCATCACGCTGATCTCGGCGCTCGGCCAGGCGACGATCAAGTCGGGCTCGTACGCACGGCCGTTCATCACGTAGTAGCCGGCGCCGTACGCCTTGCGCGTGATCACGGTGATCTTCGGCACGGTCGCGTTGGCGACCGCGTAGAGCATCTTCGCGCCATGGCGGATGATGCCCGCCTCCTCGACCTTCGTGCCGACCATGAACCCGGGCACGTCCATCAGGAACAGCAGCGGGATGCCGAACGCGTTGCAGAGGTTGACGAAGCGCGCGGCCTTGTCGGCGGAGTCGTTGTCGAGGATCCCGCCGAGGTGCTTGGGCTGGTTGGCGACGATCCCCGCCGGACGCCCGCCGAAGCGCGCGAAGCAGGTGATCAGCGTCTTGGCCCACTGGCCCTTGACGTCGAGCCAGTCGCCGTCGTCGACGATCCGTGCGATCACGTCGTACATGTCGTACGGCTTGCGGTTGGACTCCGGCAGCACGTCCAGCAGACCCTCGTCCATGCGCTCGATCGGGTCGCTCACCGGGCGCAGCGGCGGGCGCTCCTGACAGTGCTGAGGCATGAACGAGAGGTAGCGCTTGACCTGCTCGATGCAATCCGCGTCGTCGGCCACCTCCATGTCGCCGACGCCCGACTTACGGCAGTGCACGCGCGATCCGCCGAGCTCCTCCTGGGTCACGTCCTCACCGATCGCAGCGCGCACTAGGTGCGGACCGGCAAGCGCCATCGACCCGCGCCCCTTGACCATCGGCACGAAATCCGCGAGCCCGGGGATGTACGCGGTGCCGGCCGCGCACGGTCCCATCAGCGCCGCAACCTGCGGGATCACTCCGCTCATCACCACTTCCTCGCGGAACAGGAAGCCCGAGCCCGCGAACAGCGACCCGACTGCCTCCTGGATGCGCGCGCCCGCCGAGTCGAGCAGCCAGATGAACGGGATGCGCTTGGTCAGCGCGAGTTCGCGCAGGCGCGTCACCTTCAGCTCGCCGGTCATCCCCATCGAGCCCGCCATCACGGTGAAGTCGTACGCGCACACCGCCACCATGCGGCCGTCCACCTTGCCGTACCCGGTGATCACGCCGTCGGCGGGCGCGTTGACGCCGTCCATCATGCGCTGGGCGAAATGCGGGCGCCCGTGGATGCCGAGCTCGCTGAACGTGCCGTCGTCGATCAGCAGCGCGAGGCGTTCGCGCGCGGTCAGCTTGCCGCGCTCGTGCTGCTTGGCGATCTTCTCTTCGCCACCGCCGAGGCGCGCCTGGGCGCGGCGCTCGTGCAGCTCCTCCACGAGCGGGCGCAGCAGCGAAGTGGGAACGGTGTCAGGAGTGGTCATCGAGTTCAAAGCGAGTAGTGAGAAGTCCTACTCTCCACTTTGTCAGGTCTGCGCGCGGTGCGTCAAGTCAACGACGCTCAAGGCAGCAGCGGGTCGAGCACGCCTGCGATCACCTCGGCGCGCACGAGCGCCTGGCGGTCGTCGTCCTCGCCAGCCTCGAACCCGGTGACCTGCACGCCCACAACCTCGCTGGAGTCGGCCACAGCCTCGAGCAGGTCGAACAGCTTGTCCTCGTCAAGGCCGCCGGGCACGGCGTGGCTGACGGGCATCGACTCCTCGTCGAGCACGTCGACGTCGAGGTGTACGTACACGGGCGCGCCGTCGAGCGTGTTCTGCAGGAACACCAGCGTCTCGAGGCTCGCGCCGATCGTGCGCACGCGCGCCTGTTCGAGATCCTCACGCTCGCCGTCGTCGAGCTCGCGCACGCCGCACAGCACCACCTGATGCGGGTCGATGCTGCCCTGGAAGCCCGTCTCCCAGCGCCCGCACGCGCCGGCGAGCGCCATCCCGCCGAGGTAGCCGCTCGGGGTCGTCTCGGGTGTGTGGAACGACCCGTGGGCGTCGAGCCACAGGATGCACGCATCAGGGCGGATGCGCGCGACCGTCGGCAGCGTCGTGAGCGAGATCGCGCCGTCGGTCGCCACCAGCAGCGGCAGCGCGCCCGCGGCCAGCGCATCCTCGACCTGGCCGCCGGCTTCCAGCAGGCAGCCGCGCGAAGCCGCGAGATCCGCTTCGAACCCCTGGCTGTGTGCCGGCTGCGGCGAGCCGATCAGGCGCGGGTCCATGCCGAGCTGGCGGCCGATCACGCCGACCAGCGCATCGACCCCGCGCGCCGCGGCGCCCGAGCGCTCGGACGTGCGGCAGCGCATCCCCACCAACGCTGTGTTGGCGCTCGTGGTGGAGCTCATCGGCCCTTCCACGACGGCTCGCGCTTCTCGAAGAACGCGGTCACGCCCTCGACGACGTCCTCGGTCGACAGCGCCAGCGACAGCTGCGCGCGCAGGTAGTCGAGCGCCTCGTCGAGTGCCATGTCCTGCTGGCGGTACATCGCCTCCTTGCCAAGCCGCATGATCACGGGCGACTTCGCGGCGAGCTTCTCGGCCCAGTCGGCGACGGCAGCCTCGAACTCGTGCTCGGGCACCACCTTGTTGACGATCCCGACCGCGTGCGCGTCGTGCGCGCTCCAGCGCTCGCCGAGCAGCAACAGCTCGTTGGCTTTCTTGCGCGGCACGTTGCGATAGATCAGCGCCATGATCATGAACGGGAACACCCCGACGTTGATCTCGGGCGTCCCGAACGTGGCCTGCTCAGACGCCACGATCAGATCGCACGCCAGCGCGATCCCGAACGCCCCCGCGAGCACATGCCCGCGCGTCGCGCAGATCGTCGGCTTGCCAAGCGACCCGATCAGCTTGAACAGCGTCATCAGACGCTCGGAGCCGAAGTGCTTGTGTACCAGCGCCACGTCGCCCGCGAACCCGCCGAGGTTGGCGCCCGAGGAGAACGTTTTCTCGTGCGAAGACGCGAGCACGACGCAGCGCACCTGCTCGGCATCGCGCGCGCGCCGCAGCGCGCCGATCAGCCCTTCCAGCAGCTCGACGGACAGCGCGTTGCGCGTATCCGGCTCATTCAGCGTGATCGTTGCCACGCCGCTCGCGGCGACGTCGTAGAGGACGCTGTCCCCAGGCATGCCCATCCTTCGGCTCTGTGACTAGAAGTACCCCGGCGCGACTCTAGTGATCGCTCGCCGCGCCCGTCTGCTGGTCCGAACAGCTGGCTCTGCGATTTCGAAGCAGTCGAAGATCTCGAACCCGTCGCCCGCCCGGGCAGAAGTGGTACCCGAGCCGACGCGAGCCGATCCGGAGCGAATAACGCGCCCCGACCCTAAACACAGCTCGTGGCGAGAAGTAGGAAGTCCTACTGTTTACTTTGGCGCGAGCGTGCGTTAGCGTCCACTCGCGCACCCGCGCTCGCCGAGCGCGCGCTGCCCGCCAGCATCCCAAGACCACAAGGAGCGTCCGATGGCCACCGCCGAGAGCGTCAAGAAGCCCGATTTCCAGGCCAAACGCAAGCACTTCATCTTCACCGACGAGCACGAGCAGCTGCGCGAGTCGATCCGCAGCTTCGCCGTGAAGGAGCTGGCGCCCCACGCCGAGGAGTGGGAGGAGACGACGTTCCCCGACTCGGTGTTCCACCGTATGGGCGAGCTCGGCTTCCTCGGCCTGGACAAGCCCGAGCAGTACGGCGGCCAGGGCGGCGACTACTACAGCGCGCTCGTGCTCGCCGAGGAGATCGTGCACGCCAACTGCGGCGGCCTGGCGATGGGCGTCGCGGTGCAGACCGACATGGCGATGCCGCCGATCCTCGCGTTCGGCACCGAAGCGCAGAAGCAGCAGTGGGTCGCGCCCGCCATCCGCGGCGAGAAGATCCTTGCGCTCGGGATCACCGAGCCCGACGCCGGCTCCGACGTGGCCGGGATCAAGACGCGCGCCGTGCGCGACGGCGACGATTGGGTGATCAACGGCTCCAAGACGTACATCACCAACGGGCATCGCGCCGACGTGATCGTGCTCGTCACGAAGACCGACCCGGACGCCGGCTATGACGGGTTCACGCTGTTCCTGGTGCCGATGGACGCGCCCGGCGTGGTGCGCGAGCAGAAGCTGCGCAAGCTGGGCATGCACGCATCCGACACCGCGCTGCTCGCGTTCCAGGACGTGCGCGTACCCGACTCCGCGGTGCTCGGCCAGGTCGGCAAGGGCTTCTACCACATCATGTGGGAGCTGCAGGGCGAGCGCCTGATCGGCGCCGCCGGGTGCGTCTCCGGCGCGCAGCAGTGCTTCAACCGCACACTCGAGTACGCCAAGGAGCGCACCGCGTTCGGCAAGCCGATCGGCCAGTTCCAGGTGATCCGTCACAAGTTCGCCGAGATGGCCACGAAGATCGAAACGGCACGCCAGCTCACGTACATGACCGCGTGGCGCCACCAGAACGGCGAGTACCCGGTGCGCGAGATCTCGATGGCGAAGCTGCACGCCGCGCGCGTCGCGTGCGAGGTGGCCGACGAGTGCATCCAGATCCACGGCGGCGCCGGGTACATGAGGGAGTACAACGTCGAGCGCGGGTGGCGCGACATGCGCCTGAACCGCATCGGCGCGGGCACCGACGAGATCTTGCTCGAAGTGATCGGCCGCTCCTACGGGCTGTGATCGCGCTGTCCTCGCTAAATCCCACCACCTGACCACCCACTCTCCAGCGACTCCTGCCCACCCACTCTCCAGCGACTGATCCCTGGTGCTGCACCCACCTTTCAACGAGGAGCATGAGGAGCTGCGGGCTTCGGTCCGCGGCTTCATCGAGCGCGAGCTGGCGCCGCACGCCAAGGAGTGGGAGGACGCGCGCTGGTTCCCCGACGCGGTCTTCCCGCAGCTCGCCGCCCAGGGATTTCTCGGGCTGAAGTACCCCGAGCAGTACGGCGGCGAAGGCGGCGACTACCTGCACGAAGCGGTGCTCGTGGAGGAGCTCGCACGCGTCGGGTCGGGCGGCACGGCGGCGGGGATCGGAGCACACATCAACATCGCCACGCCGCCGATCTGGAAGTTCGGCAGCGAAGAGCAGAAGCAGCGCTACCTCGCGCCGTCGATCCGCGGCGAGCTGATCGGCGCGCTCGGCATCACCGAGCCCGGCGCCGGCTCGGACGTCGCCGCGCTGCGCACTCACGCCAAGCGCGTCGACGGCGGCTGGGTGGTCAACGGCGAGAAGACGTACATCACCAACGGCGTGCGCGCGCACTACATCGTCACCGCCGTGAAGACCACCGAGCACGGCGGCCATCACGGGATCTCGTTCCTGATCATCGACCGCCAGGACGGCGTGCGCTCGAGCAAGCTGGAGAAGCTCGGCTGGCACGCCTCGGACACCGCCACGATCAGCTTCGAAGACGTGTTCGTGCCGGAGCAGAACCTGCTCGGCGGTGAGAACGAGGGGTTCATGCTGATCATGGCCAACTTCCAGTGGGAGCGCCTGGCGATGGCTCTCGGCGCGGTCGGCGCGATGCAGGCCGCGTGGGAGCGCACGGCGGAGTTCGCCCGCGAGCGTCATACGTTCGGGCGCCCGCTGTCGGGCCACCAGGTGATCCGCCACAAGCTCGTCGACCTCGCCACCACGCTGCATGCGAGCCGCTGCGTCACATACGACGCGCTGCGGCGCTTCCACGCCGGCGAGAACCCGCTGCGCGAGGTGACGATGGCCAAGCTGCTGACCCAGCGCGCCGCGTTCGAGCTGATGGACGACTGCCTGCAGATCCACGGCGGCGCCGGGTACATGAACGAGTACTGGGTCGAACGCGCCGCGCGCGACTCGCGCCTGGGTCCGATCGGCGGCGGCAGCGACGAGATCATGCGCGAGATCCTCGGCCGCGTGCTCAGCCTGTAACACCGCCCAGCCCGGGCCTCGAGGCGCGCCCGAACGCGTTCGTCAAAAGCGTGCTGTAGCGCCATTTGCGCACGTCTCACATAAAAAGCTCAAATCATTTGTGAGCAAAGGTGCTCAACCCTTTCGCACCGCCTCATGTGCCCGCGTGAGTAGACCGATGGCCAAGGTGTGCACCGTTTTCGCGCCGTCATCGCCACGGCTGTGGTCCTCGCATGCGCCTGCCCAGGCACATTGGCGATCGCATCCTCCGCGCCTCGCGCGCATGTCGCCGCCAGCGCGCATGCGAGCCTGAGCCGCGCCGCGAAGAAAGCCCGCAGCCATCGCCACAAGGCGTATGCACAGTGCTCGGCGCGCCACCGCAAGCTTGCACGCAAAGGTCACCGCGCGAGCTGTCCCAAGCACCACAAGCAGAGCTCAGCACAGGCGAAACGACAGGCGCAAGCGCAGGCCAAGGCCCGGGCACAAGCCAAGCGGCGTGCGCTCGCCGAACGCAAGGCGCAGGCCAAGCGCCGCGCACGGGCCAAGCACCGGGCCGCCGCCAAGCGCAAAGCCGCCACGAAGCGCAAGGCCACCGCCATTCGCAAAGCCGAAGCCAAGCGCAAAGCAGCCGCCAAGCGCAAAGCAGCCGCCAAGCGCAAAGCCGAAGCCCGGCGCCACACGCACAAGCCGAAGCGGGTTGACGCGGCCAAGCCGGCGACGCCGCTCGTGCCGCTGCCGACGGCCGACGGCTCCTGCCCCGACTCCTATCTGACGCCGAAAGCGGGCAACCTCGACCGGGTTCGCACGGCCACGCTGTGCTTGATCAACCAGCAGCGCATGCGCCACGGCGAGACGCCGCTGCGCTCCAACGGCCAGCTCGAGCAGGCCGCCCAGGGGCATTCGGATGACATGGTGGGGCGCGACTACTTCAACCACACCGGCCCGCGCGGCGACACGCCGCTAGGACGGGTGCGCGCGACGGGGTACATCTACAGCCAGCGAGTCGGATACGTGATCGGCGAGAACATCGCATGGGGCACGCTCGGGCTGGCCACGCCGCACGCGATCGTGAGCGCGTGGATCGCTTCGCCCGAGCACCTCGCCAACATCCTCGATCAGCGCTTCCGCGACACCGCGATCGGGATCGACCCGGCGGCGCCGCACTCACTCGCGGACGGCGAGGCGGGGGCGATATACACACAGGAGTTCGGCGTCATCATCACCGGCTGATCCGCTTGCCGGCGGATTCCCGCGGCACCATCGAGCCGCGACTCGGGTAATCCCGTCTCAGCGGCTCAGCGCCGCTCTCGGCGAGTCCGTATATAACCCCTCCCGACCAACAACAAGGGAGAAGCAACGGCTATGGGAGTACTCGACGGCAAGTCGGCGATCGTCACGGGCTCGGCGCGCGGAATCGGACGCGCCACCGCTGAGCTGCTCGCGTCGCAGGGCGCGCAGATCCTCATCAACGACCTCGACGGCGACGTCGCCGAGCAGGCAGCCGCGGAGATCAACGGCGAGACGGCTGTGTTCGCCGGCGACCTGACCAAGCCCGGTGTGCCGGACCAGCTCGTGCAGAAGGCGATCGACTCGTTCGGGAAGATCGACATCCTCGTCAACAACGCGGGGTACACGCTCGACGCGCCGATCCACAAGATGTCCGACGAGCAGTTCCAGGCGATGGTGGACATTCACTCGGTAGTGCCGTTCCGCGTGATCCGCGCGGCCGCTCCGCACCTGCGCGAGCCGGCCAAGAAGGAGCGCGAGGAGGGCCGTGAGGTGTTCCGCAAGATCGTCAACGTGTCCTCCACGTCCGGCACGTTCGGCAACCCCGGACAGGCCAACTACTCGACCGGCAAGGCCGGTGTCGTGGGGCTCACGCGCACGCTCGCGAAGGAGTGGGGCCAGTTCAAGATCAACGTCAACGCGGTCGCGTTCGGGTTCATCGACACGCGTCTGACGCAGGCCAAGGTCGAGGACAACAAGATGGAGATGGACGGCGAGTCGATCCAGCTCGGCATTCCCGAGCAGATGCGCCAGATGGCGTCGATGCTGATCCCGCTCGGGCGCCCGGCGACCCCGGAGGAAGCTGCCGGCGGCATCTTCTTCCTGTGCTCGCCGTGGAGCAACTACGTGCAGGGCCAGACGCTGCACATCACGGGCGGCATGTTCGGAGGAATGTCCGGCTGAATCCTGGTCGTGGAGCGGTCGGTGCGGCTGCCGGGCGCTCGCTAGCGCCCGGCCGGTCAGCTGGCTAGACGCCGCCGCGCAGATCCAGCTGGCAGCCGGAGAAGTACGCGCCGGCGGGCGAGGCGAGGTAGGCCAGCAGCGCGGCTACCTCGTCTCCCCTGCTGTGTGCGCCACATGCCACGGTCACGAGCGTGACGCCGTGACGCGCCCATTCGATCGAGAGCGTGCGCGACAGGTTCTCGAGCCCCGCGCGCGCCGCATCCGCGTGAGCGCCGGCGTCGGGCGCCGGGGTCAGGTAGACGATCCGGCCGCCGCGGGCGTCGGGTAGGAATGCGAGGTTGACGACCGCGCGGGTTACGTTCCAGGTGGCGTCCATACACGCGCGCAGCGCCGCGTGTGAGCTGTGCCCGCGCGCGAGCGCCTGCTCGAACAGCCCGGCCCCGTCGACCACGAGCAGATCGATGCTCGCAGCCGCGGTCAGAGCACTGGTGACTGCCGCGTCGAGCGCAGGCTCGTCGCTGGCGTGGGTCGCGCAGACCGACACGCGCGCGCCGAGCGCGGTACACGCGTCGCGCACATCCGCACTCAACGAGTGCGGCGCCGGCTCAGCCGAAGCGGGCGCGGCGCCGGAGGTGAGCGTGGCGTCCGCGCCCAACGCGTCCGCGGGGGCCAACCCGACCGGCGCATCCTCGAGGGCCAACGAATGCGCGACGAGCACCGACACGCGGTCCAACAGACCGTCGCGCAGCAGCTCGGCGGCGAGCACGAGCTCAGGCCGCCGCGGTGCGACCGCGCGCGCCGCGCTCGGAGCGACGCTGATCACGTAGGCGGCGCAGCACGCCCTTGCGCCCGTGCTGGTCGAGTCCCGCGTACAGGCTGCGGATCTCGACGAGCACGTCGTCCGCGACCGCTTGCTGCTGCTCGCGCGTGGGGTTCTCCACGCGCTCCCAGCGGATCGCGTCGCCGTACTGCACTGTGACCTTGGGGAACTGCAGACGCTTCCAGTTGCGGATCCGTGAGGAGCCGTGAATCGCGATCGGCACGACCGGCGCGCCGGTTTCCAGCGCCAGGCGCCCGATGCCGCGCTTGGCGTGCTCGGCGAGCTTGCCGCTGCGCGAGCGCCCGCCTTCGCAGTACATAGTGATCGCACCGCCGCGCCGCAGGATCGTCTCGGCGGTGATGAACACCTCTTCGTCCTTGGCGCCGCGGCGCACCGGGAACACGCCGCCGTGGGTGTAGATGAACTGCATCGGCGGCTTGAACAGCTGTGACTTGGCCATGAAGCGCACCTTGCGCCGGATGTAGCAGCCCATCAGGAAGTGGTCCATGAAGGAGAAGTGGTTCGGCGCGAGGATCACCGCGCCGCTGCCGGGCACCTTCTCGGAGGAGATCGAGCGCACGCGCAAGAACGTGTATCCGTACAGCGAGGTGACCAGCCGCGTCAGCTCGTACGCCCAGTCCGGCTCGCGCGTGCGCGCACGCGCGTGGAAGCGGTCGAAGTGCTCCTTCGGACGCGGGTCGGAGTAGACCTGCTCGCGCATCGGTGCTAGCTCGCTCATCTCTATGGCCTACCTCTGAGCGCGGGCAAAGTTACGCACCCCGCGCCGCCAGTGCGCAATCGCGCCAGCGCGTTTCAGTCATCCACCGCAAGGCCACGGGCGCGCGCCAACGCGTCATGCCAGCCGGCCAGCAGGAGCGCGCGCTCATCGGCGCCCATGCGCGGCTCGTAGCGCGAGCGCTCGCGCCAGGAGTCGCGCACGTCGCTGACGGTCCACGCACCGATGCCGGCGCCCGCCAGGTACGCCGCGCCGAGCGCGGTGGTCTCGGCGATCTCCGGCAGCACGACCGGCACGCCGAGCACGTCGGCCTGGAACTGCATCAGCCAGCCGTTGGCCGTGGCGCCGCCGTCGGCGCGCAGCTCGCCCAGCGGGTGTGCGGAGGCGATTTCCATCGCACGCACCGCGTCGACCGTCTGGTAGGCGATCGCTTCGAGCGTGGCGCGCGCGAGCTGCGCGCGCCCGGCGCCGCGCGTGAGCCCGGTGATCGTGCCGCTGGCGTGAGCGTCCCAGTGCGGCGAGCCCAGCCCGGTGAGCGCCGGCACGAAGTACACGCCGTCGTTGCCCGTGAGCGACGCGGCCAGCGCTTCGGTGTCCTCGGCGCGCTCGATGATCCCGAGCCCGTCGCGCAGCCACTGCACGCCCGCGCCGGTGACGAAGATCGCCGCTTCCAGCGCGTAGGCGCGCGCATCGCCGATCCCCCACGCGACTGTCGCCAGCAGCCCATGCACGGGCTCGGGGGCGGTGAAGCCGGTGTTGAGCAGCAGGAACGACCCGGTGCCATAGGTGCTCTTGCCCATTCCTGGGTCCACACAGCCCTGGCCGAACAGGGCCGCCTGCTGATCGCCAGCGATACCTGCGAGCGGCGCGACGTGGCCGTGCAGCGCCTGTGCGCGAGTCTGGCCGATGACCCCCGCGCTCGGGCACACGCGCGGCAGCGCGCGCTCCGGCACGCCGAGCAGCTCCAGCAGCTCGGGGTCCCAGCGGTGCGCACGGATGTCGTAGAGCATCGTGCGCGACGCGTTGGACACGTCGGTGACGTGCTCGCCGGTGAGCTTGAACGCCAGCCACGAGTCGACCGTGCCGAACACCGCCGTGCCGGACTGCGCACGCTCGCGCAACCCCGCGACGTGCTGCAGCAGCCACTCCAGCTTGGTGGCGGAGAAGTACGGGTCGAGCACCAGCCCGGTGCGTTCGCGCACGCGCGGCTGCCAGCCCTCGGCGAGCAGCTGCTCGCAGCGCGCCACCGTGCGCCGGTCCTGCCACACGATCGCGCGGTGCAGCGGCTCGCCGCTGGCGGGGTCCCACACGCACACGGTTTCGCGCTGGTTGGTGATCCCAACCGCGCGCAGATCGCCCGGGCGCGCGCCGGCGCGCTCCAGCGCTTCGCCCGCGACGGCCTGCGTCACCGTCCAGATGTCGTTCGCGTCGTGCTCGACCCAGCCCGGCTGGGGGAAGTGCTGGGGGAACTCGCGGTAGGCGCGGCCGAGCAGCTCGGCGCGCTCGTCGAGCACCAGGCAGGTGCTGCCGGTCGTGCCCTGATCGATCGCGAGGATCATCGGCGTGAGCCTAGCGGCGTGCCCGATACACGCGCACGAAATCCACGAGCTGACGTCCTCGATGAAGGAACCCGGAGAGCGTTTTGCCGGTGGCGCGGTGCTCGAGCTCGAGCTCGACCTCCTCGATCCGGAAGCCCGCGCGGGCGACGTCGATGGTCATGCCGATCTCCATGCCGAAGCCTTTTTCGAATGGTGCTGCGCGCGCGAGCGCGCGCGCGCTCAGCACTCTCTGCCCGGAGATGGGCGCGCGCAGGCTGAGCCCACAGCGACGTGCGATCGCCCAGCGCGCGAACCCCACCGCGAGACCAACTCCCCCGCCCACGCGCTGGGCGAAGACAGCCACGGTCATGTCGGCGTCGCCGCGACGCACGACCTCGACGAGCGGCCCGAGCCGGGCGGCGGAGGAGCCGAGGTCGCCGTCGCACAGCAGCACGAGCGTGTGCTCGTCGAGCCGCGGATCCCCGAGCACGACACGCGCGGCAGCGCTGGCGGCGGCGCCTTTGCCGATCACGCGCTCGCTGCGCACGACCTCAGCGCCCGCGGCAGCGGCGATCTGCGCGCTGGCGTCGGTGGAGCCATCGTCGGCGACCCATACGAGCACACCCGGGAACGTGTCGGCCAAAGCGGCGAGCGTCGCTCCCAGGCTCTCGGCTTCGTTGTGCGCGGTGACGATTGCGAAGATGTGTTGGCTCATGGGCGCGGGCGCTCAGCGGCAGTGTGTCGATCAGGATCGGCAATTGTCGATCTGGGTGGTCGGCTGTCGATCGGGAGCGGCGGCTATTGTCCCCGACCGTGCAACGTCCCCGGGAGGTTTCGCATGGCTGAAGTAGAAGCGCACATCACCGGCACCGTATGGAAGATCGAATGCGCGGTCGGTGACAAGATCGAGGAGGGCGACACGGTCGCGATCCTCGAGTCGATGAAGATGGAGATGCCTGTCGAGGCCGAAGACTCCGGAACGGTCACCGAGATCCTCTGCTCCGAGGGTCAGGCGGTCAACGAGGGCGACACGCTGGTAGTGCTGGAATAGCACGCGCCGCCTGCTCGGGCTAGCCTGTCTGATCCGTGACTGCCAGTGCCCCCCTACGTGAGCTCGCCGACGGCAAGCTGCTGATCGACGAGCCCGTCGACGGCGTCGTGCGCCTGACGATCTCCAACCCCGAGAAGCGCAACGCACTCGACCATCCGATCCTCGACGCGATCACCGCGACGCTGTGCGAGCTGGCGCTGCCCGGGGCGCGCGCGCGCTGCGTGCTCGTCACCGGCGCGCACGGGATGTTCTCGGCCGGGTACGACATCGGCGAGATCCCCGGCGCGGAGTTGCAGAAGCGCGCTGAGCGGCTGGTGGCGCACCCGTTCACCGATGCGATCGACGCGCTCGAGTCCCACCCCTACCCGACGCTGGCGGCGCTGCCCGGCCACACGATCGGCGGCGGCCTGGAGCTCGCGCTGGCGTGCGACTTGCGGATCGCCGCGCAGCCGATCAAGCTCGGCATGCCGCCGGCCAAGCTCGGGCTCGTCTACTCGCACACTGGGCTGCGGCGCTTCCTGGATGCGATCGGGGCGGCGCGCACGCGTGAGCTGTTCCTGCTCGGCACGTACATCGACACCGATACGGCGCTCGCGTGGGGACTCGTCAACCGGGTCGTGGCGAGCGAGGAGCTCGAGGCCCGCGCGCTTGAGATGTCGGGCGAGCTGGCCGCTAACGCGCCGCTCGCCCAAACCGGCAACAAGCGCGTGATCGCGGCGCTGCTGAGCGCCGAGGGCGCGCTGCCGACGACCGTCGAGGAGGAGCTGATCGAGCTGCGTCGCGCGTCGTTCGCGTCAGACGACATCCGCGAGGGCATCCGCGCGTTCGCCGAGAAGCGCCCGCCACGCTGGCAAGGTCGCTAGCAAGTCCAGAGAGAGTTTGACGGCACCGTCCGTCCGTCTGCCCGTTCCCATCGCCGCCACCAGTCCGCACCGCCGCCAGTCCGCACCGCCGCCATCCGTCCGTGACAATGCTTACCGTCCAAACGTAAACGCCGACCGGAGGTCGCCCAGCACATGCCGCCGCTCATCACCGCAGAAGAAGCTCTCAAGCTGGGCGAGATCGAGGACCACGCGCAGATCGAGGCGCTCGTGCAGCGCGCCTGGGAGGCCCGGGTCGAGCGCTTCGCGGACTCGACCGACATGTGCTCGCTGGTGAACACCAAGTCCGGCGGGTGCGCCGAGGACTGCGGGTTCTGCGCGCAGTCGCGCTTCGCCGAGGCCGAGACGCCGCTGCACGCGATGATGGAGCCCGAGCAGATGCTCGAGCACGCCAAGGCGGCGGAGGCCGCTGGGGCACACCGCTTCTGCATGGTCAGCCAGGGCCAGGGGCTGTCCAAGCGCGACTTCGAGAAGGTGCTCGCGGGCGCGCGGTTGGTGTCCGAGCACACCAACCTCAAGCGCTGCGCGTCGATCGGCCACATGTCCCCGACACGCGCGAAGGCGCTGAAGGAGGCTGGCATCCAGCGTGTGCACCACAACGTCGAGACCGCTTCCAGCTACTACGACGAGGTTTCCACGACCGTGCGCTACGAGGGCCGCATCCGCACGATCGAGGCGGTGCGCGAGGCCGGCCTGGAGACGTGCGTCGGCGGCATCCTGAACCTCGGCGAGAGCCGCGCGCAGCGCGTGGAGATGGCGTTCGAGCTGGCCGCGCTCGAGCCGACGAGCGTGCCGATCAACCTGCTGAACCCGCGCCCGGGCACGAAGTTCGGCGACCGCGAGCACATCGACCCGTGGGAGGCGGTCAAGTGGATCGCGATCTTCCGGCTGATCATGCCTGAAGCGCTGTTCCGACTGTGCGGCGGGCGCGTGGAGAACCTCGGCGAGCTGCAGCCGCTGGCAGTCAAGGCGGGGCTGAACGGCGTGATGATGGGCAACTTCCTGACGACGCTCGGCGCCGAGCCGGAGGAGGATCGGGCGATGTTCGAGGAGCTCGGGTTGAACGTGGCGCGCCAGGCGGACAACGGCGCCTATCCACGCCCGGACAACCGCTCGGGCTGGCTCGAAGGTGAGACGCCGGACGTGGTGGAGGAGTTCATCGGCGTCGCCGCGTCGGGGGGCGAGGTGGATCTGGGCGTGCGCCTGTGGGATCCGTCGACGCAACTGCGGTACAAGGCCAAGCGCAATGTGCCGCCGCGACCGGACGGGGCGCCCAACGCCGTGCCGGTCGGCTGGGGAGACTGAGCGGCGAGACTGTGATGGGAGCCACGCGGTGAGCGAGATCGAGCAGCGTCTGCAGGAGCTGGAGCGGCTCGGGTTGCACCGCCGGCTGCGGCTGATCTCCGGGCCCCAGGGCCCGCGCGTGCTGCTCGACGGCAAGCCGGTGCTGCTGCTGTGCTCCAACAACTACCTCGGGCTGGCCGACCACCCGCGCGTGCGCGAGGCCGCGGCCGAGGCGGCGATGCGCTGGGGCGTCGGCGCGGGCGCGTCGCGGCTCGTGTCCGGGACGATGACGATCCACCGCCGCCTGGAGGAGCGCCTGGCGGCGTTCAAGCGCAGCGAGGCGTGTTTGCTGTTCGGCTCGGGGTACCTGGCCAACCTTGGCGTGATCGGCGCGCTCGCGGGCCCCGGCGACACGGTGTTCTCCGACGAGCTCAACCACGCGTCGATCGTCGACGGCTGCCGCGTGTCGCGCGCGAACGTGGTCGTCTACCGGCATCTCGACAGCGAGCACCTGCGGTGGAGCCTGCGCCGCGCGGGTCGTGAGGGCCGGCGGTTGATCGTGACCGACTCGGTGTTCTCGATGGACGGCGACGTAGCGCCGCTCGCGGAGATCGTCGAGCTCGCGCGCGAGCACGACGCGCGGCTGATGGTCGACGAGGCGCATGCCACCGGCGCGCTCGGCCCCGGCGGGCGCGGGGCGGTGGCGCAGGCGGGCCTGGAGGGTGAGGTCGACGTGCTGGTCGGCACGCTAGGCAAGGCGCTCGGCTCCTATGGCGCGTACGTGTGCGCGGATGCGGTGATGGTGCGCTACCTGATCAACACGGCACGTTCGCTGATCTTCTCGACCGCGCTGCCGCCACCGGCGGTGGCCGGGGCGCTGGCGGCGCTCGAGCTGCTGCAGGAGCGCCCCGACCGCGTAGAGCGGCTGCGCTCCGGCGCTGGGGTCCTGCGCGACGCGCTCGCCGCTGAGGGCTTCCCGGTGCAGAGCGGCGAGATGCAGATCGTGCCGCTGGTGGTCGGCGGGGAGCAGGCCACGCTGCGCATGTGCCAGGCCGCGATCGAACGGGGAGTGTTTGCACAGGCGATCCGCCCACCGACCGTGCGCGCGGGAACGTCGCGGCTGCGGCTGACAGTGATGGCGTCGCACACCCACGAGGAGCTGCAGGGAGCGGCGCGGGCGCTGGGCGAGGCCGCACGCGAGGCCGAGCTCGACCCGGCCGCGATGCAGGCTCCCACCGTTGCGCCGCAGCACGATACGACCGCGGCGCCGCAGAACGACACGACCGCGGCGCCGCAGCACGACACGACCACGGCGCCTCAGAACGACACGTCCGTGGCGCACGCGGCCTGAGCGGCGCGCACGCGGATCGCCGCCAGATGCGAGGACTGCTGGTCACCGGCACCGACACAGGCGTCGGCAAGACGATCCTGAGCGCGGCGCTGCTCGCGGCGATGGCCGCGGCGGGCGAGCGCGTGCGCGCGTTCAAGCCCGTGGTGACCGGCGTCGAGGAGCCGCCCGGCCCGTGGCCCGCAGACCACGAGCTGCTGGCGAGCGTCGCCGGCATGACGCCGCAGCAGGTGGCGCCGCTGCGCTACGGCCCGGCCGTTTCCCCCCATCTCGCGGCGGCGCTCGCGGGCGAGCGCATCGACCCGGAGCGCCTGCTGGCCGCAGCGGCCGCGGGCCACGACGAGACGATCGTCGTGGAGGGCGTGGGCGGGCTGCTGGTGCCGCTCGACGCGGACTACACCGTGTGCGACTTCGCCGTGGCACTCGGCCTGCCGGTGCTGATCGCGGCACGCGCGGGACTCGGCACGATCAACCACACGCTGCTCACGCTGCGCGTCGCGCGCGCGGAGGGGCTGGACGTGCGCGCGGTGGTGCTCACGCCGTGGGCAGCTGCACCCACGAAGCTGGAGCAGTCCAATCGCGAGACGATCGCGCGACTGGGCGCAGTCGAGGTCGAGGGGCTCGAGCACGTCGAGAGCACCGCCAGCACCGATCTCGCACGAGCAGGCGCGATCCTGCCGTGGCGACGTTGGATCGGCGCAGCGGCGGCGTCCAGCTGATCGGCGCATCGAGCCGCCGCGCTGGCGACGTCCCGCCGATCCGCACGCCGGACCGCTGAGCCACCTAATCGGTCGCTGTGCGGCTGCCGGCGCGTGCGGCGGCGACCATCGCGCCGGTGACAGCCGCGAGCTCCTCATCCGTCGTGGTGTACGCGGGCATTGCGTACACCAGGTCGCCGAATGGGCGCAGCCACACTCCTTGCGCGACGGCGGCGGCCGTAGCGGCTTGCACGTCGACGGGCTCGACGAACTGGATCACGCCGATGGCGCCGAGCACGCGCACGTCGACGACGCCGGGGACCTCCCACGCCTCCTCGAGACCCCCGTAGAGACCGTCCTGCAGGCGGCTCACACGCTCGCGCCAGGGACTCTCGACGAGCAGCTCGGTGGACGCGAGCGCAACCGCGCATGCGAGCGGGTTTGCCATGAAGGTCGGACCGTGCATCAACCCCGGTCCGTCGCTAGCGCCGATCGCGAGTCCGATCCGGCGCGTGCATAGTGTCGCGGCGAGCGACATGTAGCCGCCGGTGAGCGCCTTGCCGACGCACATCACGTCGGGAGTGACATCGCCGTGCTCGCACGCGAACAGCGCGCCGGTGCGCCCGAAACCGGTGGCGATCTCGTCCAGCACCAGCAGCAGATCGTGCTCGTCGCACAGCTTGCGCAGGTGCGCAACGCATGCGGGCGAGTGGAAGCGCATGCCGCCGGCGCCCTGCACGACCGGCTCGACCACGACGGCGGCGAGCTCGTGCGCGTGGCGGGCGACGAGCTCGCTGACGTGCGCGGCCCACTGCTCGTCGAGATCGGCAGTGAACCCGTCCGGGGGACGGTCGGCGAACACCTGCTCGGGCAGGAAGCCGGCGAACATGCTGTGCATGCCGGCGACCGGGTCGCACACTGACATCGCACCGAACGTGTCGCCGTGGTAGCCGCCGCGCACGGTCAGCAGGCGCGCGCGCCCGACGTGTCCTCGAGCGCGCTGGTACTGCATGCACATCTTGATCGCAACCTCGATCGCGACCGAGCCGGAGTCGGCGAAGAACACCTGCTCGAGCGCCGCCGGCGTGAGCTCCAGCAGGCGCGAGGCTAGGCGGATAGCGGGCTCGTGCGTGAGTCCACCGAACATCACGTGGGCCATCTGACCCAGCTGCTCGCTGATGGCGGCGTCCAGTCGCGGGTGGCGGTAGCCGTGGATGGCGCACCACCAGGAGGACATGCCGTCGATCAGCTCGCGGCCGTCGGCGAGAGTCAGGCGCACGCCCTCGGCACTGGCCACCGGCAGGGGAGCATGGGAAGCCGGCACCCTGTCGTAGGGATGCCAGACATGCTCGCGGTCAATCGCTTGCAGCGTGGTCCAGTCCATGGAGTGAAACTCGTCCGCCATCCGGTGGCTTCTCCGCATGGGTACCCGCTCGGCGGATTCTCAAGCAGAACGAGCCGGATGACTCACGGGTTTGCCCGAGCTCAGTCCTCGTAGAGAACGAAATCGCGCTTGCGCGCGCCGCACACCGGGCAGAACCAGGTGTCGGGGATGTTCTCGAAGGTCGTCCCGGCCGGGATGCCTCCGTCGGGATCGCCCTCGTCGGGGTCGTAGATGTATCCGCAGGATTCGCAGATCCAGCGCTGGAGGGTCTGAGTGCTCATGGGGGGAAGACTACCGAGCCGCCTGCGCGCCGGTAGGGTCGTCGGATGGGGCAGACGCAAGACAGCCCGGCGCCGGGCGAAGAGCTGAACACAGGAGCAGCGACGACGCCGCGCCAGGCGGCGAGCGTGATGCTGCTGCGCGACCACGACGAGCAGCTCGAGGTGCTGCTGGTCAAGCGCACGCCGAAGGCCAGGTTCATGGGCGGAGTGTGGGTGTTCCCCGGCGGCGCGGTCGACGCGGCCGATGCCGAGACCCCAAGCGACCGCGCGACAAAGGCGCAGAATGCTGAGCAGGCTCCCGGCGACAGCGCAACGGAGACGCAGAGCGCTCAGCAGATTCCCAGCGACGGCACAACGGGAGCGCAGAGCGCTGAGCAGGCCCCCGGCGGCGGCGAGGGTGATCGCGCTCACCGGATCGCGGCGCTGCGAGAGCTACGTGAGGAAGCTGGGGTGACGCTGGCGAGCCCTGAGGAGCTGGTCGAGTTCTCGCGCTGGATCACGCCGGCAGCGATCACGGTTCGCTTCGACACGCGCTTCTTCCTCGCGCGGCTGCCTACCGGTGAGGAGCCGGTCGTGGACGGAGAGGAATGCGTGGATCTCGGCTGGTTCAGCCCCCAGGCGGCGCTCGCGGCGCACGAGCAGAAGCAGATCGAACTGGTCTTCCCGACGATCAAGCAGCTGGAGCACCTGCGGGTGTTCCCGACGGCCACCGCGCTGCTGGAGCACGCAGCCGGCGCCGAGGTGCTGCCGGTCGAGCCGCGCGTGTTCTTCGACGGCGAGTTCGCTCGTATCCTGCTGCCCGGCGAGCCGGGCTACGAGCAGGCCTGAGCAAACGGGTCAGCCGACTCCTCGCGCGACGCTGCTGGGCGCTCCGGGGTCGCCCGACTCGTTGCGAATACGCGGCTGAGCGCTCCAGCCCAGCCAGCACGGCACACCAGGGCGGAGCTCAGCTCTGCTGCTGCGCCGCGATCACGTGGGTAACCGCGTTGATCAGCGCCAGGTGGGTGAACGCCTGCGGGTAGTTGCCGAGATGGCGCCCGCTGGAAGCTTCGAGCTCCTCGGCGTACAGCTCCAGCGGCGAGGAGTAGGACAGCAGTCGCTCGCACAGGTGTTGAGCCTGGCGGTGCTCGCCGATTTCCGAGAGCGCTGAGACGAGCCAGAAGGAGCAGATCAGAAACGTCCCCTCCTCCCCGCTCTGGCCGTCGTCGGTCTCATCGGTGCGATAGCGCATCACCAGCCCGTGCTGGGTCAACTCGTCGGAGATCGCCATCACCGTCGCGCGCACGCGCTCGTCCTCGGGGCCGAGGAAGCGCAGCAGTGGGATCAGGAGGGTGGAGGCGTCGAGCGCGTCGGTGTCGTAGTGCTGGCGGAAGACGCCGCGCTCATCGACGCCTTTCTCGAGGATCTCCGCACGGATCTCCTCAGCGATCGCCTGCCAGCTGGCGCCGAGCTCATTGTTGCCGCGGCGCTCGGCCAGACGCGCGCCGCGATCCATCGCGACCCAGCACATCAGCTTCGAGGATACGTAGTGGCGGGGCTCACCGCGCGCCTCCCAGATGCCCTGGTCGGGCTCCTTCCACGCCTTGGCGGCGCACAGCACTTGGTCCTTGAGCACCGGCCACAGGCGCTCGGGAATGTGGTCGCGCTGCTTGGCGTGCAGATACACCGAGTCGAGCACGGCGCCGAACACGTCGTTCTGACGCTGGTTGTACGCGCCGTTGCCGATGCGCACGGGGCGCGCGTTCTCATAGCCCTTGAGGTGATCGAGCGTGGACTCCTCGAGGTCCATGTCGCCCTTGATCCCGTACATGATCTGCAGCGAGCCGTCGGCGTTGCGCTTGAGGTCGGCGACGTACTGGATGAAGTCGTCAGCTTCCCAGTCGAGCCCGAGCGCGTGCAGCCCCCACAGCGTGAACGACGCGTCGCGCATCCAGCAGTAGCGGTAGTCCCAGTTGCGCGCGCCCTGCGGCGTCTCCGGCAGCGACGTGGTCGGCGCCGCCACCAGCGCGCCGGTGGGCATGAACGTCAGTCCCTTGAGCACGAGCGCCGAGCGCTGCAGATGCAGGCGCCAGGGATGGTCGGGATAGTTGCCGTCGGCCAGCCACGTGCGCCAGAAGTGGCTGGTGCGCTCGATATGGGCTTCCGCCTGCTCGACGGTGCGCGGGCCACGCAGCTCCTCCGTCCAGGACAGCGCACAGAAGCACCTCTCGCCCTCGGTCATCGTGTGGCGCGCTCGCGCGCGATTGCCTTCGATGCCCATGCGCATATCGCTGAACAGCCGGAACGCGGTGACGCCGTCGGTGGCGTCGAGCGCGCGCCCGTGCTCGTCCTCGGCGACGCTCCAGCGCGCCGGCGTGCTGCCGTACTCGAGCATCGGCTCGCACACCATCTCGACCTGCACCTGGCCCTGGATGCACTCAACGGTGCGCACGAGCAGGTGGTCGGCGTCGAAGTCCGTCGGCGGCCGGGTGTGGCTGGAGCCCTCCTCATTGTCGTGCCACTCGCCGATCGTGAGCGCATCGACCACGCGCAGCCAGCCCTGCGGGGTCATCCAGGTGGTTTCGATCACGTTCGTGCCCGGCAGGTAGCGCCGTCCCGCAGGCACGCTCAGCCCGTAGGGGCCGAGGCGGAAGTTGCCAGCGCCGCGATCGAGCATCGCGGCGAACACGCTGGGCGAGTCGAAGTGCGGTAGGCACATCCACTCGATCGACCCGTCGGATGCGACGAGCGCGCCAGTGTGGCAGTCGGACAGGAACCCGTAGTCCGCGATCGGCGGAAACGGCGAGTTGGTCGGCGAGGGCATTCCGGACACGGTATCGGGGTATGGTGATGGCGTGGCCGATCCGCCATTTGCCGTCGATCCGCCATTTGCCGTGCATCCCCCGGACGCGCGCCTGCTGGAGGGGCGCCGCGCGCTCATCACCGGCGGAGACTCCGGCATCGGCCAGGGCGTGTGTTACGAGCTGGCGGCACACGGCGCCGCGGTTGCGATCAACTACGTCGGCGCGCCCGACGCTGCCCAGCGGATGGCGCAGGAGATCACCACGGCCGGCGGGAGCGCCTTGTCGGTGGCGATGGACGTGTCCAGCGAGCAGGACGTGCAGCGCGCGTTCGCCGAGACCAGAAACGCCTTCGGAGGGGTCGACCTGCTGGTGAACAACGCGGGGCTCGAGCATCCCTATCTGCTGCTCGACATGCCGCTGGACGCTTGGCGCAAAGTGATCGACGTGAACCTGACCGGCGCGTTCCTGTGCTCGCGTGAAGCCGCTCGCTCCATGCGTGACGAGGGCTGCAAGGGAACGATCGTGAACATGTCGAGCGTGCATGAGCAGATCGCGTGGGAGCAGTTCTCCCACTACTGCGCTTCCAAGGGCGGCATGAAGATGTTCGCTCAGTCGATCGCCAAGGAGCTCGCGCCGCTGGGAATCAGAGTCGTGAGCGTCGCGCCAGGAGCGATCGACACGCCGATCAACAAGGACGTGCTCGCCAACCCTGAGGCGAGCGCCGCCGTACAGGCTGAGATCCCGCTGGGCAGGTGGGGTCACGTGCAGGACGTCGCACGCGCGGTGGCGTGGCTGGCGAGCGAACAGGCGGGGTACGTGACGGGCGCGACGCTGTTCGTGGACGGTGGCATGACGCTGTACCCGCGGTTCGTCTAGACCGTCCTGCGCAGAGGTTTGCTCACCACGCCGGCCTCCGCAGAGGTCGAGTCGCCACCCCGGCCGCCGCAGAAGTCGACTGACCACGCAGATGTTGAGCCGCCAAATTACATGGTGCTGCGCGCGCGTACGTGCGCGCGCGCAGCACCATCGAAAATGAGAAGACCCTCACAGCGCACCTACCAACTCGGGCGTTGCACACCCTCCGGCAGGCGGCCCTCGTCGGCGAGCTTGTCCAGGTGCGCCGCGAGCGTAACCAGCGCCAGCGGTCGCAGCACCGAGGGGATGTCCGCCCAAGCCGCGTCGAGCAGCTCCTCCGCCGAACGCGCGCCTGCGGCGAGGGCGTCGAGCACGCCGCGCTCACGCTCCAGCCGGTGGCTTATGTATTCCTCGAGCTTCGCCGTCGGCTCCCAGACCGGCGGACCGTGGCCGGGACAGAGCACGTCGAGCTCGCCGGCCCGCTCACGCAGACGCTCGAGACCCTGCAGATAACCGGCCAGCGCGCCACGGTCGGGCGCGATGAACACGCTGCCCTCGCCCAGCACCGCATCGCCCGTGAAGCACGCGCGCCCGGCGACCAGCGCCAAGTGGTCGGGCGCATGACCGGGCGTCGCCAACGCTTCGAACGGTCCGAAGCGAGCGCCATGGCTGAGTGTGGCATCGACGCTGCCGCGCGCTGCCGCCACCGGCACAGGCGCCGGCAACCGCTCGAGCAGCAGCGCGAGCCCTTCCGCATGGTCCGGATGATCGTGGGTGAGCGCGACGCCGCCCAGCCCACCGCGCTCTGCGATCGCGGCGAGCAGCGCGCTCAGATGCGCATCCAACGCCGGGCCCGGATCGACCACGTACGCCGGATCACGACCCACCACCCACGTGTTCGTGCCCGACAGCGTCAACAGCCCGGGGTTCTCGGCGCGCACGCGCAGGATGTCGTAGTGCTCGAGCTCGTGTTCCACAGACGCGACGTTAGTGCGTCCGCCCAGCCGTTGACCGCACCTTTGCGCGCTTTTGTGCGGCTTTCGTGTGTTTTCGCCAGGCTGATACACCCGTTGTCGCGCCGCGAAACGCCTCAAGATTCGCCAAAAGGAGACCGACGTGACGCGCATGAGCGATGTCTCGTGGCTATGTCCCACCGAACTCGATCGCACCCGCGTGGTGGATGCGAACGACCGGGTGCGCATGATCCGCCGGATCGGATCGCTGGCGGTCGGCGCGGCGCTGCTGATCGCGGCGCCGTGGATCGGCTGGTGGACGCTCGTGCTGTTCACGCTGTCCGCGCTGAACTTCATCAACGTCGACCGGCGCATGCTCACGAGCGCGCATCCCGAGCGCGTCAGCGCTTACGCGATCCTGATGACGCTGCTGCTGCTGGGCACGGGAGTGGCGATCAGCGGCGGACCGGACAGCCCGGCGCTCCCCTGGATGGTGCTGCCGGGCGCGATGACCGCAGCGCGCTTTCGCCCACAGGTCGTGATCGCCGCGCTGGTGCTCACAACCGCGTTGATCCTGGGAGTCACGGTGGTCGTGGATCCCGCGGAAGCCGCACGCAACCCCGTGCCGGTGATCGCGACGCTGGCGCTGCTCGCGAGCGTCGTGTCGATCGTGTGGGCGCTGCAGGCCGCGGAGCTGCACCATCGCGACGAGGCGATCCTCGACCCACTGACCGGCCTGCTCAACCGCAACGCGCTCGTGCCGCGCTTCATCGAGCTCTCCCACCAGGCACGGCTCACACGCCAGCCGGTGAGCATGGTGCTGTGCGACGTCGACAGCTTCAAGTCGATCAACGACGAGTACGGGCACGACCGCGGCGACGCGGTGCTACGCGACGTCGCCTATGAGCTGCGCAAGCGCCTGCGCTCGTTCGAGCTCGTGTACCGCCTCGGCGGCGAGGAGTTCCTCGTGGTCCTGCCGGGCATCGACCGCGGCGAGGGCCTCGAGGTAGCGGAGCGGCTGCGCGCGGCGGTCGCGGACGCGCACCCGACCGGCATCCAGATCACGATCTCGCTCGGCCTGAGCACCGGGTGCGGCGAGGACGTCGAGTACGACACGCTCTTCAAAGCCGCCGACCAGGCGCTCTACCAGGCCAAGCGCGCCGGGCGCAACTGCGTGATCGCAGCGCCGGACCACAGCGAGCAGATCGCAGCGACAGCGGGCCTGATCTCCCAGGAGCAGCAGCACTTGGGCGTCGCCGCGGAGCTGATCGGCGAGCTACGCGGCTCCGCGCTGCTGCCCACCTAGATCGCATCCGCTCGCCGCCCGGGGCCGCAGAAGACCAGCGCACGCATCGGCAGCGCCCAGGCGCTGCCGATCACGCCCGAGCGCTGCCGATCGCATCCAGGCGCTGTTTACAATCCGGGCCGTGTCGTCTGAGAACCTGCAAGCCGATGTCGCGATCGTCGGCGCCGGGCTGTCCGGGCTGTCGGCAGCGCGTGCGCTGCAGGCAGCCGGCATGCGTGTGGTCGTGCTCGAGGCGCGCGCACGCGTCGGCGGCCGGATTCTGAACGAGTCGATCGCCGAGAACGTCGTGGTCGAGGTTGGCGCGCAGTGGGCCGGCCCGGGCCAGCGGCGGCTGATCGCGCTCGCCGACGAGCTCGGCGTACGGCGTTTTCCCACCTACAACACCGGTCAGAACCTGTTCGAGCTGAACGGGCGCCTGAGTCGCTACCGCGGCCTGATCCCCCACATCAATCCAGCCGCGCTGCTGGACATGGGCCAGGCGCAGCTGCGCCTGGAGCGGATGTCCAAGCAGGTTCCACTGGAGCACCCGTGGCGTGCCGAGAAGGCGGCGGCGTGGGACGGTCAGACGTTCTGGACGTGGATCCAGCGCAACCTCGCCACGCGCGCGGGACGCGCCACGATGCAGCTCGCCACCGAGGCCGTATGGGCAGCGCACCCCGCCGATCTATCGCTGCTGCATGTGCTCTACTACGCCCACTCCGCCGGCGGCTTGCAGACGCTGATCTCCGTCGACGGCGGCGCCCAGGCGGAGCGCTTCGAAGGCGGCTCGCAGCTGCTTCCCGTGCGGATGGCCGAAGCGCTCGGTGACGCCGTGGTGCTGGGCGCACCGGTGCGGCGCATCCACCAGGACCAGGCCGGCGTGCGACTCACCGGCGACGACCTCGAGGTGGAAGCGCGCCGGGTGATCGTCGCGTGCGCGCCCGCGCTCGCGGGCCGGCTCGTGTACGACCCGCCGCTGCCCGCCGCCCGCGACGGGCTGACCCAGCGCTTCTGCCAGGGCAACGCGATCAAGTGCATGGCGTGGTACCCCGAGCCGTTCTGGCGCGCCGACGGGCTGACGGGCCAGGCCAACAGCGACCGCGGGCCCGTGAAGGTGACGTTCGACAACTCTCCCCCCGGCGGCACGCCGGGGGTGCTGCTCGGCTTCCTCGAAGGACACCAGGCGCGCGAGCTGGGCGCCGCCTCAGCGCAAACCCGCCGCCAGGCCGTGCTCGACTGCTTCGCGCGCTACTTCGGTCCGCGCGCGGCCTCGCCGGAGGGGTACGTCGAGAAGATCTGGGCCGACGAGGAGTACACGCGCGGGTGCTACGCCGGCTACATGCCGCCGAACGGATGGACCGACTTCGGCCACGCGCTGCGTGCGCCGGTCGGGCGCGTGTACTGGGCCGGCGCGGAGACAGCGGTCGAATGGAACGGGTACATGGACGGCGCGATCACCGCCGGCGAGCGCGCCGCGCGTGAGGTGCTCGCCGCGGAGTAGGCGCTCAGGAGGACAGCGCTTGCAGCAGCGGCTGCTCGGTTGCCTGCGGCCTGCGCCGCGAGGTGGCTCGTGGCGGCGGGCTGACGGTGACGCTCGCGCCAGCGGGCTCGATCTTGATGCGCAACTGGGCGGTGCCGAACGTGGCGATGATGTCGCGTGCGAGCTCGACGGCGTGCGCGAGCTCGCGGCGTGGAACCTGACATGCCTCGAGGAAGCGCTGGATGCGGATCTCCGCGAGCGCGCGTGCGTCCACTTCCAGCTCCTCCACGTGCGTGCAGGCGCCGTCGACGGCCGTCTCGGGCTCGAACACGCAGGCGGCCATGTCGTCGGGCACGCCCTGCGTCAGCGCGCGGACCCGCTCCAGCAGCGCGGCCGCCGTGGGCCGGGCGCCGAGCGCGGTGACGATCTCCGCTAGGCGCTCACGTCCGAGCAGCTCGCCTGCACAGCGCGCCTCGATCAGGCCGTCGCTGAAGAAGCACACCCTGGCGCCCACGGGCAGCGACAGCGTCGTCTGCCGGCGTCCCGTCGGCACGCCCCAGCCGATCGGCGGCGAAACGCAGATGTTGACCGGCTCGCGCGTCTGAAAGCCGCGCAGGATCGGGTGCGGATGGCCCGCGAGCGCGTAGGTCAGCTTGCCGGCACTGGCGTCGTAGACGGCAGTCGCCACAGTGGCGTAGTACTCCCGCGCGGGATCGGCCAGAACCTCGCCGGCGAGCGCCAGCGCCGCCTTGGGCTCCAGACCCGCGTGCATGTACGCACGCAGTGTGTAGCGCGTGAGCGCGGCGTGCTTGAGCGCTTCGTGGCCATGGCCCGCGACGTCGCCGAGGATGATCGCGACCTTTCCCGGCGACGGTTCGAACACGTCATAGAAGTCACCGCCGGCCGCGGGGCCGTCCGCTGGACGGTAGGCAACCGACACGGCCAGGCCGCCGAGACTCGCCGGCACGTCGGGCACCAGGGCGGTCTGCATCGCGCCGAGATCCCGCAGCAGCGTGACGCGCTGGCCTTCCAGGCGGCGGGCGCGCAGCGCGGCCACGCGTGAGCGCACGCCGAGCCAGAGCGCCAACAGCAGCAGCGCAAGGATGATCGGCTTGCTCCAGTCCGGCACCGGGATCGGCAGCGGCAGCTGCCTGCCGATCGTGCTCAGCGGATCCTTGCGAACTTGTGACTTGGCGTGGGCCGACGAGGCGGGCGCACGCGCGGCTCGCACAGCGCCGAGCCGCGGAGCGGCAGTCGTTGCAGCTCCCCCACTCGCCGTCAGACTCGCAGCCTGACCCGTGCCCGAGCGCGCGTGGTTTCGATGGGCTCGTGCGTGCCTTCGCCTGCTCGCGCCTGTTCGGCTGGTCGAGCCACGGCTGGTCGAGCCACGGCTGGACGAGTGACGGCTGGCGCTCGTCGTGTTGACCGCGCCGGCTGGAGCTGTCGCGGCAGCGGGCGTGCTCGGAGAACTTGTCGACTTGGCCGTCGATGGCTGTGAGCTGCTGGAAGACGTCGTGGCGCCGGGCGTGGGCGTCGTCGTGGGAGCGCTGCTCGTCGCAGCCACCGGGGTGCTCACCGTCGGCGGCGCCGGCACGCTCGCCACGGGGGTGCTCACCGCGGGGGTGCTCGGCACGGACACGCTCACCAGCGGCGGCGCCGAGGGAGACGAGCCTGGCAGAGAGACACTCACGAGCGGCGTGCCCGGTGCGCCGGAGCCAGGCAGCGACACGCTTATCACCGGCGTGTTCAGCAGCGTTATCTTGAGCAGCGGTGAGCTCGACGACTGGCTTGTGGACGACCCTGACCCCGACCCCGACCCCGACCCCGACCGCGATCCCGACCCACCACTAGCGAGGGCGGGCGCGGGCGCGTGCGCGTGCGCGGATGCGGATGCGAATGACGCGAGCACGACGCAGACGCCCGCCAACAGCGCCGCGCGAGAGCGCCCCGTGGTCACACGCGATCCTTCGAGAGGCTGACAGTGGTGCTGCCTGGCTCAGCGCACAGCCGTACGGCATCGGTGAGGCTGACCATCAACGCGAAGCCGCGTCCGTGCTCTGCGAGGGTGGTCGGCATAGGCGTCTCGAGCCCCGCACGCGCATCGACGTCCGGCAGGGGCCTCACGACCTCCAGCAGTCTCGTCACGACCTCGACGCGCACGGCGCTGTCCGGCAGCGGCCCTGAGAACGTGCCGGAGTCCCGGACCGTGAACGTCAGGCGATCGCCGTCTGCGTCGATGCTCAGGTGGATCAAGCCCCGGGCGTCCGGCTTCCCGTGCCTGATCGCGTTGGTGACGGCCTCGTTGACGGCGTACACGAAGTCGTAAGCGCTGGCGGCGCTCAGGCCAAACGCGTCCGCCGCGTTCTGCACCCACCTGCGCGCAGCGCTCAGCTGCGAGCGCTCGGCTGGCATGCGCAGCTCGCTCGCCGTGGAGCTCGCGCAGAGGTGTGGCTCGGTCGCGATGAAGCTCGCGGGCTGGCGTGGCTCGGCAGCTGTCGAACTGCCGAGGGCGCGCGAGACCGATGTCTGCACGTCAACCCGCCATCGCCGGCGACGCGAGCGCCTGCTCGCGCGAGCCGTACACCGTGATCAGCCCGTCGAGCCCGGAGATCTCAAAGATCTGCAGCACCCTCTCGTGCGTGCAAACCACCGCGAACGACCCACCGCCACCGCCACCGCCACCGCCAGCCTCCTCCAGCTTCCTGACCGCGCCGACGAGCACGCCGATCGCGGTCGAGTCGATGAACGTGGCTGTCGAGAGATCGAGCACCAGACGCCGCCTGCCGGCCTTCACCAGGCTCGTGAAACGCTCGCGCAGCTTCGGGCTCGCCTCGTAGTCGAGCTCGCCGCCCGCGGTCACAACCACGACGTCGTCACAGATCACGTCATCGCTGATGTAGAAAGAACTCATTGCATTCGCCCTCCGTGGCTGGGACAGCCAAGAGCTGCTATCCCACATTTTTCGACAATACGGAATTATGCCAGTAGCCCACTCCCACCCAGTGGACGGAAGTTCGATGTCTGTGCCCCGCTGATCAAGTCGCTGTTCTGCTCCGCAAGTCGCTGTTCTGCTCCGCTCAGGACCGTGCGAACGGCAGCCACACGTGGAACGTCGTGCGGCCGGGCTCGGAGTCGACTGTCAGCGAGCCGTCGTGGCGGTCGACGACGATGTTGCGCGCCGTGGCCAAACCGAGGCCGGTGCCCTTGCCGACGTCCTTGGTGGTGAAGAACGAGTCGAAGATCCGCTCGCGGATCTCGGGCGGGATGCCCGGGCCGTCGTCGCTGACCTCGACCAGCGCGCAGTCGCCGTCGCGGCGCGTGGCGATCGTGATCTTGCCCCGCTCGCCGAGCGCGTCGATCGCGTTGTCGAGCAGGTTCGTCCACACCTGGTTGAGCTCCGAGCCGCGCACCATCAGCTTCGGCAGCTCGCGGTCGTAGTCGCGGACGACTTCGATCGCGGTGTGCTTGAGCTTGTGTCCGAGCACCACGAGCGTGGTCTCCAGGCCCTCGTGCAGATCGACCTCGACCAGCGCGCCGCGATCCATGTAAGCGTACGACTTGACCGCCCCGACGAGGCTCGACATGCGCCTGGTCGCTTCCTGCAGCTCGGCGGCCAGGCCGCGCGCGGTCAGCGCGGCCGCGACCCAGCGCACGGCGGCGTCGGTGGCCGGTCCCGCGAGCTCCGCGACGCGCTCGAGCCAGGCGCCGTCGACGCCGGCGGCGGCCAGCGGCTCGGCCAGCCGCCAGGCTTCGCCCACGCCGAGCGCTTCCATGCGCTCGCGCAGCTCGTCCTCCGCGTCGGCGGCATCCAGCGCGTCGAGCGGCGTGCGCTCGGCCGCGCCGTCCAGCGCCTGATCGTGCAGCGCCAACAGCTGCTCCGCCTCGACGCGCTCGACCCCCGACTCGACGAAGCTGCGCAGCGTCGAGCTGACGATCTCCAGCGCCTCGGCCATCTGCGCGGCGGCACGCTGGGCGGCCGCGGCGGGATTGTTGAGCTCGTGCGCCAGGCCGGCGGCCATCGTGCCGAGCGACGCCAAGCGCTCGCGGTTCTGCTCGATCCCGGTGATGCGGCTCATCACCGGCGCAACGCGCTGCATCACGCGCTGGTGCACAGCCGGCTGGGCGAACGCCAGGCGACGGAAGTCATCCGCATCGATCAGAGCGATGCGGCAGGCCGTCTCGGCCTGCATGCGCACGCCGAGCAGCCCGGCGGTCAGCACTCCGATCGCGCCCATCCACGTCGGCGCCAGCTGGCGGCCGATCGGCTCAGTGCGCTCACCCTCGACGAGCAGCGTCTGGATCGTGCCCTCCAGCAGCAGGAACACGCCGGGTGGAGGCGCGCCCTGCTCAGCCAGGATCTCGCGCGCCGGTGCGGCGCGCATACGCGCCACGGTGAGCCACTGCGCGAGCTCGCTCTCATCGAGATCTTCAAAGAGATCGATCGCGCGCAGCTCCTCCAGCGTGAGCGCGGCGACGCTCATACGTCGTTGAGGTATTCGTGAATCAGCGATACCGCCATCGAGCCCTCGCCGACGGCGCTCGCAACGCGCTTGATCGAGCGTGCGCGCACGTCGCCCGCGACGAAGATCCCCGGCACGCTGGTCTCCAACACGTACGGGTCGCGCGCCAGCGGCCAATCGGCGCCCTGGGCGTCGAGCCCCGCGAGGATGAACCCGCGCTCGTCGCGCGCGAGCACGCCGTCGAGCCAGTCCGTGCGCGGCGACGCGCCGATGAACACGAAGCACACGTCCGCGTCAAGCGTGGACTCACCGTCAGGCCCCTGCACACGCAGCGCTTTCAGGCGCTCGCCGTTGCTCTCCGCGGCGATCGCCGAGCTGCCGGTGTACACCGTGACGTTCTCGAGCGCCGCGAGCTGCTCGATCAGATACTGCGACATCGACCGCTCGAGCGACGGCCCGCGCACGAGCATCGTCACGCGCGCGGCGTACCCACTGAAGTACACCGCCGCCTGGCCCGCGGAGTTGGCGCCGCCGATGATCACGATCTCCTGGTCGGCGCACGCGCGCGCTTCGGTCATCGCCGCGCCGTAGTACACGCCCGCGCCCGTCAGCTGCGCGAACCCGGGCGCCTCCAGCTGGCGGTATGACACGCCCGAGGCGATCAGCACGCAGTTGGCGCTGAGCGTGCCGCCGCCGCTCAGCTCGACCAACCGCCCCGCGCCTTCCACGCGCAGCCCGACCGCGTCCTGCACCGTCAGCAGCTCGGCGCCCAGCCGGCGCGCCTGGTCGGTCGCGCGCCGCGCGAGATCCGACCCGCTCAACCCCATCGGAAAGCCGAGGTAGTTCTCGATGCGGCTGGACTGCCCCGCCTGCCCGCCCGGCGCCTCGCGCTCGACCATCACCGTGCGCAGCCCCTCCGACGCGCCGTACACCGCCGCGGCGAGCCCAGCCGGGCCGCCGCCGACGATCACGAGGTCGTAGTGCTCCTGCGCGGGCTGCCCCGCCACCCCCAGGCGCTCGGCCAGCTCGAGCACGGTCGGGCGCTCCAGCACCGTGCCGTCCTCCAGCAGCGCCACCGGCAGCCCGCCCGCGTCGACGCCCACGATCTGCAGCAGCTCACGCGCTTCGCCGTCGCGCTCGACGTCGAGCCAGCGCGCGGGTACGCGGTTGCGCGCGAGGAAGTCGCGCAGGTCGTGGGAGTCCTTCGAGAAGCGGTGGCCGATGATGCGCGTGCCGCCGGTTTCCAGCGCCGCGCCCGACTCCCACGTGGTGAGCAGATCCTCGACGACCGGGAACAGCTGCTCCTCGGGCGGGTCCCACGGCTTCAGCAGGTAGTAGTCGAGCGCAACCTCGTTGATCGCGGCGATCGCCGCCTCGGTGTCGGCGTACGCGGTGAGCAGCACGCGCTTGGCGTCCGGCACGAGCTTGCGCGCTTGCACTAGGTACTCCGTGCCTGCCATCGCCGGCATGCGTTGATCGGCGATCAGCAGCGCCACCTGGTCGCCGCGTGTGCGCAGCTGGCGCAGCAGCTCCAGCGCCTCTGCGCCCGAGCCGGCGCGCAGGATGCGGTAGCGCTCGCCGAACCCGCGCCGCAGATCGCGCGCGACCGCGGCCAGCACCGTCGGCTCGTCGTCAACGGCCACGATTGCCGGCAGTCGCTCGCCGGGCTGTCGCTCGCCCGCCATCAGATCGTCCCAGAGCACCTCATGCTTGTGCGGCGAGGATACTCCCGCCATGGAAGCCGCTGTCAGCGCCCCGGCAGGGCGCACCGCCTGGGCGCGCAACCTCGGAGCGCCGGTGCGCGACTACCTGCGCACCGAGACCGGCAGCGCGCTTGTGCTGATCGGCGCCGCGCTTGCCGCGCTCGTCTGGGCGAACTCGCCCTGGCCGGACTCCTACGAGTCGTTCTGGAGCACCAAGCTCGCGCTCACCGTCGGCGACCATGCGCTGTCGGCCGACCTGCGCGACTGGGTCAACAAGGGCTTGATGACGCTGTTCTTCCTCGTCGTCGGTCTGGAGGCCAAGCGCGAGCTCGACCTCGGCGAGCTGCGCGAGCGCACGCGCATCGGCATCCCGGTGATGGCCGCGCTCGGCGGCATGGCGCTGCCGGTGCTGCTGTACCTGGCGATCAACGCCGGCGGCTCCGGCGCGCACGGCTGGGGCGCGGCGATGTCGACGGACACGGCGCTCGCGCTCGGCACGCTCGCGCTGGTCGGCCCACACTGGGCCACGCGCCTGCGCGTGTTCCTGCTGACGCTGGTCGTGATCGACGACCTCGGCGCGCTGCTCGTGATCGCGGTCGTCTACACCAAGCACGTATCGCTCGGCGCGCTGGCGATCGCGCTCGTGCTGTTCGGCGTGCTCGTGTCGCTGCGCTTCGCCGGGCGCTGGCGCGCACAGGCGGCGGTGGTCGTCGGGCTCGGCGTGTGGCTGGCGCTGTTCAAGTCGGGTATCGACCCGGTGATCGCGGGCCTGGCGATCGGGCTGGTGACGAGCGCGTACCCCCCGGAGCGCGAGCGCCTGGAGCGCGCCACCGAGCTGACGCGCTCGTTCCGCGAGCAGCCGACGCCCGAGCTCGCCTACTCGGCCCAGCGTGGCCTGACGTCGGCGATCTCGGCGAACGAGCGCTTGCAGTACCGGCTGCACCCGTGGACGAGCTTCGTGATCGTGCCGCTGTTCGCGCTGGCCAACGCCGGCATCCACCTCGACGGCGGCCTGCTGAGCGACGCGCTCAGCTCGCCCGTGACGATCGGCGTGCTCGTCGCATACGTGGTGGGCAAGCCGCTCGGCATCATGGCCGCCGCCTGGCTCGGCACCCGCCGCTCGCTCGGCGGCACCAAGCTGGCGGTGACCTGGCCCGGGCTCGCCGGCACCGGCGCGGCCGCCGGCGTCGGCTTCACCGTGTCGCTGCTGATCGCCGGGCTCGCGTTCAACGGTCGCGTGCTCGACCAGGCCAAGCTCGGCGTGCTCGCCGCCGCGATCCTCTCGCCGCTGGTGGCGTGGGCGGTGTTCGCGGTGCTGGCGCGCCTGCCGGCCGCGATGCGCGCCCGCCAGCTCGGGCAGACGATCGAGCAGATCGTCGATCTCTCCGACGACGTCGATCCCGAGATCGACCACATCCGCGGCAGGCACGACGCCACGGTCACGCTGATCGAGTACGGCGACTTCGAGTGCCCTTACTGCGGGCAGGCCGAGCCGATCATCCGGGAGCTGCTCACCGCGCACGACGACGACCTGCGCTTCGTGTTTCGCCACCTGCCGCTCAACGACGTGCACCCGCACGCGCAGATCGCCGCCGAAGCAGCGGAGGCCGCGAGCGCGCAAGGCGTGTTCTGGGAGATGTACGACCTGCTGCTCTCTCATCAGGGCGAGCTGACGCTGGGGGATCTGAAGCGCTACGCACAGCAGCTCGAGCTCGACGTCGAGCGCTTCCTCGACGAGGTCCGCCACCACCATCACGCGTCGCGCATCAACGCCGACGTGGCGAGCGCCGACGCCAGCGGCGTGTCCGGCACGCCGTCGTTCTTCATCAACGGGCGCCGCCACCAGGGCGTGTACGACGTGCAGACCCTGACCAGGGCGGTCAAAGCCGCGCGCGCGACGCAGCGCGCGGCTCGCTCGTCCCGTCAGTGACTCGGCGCGGCGCGATGCGTTCGCTCGTAGCGCACGCCACCACGCCCGATGCGCGCGATGAAGCTGGAGATCACCGCCCCCACGATCAGGTACACGACCAGCGCGATGCCCCAGTCAACCGTGATCGCCCGCTTGGGATGACCGTTGAACGTGATCAACCCAGTGAACGCGCCCGCGAAGAAGTTCGCACCGTCGTGAATCCCCTTGACGATCGTGTTGCTCGAGTTGGCATCCACGTCGCGCAGCACAATCGCCAGTCCGATTAGCAGCGCAATCAGCGCGGCCACGGTCATCACCAGCCGCGCGAGCACCATCACTCCGGATCCAAATGCGCCGACAGCCCCGGCTCCCGCGTCGCGTGTGCGCCCGCCGAAGCTCGTGCGCCTGCGCGCTGGCGGAGCGGCTGGGTCTCGCTCGTCTGCTCGCGTATAGGTGGCCCCGTCGCCGGGCGCGGCTGCCCGTGGCTCATCCCGCGCTTGGTGATCTTCTTGTGCCTGCACGCGCTCGGACGTATCTGTCTCCGTGGATGCCGCTCGTCCCCTGCGCCACGTTCTCAAGCTCATGACTTCAGCCTCATTTCCGAATCGACATTTACCCCACGCCGGCTGACTCCCTTGCCCTGCACCGTGTTTACCCATACCTGTGCAGGGCTAAGCCTGTGCCGCGGCTAAGCGATCCGTGTTCCAGTGAGCGTGTTTGCACCCCGTGAGTTCGGGTAGCGATCAGATCAAGCGATCAGGGAGCGCGACACCGACGCCGGATCCGAGCCCCGTGCCGCCGGACCCGAACCCCGTGCCGCCGGACCCGAACCCGCTAACGATCTGATCCCAGCAGCTCGAGCGTCGCGGCTTCGACCAGCTTGCGGGTGCGGACGTCCGCCAGGTCCGGCCCTTGCGAGAGTTCAGCGAGCGTCGGCGCGATCGTGATGCCGGCGTGGTAGCGATCGATCACGCGCGGGTCGATGTAGGAGGCGCGGCACACGGCCGGGGTGTTGCCGAGATACGCCGCCACGGTCTTGACCGCTTGGGTCACGACACGCTCCTGTCTCATCCGGCTCTTGGGGCGCTTCTCTGAGCCCAGCGCGACCGCAGCGAGCACCGTGGCGTTCCAGGTGCGGAAGTCCTTGGCGGTGAAGTCGCCGCCGCTGTGCTGCTTGATGTAGGCGTTGACGTCGTCGGCGTGCAGCTCCACCCAGTGGCCAGCCTCGCGGTATGCGAGCAGCTGGCTGCCGCCACGGCGGCGCTTGAGCGCCGCAACAACCCCGAGCGCATCGCCGTCGGTGATCGCTTGCACGCGCCGGCGGCCTGACTTCGCCGGGAAGTCGAAGACCAGCTCGCCGTCATCGATCGACACGTGCTCGCGGAGCATCGTCGTGAGCCCGTAGGACTCGTTGTGCTCGGCGTAGTCCTCGGAGCCGATGCGGAAGAAGCCGAGGTCCAGGAGCCGCACGGCACACGCAAGCACCCGCCCGCGCGTGAGGTCCGCCGCGGCCATCGTGCGCGTGGCGCCAGCGGCTGACCGGTTGTGCGCGCCGCGTCCAAGCTCGCGCGCTACTCGGCGCCGTACCCGCGGAAGCGCCTCGCCGAAGGCGATCATCGAGTCGAACTTCAGACGGTCGCGATGGGTGCGCCAGCGCGAGTGGTAGAGGTACTGCTTGCGGCCGGCCGCGTCGAAGCCCGTGGCCTGGAGATGCCCCTGCGGATCCATGCAGATCCAGACTTCACGCCACGCGGGCGGGATCGCCAGCTCGGCGATGCGCTCGAGCGCCTCGCTGTCGTCGATCCGCTCGCCATCCGGGTCGCGGTACTCGAACCCGCGCCCGCGGCGGCGGCGCGCGATGCCAGGCGCGGCGCAGTTGGATCGTCGCAGCCTCGGCATCCAGCTCAGGGTATGCGCTCGAGCGACCAGACCCGGCGCAGCTCAGCACCCGCTGAGCAGAACCATGACAAGCAGGACGTGGATGGTGTCCAATTCGATTACAGGACTCCAGAACGGGCAATATCTCGGCAATGATCAACGAGATTCTGCCGGGGCTGGCTCATTGGAGCGCCTTCCATGAAGGCATCGGACGCACGGTGTACAGCGGCTTCGTGCTGGAGTCGGGGACGCTGATCGACCCGCTGGAGCCAGCGGAGGGCCTGGATGCGGTCGCCGCGCTGGCCGCGCCGCAACGTGTGGTGCTGAGCAACCGCCACCACTACCGCCACAGCGCACGGTTCACCGAGCGATTCGACTGCCCCGTGCTCTGTCACGAGGCGGGGCTGCACGCGTTTGGCAAGGGCCAGCCGGTGCAGGGCTTCGCCTTCGGTGAGTCGCTCGCCGACGACGTGTGGGCGCTCGAGCTGGGCAGCATCTGCGCCGAGGAGACCGCGCTGTGGTTGGGTGTCGACGCGGGGGTGCTGTGGTTCGCCGACGGGCTCACCCGAGCCGAGGACGGGTCGCTGGCTTTCATGCCGGACGAGCTGCTGGGAGCAGACCCCGAGACGGTGCGGGCCGGGCTGCGGCGCAAGTTGCGCAGCCTGCTCGACGAGGACTTCGACGCGCTGCTGTTCGCTCACGCCGAGCCAGTCACTAGCGGTGCTCACGAGCTGTTGAGCGAGTTCCTCTCGCTCAGCCAGCTGCTGTCGAGCTGATCGACCACAGCTCGCCGAGCGGCCGCTTCGGCGGAGCCGCCCCACCGGAGTCACTTCCACGCCGCGCGGTGGCATGTTCACCTCCGGTGTCGGGTTGCCGCAGGAGGGCTACCCTCGCGGCCCAGCTCGTAAAACAACCAGCCAAATTGCGCCTATCCTTGATATCATTTCTGATGTCATGAACCCTGCCGAGCTCATCCGATCCACCCGCGAACGCCTCGGCCTCAGTCAGCGCCGACTGGCGCTGCGTGCCGGCACCACCCAAGCCGCCGTGAGCCGGATCGAGCGCGGGATCGTCTCCCCGACCTATGCGACGCTGCGCGAGCTGATGCTGTCGATGGGCGAGGAACCGATGCTGAGCTCCCAACGCCTGGCGACCGACTGGGACCCAGCGCACATGGCAAGCACACAGGCCCGAACAGCGGAGCAGCGACTCGAGCTGGCGCTCTCCTGGAACAAGCTGGCAGGACGCCTTGCCGCCGCCGGACGAGCAGCCCGCGAACATGACTGACACAACGCCGCTCGACGCCGAGCGCATCTTCGCGACACTCGACACATACGCGGTCGAATACGTGGTGATCGGCGGCATCGCCGTGCAGGTACACGGTCACGTGCGGATGACCAATGACGTCGATCTGATCCCTTCCCCAACGCCTGAGAACCTCGCCCATCTAGCCGATGCGCTGATCGCAATCGACGCAACTGTGCTCAATCCCGGCAGTGAGCACCTAGAGATCGACGCACAAATGCTGCCTCGAGCAACCCTGTGGCAGCTGTCAACCCGCCATGGAGATATCGACATACTGCACGACGCACCGGGCGCCGCCCCATTCCCCCAACTACGCGAACGCGCACTTGTGATCGCACTCGGCCGCCGCCAAATCGCGGTCGCCAGCCGCGACGACATTATCAAGATGAAACGTGCCGCCGGACGACCAGTCGACCTCGCCGACATAGCAGCGCTCACAGAGCCGGAGCACATGATCCAGGTGACCCAAGAGCCCTAGACGATCGCCCCGCCTGACCCGTGCGAGCGGGGGGCGCGGAGTGTCGCCTATCAATTTCAATGGTGCTGCGCGCGCGTACGTGCGCGCGCGCAGCACCATCTTAAATCAAGAGCCCCGTCCCAAGGCGTCACTATTTTGACCGGATGTTCAACGAGTCCGTCGAAGGAGGCAGAGATGCGTACGCGCCGAGCGCCCAACGCGGGGCGCAGA
Organism: Solirubrobacteraceae bacterium; assembly: GCA_035474295.1. Taxonomy (GTDB): domain Bacteria; phylum Actinomycetota; class Thermoleophilia; order Solirubrobacterales; family Solirubrobacteraceae; genus Palsa-744. The sequence goes on from DATINL010000006.1 coordinate 69,702, forward strand.
TGACTTTTGAGAACCGATCCAGCAGCGTTCAGCCTCATGACCTACCTGCTGTTGCGCCCAATCAGGCGGCTGGGACCGGACACGCCGCGTGAGGCCGAGCAAGCGCTGCGATGATTCTCGCGCTCTAGAGCCGGACCGGCACCCGACCCGGGCGTCTACCGCTCAGCGTGCGTCTGCAACGCACCCTGGACCTCAGCACCCCTCGCAGTCAACACCCACGCGTTCGTCGCGCCTTTGGTGTGGCCCTCCCCAGTGTTCCGGATCAACCCAAGGGTCTCCAAGCGCGTGAGGAGCTTCGACGTTTGCCCCTGATCAGCGATACCCGCACCATCACCAACCTCACGGTTACTCGCACCCGGGTGCTCCACAATCACATACAACGCACGCAACGTGCGATACGTCAACCGCATACCCAACCCCTCCAACGGGTCAGCCGGCCGCACACGCCGCTGTGTACGCACCTCTGGCGCCGGACGCTCGAGCTCCCTCGCGGCAGCCGCAGCGCCACGATACGGCAGCACAATCATCCCCATCAACGACCCCAACAACGGCGACACCGCCCCCGGGTCCTCCTGCAACAGACGCGCGTGGATCACCGACAACACCGCCCCGACAACACCCTCCGCCGTCAACGGCGACAAACCCCTACCCCTACCCCCGGCGCGACCCTCATCCACCGCCCCCTCCAACACATCCAAGATCAACGCACGACGCGCCAAGATACGTGGGTCACCACCAGCAGCATGCACCACACACAACACCCCCAACTCCCGCTCCTCATCCAAAAACGCCAAGACCGCCGCTAGCGCCGCCCCGATCCTCGCCTCCCACCGCACCTCACCCCGATACGCCTCCACCACCCGCCCTGACACAAACCCAAGCGCGTCCTCGAACGCCGCGAGGAAACAATCCGTGCGGTCCTCGAAGAACTCATAGAACGTACGCCTCGACACCCCCGCCCGCGTCACGATATCCGCGACCGTCACAAGCGCGAACCCCCGCTCACCCACAACCTCCGCAGCCGCCGCCAACAACCGCCGCCGCTGAATCTCCCGCACATGCGAATAACCCAGCCCCTCCCCACGCCTCACACCCACACCAGCCACGCCCTCAGCCCACCCTTCCCTCTCATTACACCCACCCCACCAACCCCTGACAAACCACCCACAACCACCCACACACATGGGGGGTGTCGTGACCCGGGGGAGACCACGACACCCACCAGCCAGTGCTTAGCCGCGCCTGGCCTTGGCCTTCACGGAGCCCTTATTGGCCTTCGCCGTGTGCTTCCCGGCCTTCTGCTTCTTGGCCTTGTGCTTCTTCGCTTTCTTGGCCTTCGGGCAGCCAGACACCTTGATCCTTGTGCTCTGCGTGACCTGCTTGCCGTTATAACCCGTGATCACCGTTGGCATCACCAACGCCTTCGCACACAAACTCCCGTTGCTCGTGAGGATCGAATGCGGACCCTGCGGCAGCTTCAACTCGAAGCTATCGATCGGGACATCCGGCGCACTCGCGAACTTTGTGCTCGTCACACCACTCTTCGAGATATTGATCGAGCCAACCAAGTCAAACCGCACACCGTTGCCCTGCAACACGATCACGACGTCCGGGAACCCCGCGCCACCATGCGACACCAGGTACGCAGGGCCAACCAACGGATCCTTCAACAACGGCGTCACCGCGGTCGCTGACCCCACGAGCGACTCCACCGGACACGCCGTCGGGTTCGCCGCGAACACCACCGCCAAACACGCCTTCTGGATCGTCGTCAACCGCGACGGCAACTGCTTCGGCAAACTCACGAACACGCTATGCGCGTTCGCCTCGCCCTTCACGCCGATCACGATCTTCGCGTCCAGGCTCGCACCATTCGCACGCGACGTCCTCGCTACCGTCGACGCTGAAAACCTCGGGATAAACGCCAACCCAGCACAATCCCCAACCTGAAAGCGATCCGCAGCACTCGCGACAGTGCCCTGCGTCGACGTGACCTGCGCACTGATCTGCATCGGCTCACAGCTCGACGGGTTCAACATAAACCCAGGACGATCCAACACCACATTGACCCGCTGAATATCCAACGGAGTGCCCTTCAAAATCGACGGGATCGCATCACTCACGACCGTCACATGCCCATCATGCGAATCGAT
>DATINL010000007.1:0-96805 GCA_035474295.1 Solirubrobacteraceae bacterium
CGAGGGTCAACAGCTCTCTTCATGTGGTCCGGATGACCGATCAACACGGTTACATGGTGATCCTGCTGGAAGACAGCGCTTCGCTGTGGCCGCGTGTGCGGTCGATCCTGCCCGAGCACTGCATCGGCGCCGGCGATGAGCACATCGGGTCGATCCTGCCCGAGCAATACATCGGCGACGGCGATGAGCACATCGGGTTGATCGGCTGGAGCAGCGCCAAGCGCGAGGAGACCGCGCGCTTGGCTGAGATCCGCGCGCGCCATGCGGGAGCGCTCGTGGCGGTGCTCGCCGAGGTGCCTAGCGCCAGGGGCGCGAGGATCGTGGCGGCGCGCCTGGAGGGCGCTGTGCTCGCAAGCGAGCTCGAGCAGGCGCTGCTGCCGACGCTGCAGGCCGTTGCGGTCGGCCAGTGCGTCGTGCCGCGCTCGATCCGCCAGATCGTCGACCGGCCGGCGCTGTCGCCGCGCGAGCGCCAGATCCTGGCGATGATCGTGCTCGATTTCTCCAACGCTGAGATCGCGCGCAAGCTGTTCGTGACCGAGAGCAACGTCAAGAACCATCTCTCCTCGGCGTTCGGGAAGCTCGGGGTTTCCTCGCGCAGCGCGGCAGCCGAGCTGATCCTCGACGGCGAGAGCGGGCTCGGGCCAGGAATCCTGCGGATCTCCCCGGAGGAGTCGCTGCCGAGCGACGGTACCGTCGGGGTTGGGTCTTAGTTTTTGATGGTGCCGCGCGCGCGTGCGTGCGCGCGCGCAGCACCATAGAAAATGAACACTCCGCACCTACGCGTCTTTAGAAAACTCGCTCTCAGCGAGACTGCTTGGCGCGCGCGCGGCGCACTGCGAGCAGACCGCGCGGCACCTGAATCAGCAGCCACGCCCACCGCCAGGGATAGCTGGCGACTAGCCCCAGCCGTCCTCGCCGCGCGAGCGCGAACCGCCAGCGCATGAACTCCGGACGCGGCGCGAGCTCGGTGCGGACGGTCGCAAGCCGCTCGCGCCAGCTGACACCAGGCGCCAGCAGCGCGCCCAAGGCTTCTGCGGTCGGAATCCCCTCGAAGCGCAGCGCGTGGTGCAAGGAGCGCACGTCGTCGATGCGTAGGCGCCGGGCCAGCTCCGCGCCGGCCGGCACGAGCATCAGGCCGCTGGCGAACGCGAGCACGCCGTCGCACGTGCGAGCGAGCTCCAGCGCCTGCAGCCACTCCGCTTCGCTGGCAATGGCGAGCGCGCGCTCGAGGTCCTCCAGCGCCTTGGTCTCGGCGTGGTGGGCAGCGTGCAGTCCGACGTGCAGCAGCAGCGCCTGGCGCGATGGGACGCGCACCTCGGCGCCGCCGATCGTCTGGTGCTGTGCGTTGGCGGAGAACGCTTGCCAGACCCCCTGTAGGTCGCCGTTGAGCCCATGCAGGGCGCAGTGCAGGTCGAGGTTGTCCTCGCCGCGCAGGAACGCGGTGGAGGCGAAGGACTCCATGCGCGGGTGCGCCAGCGGGCCGAGATGGTCCGAGAACCCAAGCCGCTGCAGGATCGCGACAGCTCGATCCCAGTCGCCGGGGGCGACCATCAGGTCGGAGTCGCCGTACGCGCGCAGATCGCCCGGGTACAGCCACGCGGCCAGCACCGGGCCCTTCAGCACGAGCGTTTCGATGCCCTCGGCAGCGAACACGCCGGTGATCTCAGCGGTGAGCTGGTCGATCAGCAGCGTGCGGATGACCAGCGCGCGCCGGCGCGGGTTCATGCCAAGCGGCTCGGCGCCGTGTGGGGCGTCCATCGGGCTCATCGCGCCAGCGCGCTTGCGCTCATCGCACCAGTGCTGGCTCGGCTCATCGCCCGGCCGTCGGCTCGCCTGCTCATCGTGCCAGCGCTCGCTCGTATACACCCATCATCGCCGCCACATGGTGCTCCAGCGAGAACTCGCTCTCGACGCGCCGGCGTCCGGCGCGTCCCAGCTCCCAGCCCCGCCGCGGCTCGTCGGCGATGCGGCGCAGCGCATCCGCCCACGCCTGTGGGTCGCGTGGCGCCACCAGGAAGCCCTCACGCCCGTCTTCGATGATCTCCGGGGGGCCGCCGACGCTGGTGGCTACAACAGGCACGTTCAGCGCCATCGCCTCGATCAGCGCGCGCCCGAACGGCTCCTCCCACGAGGGCAGCAGTAAAACGTCGAGCGCACGTACGAGCTCGGGCACGTCCTCACGCTCGCCCAGCCACGACACGCGATCCTCTAATCGTGCGCTGGCGACCTGCGCTCGCAGGCGCTGCTCGTAGCCCTGGTTGTCGAAGCGCGTCGCGCGTGCGACGAACTTGGCAGAGCCGATCAGCAGCAGATGCGCGTCGACCCCCTGTTCGCACAGCAGCCGCAGCGCGTCGATCGCGGTGTCCTGGCCCTTCCACGGCGTCAGCTGCGCCACCACGCCGAGCAATAGCTGACGTTCGCCGGCGGCCCCCAGCCTGGCGCGCGCGCTCAGACGGTCGATCCGCTCGGGATCCCAGCGGCGCAGGTCCACCGGGTTGTGCACCACCTCGACGGCCGCGCTCGGTGCCGTGCTGCGCACCCAGTTGGCGGTGTACTCGGAGTTCGCCACCACCGTCGTGGCGGCCGCCGCTATCAGGCGCATCGTGGCCGTCGTCACCGGCCCCGGCGGCAGGCAGTCGCGGATGTGGATCACAGTCGGCGTCGGGGCGACGCGCGCCAGCCCGAGCACGATCCCTGCGCGGATCGAGTTGGCGTGGACCAACTCCGAGCCATGACGCTGTGCGATCGAGCGCAGCCGGTGCGCCGCGCCGCCCATCTCGCCAAGCGCGCGCGAGGTGTGCAGCGGGTGCAGCCGCAGGCTGCCCGCTGTGCCCGGGATCGTCGCGGTCCGCACGCCCAGCTCGCGCGCCGCGCCGGCGAGCCGGCCGGGAGGTGTGGCCAACAGCGGCTCGACCGTGTCCGGGAGCCCTTCGAGCAGGCTCAGCAGCGAGCGCTCGGCGCCGCTGACCTCGGCCGTGTGGTTGACGTAGAGAACTCTCACGCAGCCGTGAAGAGTGTCACGCCGGCACGGCTGACGAATCCCAGCGCGCCGACGCGCGCAGCTGCTCGAGCAGCACCGCCTCCACGCGCTCGGAGATCAACGGCCAGGTGAACGCCTGCGCGCGCTGCGCGCCGCCGCGTCCGAGGCGCGCGGCGAGCTCGTCGTCGAGCAGCAGCCGCGCGATCGCATCCGCCACGGCAACCGGGTCGGTCGGGTCGACCAGCAGCCCGCTTTCGCCGTCTGCCACCGAGTCGAGCGCGCCGCCGACGTTGCCTGCGACGACAGGCTTGCCGAACACGTTGGCCTCGAGGTACACGATCCCGAAGCCCTCCCCCGCGTAGTGGCCGGAAGGCAGCCGGCTCGGCATCACCAGCGCGCGCGTACGCCGCAGCCAGGAGTTGCGTTCGTCGTCGGACACCGACCCCAGGAAGCGCACGGCATCGGCCACACCGTGCGCTTGCGCGAGCTGCTCGAGCCCGGGCCGCAGCGGGCCGTCGCCGATCACCACCCACTGCACGTCGGGCACCTTCGCGCGCAGCAGCGGCAGCGCGCGGATGATCACGTCATGCCCCTTGTAGCGATCCTCCAGCCGCGCGATCGTGAGGAACGTCGGGCGCTCGGCCGACTCGGGCGCGACGTTGCTCGGCAACTCCACGCCGGGCGAGATCAGCCTGATGTCCAGCGGTCTGACCCCGGTGGCCTGGATCAGACGCGACGTGTAGTCGCTGACCGCGATCGACGTGTGCGCCTGGCGCGCCGCGAACGCCGCGAGCCGCGGCTTGGCGCCGATCTCCTTGGCGTGGAAGTACTGCACCGTGCGCCCGCCGAGCGTGCGGCGGATCGCAGCTGCTGCCGGGCTGGTGACGATGTGCGCGCTGAGCGTGACATCCGGGCGAAAGCTCTGCGCCTGCCGGTAGGCGACGGCGTTCAACAGCAGGTTGCGGCCGCCGCGCAGCTGCTTGATCGCCTTCACGCGCCGCACGGCGAGCCCGCTGGCGTCATCGAACTCGGCCGCGCCGGGCGACTCGAGCGTGACGATGCTGCGCTCGAAGCGCTCCAGCTCGGATACCAGCCGGTGTACGAGCACCTGGATCCCGCCGCGCGCGGGGGGAAAGTCCGGTGTGATCACCAGCAGCCGCGGCTTACGCGACATCGCCCGCACCCTGCACGTCAACCACCCCGAAGAACCTGTCCACCCACAGGCCGAGCGCCAGCAGCGGCCACAGCAGGTCGCTGTGATCGCGCACCAGCGAGATGTGCTCGCGCGCCAGCTCACGCGCTGCTTCACGATTGAAATAGCCCTCCTTGAAGATCATCCCGTGCTCGAGCTGGCGGTGCAGCGCAGCCGCGAGCGGCCCACGCAGCCACTCAGCAGCCGGCGCCCGGAACGCGGTCTTGCGGTAGCGCGTTGACGTGCGTGAGTTGACGGCCATGCCCTTCGGCAGCATCGAATGCAGCAGCGTCTTGCCCTGGCCGCTGAGGTGCAGCGACGTGTCGATCGAGCCGGCCAGCTCGGCCAGGCCGCGGTGCAGGTAGACGCTGCGAATCTCCAGCGACACCAGCATGCCGGCGCGGTCGGCTTTGACCAACACGTCGTCCGGCAGGTAGTCGATCTGATCCAAGCGCATCAGCCGCCGCCCGATCGAGCCGTCCTCGGCGTTTCCGGCGCGGCTGACGAGATCGCTCAGCACGCGGCCGTCGTCGAGCACCGTCAGCCGCGGTCCGTACAGCGCTTTGCGATGGTGCCGGCGCCCGGCGGTAACCCAGTCGAGGTGGCGCTCGAGCACTGGCGCCTGGCTGATGCGGTCGCTCAGCCGCGCGGTGGCCGGCCAGCGGCCCGAGTAGCGCAGCAGCTCGCCCAGCGGCCCGACCACGGCGCGCGGCAGCGCCGACTCGATGCGCTCGGCGCGCTCCAGCCAGCGGTAGCGGGGGTACCCGCCGAACAGCTCGTCGGCGCCCTCGCCGCCGAGCGCGACGGTGACGCGCGGGCGCGCGAACTCCGACAGCGCGTGCAACGGGATCAGCGCCTGGTCGGCCAGCGGCTGATCGAGGCTCGCCAGCAGCGCCGGAGCGCGCGCCGCGACGTCGGTCTGCGTGAGCGTGATCTCGTGGTGCTCGGTGTCGAGCTCGTCCGCGACGCGCCGCGCCTGCACCGTCTCGTCGAAGGAGCCGACGTCATACCCGATCGTGAACGTCTGGATCCGGCGCGTGGACTGCTGCGCAGCGGACGCCGCCACCAGGCGCGAGTCGATGCCGCCGCTGAGGAACACGCCGACGGGCACGTCGGCGATCATGCGCGTGCGCACCGACTCGTGCAGCAGGCGCTCGGCTTCGGCCGCCAGCATCTCGACCGGCTCGCGCAGCTTCACCGGGCCGTCGGGCGGCGACCACCAGGCGCGCTCGCTGCACACGCCGCTCTCCCGCTCCCAGCTCAGCAGATGGCCGGGCGCCAGCTGGCGCACGTCGCGCACGATCGTGCCCGGCCCTGGCACGTAGCCGAGCACGAAGAACGCGTCGATCGCGGCCGGGTCGAGCGCGCGCAGCTGCGGCTTGGCCTCCAGCAGCGCGGTCAGCTCGGATGCGAACATCAACTCGCCCGCGTGCTCGTGGATGAACAGCGGCTTCTCGCCAAAGCGGTCGCGCGCCAACAGCAGCCGCTGGCGGCGCTCGTCCCACAGCGCGAACGCGAACATCCCCTCCAACGCGTGTACGAGCGCGTCGCCGAACTCCTCGTACAGGTGTACCAGCACCTCGGTGTCACACCCGGTCGAGAAGGTGTGCCCGCGCCGGCGCAGATCCTCGCGCAGCGGCTCGTGGTTGTAGATCTCGCCGTTGAACGCCACCCACACCGACCCGTCCTCGCCGCAGAGCGGCTGATGGCCGCCATCGATGTCGAGGATCGCCAGGCGCCGGGCGCCGATCGATACGCCCGTGCCGGGGTCGGTGTGCAGCCCGCCGTCGTCCGGCCCGCGATGGTGCAGCGTCGCCAGCATCGCCTCAACTGCAGTCCCCTGAGGGTCGTCAGTGCTACCGGCGATGCCGCACATCACGCGAAACATAGTCGGGTTCGTGTACGCGCACGCGTGCGGCCGTGGCCTCCACACAGGCAGCGGCGGTCGCGCCGTCGTGGACGTCCGAGAGGTCGACCAACGTCCAGCGCTGCAGCTCGCCGGGGTCATTGCACCACCGCAGCCGCGCCGGCTCGTCGCTGCCAAGCGTCACGGCGAAGCCGTCCAGCGGCGTCTGCAAGCCTCCGCCGAGCGCCTTGACGTACGCCTCCTTGCGCGTCCAGCAGCGCAGGAACCCAGCGTCGCGCTCGCGTGCAGGCAGTGCCATCAATGCTTCGACCTCCAGCGCAGCGAACCAGCGACGGGCGATCTGCTCGCCGCGTTCACGCGCGTGGTTGGACTCGATGTCGACGCCGAGCTCGGCATGCTCAGCCACGGCGAGCAGCCCCAGCTCCCCGCTGTGCGAGAGGTTGAACCGCACGCTCGGCTCGTCGTGCAGCACGCTCGGCCCGCCCTGCAGCGACGGCTTGCCGAACTCGCCGTACGCGAATCGCAGCGACGCGGGGTCGCGATCCAGCACGCTGCCGAGGATGCGCCGCAGCTGTCCGCGAGCAGCGACGAAGCGCGCCGCGACGTGCTCGGAGCGCAGCCGCGCCACCCGGCCCAACTCGTCCTCAGAGAGCAGCGGGCGCAGCGAGCCGAGCGTTTGCGCTGACAGGTCCAGGCGCAGCGGCCACACATCGATCAATTGCGACTGCACATCGGCCTCAATCCGCCGAACAAAGGCGCTTTGCAGGCCCTAAGACCGCTTCCCGCCTGGAGAAACAACGAGTACTCCAGGGATTTCTCAAGTAGCCACGGGGGGTGGCCGATCGACCAGGACCGGCAGATCTTTAGCGCCTGCTTGTGACTGCACACCCCCCTGTATGCACTCATCTTTCCGTCCATCATTCGGCCGCATCCTACTGGTCGCAATATCGCTCGTGGCCGCCCTCGCCAGCGTCCCGAACCTCGCCGTGGCAGCGCAGTTCAAGCGCGCCGGCACCGCCGGCAAGCACTCCCACGGCGCCTACTCGCAGCGAGCCAAGCCCCGGCAAGCGCAGCGGCGCGCGTCAAATCGCCTGAGCCCCGCGCAGCAGCGCGGCACGTCCAAACGCCTTGCTCCTGCTCAACAGCGTCGCGCGCTGAAGAAAAAGCAGAAGCTCAACAACAAGCAGAAGCAGCGACAGAAGGCGAAGAACAAGCAGCGGGAGGCAGCCCAGCGCCGCAGCCGCATCCGCAGGCAGGACCCACAGGCGCTGCTCGGCGGCCAGGGAACCGTGCTGCCGACGATCAACGAGCAGCCAGTAGTCGGCGACGGCCAGTCCTTGGGCCAGGATCTGCTCGTCAGCCAGCCAACGCCGCCGCTCGACACCGACACGCCCCCCACGAGCGACACGCCGCCCGCCGGGGAGGACCCCAAGGCGCCAAGCGACCCGCCAACGTCGCCCCCGACCGACCCAACGCCGCCCACGGATTCAACCCCCACCGACCCCACGCCGCCAACGGATACGACGCCAAGCGATCCAACTCCACCGGGGGACACCACGCCCGACGACCCGACACCACCTCCGACGGACACAACCCCAGGCGATCCAACGCCGCCGACCGACACCACACCAAGCGACCCCACACCACCCACCGACACCACGCCGCACGAGCCGACGCCGCCTACGGACACGACACCAAGCGACCCGACACCCCCGACGGATACGACACCCAGCGACCCCACACCACCGGTTGACACCACGCCCGAGGACCCGACACCACCTCCGACGGACACAACCCCAGCCGACCCAACGCCGCCGACCGACCCCACACCACCCACCGACACAACCCCGGTAGACCCAACGCCGCCTCCTACCGATACGACACCCAACGATCCGACTCCCCCGCCAACGGACACAACTCCGACCGACCCGACACCGCCGCCGGTCGACACCACGCCAAGCGACCCGACGCCGCCGCCGCTCAACACGCCGTTGTTGGGGCCGCTGCTCGTGAGCGCACGCGGGGAGAGCTTTGCGGGGCAGCCGTCGGACGTGCTGCTCACCTACTCCGGGAGCGCACGTCCGGCCGACAGCACGCCGCGCTGCGTCGGCTTGGATGCTGCCGGCAACACCATGGCATTCGGCGGGATCGACCAGGGAACGAGCTCGCAGACGATCCGCATGGAGCTCGTGCCGGGCGGCTCGATGCCGAGCCGCGTGAGCTGCTCGGCCGGTAACGCTGTCGGTACGAGCGGCAGCCCGTCGCCCGCGAGCGGCGAGCTGACGGTGTCGGCCGCGGCGGCCACCACGGGCGGCGTGGTGAGCGACCCGATCGACTCCAAGTACCTGACGAAGCTGCCGTTCGGCGATCGCTCGTTCTGGATCCAGCCGTGGCGCGCGTACCTCGACACCTGGCCCACGTCGCGGCTGATCGGGTCGCTCGGGATCAACTTCGACCTCAGCTCGGTCGAAGCGCCGAGCGGCGCGCAATTGCTCCAGGACAGCGGGTTCAAGCTGGCGCGCGTGGAGATCGGGTGGAACTCGCTCAGCTACGACGACCCGACCAAGTTCGTCAACGAGCCGCGGACTCGCAAGATCTTCACCGCGCTGCACGACCACGGGCTGCGTCCGCTGATTCTGCTGAGCGCCAACAGCGGCGGCCCGGGGCCGTCGAAGGACGTCACGCTGAACACGCTGTCGACGGCGGCCGCGGGCGCGCGCACCGTGACGCTCGACGCCGTTAGCGCCGCGCTCGTGGTGCCCGGCAAGACCGGCTTTGACCGGGTCGGGTTCGGGGGCAGGGCCGACATCCTGATCACGGCGGTCGGCGCCGGCGGCGCCGCGACGCTGTCAAAGCCGCTGCCCGCTGCGTTGGCGGCCGGCGCCCATGCCGGCACGACGCTGCGGTACGCGCCGTTCGGGCCGCCGCTGCTGTCCAATGGAAGTCAGAATCCCGCGTTCCAGGCTTCACTGCAGGGTTGGCTGAGCTACGTGTCGGCCGTCTCCCAGGAGGCCAAGAGCGTCTTCGGCGCCGGCGGGTACGACTTCGAGGTCTGGAACGAGCTCAGCTTCGGGTCGCAGTTCCTGAGCGCGGACAACTACTACTCGCCGTCGCGCGAGACAGGTACAGGCAAGGTGCCTGACACGCTGTTCGCCCAGACGGTGGCGTACGTCAGGAACCCCGCCAACGGCATCTCGCCCGACGTGGGCATCACCAATGGCTTCGGCAGCCAGACGGCATTCGCGGCCGCGCCGACGCAGCCACTCGGGACGACGGCGATCAGCAAGCATCTGTACGCGAGCGGGTTGTACTTCCCGAGCGCGGACGTAGCCAACGGCATTCAGCCGTTCGACGCGCTCGGCAAGCTCGATGTGAAGGCAGGCACCAAGGTTTCGCCGTTCACGCCGCTGTTCGTTCCGACATATCGCTCGCTGCTGCCGGAGTACTACCTGACGGCGACCCAGACCGAGACGGTGATCCGCGACGTAGCGCCGATGACGACGAACGTCTACACGACGCCGCACGGGCGCAACGTTGCCTCATCTGGCGGCGGCGACCCGATCCAGACATGGATGACCGAGTACAACCTCAACGCCAACGTGACGGCGGTGGCGACCGACCAGACGATTCTCTGGGGCCAGCACCTCACCGCGGCAGACATCGCGCACTTCCAGGCTAAGGCGCTGATGCGCAGCCTCGTGTCGACGATCAACAAGGGGCTGACCAGGGAGTATTTCTACACGGCTGCGCACAACGACGGGTTCAACGTGATCGATGGCGGGTTCGTCTCCGCCGCGAACGCTCACCCCACGACGTACCCCGGCGATCAGCTCGGCGGCCCGACGACCGACAGCTTCCGCAACATGTTCAGCCACATCCAGAGCTCAGGTCAGAGTGGCGGCGCGACCCGTCAGCTGCAGCTCGTGTCGATCCAGCAGAGCGGCAACCACGCGCAGTTCTCCGGCGACGGCAGCGCGGCGCACCCGGATCTGTTCGACCGCGAGGTGCTCGGCGTGTTCCCCTTCCAGGTCTCCCCCACGCGCTTCGTGATCCCCACGTATGTGATGACGCGCAACCTGGCGATGCTCTACAAGCCCTCGGCGCCGACCACCGACGTCACCCGCTTTGACATGCCGGACGAGACGTTCCGCATCACGCTCGGCAACCTCCCAGCGTCGACCGATCCCCCGGCTGTGAGCTCATACGACCCACTGCACGACACGTACACCCCTGCGCGGTTCGTCTCCAGGCAGGGCGATCAGGCGGTGTTCGAGCTGGCAGCGACCGACTACCCGCGCCTGCTGACGCTCGACTTCGGCTGAGTCGCGGGGACGACGCGCGCCCGACGCGCTTCGGCGCCTCAGACCGGGCGACGCACGCTTCGCAGCCCGGCGCGTGGCTTCGCGCATCGACTGACACACGCGCGGATAGACGGGGTGTCTACATTAGACTTGCCGGGTTCATGGACCCGACTCGCGTTCCACCCGACACCACTTCAACCACCCTGGCCGATACGTCAGCCACGTTGGTCGAAACGCTCCGACAGGGATACGCGGAGACGCTCGATCGGCTGCTGCCACCTGGGTCGCAGGTGGTGCTGCTGGACTACCCGACGCACGAGAACATCGGCGATCACGTGATCTGGCTCGGACAGACCGCCTACCTCGGGAGCCGTGACGATCTTTCAGTTCACTTCATCAGTGACCGCTTCAACTATTCACACGGCTCGCTGTCGCGCCACTTGCCTGCGGATGCGATCGTTTTGTTCAGCGGTGGGGGCAATTTCGGGGACATCTACCCACAGATGCAGCGCATGCGCGAGGCGGTGATCGAGCACTTCACTCACAATCGCTTCATCCAACTCCCCCAGACCGTGTCCTACGAAGGCCGCGACACCGTGCGCACCACCGCGGCGACGATGAGCCGCCACCCGGACTTCACCCTGCTGGCACGCGATCAGCAGAGTCTCGAGTTCGCCAGCGAGACGCTGCCGTGCAAGGTCGAGCTCTGCGTCGACTCAGCTTTCGCGCTCGGCGCCCAGCTGCGCACCGCGCGCGCCGACAGGCCGATCATGTGGATCGCGCGCCGTGACAGCGAGAGCGTGCACGTTCCGACCGACCTGCCGCCCGAGGTCGAGGTGTTCGACTGGGGTGACATCAAGCGTGATCCACGCGCCTGGAAGATCGGCTATCAGCGCCGGCGCGCGTGGGCCGGGGGGCTGGCGACGCTCAGCGCATACGGCAAGTCCTCGAAGCACGTGAGCGACCGGCTCGTGCACGCGTTCGATCGCTCGTCGTGGACCCACGTGCGCGCCGGGCTCGAGCGTCTGTCACATGCCCAGGTGCTCGTCACCGATCGGCTGCATGGGCACATCATGGCCACGCTGCTCGACATCCCGCACGTGCTGCTCGACAACGCTGACTCCAAGCTCAAGCGCTTTTACGACACCTGGACGCACCCCGCGGCGAACGTGCGCTGGGCCGAGAACCCGGCGCAGGCGCTGGAGCTCGCGCAGGCGTTCTCAGATGAGCGGGCGAGCACCGTGAGCCGGTGAGCAGCTCCGTCTCAACGCCCGACGTCGAGGTTGTGATCCCGACGCGCAACCGGCCCGCGAAGCTCGAGCGCTGCCTCGCGGCCCTTGCAGGAGCACGATCCGAGTTGGAGTTCCCCGTGCTGGTGTGCGACTCCAGCGACGATGAGCGGCACCACGTTGTGCAGGCGATCTGTGCCGAGCACTCATTCGTCTCGGTTCAGCGACACTCGGGTAAGAACGTGGCGGCCGCGCGCAACGCGTGCGCCAGCTTCGCGACGGGTGAGGTCCTGATCAACGTCGACGACGACATCCAGGTGGATGACGATGCGATTGTGGAGCTCGTCAAGCGCTATCGAGCGAGCCCTGTGCCTTGCGCAGTCGCCGGGAGCGTGTCGTGGCACGGGGTTTACAGCCACCCGGTTGTGATGCGCTATATCGGCTATGGCCGCTCGGCACGCCAGGGGGAGTCCCCGAGCTTCCTGGTCGGCGCGTTCTTCGCGTATTCGCGAGAGCTGGCGCTCGCGTTGCCGTGGAACGAACGCATCCGCACGTCTGACGACCGCTTTATGGGCGCGCTATGGCGCAGCCACGAGGTGCATCTGAACTACGCACCCGCTGCTCGTGCGACACACGATCCTGAGCATGTCGTCTACGACGTGCACGAGCAGGCTTCGCACATCTACGCGAACCTGTTCGATGCGCTCCTGGCCAACCCCGAGCTCAAGCGAGCTGCCGCATACGAGCTGCTCGGCTTCCTCGCCGGAGCTCGTATGCACTGCCGCTCGCTTTCAGGCGCACGCCGGTATGTGACCGCTTGGTATCGAGGCAACCGGATGTTCATGCGCGACCAAAGCTACCTGCGGCAGCTGGTCAGTCGTAAGCTGCCCGAGACGCTCTATGAAAGAGGCTGACGCCAACGAACCAACCCTCGTCGCGGCGCAAGCCCCTCTCGTAGTGACGCAAGCCCCCCCCGCGACCGCCGCAAAGCCGCAGCACCGACAGAAGCCGAACTTCACACGGCTCGTAGCAGGGCTCACGGGCGCAAACGCAGTGCTGGTGTTCACAAGCTTGATCACTGGCCCTCTGCAGGCGCGCAGCCTGGGCCCATCGGGGCGCGGCGATCTGGCGGCGATCCTCGTGCCGCTGACGATCCTGCCGACGCTGCTCGACTTGGGATTGACGGCTTACATCGTGCGTGCGCGTGCACGCGGTGAGCCGCGCAACGTGCTGCTCGGGTCGCTGGTGCCGCTTTCGCTCGCCTTCTCGCTGGTCGGAGTGGCGGCGGCGTTCCCACTGGCGCACCTGATCGCCAATGGGCGCGGCATCGTTCAGACGGGCATCACGGTCGGGCTGTTGATGTCGCCGATCTGGGTGATCTCCCTGACCGCCCAGGGAATCCCGTGGGGGGAGGAGCGCTGGCGCCTGCTGACGTTCGTGCGGATCGCTGCTCCGGTGGTGACGGCGCTCTCGATGATCGTGCTCTACACCGTCGATTCGCTGACGGTGGCCAGCGCGTTCGTCGTGTTCATCGGCGCCAGCCTGATCTCGACTGCGCCGCTGGTGGCCGTGATGGCACGTTCGGGGCGCTGGCAGTTCAAGCGCGACACGATGCGCGAGGGGACGCGCTTTGGCGCCAAGGCGTGGCTGGGAAGCCTCTTCAACGCGACCGACGCGCGCCTGGACCAGCTGTTGATGGCCGGGCTCGTATCTCCGCGAGAGCTCGGGCTGTACGCAGTGGCGGTCAATGTCGCAAGCTTCCCGAACTCGTTCATCGGGGCGATCGCGACCGCGATCAACCCGCGCGTGGCACAGGGCAACAACGAGCTCGTCAAGCGCTCATGCCGTGTGAGCGTGCTGTTGATCACTTTCGCCACGATCGCAATGGCGGTGGTCGTGCCGATCATGATCAGGGTGCTGTTCGGGAGTGCTTTCAACGGCGCGATCCTGCTGACGTGGGTGCTGCTTGTGTCCACGATCTCCGGCACCGTTTCAGCGGCGCTGCTGTCAGCGCTCAGCGCGTCGGGGCATCCCGGTGCGGCAGCGCGCACGCAGATGTTCGTGCTGGCGCCCACCGTGATCGCACTCGTCGTGCTGCTGCCGTCGACCGGCGCGCTCGGCGCGGCGGTGATAGCGACTGCCAGCAGTCTCACCAAGTTCTGTGCCCTGCTGAGCCAGGCGCTCAGGATCCTCGGCGGACGCGCGCGTGACTACCTGGTGATCCAGCGCTCGGATCTGCGCTCAGTGGCGTTGGCCGTGAGGTCCCGCCGCTGAGCCCATTGCCCGCGACCGGCGATCGCGCTGCGCCGTATAGCTCCACCGCTGCCGGAGAGGTTGCGCCGCTGAGCCCCGCCGAACCAGTACGCAGCGATCCCGACGGCGAACCAGAAGAACGGGCCGTATGGCAGGTTCGACATCGTCGGTCCGGCGAATCCCATCATCGTGAAGGCGATTACGACGGCGAACACGCCGGCGAGGCTGAGACGCAGCTCGATGTCTGGGATCAGCCGGATGCGGCGTATGACGAGCACGAGCAGCGCGACGGTGAGCGACACCCACAGCAACAGCCCCGGTAGTCCGAGCTCCAGCGTTATGTAGTTGTACTGCGATTCGGCGCTGGCGACGTGGCCGTCGACCACGGCGCCCCCGACGCCGCCGAACGTGCGCGCTGCGCCGGCTGTCGCCAGCCCGGCGCCGAACGGGAAGCTGTTGATGTCGGCCGGGATCTCCGAGATATCTCCCACCCGGTAGGAATACGAGGTGGAGGCGGCCTTGTCGGGTGAGATGCTCGCGTAGCGCGAGAACACGCCCTGGCCGGCGCTCGAGCTCAGCACGGATATCACGACCATCGAGATCGACGCCACGATCAGCAGCGCGGCGAGCGGGCGGGCGACTTTGCGCCCGACGCTGAGCGACAGCAGCGCGAAGGCGATCACGGCGACGACGGCGCCGAGCACGTCCGTGCGTTGCAGGGAGGTGACGATCGCGACCAGCGCACCGACGAACAGCAGCAGTGCGAACGGCGAGCGTCTGCTCAGGCCGCCGGCGGCCAGCAGCGCGAGGATCCCCGGGAGCGCGAGTACGCCGACGCCGCCGCCGAAGCCGAGATCGGATCCGAGTCCGGGAGGGCGCACGCGCGCTTTGTCGCGGCTGTCGGTGTAGACGCGGCCGGACACCGAGCCGGTGCCGTTGATCCGTGCGGCATAGCCGGGACCCCAGCTGGCGAGCTGGCTTGGGGTCAGCTGGGTCTGGATCGTGCTGACTACGCCATTGGCCAGCGCGATCACGCCGAGGAGCAGGAAGAACTTGCGGAAGCGCTCCTTCGAGCGCATCAGCAGATAGCCGAAGAAGAAGAACGGGATCCACTCCAGGTGCTGCTTGAAGCCGGCGAGGAGCTTGGGGATGCCGCGCAGCTCGGGGTTGGCGGCTTCGATCACGACGAGCGCGACGAACGCGATCACCCAGCCCGACAGCGGGGGCAGTCGGATGCGCTCGCGGCTGGCCACCAGGCGCACGAGCGCGCCGAGCGTGATCGCGCCGATCAGGAGGTCGCGGATGCTCGAGGTGGCCTGCGAGCCGGTCGTCAGCTTGATCACCCCGTCGATCGTGCCGAGATAGATCGCGAGGATCGCCAGCGTGGCTTCGTAGCGGGTGCTGAGCATCAATGCGACCACACCCAGCGTGCCCGCCACCACACCGGCGAGCGCGAACAGATTCGGGTCCGGCACCTTCAGCGCTATGCCCAGCGCGATCGCACACGGGAGCAACCCGCCCACCAGCCCGAGCAGCGTCAGGTCACGAACGCGCCGATCGACGACGGCGGGGTGGAGCGAGAGGAATGGAGCGGACGCGCGGAGGCCGGGCACGTTCGGCGAGCGGGTCAGCTGCGCGGCCAGTTGTGCTCGTAGTAGCCGGAGGAGAGGCCGAACGCCTCGATCTCACTCGACGGCACGTCGTTGGCGACGACGCCTATCACGGGCACGCTGGAAGAACGTCTGAGCAGCTCCACCAAACGCTCGGCGGCGGCTTCGCTGGTGTGGCCGATGCGCGCGACCACCACGATCGCGTCGGCCATCGAGAGCAGCGGCAGCACGTCGCTGACCGCGAGCGGCGGCGGGGCGTCGATCAGCACGTAGTCGAAGTCCTGGGCCACGGCACGCAGCACGGCTGGCATTGCCTGGCCGGAGAGCTGTGCAGGCGGCCTGACGACCGATCCGCCGCCGGCGAGCACCGACACCGAGCCGGCGTTGCGCACCTTGACCGCGGTTGCGGGGGCGCCTGACGCGGACATGCCGGCAGCGGCAGCGGCAGCGACGCCGGGAGCCGGGGCGTCCGACCCGTTCGGCTCGGGCAGCGCAGGCGATTCGATCTTCTGCATCGCCTCGCCGACGGGCAGCTCGCCAGCGAGCACTTCGGCCAGGCCCTGCGAGCCGTCGACGCCCAGCAGCTTCGCCTGCACCGGCCGGCGGAAGTCCGACTCGATGATCGCCACACGATCACCCGCGGCGCGCTGTGCCAGCGCGAGGTTCGCGACGAGCGTGGATTTGCCGTCGCCGGCGCTGGCGCTTACGAACAGGATCGAGCGGTGGCCCGGGGAGCCGCTTTCATCGAGCATGCCGCGCAGCTGCAGTGTCGTGTGTAGGCGGCGCAGCGGTTCGCGCAGCGACTGAGCCGGGAGCGGCTCGCCCTTCACGTTGATCACCGGGCGCCTGATCGACGGCAGCGCGGTCAGCAGCGGCACCTGGAACACGGCTTCGATGTCGGCCAGCGAGCGCAGCCTGCGATCGAAGCGACTCAGCGCGTAGGCGGCGACCGCGGCCAGCACCATGCCGAGCACGAACCCGAAGATCGCATTCCTGACGGGCCTGGGCGACAGCGGCGTGGCGCTGGCGACGGCCGGGTCGATCTGCTGATCGCCGGTGCTGCCCACCAGCAGCTGTGAGTGCAACTGGTTGATGCGATCGACCAGGTCCTGGATCTGAAGCGTCTGGGTGGCAACTGGAGAGCCCTGCTGTTCGGCAGAGTGCAGCTGCTGGCGGGTGCTGCTCAGCGCCGTCTGAATCTGGTGCTGACGGGTGACCAGGCGCTGGTGCAGGAACACCTGCGCGTAGGCGTTGGCGAGGTCGGCCGCCGCGCGGCCGGTGCGCGCGCGGGCGGAGATCTGGATGAAGTCGCTGCCGGTGGCGGCGGCCGCGGTCGCCGAGCCGGCGGCCGCGAGCAGCCTGTGCTGTTTGACCAGGCGCCTGATGACGGCGTCGCCGACGATGTTGGAGTTGATCAACTGCGCTTGGTTGGCGAGCGTGCGGTCGTTGCCGACGGTGCTCGCCTGGGTGTTGCTGATCAGCGACTGAACCTCGTTGCCGCCACCGAGGTATACCTGTGTTGCGGCGGCGAACACCTTGTTCTGCTTGGAGAAGTAGTAATACGAGCCACCGGCGACGAGCAGGCCGACGATCAGGATCAGCCACTTCCGTTTCCACAGTGGCGCGAAGATCGCGGCGGCGTCGGTCGTCTCGTTCATGGGCGCAGGGGGACTGGGTCTCCGCCGTTACGAGGACCCGGCTGGGACCTCGTGCTCACGTTCGCGCGCATGCAGCACGAACGCAACGCTGGCGTGGGGTGTTCCAGAGTCGCCAAAGGGTAGCGCGCCGGACGTGAACATCAAGCCGCTCGCGGGTCATGAGACGATGCCGCTGTGCGCATCACGGTCGTCGTGCCTACTTATAAGCGCGCGGAGAGTCTGCGCCGGTGCCTGGACTCCCTTGCCGAGCAGGAGTTGGCGGCCGATGAGATCTTGGTGGTGGCGCGCGCCGACGACGACGCTACTCACAGGGTGGTCTCGGGGCACGCGATCGCCGCACGCCTGGTGACGACTGACCGTCCGGGGGTCGTGGCGGCCATGAACGCCGGCATCGACGCGTCCACCGGCGAGCTCGTGGCGCTCACCGACGATGACTCCGCGCCGCATGCCGATTGGTTACGGAGAATGGCAGCAGCCTACGAGAGCGATGCACGCATCGGAGCCGTCGGAGGTCGTGACTGGGTCCACGAGAACGGGCGGCGGGTGGAGGAGGAGCGGTCGGTAGTCGGAACCATCAGCTGGTACGGCCGCTTTACGGGCAACCACCATCTCGGCGCGGGCGCGCCGCGAGACGTGGCCGTGCTCAAGGGCGTGAATCTCAGCATGCGCGGGGAGCTGATTCGAGAGCTGCGCATCGACACGCGCCTGCGCGGAGTGGGGACCGAGCATCACTGGGAGTTGGCCCTGTGCCTGGGGGCGCTGCGCAAGGGGTATCGCGTCGTCTACGACCCCGCCATCGCGGTCGAGCATTTCCCCCAGCCGCGCGTGGAGGGCAGGCGCAGCCTCGACGCGCCGCTGCACGTGCGCAACGCTACTCACAACGAGACGCTGGCGGTGCTGGAGCACCTGCCAGTGCAGCGGCGCATCGTCTATCTGCTGTGGACAGTGGGAATCGGCACGAGCACGGCGCCCGGGCTGGCACAGGCGGCGCGCTCGTTGCTTAGCTCCGGCGATGCCCGCTTGTCACTGCTGGGCGGAGCGCTGAAGGGCCGAGCGTTAGGAGTAGGCACGTATTTGAGCGCGCGGCGGGTGCCCACGGGCGAGGTTCCAGCAGGTCAGGTCCCTACCCGCGAGGTCCCCATTGGCGAGGTCCCTACCGAGGTGCCCACGGGCGTGTTCGCCCTGGGTCACTCTCCCAGCGCGAAGGAGCGCATCGAGCAGCTGCTCGCCGACAGGCGCGACGTGTCCAGCGCACAGGCGCCGAGCGGATGGCGGGGGGTGCTGTTCGCACTTCAGCGAGTGGCGCGCTCACGCGCGCACACGCTGTATCTCGTCGACGTTGGCATGAGCACGACTGCGGCGGCGGTGCTCGGCCGGGCGCTGGGCAGGCGGGTGGTGCTCGACACGGGCGACGCGGTGTACGAGCTGGCGCGTTCGCTGGGTGACCGCAGCCGGGCCGGGCTGGCGCTCGTGGGGGTCGGCGAGCGGGTGGCGCTGCGCAGCGCGCATCAGGTGGTGGTGCGCGGGCGCGCACATGCCGAGCTCGTGGGTCGGCCGGCGACGCACATCCCCGATCTCGCGCCGGCGAGCGCTGCGCCGGTGCCGACACCGGCGCAGGAGCTGCGCGCAAAGTTCGGGCTAGAGGATGCTTTCGTGGTCGGGCTGGTGGGCAGCGTGATCCGCTCGCCACGCCTGGGGATCTCCTATGGCTGGGATCTCGTGGAGGCGCTGGCGCACACCGGGCCGCAGGTGAGCGCGCTGATCGTCGGCGACGGCAGCGGCCTCGAGCCGCTGCGTTTGCGCGCTGCGGAGCTTGGCGTGAGCGAGCGCTGCCGGTTCGTCGGGCGCGTGCCGACTGCACGCGTCAGCGAGTACGTGAGCGCGATGGATGCGGCGATCTCAACCCAGACCAACGACGTGGTCGGCCAGGTGCGGACGACGTCGAAGCTGCCGCTCTATCTGGCGTGTGGGTGTCCGGTGATAGCAACTCACGTAGGTGAGGCGGCGCTGCTGCTCGGGCCGCTCGGGTGGACGCTGCGCTATGACGGTGTGGTCGACGAGCGCTACCCCGAGCGCTTGGCGGAGCTGATCGAGACTTGGCGCAGCGATCCCGCCGGCGCGCCGGGGCGTCGCCAGGCGGCAGTGGAGCGCGCGGCTGCGGAGTTCGATGTCGCGACGATGCGCGCACGGCTGGCCGGGGTGCTCGCGGCGGCCGCGAGCAGCTGACAGCACCCTACGAGCAGCTCCTACGAGCGACAGCACGCCTGACGCGCGCCGCGAGCAGCTGACAGCGCCCCGCTACCAGGCGATGCGCAGGCGCCGGTCTGTGGACGGCGGGGCAGGTAGGTCGCGTGCGAGTGCGTGTCTGCTGAGCACGTGAGAGTCGTGATGGCGACTTTGATTCGCAGTGTGCACCCGATGGGCTATCGCCGGGCGCATGTGCAGTCGGAACGAGACGCCGGTGGGGGCCAGGCGCAGCCAGCGCATCCAGTCCTGGGCGCTGCGGCCGGGGCTGTCTCCCGAGGGGACGGCGTCCATGGGGCTGTCTTCCGTGGGGCCGGCGTCCGTCAGGAACCCGCCCGCCCCGCGTGCGAGCTCAGGCGCGAAGA
The DNA here is from genome assembly GCA_035474295.1 of Solirubrobacteraceae bacterium. Classification (GTDB taxonomy): domain Bacteria; phylum Actinomycetota; class Thermoleophilia; order Solirubrobacterales; family Solirubrobacteraceae; genus Palsa-744. Next base: position 19,700 of record DATINL010000007.1, read on the forward strand.
TGACCTGGCTCGGGCTCTTGATGAAGTGTTCGACACGTAATCCTCGAAACACGCCTCTGGTGGTGAGGTGGAGCGGGGGCCGGCGGTAGATCGGGCAGACGCGCGCTCCGCGGCCGTTGATGATCCAGCCGTTCAGCACGTTGACTTCGTCTGGAGCGACGTTCAGTCGCAGCAGGCGTTTCGGCTCAACCAGATCGTCCTGCTCGAGCATCAGCATCAGCGGGGTCGTGCAGGCATCGAGCAGGAGTTGATTCTGCTTTGCGATGCCCTGGGAGCGCTCGGCGTTGCCCTGGGTGCGGGGCTGGAACAAGAGCTCGACTCGTGGCGAGAACTGCTCCAGGATGCTTCGCGTTCCATCCGTGGAGCCGTCGTCTGAGACGACCACGCGAGCGCCCGTGGCAAGTGCCGAGGCAACCGTGCGGGCCACGAAGTTTTCGCCGTTGTAAGTGGCGATGGAGATTGTGAGGTCGGCCGGGCGCAGCGTGAACACAGATCCTCTAGACGGTGCTCTACACGTTTCTAATAAGCACTTAGATTCGTGTGAATAGAAGATTACTTGTTCGTCCCCCAAGCCGGAGGTTCTGAGAGAAAAGTCCCAGATTGAAAAAAATCCACCAGTCGGTACTCCGTACGCGCCGGCGAGCTAGGTTGAAAACCGTTCGACGGCACGGCGCCCGACAACACTCACACATGCCCCCACCCGCGTACAGCCCGAGCGTTGCGATCTGCATCCCGACGTTCAACCAGGCCGACTATCTGCGGTTGGCGGTGCGATCGGCGGCGACCCAGAGCTACGCCGGGGTGTGTGAGATCTGGGTGGGCGATGACGCGAGCAGCGACCACACGGAGGCGGTGCTCGACGAGCTCACGCGCGAGTTCGAAGGCTTGCGGGTCGTGCGCCGGGAGAAGAACGTTGGGATCGCTGTGAACAGCTCTAGTTTGCTGGCGATGCCGCGAACCGATCTGCTCGTGCGGCTGGATTCGGATGACGAGCTCGAGCCGGAGTTCCTGGTGCGGCTGATCGAGCTGATGGGGGGTGCGCCGTCGGCGGGGTATGGGCATTCCGCGATCACTGAGATCGACGAGCACGGAAACCGCAGGCGCGAGCGGCGGCTGGCCAGGGGCACGGGCCATCAGGATGCGGAGGCGGCGTTGCGGGCTTCTCTGTCCGGACACAGGGCGGCGGCCAACATCGTGATGTTCCGTCGCAGCGCGCTGGAGGAGCTGAACTTCTACTCATTCGAGACGGAGTACGTCGAGGATTACGACTTGTCGGTGCGGATGGCGGATGCCGGGTACGGCAACGTGTACGTAGACGAGCTCCTGGGGCGATATCGGGTTTGGAGCGATGCGGCGGGCGTGCGGGCCAGGCGCAAGGCGATGCAGCTGAGCGGGTACACGCGGATGTTCGAGCACACGTTCCCGCGGGCATGGGAGCGGCGCGGCTGGAGCACGCGCGCATTGAGGCGGCGGCGGGAGCGCTTGGCGCGCCACCACTGCGCGAGCTGCTTCGGGGCTCAGAACACGGCGCAGGAGCAGCAGGAGCTCGTGGGGCTGCTGCGGCGGCTGGGGGATAGTCGCGGCTTGCGACTGCGGATCATGCTCTGCCGACTGGGGTTTGCTGCCCTATTGATGCGCGTGGACAAGCTGCCGGCGCACGTGAAGCGCGTGGTTAAGTTTGCGATTCGTGTGGTGCGAGATCGGCCACGCCGGGGGCTCAGCGGCCCGCGCCGAGGGGTGAGCGCCGGTAGCCGAGCGCAGGAGATCACCGACGACGACTACCGGGCGCGCCAGCGCTCGATGGCTTGAGCGTACGCGTGCTCGTGGCGCTCGGCCATGTGTGCCCAGGAGAATTCCTGAGCGCGGAGCTTGCCGTCGCGCGCAAGTGATGCGCGGCGGGTGCTGTCGCGCAGCAGGGCGATCAGCTGCGCGCCGAGCTCGTGGTCTTCGGCGAGCACTCCGTAGCGGCCTTCGCTGAGCAGCATGCGGGCGCCGGTGTTGGGGGAGGCGACGGCGGGGGTGCCGTGGGCCATTGCTTCCAGGTAGGGGATGCCGAAGCCTTCGTATCTGCTGGGCAGGCAGAAGACGGAGGCTTGTGAGAACAGCTCGCTGAGCTCGGCGTCTGTGGGCGCGTGGATCCAGCGCACGCCGTCGGCGGGGGTGCAGGCGTCGGAGACCATCCACAGCTCCGCGTCGGGGAGGGCGGGGCGGATTTCGCGCAGGAACAGGTCGTGTAGGAACGAGCCGCGCTTGCGGCCGCTCCAGGTGCCGATGAACAGGATCGTCGGGTTGGGGGTTGGCTGACGGGGGCGGTCGGGCAGGTCGATGCCGAGCGGCAGCAGACCGTCGGCTTGGTAGATGATTTCGGAGTCGACGCCGACGCCGTAGCTGCTGGTGGCGAGGCTGCCGGCGAGCAGCTCGAGCGGGAAGATCAGCGCTTTGTCGAGCTGGCGGCGCAGCGAGACGGCGCTGCGCATCTCGAACAGGGCGGAGCCGTGGAAGGTGCGCACGACCGGGAGCGGGCGGCGCAGGAAGAACCAGTCGTCGCCGTGGAAGTGGGCGACGTCGAAGCCGTCGAAGCGCTGCAGGTTGAGCAGCCAGGGGGCGACGTACTGGCGCAGGAAGCGGCTGTGTTCGGCGCTGCGCATCGGCAGCCGGCGGGAGCGATAGGCGGCGCCGGCGGGCGCGGCTGAGTAAGACAGCAGCTCGACGTCGTGGCCGCGTTTGCTGAGGGCTTCGGAGAGTCGGTGTACGAACACTTCGACTCCGCCCGGCTTGCGGCCGGGGCGCGGGAGCGTGCCGTGGTACATGGCGATGCGCATGGGAGGAGCCGAAGCATACGCTCGGCTTGAAGGTCAACCCACGTCAGTCGAACGAGAAGGGCAGCGTGCGGGCGGCACGCTGCCACTGGCCGGCGTTGTTCGTGTTGAAGGCACGTTCGGCGGACCGCGCGAGCAGACCCGACGGATGACGCACATATGCGGCGTGCGCAGCGCGACGCGGGTCCACCCCGGCGCTGGCCTGGGCCAGGGCGAGCACATAGCGCGGTTCCCAGTAGTCCGGGTCGCGGGCGACGGCGGTGCGCGCGTAGGCGATCGAGCGATGTGCGTCGCTGCGCCGGGCGGCGCACATCGCGAGCACTTCATACGGGCGCGGGCTGTCGTCGAGGCGAGCGATCGCGGCGCGCGCTTCGGCGTCAGCCGTGACGCACGAGCCAGCGTTCAGAGCGTCGATGCTGCGCCGCAGATGCGTCTGGGCGAGGGCGAGCTGCACGGGGATGATCCCAGCGGCCAGACACGCCAAACCCAACACGGGCAGTTTGTGTGTGTCCAAATTAAGTGGTGCTGCGCGCGCGCGCGCGTACGCGCGCAGCACCATCACTTTTTTCCTATCGACCTCCACGCGGCTCGTTTCGGGTCGGCGACCGGGGCGCCCCAGCGCGAGGCCGCCGAGGGCGAACACGAACACGGTGACGGCCGGGGTCTCCCAATCCAGATCCAGTCCGGCGTGGATCAGCCAGGCGAGCACGACGGCGAGCGCGGCGGCGTGGGCCGGGCGTCCCGGTGCCGGCCCAGATCCCGGTGCCGGTGCCGGTGCAGATCCCGGTGCCGGTGCGCGCACGCGCACGATGAGGGCGCCTGCGATCGCGAGCAGCACGAGCGCGAGCAGCACGATGCCGACCAACCCGAGCTCGCCGAGGGTTCCCAGGTAGAGGGAGTAGGGATAGACCCGATCGGCTGGGCCGCGCTGATGGCGTTCCCACTCCAGGCGATACGTGCCGGCGCCGCTGCCGGTCAGCGGATCCTGGCGATAGGCGTCGAGGGCGACGTTCCAGAGCGGCAGGCGGCCGTCGTTGCCGACATACGACAGGCGGGTGCGTTCGCCGAGGGCGTGGGTGGAGCCGGGCGTGTCGTGGACGAAGCGGTTGTATTTGTCTTGCGCCCACGACGCGCCGTGGAAGGCGGTGAGCGCGATGAGCAGCAGCACGAGAGCGCTGCTGACGGCGGCGAGCGCCAGCGCACGACGGCGAGCGGCGCTGATGTCCAGCGCACTTAGGCGCTCGTCAAGTGGGCGCAGAGCGAGGCGCAGCAGCGCGGCGGCGAGCGCGCAGCCGGCGAGCACGAGCGCCAGGCGGTGAGCCTGGGAGATCGCGTCGGGGGTGAGCGGCTTGCCGCGATGCACCAGCTCGGCTGCGTACGTCCGAGCGCCGGCAAAGGCTGTGGTCGGGACGATCGCCAGCAGCGCGCCAGCGAGGGCGCGCGGGCGGGCGCTCACGACGTAGACGAGCACGCCCACCGCTGTGACGGCGATCGCGCCCCGTGAGAAGGTCAACAGCAGCGTCGCGGCGAGCAGCGGCGCAAGCGCGGCGGCGAGCGCGCGCACGGCCAGCGGCTCACGCTCGTCGCTTGCGTGGTGCAGCGCAAGGATGCAGCCGACGCCGACGAGCAGCGCGAACGTGTTCCAGTAGGTGATGGGGTAGCTGAGACGCTCGTCGTCCAGGCCCGGGGCCGTCGGCCAGACGTTCGGCAGCAAGCGGCTGATCAGCCCGATCACGGCAACGATCGCGCATGCGACCAGCAGTCCGCGCAGCAGCCAGCGCAGGCGGGCGAGCGAGTATGGGATGCAGGCGAACAGCGCAAGGACGGCGAGGTAAAGCAGCACGCGGTCAAAAGCGACGAGAGCGCGCGCCGGGGCGTGCGACCAGGTGCCAGAGAGCAGCGTCCACAGGGCGAACAGCGCAAACAGCGCAATCACGAGCGAGCCGACAGGGCCGGGGCCAGGCGCGACGCGAGGCATGGCACGACGCGCGTCGCCCAGCCGACCTGCCAGCCCACGGCCAGTTGATCCACCGCCAGTTGATCCACCGCCAGTTGATCCACCGCCGGCCACTCCACCGCCGGCCACTCCACCGCGGCCCAGCTGCCAGCGTGCGGCCGCCAGAGCGACCAGGATCGAGACGAGCACGATGAGCACGGCCATCGCGGTGGTGACCGGGAAGACGCCGCCGGAGTTGAACGCGAGGTATACGGTCAGCGCAGCGGGGAGCAGCATCAACAGGATCCCGCCGGCACGCACGGGCGAGTCCGCGGGATAAAGGGCGCGCAGCGGTGAGTCCGTGGGGGCGGCGGCGCGCAGCGGCGAGTCTGAGCCCTCCGGCGGGCGATCGCCCGCCGGGTACGCTTCCCGGTTCTCGGCTGCTTGCCTCACGCTGGCGAAGAGGCTACCGCCGGGGTTCGGACACGCATGCGCTCACCCAGCCCAGCCACCCGCAGACGCTCAGCTTCGATGCTCGTAAGCACGCTGCTCGCCGCGGCGGGCGCGGCTGGAGTGATCGTGGTCGCGGCGGCCACCGACGTCGGCGCGGCGCCGGGCAACGGCGAGCAGGTGTTCGACGCGCCCGGGTGCGAACGCCCGCAGTACGACGGCCCGAGCACACACACGCCGCGGGTGCTCGAGCGCAACTGTCCGCGCCCGGCCGGGGTGATTCTCGCCGGCGTGCAGCGCGTGCGCGGCGGCTGGCGAGTGCAGCTGGATGCCACCCGCTCGTTCGACTCGCTGGGAGGAAGGATCGTCAAGTACCTGTGGCTGACCGACCAGGGCGCCATCGAGCACGGGGCCAGGGTGACCCTGCGCTATACCCAGCCGGGTGCGCATGCGGTGCAGCTGCGGGTGACCAACGACAGCGGGTCGCTCGGCACCGCGGTATATACGGTGCGCTTGCGATGACAACCTGTGCGATACGCCTGCGAGAATCGGCCTACGCCGGCGCGACACGCCTGCGAGGATCGGCCTACGCCGGCGCGATACGCCTGCGAGGATCGGCCTACGCCGGCGGCCCGCGACAACCGGCCTGCGCAAAACGCCTGCGATGACCGGTGTACGCGACCTGGCCGCAGCGACGAACCTGGGTGACACGCCTGCGACGGCCGGCGTGCGCGTCGCGCTGGCGCATGACTACCTGCTTGTGATGCGCGGCGCGGAGCGCACATTCGCGGCGATGGCCGAGTTGTACGCCGACGCGCCGATCTACACGCTGCTCTACGACGAGCACGGCACCAGCGAGCGCTTCGCCGGGCGGGACATCACCACCTCCCCACTCCAGCGGTTGGGCGCGAGCCAGGGCAACTTCAGGCGGCTGCTGCCGCTCTACCCGACCGCAGTCGGGCGGCTGCGCCCCACGGACGCCGACGTGGTGTTGAGCAGCAGCAGCGCGTTCGCGCACGGCGTGCGGGTCGAGCCCGAGGCGATCCACGTGTGTTACTGCTACACGCCGTTTCGGTACGCCTGGTACGAGCAGGAGCGGGCGCTGAGCGAGACGGCGGCGGTGCTGCGCCCGCTGCTGCGCTCCCAGCTCGCGCGCATCCGGCGTTGGGATCTCGCGGCGAGCGGGCGCGTGCATGCGTACATTGCGATTTCCGAGTGCAGCCGCGAGCGGATCAAGCGCTACTACGGGCGCGACTCGGTGGTGATCCACCCGCCCGTGGAGACGCATCGCTTCAGCAGCGGCGCCGCGGGCGACGCGTTCCTGGTGGTGTCGGAGATCGTGCGCCACAAACGCGTGCATGTGGCGCTCGAAGCCGCGCGACGAGCGCGGGTGCGCATCCAGATCGTCGGCAGCGGACCGGACCATGCGGCGCTCAGCGAGGCATACCCCGAAGCTGAGTTCCTCGGGCGCGCGTCCGACGAGCAGCTGGCCGAGCTGTACGCGAGCGCTCGCGCAGTGGTGGTGCCGAGCATGGAGGAGTTCGGGATCACCGCTGTCGAAGCCCAGGCGGCCGGCAGGCCGGTGATCGCGGCGGCAGCAGGCGGCGCGCTGGAGACCGTGCTCGACGGGCGCACCGGGCGGCTGGCGGCGCTCGATGACGCGGATGCGTTCGCCGCGGCCATGCGCGAGCTCGACACGCTCGACTTCGATCCCGCACGCGCGCAGGAGAACGCCGAGCGCTTCTCGGTCGAGTCGTTTCAGCGGCGGCTCGCAGATCAGGTTGCACAGATCAGCGCGAGCCGCGGACGGCAGCTGGAGCACGCTTGAAAGACGCACACGGGTGCTAGGGTCCAGCCGCATGAGCATCAGCGTCAGTGACGGCATCTGAGTCATGTCACGCCGAGAACTTGCGCGTTTGGCCGCGACGAAGTCCAAGCGCGCGGCCAAGCTCGGTGAGCTGAAGGCGCGCAAGAAGCTCGCGGGCGGTGAGGTGTTCGTCGACTACGACTGGATCAAGCTGCTGTTCAGCGACGACGGGGATCGTCAGGAGCTGTACTACCACGTCAATCAACGTGAGTGGCACGCCAAGGACATGGCGTTCTACTCGCGTCACATCCAGCCAGGCTCGACGGTGGTTGACGTCGGCGCCAACATGGGCTTCGTCACGTCGATGCTCGCGTCGCGGGTGGGACCGGCCGGCGCGGTGATCTCGTTCGAGCCGTCGCGCACGACGTACGCGAAGCTGCTGAAGACGATCGCGGTCAACGAGCTGACCCAGGTGATACCGCACAACGTCGGGATCGGCGCCACGCGCGAGACGCTCGAGCTGGTGTCGGTATCCGGGAGCAGCGGCAACAACACGCTGGTTCCGTCGGCAGGCGATTCCGGGCTGCGGCACGAGACCGTGGAGATCATGCCACTGAGCGATCTCCCAGAGCTCCAGGAGCGCAAGGTGTCGTTGCTGAAGATCGACACCGAGGGGTATGAGGCGAACGTGCTGGCCGGCGCCAGGGAGATCCTCAGCCGCGACATGCCCGTGATCTACACCGAGCTCGGCGGTGGCGGCGCGTATGCCGACGCAACGCTGCAGGCGCTTGCGATGCTGTCGGAGCTCGGCTACGACACCACCCATGCCGACCACATCGACTGGAGCGCGGTCGGCAACGGCGTCGACTTCGCTTTCTTCCCGCGCGACGAATCGGCGGTGGCGTGACGGCGCAGCGAAACTTTGCGTAGGTTTGCGGAGTTATGAGCTGAGGAAATCAGCTCGCGTCACAAAAAAACGCCGTACACGCCCCGTTCATAGGGAGCCGAACCCTGACCATGACCATGCTCCCTTCAAGACCATCCCGCCTGCTCGCCAAGCCACTGCGGCTGCCCGCCGAGCCATCCCGCCTGCTCGCCAAGCCACTGCGGCTGCCCGCCGAGCCACCCCGGCTGCCTGCCGAGCGATCCCGCCTGCCCGCCAAGCGGCTGCTGCTGCGCTCGGGCTGCGCCCTGACGGTCGCGGCCATCCTGGCCGGTGCCGGCGGCGCGTCAGCATCCCCGCCTTCGGATATCGACGGCGTCTGGTCCTTCGGCGGCGGCAAGGTCGCTGTCCATCAGCAGCCCGGCGGCGCGTACCAGGGCACTGTCGTCGCGGCAACCCAGTTCGCCACCTGCTCACACCCGGTCGGCGAGGAGATGTGGAGCAACATCCACCAGCAGTCCGACGGCTCCTACCACGGCTTCCACCAGTGGTTCGTCGGCGGGGCGAAGTGCGACGTGTCGCCCACGCGCGGGCTCACCGCCTGGCGTGTGCTGCAGAAGCCCGACGGGTCGCATTTCCTGCGCGTGTGCTTCAGCTCGCCGGGCTCCAACGAGCAGCCGCTGATCGCGGCGAACGGCACCAGCACCCACGTCGACTACGACTGCTCAGACTCCTCGCTGATAGCGCCGCTGCCCGTGCCGGATCCGACCGGCGGCCAGGACCCGTCTCCGGGCAATGGCTCACCGTCCGGTCAGGGCGGCTCCCCGACTTCCCCCACCTCGTCCGGCGCTCGCGGCGAAGTGGAGAGCTTCGGGCGCTCGGTGCTGCTTCCGAGCGCCCGTAAGTGCCTCAGCCGCAGGGCTTTCAAGATCAACCTGCGCAACCCGACGAACGACCCGCTGAAGCTGGTGGTGGTTACGATCAAGGGCCACCGCATCGGCATCGCCCGCACCGCGCGGGCGATCACCGCCGGCATCAGCTTGAAGAACCTGCCGCGCGGCACGTATACAGTCAAGATCACCGCAACCACCGTGCTCGGACACCATCTGATCGGCTCACGCACCTACCACACGTGCGTCGCCAAGCGCAAGCACACCAAGCCCGCCAAGCTGCGCCGCAGCTAACCCTCCCGGAGCGCGGCCAGTGGGCTTCTTCAGCACGCTCGTTCGACTCCCGCGGCGTGTCCGCGCCACGCGCAAGCGTCTGCTCTAGCGTCTTTCCGGCTCTCGCGGCTCGAGCGCAGCGGCACGCCCCAGCGCCTTCGACGCGCACTCGACGACACGCGTCAGCGTGCTCGATCGGATAGTCCATATAGAGTCTTAGAGGCAGTCTGCAGCGTTTCCCAGCACGACCTCTCAGGACATTCCATGCCAGCACACGACGTTCTAATCATCGGCGCCGGTCTCGCAGGCCAGCGGGCGGCCCTGGCGGCGGCGGAAGCCGGCTCCAGCGTGGCGATCATGAGCAAGGTCCACCCGGTGCGCTCGCACTCGGTCGCCGCAGCCGGTGGCATCAACGCCGCCATCAACGTCGCCGACGACTGGCGCTCACACGCTTACGACACCGTCAAGGGCTCGGATTTCCTGGGCGACCAGGACGCGATCGAGATCATGTGCAGCGAAGCGCCGGCGGAGGTTATGCACCTCGAGCACATTGGTGTGACGTTCCACCGCAACGACAGCGGCGAGCTCGACCTGCGTGCGTTTGGCGGCGCTTCGATGAAGCGCACCGCATACGTCGCGGATATCACCGGCCAAGCGATCCTGCACGTGCTCTACGAGCAGCTGATGAAGCACCACGAAACCGTCGATCGCTACGAGGAGTGGTTCACCACGTCGCTGCTGCAGGACGACCACGGCCGCTGTTGTGGCGTGGTCGCACGCGACGTGCGCAGCGGACGCATGGAGGTTTTCCACGCCAAGAACGTGATCCTCGCGTGCGGCGGGGCCGGTCAGGTGTACAACCCCACCACCAACGCTTTGATCGTCACCGGCGACGGCATCGCCCAGGCATATCGCATCGGCGCGCCGCTGATGGATATGGAGATGGTGCAGTACCACCCCACCACGCTCGTCGAGAACGGTCTCTTGATCACCGAGGGCGCGCGCGGCGAAGGTGCTGTGCTGCTGAACTCCGAAGGCGAGCGGTTCATGGAGAAGTACGCACCCAACAAGATGGAGCTCGCTTCGCGCGACGTCGTGTCGCGCGCCGAGCAGACCGAGATCCTCGAAGGCCGCGGGGTCGGCGCCGACGGGTCGGGGATCTGGCTCGACATCACCAAGGTGCCGCGCAAGCGCACGCTCGAAGCGCTGCGCGAGATCGTCAACATCGGCAAGGACTTCGCTGGCGTCGACATCACGCGCGAACCGATCATGATCCGCCCCGGACAGCACTACATCATGGGCGGCGTCAAGACCGATATCAACGGCGCCACCTCGATCGAGGGGCTCTACGCAGCCGGCGAAGTCGCGTGCGTGTCGGTTCACGGCGGCAACCGACTCGGTGCCAACTCACTGCTGGATACGCTGATCTTCGGCCGCCGCGCCGGCGAGCACGCCGCAGCGCGCTCCGCGTCGATCGCGCTGCCGCATGCGCCCGACACGCAGCTGCGTGACGACATGGCGATGATCGACTCGATCATCGCGCGCGCGCGCAGCGGCAAGCGCGTGTCGGAGATCAAGCAGGAGCTCGGCGACACGATGAACAAGTACGTCGCCGTGTATCGCGACCAGCAGGGTCTGGAGCAGGCGCACGAGATCGTCAAGCGCCTGCAGGAGGAAGCGCAGACCGCGTACATCGACGACCGCGGCACCGTTTTCAACCAGGACGTGCTCGGCGCGATCGAGCTCGGCTACATGCTCGACTGCGCCGAGTCGATCGTCGTGGCGGCGATCGAGCGCAAGGAGTCGCGCGGCGCGCAGTTCCGCACCGACTTCCCCGATCGCAACGACGAAGATTGGCTGAAGCACATCGACATCTCGCTCAACGGCGCCGGCCCGGAAGTGAGCTACTCCCCGGTGACGATGACCCAGTGGGAGCCAGAGGAAAGGAAGTACTAGTGTCGAACCGTTGCCAAACCTCTGACCGGGATCACTGAGATGGCCGAAACGCACAAGCCGCCGGAAGAGTTCACCCTCAGGATGCGCCGCTACAACCCCGAGTCCGGGGAAGCTCCGTACTGGGATGAGCACACAATCGAGCTGGAGCCCCACCGCTCGGTGCTGGAGGGCATCCTGCAGGCCAAAGCGCGCTTCGACGGGTCGATCGGCATCCGCTGCTCCTGTCGCGCCGCGATCTGCGGCTCCTGTGGCGTGCGCATCAACGGCCAGCCCGGGCTCGCGTGCCACACCCATCTCGACGCTGCTGCCAAAGCGTCGCCCGACGGTGTGATCGAGATCGAGCCGATGGGCAACATGCCGGTGATCAAGGACCTGATCGTCGACATGGATGCGGTGCACTGGAAGAAAGTGCAGCGCGTCACCCCGTGGCTGCTGAACAAGCAGCCGGTGCCCGAGCGCGAGTACGTGGTGGCGCGCGAGAGCATGGTCGACATCACCCAGTCGATGGCGTGCATCCAGTGCGGCGCGTGCGTGTCGGACTGCCTGGCGATGGAAGTCGACCCCGGTTTCATCGGCCCCGCAGCGCTGGCGAAGGCATACCGGTTCGTCGGCGACCCGCGCGACGACCAGCAGTTCGAGCGGCTCAACGACCTCGCCCAGGATCCGCAGGGGATCTTCGACTGCACCCACTGCTTCAAGTGCGTCGACGCGTGCCCCAAGGATGTCAACCCGATGGGCCAGATCATGCGCTTGCGGCGGATCGCCGGCAATGACCAGCACATCGTCGATCAGAACAACGGCCATCGTCACGAGCAGGCGATCACCGGGCTGATCCGCAACTACGGGCTGCTGCACGAAGCCGAGCTGATCCCGCGCTCGTACGGCGGCAACTCGTGGTTCGCCAAGTTCACGCCGGCTGCCGGCAAGGAGCTGCTGTCGTCGCTGCCGGTGATCGTCAAAGGCTTGCTGCGCCGCAAGCTCAACCCAAAGATCGCGATTTTTGGCCACAAGATCCCCAAGAGCGACCTCGACGCCGTGAAAGCGATCTACGACAAGGTCGAGTCGCGCGAGCAGCGCTACGAACTGAATCTGTACATCTCCGGGCACGACGACGACAACGACAGCGAGCAGGACACGCAGCTCGTCGGTGTCGGCGCCGGCGCGCCGGTGTCGTCTGACACGCCGGCGTCGGCTGACACGCTGAGCGATACATCGCCGGCGACATCCGGCATGGGAACGTCCGGCGCGGAAACATCCGGCATGGAGACATCCGGCACGGAAGGGAGCACGAGCTGATGAAAGTCGCCTACTGGCCGGGCTGCGTCAGCCGCGGCTTCACTCCTGAGCTGCACGGCTCGATGGCGCAGGTCGCGCCGCTGCTCGACATCGAGCTGGTCGAGCTCGACCGCGCGTGCTGCAGCGGCGCCGGGGTGATCGCCGAGCACAACCAGGAGCTCGCGGATACGCTCAACGCGCGCACGTTCGCGCTCGCCCAGCAGGTGCCGGGAGCGGAGCTGATGATGAACATCTGCTCCACCTGCCAAGGCGCCCAGAGCGAGTGCCAGGAGCGGTTGGATGCGAACGCGGAGTACCGCGACCACGTCAACCAGACGCTGTCGGCCGAGGGGCTGACCTACGAGCTGGGGCTGACGAACAAGAACTTCCTGTGGCTGCTGGTCGAGGAGATCGGTCTCGACGCGCTGCGCGCGCGCGTCAAGCGCCCGCTCACGAACCTCAAGGTCGGGCCGTTCTACGGCTGTTACATCGTGCGCCCGCGCAACCGCATCGGCATCGACGACGAGCACCCGCGCGACCACTACCTGAGCCAGGTGATCGAAGCGCTCGGCGGCACCGTGATCGAGTACGCCGGCATGCGCAAGTGCTGCGGCTTCCCGATCATCACGATGAACAAGGAAGCGTCGCTGAAGCAGGCCGGCCGCCACCTCGGCGACGCGGTTGACGCGGACGCCGACTGTCTCGTTACGCCCTGCCCGCTGTGCCACCTGAACCTCGACCTGCAGCAGCCGCTCGCCGAGCGCACGGTCGGGCGAGAGCTCAACATGCCGGTGCTGCATCTCCCCCAGCTCGTCGGCCTCGCGCTCGGGCTGGAGCCGAAGCAGCTCGGGTTGAGCCGCCACGTGGTGCGCCCGACATCGGTGATCGACTGGTCGACGTCGGTGATCGGCGCCGCAGCGTAAGCAAGCCGCAGAGCCGCCGCCGCGCCGCCGCCGCGTAAGCAAGCCGCAGAGCCGCGCGCCGCAGAGCCGCCGCTCCGCTCCGCTCGCGCTCGTTTACTAACGATCGCTGGGACTGACGACCTGCAGCTGATCCCACGGGATCGCGTTGAGCACGCCATACGGGTCTGACCCGAGCAGCGCGTCGTAGGGGTTCGGCTGACCCGCGCGCATCAGCGGCGTCGGGTCCTGTGCTTGCAGCGCCACCGCGCCGGCTGTGTCGCTGACGATCATCCCGTAGCGCTGCACCGCCGTGGCGACGGCGAGCGCGACCGGGTTCAGGTGCAACGCGCCCAGGTTCAGCGCCGGCTTCAGCCGCAGCCGGGTGCCTTCCGGGATCGAGTCCGCGTCGTTCGAAGTTCCGTCGGTGCGGTTCGCCGGCCACACGAACCCCGAGCTGGCGGTGTCCGGAAGCGACACCTCGAGCGCATGGTCGATCGTGGCGTGCTGGAGATCCTCGAGGTGGATCTGCCCGCCGAGGATCGACAGCCCGGATGCGGACACGCCGAACGGCGCGGCCATGATGCCGCTGCTCGTGCGTGCGTCGGCGATCTGCCCACCCCAGCACGCCGACCAGCGCTCGCTGTCGTTCTGCGTGCGCCACAGCTCCCACTCGTGGCCGGTCGACGGCTGCCAGATGATCAGATCGTGGTCGGTGCCCGCCGCGGGGATCGCATCCGGCGGCACGGGAATCGCCTGGATCTGCGACTGGAACCCGGAGAACACGCCCTCGGGTCGAGCACAGATCGAGCTCTGGCCGAAGAACGCGACAGTCGGAGCGTTCGCCGCCACGACGTACACCGGCGAGCTCCACTGCGTGGTGTTGATCACAACGTGCCCATAGTGGTCACGCACCTGATGGTTGAACGCGCTCACCAGCTGCGCGGAGTTGGAAGCGAGCGCAGGCGTGCTCCCCAGCGCCTTGTTGAACACGCTGCCGGGCGAGAACAGCCGCAGCGACCCGGCCGACATCCCTCCCCCAGCCACGCCGGCGAGCGAGCTTGACGCGGCTGGAGCACCTGTCGAGGGTTCTCCTCGAGGGGCACTGACCGCCGACGTGCGCAAGCTCGACACGTGCGTCGAACGAGGGCTCGAGCGCCGGGCATGCCGGCGGTGGCAGCGATGCGTCCTGTGACAGCGCGCCGCTCGCGTACGCGCTGCTGCTCGTTTGCGGCGCGCGGCTCGCTTGCGTGCCACGGCTCGCCTGTGTGCCTCAGCACGCCGCTGTTCCTCAGCCCGCCTCTGGACGGCCGCTTGCCCGCGAATCGCCGCTCGAGTCTGCAAAAAAACTTGCATGTGCGTCGCGCCGCGCGCGGATGATGCCGTCGCGTGAAGCACGAGCGAGCAGCTGAGCACGACCAGCGCTACCGGCAGAACGCGCGCCAACCAGCCTGCGGAGACACGTCGATTCGCACGGGATTTCCCCCGTGGGCCGGGGCTCAGCGCGAGGGACACTGGAGATACTCGTAAGCGCGTGCAAGCTGATCGCTCGTCGGCAAGTTAAGTCGACGAATGAATGAGCACTGCCGCGACGGATCGCCGGCTGGTTACCCGACGTCCGCTCAGTCTTCGCGTGGATCGCGATTTGTTAGCTTTGGTCCCGCAATGGCAGGAATGTTGAGGTTTGAGTACCTCTGTGGCTCGATCGTCCTGTTGCTCGCCGCTCTTACGCTCAGCCTCCCAGCCGGCGCATCCGCAGCGAGCCGCTCGACGCGCGCAGGGAAGCATGGTTGCTACGGCACGGCTGCCGCGGCTGCTTCGCCAATCCGCTTCTCGCCGGCGCCGCATGGGTCGGTCAGCTCGATCACGCTGAAGCTCACGCGCTACCGCAAGCCGGTGCTGCTCACGCAAGCGCCCGCGTGCGCGTCGAAGGTGATCGTCGGGCACTCCTATCGGGCTTCGTTGCGCTACCGCAGCACCACGAGCGCGATCAGCTTGCGAGTGCTTGCACACACACGCCGCGGCTGGCACGTGTGGTACTCCCCCAAGACGCGTCTGCAAGCGCGCAAGCAGCTGACGAGCGTGTCGGTGCTGCTGAACCCGATCCAAGGCGGCGTCGACCGCATCGCGTTCGGCGTGCTCGTGCGAGCAAGTGGGGTTGTGCAGGGCTCGAGCTTCTCGCTAGTCGACGCGTCGCTCCATCCGGGCGCGGGCACGAGCGGATCGTCGGTGTCCGGCGGACCGCTCGCCGGGATCCCGTCGAACCCGATCGTCGCGCCGCCGGTGGTGAGCTTGCCGGTTGACAACCCGCCAGTGGTCGTTCCGCCGGGCGGCGCGAGCGTGACCGGCGAGTGGAGCGTGAGCTCGCCGCAGAACGCGATGCGCTCGGTACACGCGATCCTGCTGCAGAGCGGCAAGCTGCTGCTGATGGCCGGGTCGGGCAACGACCCGATGGCGTTCGCCGCGGGCACGTTCAAGACGTTCCTGTACGACCCGGCCACCGGTGCTTCGCAGGAGATCCTGACACCGACAGACGTGTTCTGCTCAGGACACGTACAGCTCGCCAACGGCAATGTGCTGATCCTCGGCGGCACCAAGGATTACCCGCAGCCGGTGCCGGCGGGCCAGCCGGCGAGCACCGTCTACCACGCGCTCGCGGCGAGCTACATCTTCAACATCCACACCAACACGTACGAGCGCATCAACGACCTGCTCGGGGGTCACTACGACGTGGCGACGCACACCGACGCCCCGGAGGATGCCAACGGCGGCGCGTGGTATCCGAGCGCAACCGAGCTCGGCAACGGCGATGTGATCTCCTTCGGCGGGTTGGACGCCAGCGGGCAGGGTCAGACCAAGACCAACTACTTCGTCGACCCGTCCAACCCCGACACCGGTGACACGCCGGGCGAGTGGGTCGGGTTCGGCAGCACCAAGCTGCAGCAGACTTACCCGTGGTATTGGGGCGAGTACCCGTCGATGATCCTGACGGCGGACGGGCGGCTGTTCTACGACGGCAGCCACGTGTTCGGCAACGGCGCCGAGGGCACGACGTTCGCCCCGAGCGGCACGTCGCTGTACAAGTATTGGTGCGACCCGAACGCCAACCAGGCGGCGGTTTCGACCAACCCCGACTCGAACGTGTCGTTCCGCGTGCAGGACACCGCCGGGTTGCGCGACCCCGACATGCGCGATCAGTCAGCTTCGCTGCTGCTACCGCCGGCGCAGCACCAGAAGGTGATGATCATGGGCGGCGGCAACACGTACACCACGATTCCGGGGTCGCAGGAGGGCGCGCTCAACCTGACCGACGAGATCGACCTCTCCCAGCCGAACCCGCACTGGGTGGCTGGCCCCAACCTACCGCGCGGCACGCTCGACGACGGCTCGATGCAGCCGCTGGGCGCGGGCAAGATGTACGTGTCGGCGGTGGCGCTGCCAGACGGCAAGGTGCTGGAGACCGGCGGCAGCCAGCAGGTGCGTTCGAACAACGTGCATGAGGCGAGCATCTTCGACCCCGCGACTGACGCGTTCACCCCGGTGGCGCCCGACCCGGTGGGACGCGACTACCACTCCGAAGCGCTGCTGCTGCCCGACGGGCGCGTGATCACGCTCGGGTCGAACCCGTTCGACCCGAGCAGCGGGCAGTCGAGCTTCGAGCTGCGCGTGTCGATCTACAAGCCGCCGTACCTGTTCAAGGGCGCACGGCCGGTGCTGAGCACGATCGACGGCCAGGCCAACGCTTCGGCGTCCGACGGCACCACTGACACCAAGCAGTGGGCGTATGGCACTCAGCACACGCTGGGTTACACCTCCGCCAAGCCGATCACCTCAGCTGTGTTGATCCGCCCGGGCGCGGTGACCCACTCTTCGGACCCGAACCAGCGCGAGCTCTCGCTGCCGATCTCCGCGGACGCGAGCGGTCAGCTGATGGTGTCGCTGACGGCCAACCAGAATCTCGCGCCGCCGGGGTACTACATGGTGTTCCTGTTGAACTCCGACGGCGTGCCGTCCGTGGCGCAGTGGGTACACGTCGGCGCACAGGGCGCCCCGGGGAGCTGAGCGATGAGCACTGCTGTCAACGCACCGAGCCGCGCGTTCACGCCGCCGCGCTTGTTCGTGCGTGGGCGCTCGCGAGTCGCGGCGCGCGCGCTCGCGCTCACCCCGTGGGTGCTGCTCGCGCTGTTCCTCGTCGGCGAGCTGATCGTGTGCGCGCAGCGCATCAACGGGCCGTTCCTCGATGAGGGGATCTACGTGGCCGCGGGCTTGCGCACGCTGCAGGGCCACGGGGTCGGCGACAGCTATCTGACGTGGTTCTCCGGATCGCTCGCATGGCCGGCGATGGCCGGCGCCGCGTGGAAGCTGTGGGGGTTGGCCGGCGCACGCGCGCTGGCCGCGCTGTGCGTGACGATCGGACTGGCGGGGATGCTGAAGGCGAGCGGCAACCTGCTCGGCGAGCGCGTGCGCGCGGCGACTGCGCTCGCGGCGCTGACGAGTGGACCGGTGATCGCGCTCGGCCACCTGGCGGTGTATGACACGCTCGCGGTTGCTGCCGCCGGTGGGGCGTTCTGGGCGATCACGGAGTTCGTGCGCCGCGACGACCGCGCGTGGCTCGCGGGCGCGGCGCTGCTGTATGCGCTGGCTGGCTTGGCGAAGTACCCGGTGCTGCTGTTCGTCGGCCCGCCGCTGGTGCTGCTCGTGGTGTCGCTGCGCGGCAGCCGCGCACGCATGGATATCGGACTGTTCGCGTTCATCGCGGGTGCGGCGCTGCTGATCTACTTCCTCTCCGCGCGCACCCAGCTGACGGCGTTCGAGAGCTTCCGCACACAGAACAACCCGAGCTTCGGCGTCACCAAGAGCCAGCTGCTGTACTCGCAGGTGTACCTCACGGCGGTGCCGCTGCTGCTCGGCGTGACGGGGGTGATCCTGCTGCGCGACCGCCGCCGGCTCGCGCTGGCGCTGCTCAGCGGCGTGCCGATGGCGCCGCTGTACCACCTCGTCACGGGCAATCCGTCGGGCGACCAGAAGCATGTGGTGTTCGGGCTGCTGTTCGTGCTGCCGCTGATCGGCGTGACGCTGTGCCACGCGCTGCGCCGCTGGCGCATGCTGCTGGCGATCCCGCTGCTGGCCGGGCTGGCGGCGTTCGCGCTCGTGCAGGTGGTGCGTATCGACGAGAGCTGGCCTGACCTGCGGCCGTCGGCGAACGTGCTCAGCCAGAGCGTGCGCCCAGGCGACAAGCTGCTGGTGAACTCCGCGTGGGTGGAAGCCGCGTACCTGTACGACCGCGGGCGCGTCAACACGCCGTATGACCTGTACGACGTGTATCGCATCCAGCATCTCGGCCACCCGGCCAACGTGTGCGCGTTCCAGTGGTTCGTGGATGTGCCGGGCGGCGAGCAGTGGCCTGCGGCGGTGCGCAGCGCGATGTTGCGCTGCGGCACGTTCCACAAGACGTACAGCTCGAGCACCACGATCACGGGGCTCGGCGGCAACCTGCATTTCGTCACATACCGCGCGCCGATCGAGATCTGGCGGAACGAGCCGGCCAAACCCCCGCATGGAAGCGCACGAGCATGATCGACAAGGAAGG
This sequence comes from Solirubrobacteraceae bacterium, assembly GCA_035474295.1. Lineage (GTDB taxonomy): Bacteria > Actinomycetota > Thermoleophilia > Solirubrobacterales > Solirubrobacteraceae > Palsa-744. The sequence goes on from DATINL010000007.1 coordinate 38,478, forward strand.
TGAACCGACCATGAGCAAGACCATCCATCAGGACCGGCGCACGCAGGCTGTCGGCGTGGCGCTGCTCGCCGCGACCGCGTGGTTCCTGCCGTGGCTGATCGCCCACGCTGACCTGTCGAAGCCGTGGCTGTCGATTCCGTTCCTGCTCGCTTCGCTGGTGGTGGCGAGCGCGATGTTGGTGTCGGTGGTCAACCGTTGGCAGCGCGCGGAGCCGATCCGCGCGCTCGTGCCGCTCGGCGAGGAGCCGCGCGTGGCCGTGGTGATCCCGACGCTCGGCGAGCCGCTGGTGCTGCTGGAGCGCACGGTGCGCTCGGTGCTCGACCAGGACTGGCCGCTGCAGCAACTGCGGGTGGTGGTTAGCGACGACGGCCACGACGACAACGTGCAGGAGCTGGTTAACACGCTCGCGCTCGAGTATTCCGCCGCGACGCTGCGCTATCACCGCCCTCCGCGGGTGGGCGACCCGCGGCGCAACGGCGACGCGAAGGCGGGCAACCTCAACTCGGCGCTGGCGATGGTGCCGGCGAGCATCGATTTCGTCGAGACGCGCGACGCGGACGATCTCGTGGGCGACCCGCGCTTCCTGCGCGAGACGGTCGGCCAGCTGCTGGCGCACGAGCGGATCGCGTTCGTGCAGACGATCAAGACGGGTGACGTGGCGCCGGGTGACCCGTTCGACAACCACCAGCCGCATTTCTTCCGCTGCGCGATGCTCTCCAGGTACGCGGCCAACGCGGTGTTCCCGTGCGGGTCGGGCGTGGTGTGGCGCCGCGAAGCGCTGAAGGAGATCGGGGATTTCCCGACGTGGAACCTGGTCGAGGATCTGCAGTCGGGTCTGGAGGCGCTGCGGCTGGGCTGGGAGAGCTGCTACCTGCCGATCGAGGGCGCGCACGCGCAGCACTCGCCGGAGGATCTGCCGAACTTCATCAAGCAGCGCGGCACGTGGGCGCTGGACACGGTGCGGCTGAACCTGTGGGTGAGCAAGGACGGCTTGAGCTTCCGCCAGCGGCTGCAGTTCTACGAGCTTGCGCTGTTCTACCTGCAGGGCCCGGCGACCCTCGTGTTCCTGTGCTCGCCGATCCTCGGGTTCCTGTTCCACTGGTACCCGGTGGTGACGAACACCAACGACTTCATCCTGCATTTCTGGCCGTTCGCGGCGATGCTCGAGCTGTTCCTGGTGCTGGTACACCGGCCGATGTCGTTCGAGCAGCTGTGGCGCGCGCGTCTGGTGTGGGCCGGGCTCAGCTTCGTGTACGCACGCGCTTGCATCCTCGCGATCACGGGCGGGCGTGACGGCAAGCCGCGGTACGTGGTGACGCGCAAGCAGAACGAGCACGCGTGGCACTGGCGCCAGGCGGCGCCGCAGATCGTGCTGCTGAGCGCGCTCGGCGGGTCGATGGCGTGGTCGCTCGCGCATCACGGACTGCTGAACAGCTTCGATATCGGCTCGGCGTACTGGGCGGTGCTGTACGGGTTGCTGCTGGCCGGGTTCGTACGTCTCAGCTGGCACGGCGTGCCGCTGTTCGGCCGGCTCAGGTCGCTGGGCCGCACCACAGCCGGGGCGCAACTCGCCGGTGCGCACGTCGCCGGTGCGCAACTCGCCGGTGCGCAACCAGCCGGTGCGCAACTCGCCGGTGCGCACGTCGCGGGTGCGCAACTCGCGGGTGCGCATGCTGGAGTCGCACCTCAGGCGCTGCTCCCAGCAGCACAATCAATGCTCCCAACACAACCAATGCTCCCAGCACAGTCGCTGCTCCCGTCAGCCAGGCGCCCGGCATCGACGATCGTCGGCTCCACGAGCGTCAGCGCGTCGATGGCGCTCCACGAGGCGCCGGCTACTGATGGTGCTCTGCGCCTGTCTGAGGATCAGGCGCTTCCGTTGGGTGCCCAGCGCGGGATCTCCACAACGCTGTAAGCGCGAGCAGCGCGAGCAGGGCCGCGAGCGCGATCGCGACGGTGGTTACCGGCACGCCGCCCAGCACGCGGCTGACCCGGTCGCGCGGCGCCCGCACGCGGGCCGCGGGCCGCGGCGCGGCAGTCACTACGCCGGCCACGGCGCGCATCTTGGCGACCGTCGCGCGATTCGGGTAGCCGCTCACCGGCAGCGCGTATTTACGCTGGAAGTACGACACAGCGCCGCGTGTGCGCACGCCGAGCACGCCGGCGCGATCGGAGCCGAGCGGGTAGCCCAGCTCGCGGAACAGCGACTGCACGCTCAAAATCGTGGCGCGCGATGGGTGCGGCCTTCTCGCCGAGGACGCCCGCAGCGCTCCCGAGCCGCGCGCTGGGTGCGGCCCCGCCGCCGGATGCGAAGAATCCTGCCCCGCCGCGAGGGCCGACGGCGCCGCGCATGTGACAGATGCAACGCACACAACAGCAGCTACACACGCTGTGGTGTATCTCGTTTTTAAGATGTCTTCCTTCTTCCTAATCTTCTTTATTCTTTACTTTCAAAAAAAGAGAGGGCTCCTCCCCTGCTCCTTTAGGTCTCTCTTCGTCTGATCCTTCATCCGACATGAACGCGTGGGTCATCCGACATGAACGCGTGGGCCCATTCCGGTGTCATGTGCGGCCCACGCCCAGACTGACTAGGCTCCCCCGGTGCGGATCCTCACCGTCGTGGGCAACCGGCCCCAGTTCATCAAGGCGGCCGCCGTGTCCGGGCTGCTGCGCGAGCGCCACGAGGAGATCCTCGTACACACCGGCCAGCACTACGACGACTCGCTCTCGCGCGTGTTCTTTGCCGAGCTCGGCCTGCCAGCGCCCGATCGCCAGCTGAACATCGGCGGCGGATCGAACACCTCCCAGACGGCGCGCATGCTGGCCGCGCTCGAGCCGCTGCTGAGCGAGCAGCACCCCGATGCGGTGCTCGTATACGGCGACACCAACTCGACGCTCGCCGGCGCGCTCGCAGCACGCCAGGCCGGGATCTCGGTCGTGCATGTGGAAGCCGGGATGCGGTCGTTCGACCGCGCCATGCCCGAGGAGCAGAACCGCGTGCTCACCGACCACCTGAGTGAGCTGCTGTTGTGCGCCTCGGATGTATCCGCCGCCAACCTGCGCGCCGAGTCGATCGCCGGACGGATCGAAGTCGTCGGCGACGTGATGGTCGACGTCGCCCAGCGGCGCGCGCCCGCCGCGCGCGCCGACACGACCGTGCTCGAGACCCATGGCCTGAGCTCCGGCGGGTATCTGCTCGTCACCGCCCACCGCGCCGGCAACGTCGACCCGCCCGAGCGCCTGCGCGCGCTCGTGGGCGTGCTGGAGTCGCTGCCGCACGCGCTCCTGCTGGCGCTGCATCCGCGCACACGCGCCCGTCTGCAACAGGCCGAGCTACTGGATCGCGTGCTCGCGATCCGAGGAATCCGCGTCACCCAGCCGCTCGGGTATGTCGAGTTCAGCGCGCTGCTCACCCACGCCCGGGCGGTGGTCACCGACTCGGGCGGCGTCCAGAAGGAGGCGTACCTTGCGGGAGTGCGATGCGTCACGCTGCGATCGACCACCGAGTGGGTGGAAACCGTCGACACCGGGTGGAACACGCTCGTCGATCTCGACGCCGAGCAGACGCTCGCCGCGCTGAACCGCCCCCGGCCGACGCTGCATCCGCAGCTGTACGGCGACGGTCACGCAGCCGAGCGCTGCGTTGCCGCGATCGGCACGCTCGACCCGGCAAACGTCGCACCATGAAGAGGAGTCGCGCATGAACGAACGGCAACGCCCCGCACCATCGCAGCTCGCACTGAACGGAGTCCCGTCGTGAGCGAACCGCCGCGCCCCATCCGCGTCGGCGTCGCGGGCCTCGGCTACTGGGGGCCGAACCTCGCGCGCAACTTCGCGTCGATCCCCGGCTGCGAGCTCGCCTGGCTGTGTGACGCATCCGAGCCGGCCCGCGAGAAGCTGCGCCCAGCGTTCCCCGACGCACGCGCCAGCGCCGACCTCGACGAGCTGCTCAACGACCCCGCGCTCGACGCCGTCGTGCTCGCCACACCCGTGCCGACCCACGGCGAGCTGGCCGTGCAGGTGGCCCAAGCCGGCAAGCACTGCTTTGTGGAGAAGCCGCTCGCGCTCACCGCAGCGGCTGCCGAGCGCGCCGTGGAAGCCGCGCAGCAAGCAGACAAGATCCTGATGGTGGGCCACCTGCTCGAGTACCACCCGGCCGTACACAAACTCAAGGAGCTCGCGGACGCCGGCGAGCTCGGGTCGCTGTACTACCTCTACGGCAACCGCCAGAACCTCGGCAAGCTGCGCGCTGACGAGAACGCGCTCTGGAGCCTCGGCGCACACGACGTGTCAGTTGCGCTGTACCTGATCGACGAAGAGCCGCACGAGTGCATCGCGCACGGCGAGTCCTACGTGCGCGACGGCGTCGAGGACGTGGTGTTCTGCTACCTGCGATTCCCGTCGGGTGTCGTCGCGCACCTGCACCTGTCGTGGCTGGATCCGCACAAGGAGCGCCGGCTCACGGTCGTCGGGTCGCAGCGCATGGCGACGTTCGACGACATGGTGATCGAGCGCAAGCTGACCGTGTACGACAAGGGCTTCGACGAAGACGTGCGCTCGTGGGGTGAGTACATCGCGCGCTCCGGCGACGTGTGGTCGCCGCGCATACCCAACGTCGAGCCGCTGCGCGTCGAATGCGAGCACTTCATCGAGTGCGTGCGCACCGGCGCCACGCCGCGCTCAGACGGGCGCAGCGGCCTGCGCGTGGTGCGCGTGCTCGAGCAGCTGCAGCAGTCGCTGGACCGCCGCGACACCGCGCGCGCCTGAGCCCGAGTCTGGGCCAGTGCACTGAGCCCGAGTCTGGGCCAGCGCAGGCCCCACGCTGAGTGGACGTTCGTTCGATCCGGGCGCTTCTCCCATAAGACGCGAAGCGATCCCGTCCGAAGCTGAGGTTAGAACCTTCCCAGCTCGATTACGCGAACGCATGCTGCTCATCACACTCATCGCCGCCTGGCTGGCGATCACCACGTTGATCGTGGCGGTCTGCCGTATGGCCGCCCGCGGCGATCGCATGATCCCGGCGACCGATCAGACTCCGAGCCGCACGATCGGCGAAGGACTCGTCGTATGGGACGATGACCCGCCGCCGCTCGCGCTGTACGACACCAGGCTGCGCGCCCTCGGCGTGCGCTGACTCAGCAGCAACCCGCACCCCCCCGCCAGACGCGCGTTCGCGCGCGGCACCTGGCGTCCGTGCGGCACCCGTCGTCCGCGAGGGCACCCGTCGTCCGCGAGCCGTGACTCAGAGACCGCGCCGCGCGAACACGTGCGGCACGGTGCGCAGCAGGATCTTGATGTCCTTCCAGAGCGACCAGTTGGCGACGTACAGATAGTCGATCGCCACCATCTCCCTTAAAGAGACGCGTGACGGGCCGAGGATCTGCCAGTGGCCGGTCATCCCTGGCATCAGCTCCAAGCGGCGGCGATGCCAGCCTTCGACGCGCTGATCCTCCTCGAGCACCAGCGGGCGCGGGCCGACGAGGCTCATCTCGCCGCGGATGATGTTGAACAGCTGTGGCAGCTCGTCCAGGGCGCTCTTGCGCAGAAAGCGCCCGACCCGCGTGACGCGCGGGTCGTCGGCGATCTTGAACAGGCCTTCCTGCGCTTCGTTGCGATGCAGCAGCGAGTCCTTCATCGCCTCGGCTTCAGGAATCATCGTGCGGAACTTGAACACGTGGAAGCGCTTGCTGTGGCGCCCGACGCGCAGCTGGCGGAAGAACACGGGGCCGCGCGTGTCGAGCTTGATCGCCACGGCGATCGCGAGCAGCAGCGGCGAGAGCGCGAGCAGGCCCAGCGACGCGCCGACCAGGTCGAACGCGCGCTTGAGCATGGCAGAGGAGCGCGTCAGGTCGAAGCGGCGCACGCCCATCAGGGTGACGCCATGAAGATCGTCGAACTCGACCGACGAGCCCACGACTTCGAGCAGGCGCGGCAGCACGCTGACGCGCACGCCGATCGCTTTCAGGGTGCGTACCAGGTCGAGCATCTCGCCGGCGTCGGCGCTGCGCGGGGCGACGATCGCGCGGTGTACGTCGAGCTTCTGCGCGAGGTCGCGGATCTCTGACAGGCGCGGCGCGGAGAAGGTGTCGGTCGACCAAGGGGCGGCTTTGTCGAGGTCGAGGTGGGCGACCATCTTCGCCTTGACGCCGCCGTGACCCGTGAGCTTCGAGCGGATCGTTTTCGCGGAGGCTTCGTCGCCGATGAACAGGCAGCGCTCGGCCGGGGCGATGCGCAACGCGGTGGCGCGGGCGGTGGCGCGGGCGAACATCAGGAGCATCGCGAGCGCGAGCCACAGCAGCAGCACCTGGCCGCGGCTGAGCGCGCTGTCGACGATCAGCCCACCGGCGAGCCACGCTGCGAGCGCGCTCAGCGTGGCGACGTGGAACAGCTTGGGGGCTTCGTCGAGGGTGGTCTTACGCAGCAGCGCCTCGTCGCGGTCGTAGAGGCCGAACAGCTTCGCGCCGACCAGCAGGATCGGGATGCCGAGCAGGCTCACCCAGGTGAGCTGCAGCGATTTCGAGGAGAACTGGGTCGTGAGGGCGAACGCGCCGACGATCGCGGTGACGTCCGCGACCAGCAGCAGGCGACGGAATGTGGCGTCGCGGCGCATGCTCGTCTGCGGCCCGCGCGTTTCGGTGATCTGCAGCACCGCGGGGCGCCGTCGAACGGCGCCCATGCCCCTGAAACTACGGGGCCCGCCAGCCGTGCGGCTCGCGGGAACCCTGGTCTCGATCTTGCTGCCAGCATCGCCGCTCATAGCGTTCGCTCCCGCCTCCTTGCTCGTCCCTGCACCGGCTCCGTCGACGCCAGTGGGGTCAACCATACCCACGTAACCATCAGCGATGGTCAGATCTTGTAATCAAGCCTCGCGGCGAGCAGGTTCGCACACCTATGCATAGGTTTGCAAGGCTTGGGAAAGAATCTCCGACGGTCGTCCAAGCGCGGCTGTGTTGTCTGCGCAGCCAGCACAGACGCTCCGTGAGTCGCTCGAAATTCCGCTGCACGCAGCGGAGTTCCAACTGCTGCTATTCAGCCGGTGCCGCGCGCCTTGAAAGGCTCTTCCGCGCCGATCGTGTCGGAGCCCGACAGCTCGAATGCGCCGTGCAGAATGCGGACGGCCTGCTCGACCTGGGCGCGGTCGATCACACACGAGATCTTGATCGGTGAGGTCGAGATCATCTCGATGTTTATGTTCTGCTCGCCGAGCACGCGGAAGACCTTGGCGGCGACGCCTGGGTGCGAGCGCATGCCGGCGCCGACGATCGAAACCTTGCCCATCGCTTCGTGCGCGGCCAGGTCGCGGTACACGGAGCCGGCGAGCGGGCCGAGGGCGGCGCGCGCAACGCGCAGGTCTTCGCGCGGCACGGTGAACGAGATCTCGGCCTGTCCGCCGGCGGAGCTCGGCTCGTTCTGGACGATCATGTCGACGTTGACGTTGGCGTCGGCGAGGGCGCCGAAGATGCGGGCGGCGGCGCCCGGCTCGTCGGGCACACCGACGAGCGTGAGCCGCGCTTCGGCGGTCGAGTGGGTGACGGCGGTGATCAGGGGTTGTTCCATCGTTTCGGCTTCTCCGACCACAACCGTACCGGGAGATTCGTCGAAGGATGAGCGGCAGTGGATGCGCACGCCGTGGTTGCGGGCGTACTCGACCGAGCGCAGCTGCAGGACGCCCGCGCCGGAGGCGGCCATCTCGAGCATCTCCTCGAACGACACGACGGGCAGCTTGCGCGCGTCCGGGACGATCCGCGGGTCGGCGCTGAACACGCCGGCGACGTCCGTGTAGATCTCGCATTCCTCAGCGCCGAGCGCGGCGGCGACAGCGACCGCGGTGGTGTCCGACCCGCCGCGTCCGAGCGTGGTTACGTCGTTGGCGGTGGAGACACCCTGGAAGCCGGCGACGAGCACGATGCTGTCTTCGTCAAGGGCGGCCTGGATGCGGTCGGCGCGCACGTCGAGGATGCGCGCTTTGGTGTGCGACTCGTCGGTGACGATGCCTGCTTGCGAGCCGGTTAGCGAGATCGCGTGGTGGCCGAGATCGTTGATGGCCATCGCACACAGGGCGCACGAGATGCGCTCGCCGGTGGAGAGCAGCATGTCGAGCTCGCGCGGGTCGGGCGCGGCGGAGACTTCCTCGGCCATGCCGATCAGCTCGTCGGTGGTTTTGCCGCGCGCGGAGAGCACAGCGACGACGCGGTAACCGGCGTCGCGCTTCTCGACGATCCGCCGCGCGGCGCGCTTGAGTCGGTCGGCGTCGGCGACGGAGGTGCCGCCGAACTTCATCACCACCAGATTGGACACTCGCCGAGGATATAGGCGCGCGCTCGGCGGGCTGCGGCCCTACAGCGCGCGGCGCCCGGCGAGAGCCTTGCCGAGCGTGACCTCGTCGGCGTATTCGAGATCCGCGCCGACCGGCAGACCGCTCGCCAGGCGCGTGACGGTGAGCTCCGGGGCGCGTTCGTGCAGCTCGCGGGCGATGTGCAGCGAGGTGGCTTCGCCGGTGGTGGTGGGGTTGGTGGCGAGCACGACTTCGCGCACAGGCGGGTGACCGCGGGCGCCGGGGATACGTGCGTACAGCTCGTCGATCTTCAGATCCTCAGGGTCGATGCCGTCGATCGGGGAGAGCGCGCCGCCGAGCACGTGGTAAACGCCGTGGAACTCGTGCGTGCGTTCCATCGGGATCACGTCGCTGGGCTCTTCCACGACGCATAGCAGAGTGTGGTCGCGGCGTTCGTCCTGGCAGATGCGGCAGCGCGGCTCGTCGGCGAGGTTGAAGCACACTTCACACAGCACGATCCGCTCCTTGACTTCGCGGATCGCGTCAGCCAGCGCGGTGGCGTCTTCGTTGGAGGAGCGCAGGATGTGAAAGGCGAGGCGCTGGGCGGTGCGGTTTCCGATACCGGGCAGCTTCGAGAGCTCGGTGACGAGGCGTTGGACCGGAGGTGCGAAGGAGGAGCTCAAAGAAATGAGAGGTGGCTGTCTGAACGACTCGGCGTTTGTTCCTGAAGGCGGGTGCTCGACGGTTACATCCCCGGCAGGCCGAGCCCACCCAGGCCGCCGAGATCGAGGCCGCCGGTGGTGGCGCCGATCTTGCTTGCCGCAAGCTCCTGGGCGGAGCGCAGGCCTTCGTTGACGGCGGCGAGGACCATGTCGGAGAGCATCTCGACGTCGTCGGGGTCGACCGCGGCGGGGTCGATCTTCACCGATTTGATCTGCAGGTCGCCGCTGACTTCAACGCTGACCATGCCGCCGCCGGCGGCTGCTTGCACGACTTCGTGCTTGAGCTGCTCCTGAGCGACTTCCATGTCCTTCTGCATCTTCTGCACCTGCTGAAGCATCTGCTGCATGTTCGGCATCTTCGGCTGAGGCATGGGGGCTCACTCGCCTTTCTGATCGGAAACCGGCTCACCGGGCAGCTCTTCGGCGTCGAACTCAGTCATGAAGCGTGCCACCCACTCGTCTTCGGTGTGCTTGGGCTGAGCGTCGACCTGCGCGGCGATGTCGTCGCGCAGCTCGTACTCCAGGCGCAGGCGCCGGCCGGTGAGAGCGAGCAGCGCTTCGCTGACGACAGCGCGATGGTTGGGGTCTTCGGCTTTCTTCTTCAAGAAAGCCGAGCTCGAGTCGAACGCGATGGTGAGCTCGGCGTCCACCAGAGCAACCGGCTGCGCGTCGGCGATGACGGCGCCGAGCAGCGCGTTCTCGGCGCGCACGAGCTCCACGGCAGCAGGCCACAGCGCGCGTATGGAGTCGATGCTGTCGGCTTCAGCGGTGATGACTGCGGCGGGGGCCTCTCCATTAGAGCCATGACCATTTGCCGACGCGCTGCTGGCGTGCTCGGCTTCAGCGACGGGTGCGCTCGAAACGGGCGACTCGGCTTGTGGGGACGGCGCGGGCGGTGTGCTCGCCGTGGGCGGCACGTTTGCCACAGGCGCCGCGGGCCGCGCAACACCACTGTCGCTGCCGGTCGCGCGCGCGTGTTCCAGTCGTTCGATGCGGGTGAGTAAGGCGCGCGTCGAGCTGTCGACTTCCGGGGTGGCGGCTTTCACGAGGGCGAGCTCGAGCTGGGTGCGCTGGTCGCCGCCGGCTTTGATGGCTTCCATGGCGGCGGCGAGCAGCTCGAGCGTGCGGACGACGACGACGGGGTCGACGCGCTGGGCTTGGTCGAGCAGACGGGCGTCGGCTTCCGGGGTGAGGGCGAGCTCGGAGGGGATTTCGCCGAGGGTTTGCACTACGAGCAGCTCGCGGGCGCGCGCTTCAAGGTCGGCGACGAAGGCGCCGGCGTCGCGGCCGGATTCCACGCAGGCGCTGATGCTCAGGAGGGCGCGGCGGGCGTCGCTCTGCTGGAGGGCGTCGAAGGCGTCTTCGACGAGCTGGCGGTCGGCGACGCCGAGCACGGCGAGCACGTCGGCGAGGGCGATCTCGGCGCCGGAGTAGGTGACGAGCTGCTCGAGCGTGCCGAGGGCGTCGCGGAAGCTGCCGGTGGCGGAGCGGGCGACGGCGGCGACGGCGGCGGGCGGCAGGTCGATCGATTCAGCGGTGGCGACGCGGCGCAGGACGCTGGCGATCTGCTCGACGGTGGGGCGGTGGAAGTCGAAGCGGTGGCAGCGGTCGACGACGGTGGCGGGGACTTTCTGGGCTTCGGTGGTGGCAAGCACGAAGACAGTGTTCGGGGGCGGCTCCTCGAGGGTTTTCAGGAATGCGTTCCAGGCGGCGGTGGAGAGCATGTGGGCTTCGTCGAGGATGTACACCTTCTGGCGGCCGCTGACGGGGGCGTAGGCGACGCTGTCGCGCAGCTCGCGGATGTCGTCGACGGAGTTGTTCGAGGCGGCGTCCATCTCGATCACGTCGAGCGAGGTGGCGGAGGCGATGGTGCGACAGGAGTCGCATTGTCCGCACGGGTCGACGGTCGGGCCGCGTTCGCAGTTCAGACAGGCGGCGAGGATCTTGGCCATCGACGTTTTGCCGGTGCCGCGGGAGCCGACGAACAGGTAGGCGTGGTGCACGCTGGTGCGTTCCACGGCGTTGCGCAGGGTGCGGACGACCGGCTCCTGGCCGACGACGTCAGCGAAGCTGCGCGGGCGGTGGCGGCGGTACAGGGATTGCTGCTGCGGTTGCGTGGTGGACACCTGAAGCTGAGTGTATCCACGGTTACGGCAACGCTCTCAGGGCCGGGCCAGGGGGTAGCGTCTGCGCGTGATGATGAGCCCACCGCAGCGCGCACCGGCCCGGCTGAAGCAGCTGCCGGGGCGCGTCACGACGCCGCTGGCGATCGCGTTGGGGGCGCTCGGACTGCGGCTGATCAGCGGGGTGGGGTTCGCCAACTACGACACGCTGTACGCGCTGGTGTGGGGGCAGCAGCTCGGGCGCGGGCAGACGCCGCAGTACGGGGTGGCGCTCGCGCCGACCCCCCATCCGTTGGTGGAGGCGTTCGGGTTGGTGTTCTCGCCGCTCGGGCCAAGCGCGACGGAGACGGCGATCGTCTGGGTTGGGTTCGTGGCGCTGTCGGCGTGCGGGTGGGTGGTGTATCGGCTCGGAGAGCAGTGGTTCGGGCGGCTCGCGGGGGGGCTGGCGGCGGCGATCTTGCTGACGCGCGTGCCGGTGCTGTCGTACGGGGTGCGGGCGTACGTGGATGTGCCGTATCTCGCGTTGGTGTTGGGGGCGCTGTTGATAGAGAGCCGGCGCTCGCGCGCCGGAGCACCCGTGTTGGGGCTGCTGGCTTGTGCCGGGCTGCTGCGTCCGGAGGCGTGGGCGTTTTCGGGGCTGTACTGGGTGTATCTGGCGGCCGGTGCGAGATGGGGTGCCAGCGCAGGAGCAGAGACCGGCGCGCGACGGGAGGCCGGAGCGGCGCACGCGTTACCGCCCGTCGCGGCGCACGCCTCACCGCCCAGCGCGCCACAGCGCGGCACGACGCAGCGCGGCACGGCGCGGCTCGCATGGCTCGGGGTGCTCGCGGCGGCGGCGCCGCTGGCGTGGGGGCTGAGCGATCTGCTGGTGAGCGGCGACGCGCTGTGGTCGCTGACGAACACGCGCGATACGGCGCAGACGCTCGCGCGGCCGACGGGGATCGGCAAGGTGCCGATCGACATCCCACGACGGGTCGGGGAGATCCTGCGTGTGCCGGTGCTGGTGGGGGCGGCGCTCGGCGGGGGGTTGTCGCTGCTGTGGCTGCCGCGACGCGCCCGGCTGGGGGCGGTGGCCGGGGTGCTGGGGGTGCTGGTGTTCGCGGTGTCGGGGGCGGCAGGGTTGCCGATCAACACGCGGTATGCGTTCTTGATCGCGGCGATCCTGTGCGTGTTCTGCGGCGCGGGGGTGTTCGGGTGGGTGTGTCTGGAGCGCGAGGATCCGCGGCGGCGACGATGGATGCTGGCGAGCGCGGTGGTGCTGGTGGCGCTGGGCGCGTACATCCCTGCTCAGTACCGCACGGCGGATCGCGAGCTCGGCAACCTCAGGCGCCAGCAGTCGATCCAGAACGACCTGGTAAAGCTGGTGGAGAGCCACGCGGTGGGAGTGCGGTGCGGAGCGGTGGGAGTGCCGAACCACCGGCCGATCCCGTTGCTCGCGCTGCGGCTGCGGAGGAGCCCGGCTGAGATCGTGAGCGCCCAGGTCAGACAGCTATCGAGCGGTACGTACATAGACCCGGCGAACAGCGAAGTGCGAGACGATTACACGCTCGACGCGCACGATCCGCGGCGCCTTACGGCGGGCGTGCCGCCGGGGTTCACCGAGACGAGCGCCAACCGCTCGTGGCGCGTGTTCGAGCGGTGCGCGGGCTGAAACGAGCATTGTGCTGGTGGCGCCGGGCGTGGAACTCGTCACGCACGGCAAGCATGAAGTGGACCGTGCACCTCGCGTCGAGATTCACGCGCCGGGCGCCTGATCGCTGCGCTCGGCTCCGGATCGGGAACTCCCGCTGCGCCTGCCGGGGATCGCTTAAGGCTGCTTCCTTCCGGACCTGACCTGGTTCACAAGCCGACACCGCGCGGGACCCGAACCATCGACGCCTCGAACAGCGGGGCGACCGGAGCAGAACCCCTCGGAGAGGAATTCAGCCCCGCTAGAGCGGATTGCGGGTTCAGGGAGCCGCTAAATCCCCGCCTAGCACGGTCCGCGGCCGATCCTAGCGGGTGTGCGGCCGTACGCAACCGCACACGGGAGCAGCGGGTTAAGTTAGGCTGCGGCGCATGAGCTCCCTCAAGACGTTCCTGCCAACGCTTCGCGTCTGCGTGCTAATGCTGTGCGCGGCCTTCCTGATCGCGGGGTGCGGGTCGAGCAAGCCGAGCAGCACGATCACGATCGGTAACGAGTCGGCGACGGTTGCGCCAACCGATTCGAGCACATCGACGACTGACTCGAGCGCGTCGACGAGCACGGCTGCGAGCGCTCCGGGGACGACGCCTGCCAGCGGGCCGCTTTCCAAGCGGCCGAAGGTCAAGCCGCCCAAGGGTAAGGCGCCGTCGAAGCTGGTGACGAAGGACATCATCAAGGGGAGCGGCGCGGAGGCGAAGTCCGGCGCGTCGGTGTCGGTGAACTACGTTGGGGTGCTCTACCACGGCGGCAAGGCGTTCGACGCGTCGTGGAACCGCAATCAGCCATTCACGTTCGTGCTCGGCCAGGGCCAGGTGATCCCCGGCTGGGATCAGGGCGTGGCGGGGATGAAGGTGGGCGGCAGGCGCGAGCTAATCATTCCGGCGGCGCTCGGGTACGGAGCACAAGGGTCGCCGCCGGCGATCCCACCGAACGCGCCGCTCGTGTTCGTCGTCGATCTGTTGTCGGCGTAGGCGCAGCGGGGCACACGTCACGCGACTGCTCGCTCTGAGCGCGCTAGTGCTCATGGTTGGCGCGGGGCTGCTTGCGGGCGGCTGCGGCAGCGGGTCAGGCAGCACGAAGATCCCCACCACCACGCCAGCCGCATTGCGCTTGCAGCGCGGCAACCTCGCGTACGTAGCCAACGGGCTGCTGAAGCTGGAGCGGCCGATCCGCGCAGAGGTGGCTGCGTCCAGGGTCGTGTGGGGGTCGGTGGCAAGCGGCTTACCTAGGACGATCCCCGAGCCAGTGCTGGCGGGAGTGTCCGCTGCGAGCGCCAAGGCAAGCGCGCTCCCGAAACCGCGGTTCCTCGGAAAGTCGAAGGAGCTGACCGGCCCGGCGGCAGGGATCGCGGGGCTGTACGAGTCGTTCGACGCGCTGTCCAGGCGCGGGTGGAAGCTGATCGACGCGGCAGCCGTGGGAACCAACAGCGAGCGCCCGGCGGCAGCGCGCTTCCTGCGGGCCAACGTGTGGCTGTACATCTCGTCGGTGTACGACGCGCATTTCAACCTCGCGGCGATCGCCAAGAACCTGCGGCGCGGGTTTACGGAGCTTGGCGGCAGCGCGGCGTTCGGCGGGGTGCTGACACCGGCCGAGGTGGAGCGCGTCGCGGATGTGTACGGGCCGGACGGCGCCTTGCTGGAGCCGCACCCGCATTTGACTATCGGGCGTTGAGAAGGGAGCCCGGTACTCGAGTCGCGGAAGTCACGAATTGGCAGCGGCGAGGGTGCTGTCGCATTACGTCCATATGCCCCCATTGGGTGTCTATGAGACCAATGCTACGGCGCCTGAACCAGATCATTGGCACGCTGCCACGTGAGGTTACGATCACGCTCATCGTGACCCTAGTGGTCACCGTAGCCGCTCCCCCGCTCCTATCGCTGCTGACCAAACACGAGGTGCCGCTCTGGGTTGCCGTCCTTGCATTCGGGGTCGCGCTGCTCATGGGAATCCTGTTCGCGACCGCCGCTGGCGGTGGCACCACCGAATACGAGAACCTGCAATCCAAGCTTTACGCGGAACACGTACGGGATGCACTCGCGCTCCTGCGCAGATTGCTCGAGGGCAAACTGCCCCGCCTCTCGATCCGCGACTTGATCGAGATTGGCATTTTTGAGCCCGCCCATGAGTTGCTCATGCGCGACCCTGCGAACGCAGCGAGAGGAGACGTGCGCTTCTCCATCCTGCGGGTGGACGGCGATGATTTCGTGATGTCCGATGAACACGGTTTGCTGCCTGCTCGTGGGCACCGACCTGAGAGCCGGCAGGAGTTCTGCCTGCCAATCAAAGACTCGTTTGCTGGGGTTGCGTACAACACTGGTCGCGTCCAATCGTCCAACGACCTCGCCCACGATGAGCGATTCAAGCGCCACCCCAAGGCCGAGTCAGGCCGCGAGTACCAGTCCATGGTGTCGGTGCCCCTCTGGGGCTCCAACGTGGTCGACGGCGTGCTCAACGTCCTGGCCACCAGCAAGGACGCATTTTCGCCGGTTGATCGCACGTACATCACACTCCTCGCGTCGGTGATCGACGTCGCGGAGCACATCAGTCTGCCGTCTGGTCAGCAATACTGAAGGGAGCAACGAATGGAGATTCAGATGCCGCCTGCTGAGCCGAATACGTTTCGGCGCCTGGTCGAGCGCGAGATTACGACCGAGGAGTACTTGCGGAGCCTCGACCAGAGGGTTCAAGAAGCCAGCGAGAACGAAGCTTCACCCCCGCCAGGCACGGCAGAGCGCACGTAGTACACCGATCCAGGCCTGACGATACGCTCGCTGAGCTGGCGGGCAGCAGCAGCGTCGAGAGGACTTGGACGGCGCCGCCACAACGCACGAAGCCAATACACTCATGTGTCCAGGGCGCGTAGCTCAGTGGGAGAGCGCTCGCTTCACACGCGAGAGGTCGCAGGTTCGAAACCCGCCGCGCCCATCGTTTGGAAGGCCCGCAACCGCGGGGCTTCTGTCGTTTTGGCCCCGGACCCGCGGCTACGTCCAGAACGCGGTTGCGTCTGCCGAGTTTGAAACCCCAGTAATGGCGGTGCTGGCGCGGGCGGCATAACCGTGCCGGTCGATGAAGAACTAGTCAGTCAGGACGTAGAGTCCGATCAGGAGCGAATCGAGGCAGCGGCTGCCGTCGGCCGCACCCATGGAGGTTTCAGCTGAGCTGCTCGGACAGTCCGATGATGATGCCCTCAGGGCCACGCAGGAAGCACAGCCGGTAGATGTGCTCGTACTGCGTGATCTCGCCGACCAGTTCGGCGCCGTGGCTGCGCAGGCGGGCAACGACGTCGTCGATGTCGTCGACAACGAACATGATGCGGCGTATGCCCAGCGTGTTCGCCGGCGCGCTTTCCGGCTCGGCTTTGACCGCCGGTGGCGTGTGGAACTTCGTCAGCTCAACCCGGCTGTGGCCGTCCGGGGTGCGCATCATGGCGATGTCGGCACGGACGTCGTTGAGCCCGACGACGCTGTCCACCCAACGCCCCTCGACCGGCGCCTCGCCTTCCAGCTCCATGCCGAGTTCGGCGAAGAATGCTTTGGCAGCCTCAAGGTCGTCGACAACGATGAGCACGTTGTCCATCCGCTGAATCGTCATACCCCCGGAGCATAGGGTGGGATGTTCGCTGTTTCAATAACCGCATCAGCGCCCGACTGATTCGACCAAGCTCCTCGAGTCAGCGCACGAAGCGATCCATCCGCGCGGCTGCGATCGTCTCGCGCAGCGT
Source organism: Solirubrobacteraceae bacterium (assembly GCA_035474295.1). Taxonomy (GTDB): domain Bacteria; phylum Actinomycetota; class Thermoleophilia; order Solirubrobacterales; family Solirubrobacteraceae; genus Palsa-744. Next base: position 55,003 of record DATINL010000007.1, read on the forward strand.
TTCCAGCGCATCGTGTTGCGGACGCCAGCGCAGCTCGCGTCGGGCTTTCGCCACGTCCATGATCACCGGCTCGCGGAACGCGCTCACCCACTGGGCCTGGGCGGGTAGGAAGCCGAGCCGACCGACCATCTCGGCGACCGCGCCGACGGCGAGCTCGGGCACTGGGATCGAGTACCAGCCGAGCTCCCGCGCTAGCTCGGCCACGGTGAGCTGACCAGGGCCGGCGAGGTTGTACACGCCAGGCGTGCCGCGCCCGAGCACAGCGGCGCGGATCGCGCTCGCGACGTCGTCATGGTGCACGAGCTGAAACGGCACGCCTGGGTCGGGCAGCACGGGCTTGAGGATCGGCACGCCGTCGAGCAGGCGCAGCACGGCGCCCGGCAGCCGCTCGGATAGCTGGGTGTAAGGCAGGCTGTCGATCAGCAGCGGCGCGTCGCGCCCACCGACGATGCATGGACGGAACACATAGGCCGCGGTGCTGCTGGCTGCGAGCGTTTCGCTCAGCAGCGCTTCGACGTCGGCTTTCTGGGCTGAGTAGTAGTGACCCGCGGTGCCGCGCGCGGGCACGCTCTCGGTCAGCGGCTGGGGGTTGTCGCGGTGGAAGCCGTACGCAGCCACCGAGGAGGTGTACACCAGGCGCTTCACCCCAGCCGCGGCAACTGCTTCGAACACGTTGCGCGAGCCTTCGAGGTTGACTGCCGAGGTCTCCTGCTGGGCGCCCATGATGATGAACGCGAGGTGCACAACCACGTCGGCGTGCTTCACCAGCTCCGCGACAGCGCTGGCGTCAAGCACGTCGCCGCGCCGGTAAGTGACTTTCTTCCAGCCGAACTGCGCTGGGTCGAATGCGCGCCGGGCCATGCCGATCACGCGCTTCACGTCGCGCGAGCGTTCGAGCGCGCTGACGACTGCCTGGCCGATCTCGCCAGTCGGGCCGGTCACCGCGACCGTGAGACCGCGCGAGGCGGCGGCGCGCACAGCCATCAGCCGAACGCGTCCACGCTGGTCAACTCCGCGGATACGCGCCACAGGCGCGCCGCTACGTCCGGGTCGATCGCGTGCGCGTCGACGCCTTGCAGGCGCGCGCTCGGAGAGCCGACGGCCGTGGGCGCGGCGATGTCGCAGTCTTCGCAGTACACGCCGCCCATGCCGGCGAGCGCGGGAGCGGTGGCGGCCCACGTCGAGGTCGCCGCTCCCTGCTCAGGCGTCTTGAAGCGCTCGTGCGGGTTGCCGTGCTCGTCGATCCACCCCGAAGCGATCATCTCCTCGCGTGTGAGGTGGCGTTGCAGCGGGGTGAAGATCCCGCCGGGATGGACCGCAAACGCGCGCACCCCGGTATCGCTGCCGAGCGTGTCGAGCTGTACGGCGAACAAGCTGTTCGCTGTCTTGGCTTGTCCGTATGCGCGCCACTTGTCATAGCCAGTGGTGAACTGCAGATCGTCAAAGCGGATCGGCGAGAGCTTGTGGCCGGTGGAGGACAGCGCAACCACGCGCGCCCCACCGCCAGCTGCCAGCGCCGGCCAGATCAGGTTCGTCAGCGCGAAGTGGCCCAGGTGGTTGGTGGCGAACTGCGCTTCCCAGCCGGGCCCGACGCGCGTTTCCGGACACGCCATGATCGCCGCGTTGTTGATGAGGATGTCGATGCTGCGTTGTGAGTCGAGCAGGCGTGCGGCGCAAGCGCGTACGCTTTCCAGATCGCCGAGGTCGAGGTCGACGACCTCCACCCGTTCGACACCTTGGAGGATCTCCTCGGCGTGTGCACGCCGTCGAGCAGGCACGATCACGTCAGCGCCGGCTGCGCTGAGCGCACGCACGGTTTCCAATCCCAGCCCGGAGTACCCGCCTGTGACGATTGCGAGCTGGCCTGACAGGTCGATGCCGGTCAAGACTTCGCTCGCGGTGCTGCGCGCGCCGATGCCCGAATCGATGTGCTGCTGTGGAGTGGTCATGTGTGCAGCTACCGAGCTACCCGCCTAACGTACGCATCGGAGAACCCGGCAGCAACTGCCGCGTGCACGTCATCCTGGGCCGCTGACGTGCTGGAATACACGCCGCTGAACACGAACCAGTATCCCGGTGTCAAGCTCGAGTAAGCGCTCGACTGCAGCACCCCCACGTCGCTCAAACCCGCGGACCTCGCGCGTCTGGCGGCGTTCACAGCGTTGGCACTGACGGTGTCGCTGGCAAGCGCGACGGTGTAACCGTCGAACCCGGAGGGCCACCCGCCGCTGCTGGCGGTGTTCGCACCCACGCCTGGCGCTCCACAAGGGGCGCGCACGGATTGCGCAACCGCACGAAACGTCGCCTGCAGGCGACCGAAGCGACCGGGCGAAGTCGAGCCGAGCACACCGAAGCCAGTGTCACAGCGTTCAAAGAAGTAGTCGACCCGCTGATCACCGGAGATGCTGAACACCCACTTCCATGAGCCGACGCTGCTGAGATCGCCGGCACCATAGAAGATCTCTCGATAGCCGGCTTCGTTTCGCAGCGCTTCGTGTACGGGCAGCGCGTCTTCGCGCAGCGGAAGGTGACGTGCGGGGCTCGCGTCGATCAGCACCGAGTCGTTCGGGCTAGCTGGGTTTCGCCACTTGCTCTCAACGTATCCGGATTTCTGTGCAACGTTTTCCTCTACATGCCAGCCGACCGGGATCTCGGCGGAGAACTGGGACGAGTGATAGCGGCTCAGCGGCGGCTGACTGGGCGCTGCGCTCGGCTCACGGCCGGCGTTCCCGCCAGCGGAGCGCGACGCGGCGCTTGCAGCTCCGCTCGCTCCTGAGCTCAAGCGGCTGATTCCGGCCGCGACGCTCCCGGATGAGGCGGCAGTTATCACGGTCGCCTGGTGAACTGATCCGCCGTTGCTCGTCGCGATGATCACCGCAGCCGTCGCGCCCACCACGAGCAGCAGCGCGATCACTGCGCTGACGATTGGCAACCAGCGGCGCTGCTGGTCTGACTCGGGGGTGCCGGCCGGCGGCGGCCCGGACCCGGACGACGACGACGACGGCGGCGGCGGCGGCGGCGGCGCATACTCAGCAGGCGGCGTCGGCACTGCATACCCAGCGGGCGGCGGCGCAACCCCGCCGCCTGGTGGTGGGGCAAGCGCAGCGGGCGGTGTGTGGGTCGTCTGCGAAGCGGGTCGGTCGAGCACGCGCGGCGCCCCGCAGCTTCCACAGAAACGTGCGGTTTGGCTCAGCTGCGTGCCGCAGCGATAGCAGTAGCCGACCGCCGTCATGTTTTGGGGGGAGTGGATTTGCGATCGTCAGAAGGCGGAGTCCCACCAGTGGTCGACGCGTTCGGCGCCGGCTTGGGCGTCGGAGATGATTTGCCGGACGAGCTTGGCTTGGGCGCCGGGGCCGGATTGGAGGAGGAGCTCGGCTTGGGCGCCGGTGCGTTCGAGCTCGCAGAGGGAGTCGACGGCGCTTGCACGACAGGCTGTGCACGTCTTCTGACGTGCACATGTATGGCGGGTATCCCGGGCGACGGATACCTGTGGGCCAGCTGCCGGGTTGTCAGCCGTTTCAGCTTTCGCCGCGGCCGGTACGCCTGGATGGCGGGAGCTGTGGCTTCGGTGTCCACCGGCGGCGGCTGCGTCTCGCTGGTGGACAGCCGCAGCGAGGGCACCAGCCGGACCGAGGGATCGTGCTTGACCTGTGCGACGAGCGAGCTGGCAACTGTGGGCACGGCAAACCCGACGACCGCGCCGCAGACGACCAGGCTCGCAAGCGAGCGCCGGCCGAGATGAGCACGACGAGCAGTCACTTCGTACCTAAGGCGTCGCTGGCTGACCGGTGCTGCCGGCTGGCACGGTTACGGTCTGCTGGGATGTCACGGTCTGCTGAGAAACGACACCTGTACGGTTCTGGTCGCCGTTCGAGACCGCGATGATGATCGCCGCGGCGATCGCGAGCACCATGAGCAGCACTGCCACGGACAGGCCAGCGGCGATCCCAGGCAGGTCTTTCTTCGGCAGCTCTTGTACGTGTACCGGAACCCACTGGGGTTGAGGCGCCGCCCAGGTGGGCGCCGGTGACGGCATGCTCGGCGCAGCCGCGCCATACCCGTTCTGCTGGGGCTGGTACGGAGGTGGTGTGTGCGCGGCGGGGCTCGGCTGGGCTGACTGACCCGGCGGCTGGTGGAAGAGCGGCTGAGCGGGCGTCTGCGGCGGCTGTGCGTAGCCCGCTGCGCTTAGCGCCGCCGCCGGCAGGACTGACGGGACCGGCGGGGTTGGCGCCGCCGGCACCGGCGGGGTTGGCACCGGCGGGGTTGGCGCCGCCGGGTGGGCCGCCGGGGCCAGCTTTGCGCCACAACCACGGCAAAAGCCGCCGCTGACCGGTTGGGTGCCGCAGCTCAGGCAAACGCGCGTCCGAACAGCGGCGCGTTGCTGATCGGCAGCTTGTCCACCGGCGTGCGGCATTCTCAGCAGAGCGGCTCAGCGCTCGCGGCGGCCGCTGCCAGGGTCGTCTGCTCGTGCTCGAACGCCGGGCTGGCAGCGGATGCGTCGACCACCATCCCCTGCTCGCCGTGACAGGCGGAGTAGAAGTACGTCGAGTGGGTCGTTCCGGCGTTGGCGTACGTCAGGCGCCATGCTTCACGACCGCCCGGGAACACGACCCGCCCAAATGCGCTCTCGGCATAGCCTTTGCGTACGATCGACTTCCGCGCGGCCAGCGCGCGCCGGTGGTCGTTCCCGCCGGCGCCCTTTTCGCTGACGATCGTCAGGGTCGAGCTCGACTGCTTGGGGTCGGCGAATTCGGCACGCGTCGCGCTCGATGCCGTCTGCGCGGTTGCACGCCAACCTGCGGGCACGATCACATTCAGATGACCCGCTTTGACGACCGCGTACAGGCCCGGCGCGGCGCGCGAAACGGTGGTGGTGCCGTTCGCTGCCAGCAACTGCAGAGCCTGAGTGCGCGTGACCGAGGCGCTCTTGACGTTCTTACCCGCCGACCCGCCTAGCGCGAGCAGCAGGATTACCACCAGCGCGGTGACGAGCAGCGCGCTGGTGGCGATCGCAGCCGAAGGAACCCAACTGCGTGAGCGCAGTGGTGCTTTGTCACTCGGCGAACTCGCGTCCGGCGGCGCCCCACCGGGCGGGGGCGACGCGGGCGGCCCGGATGCAGGCGTCGCCGACGCGGGCGGCGGTGAAGCTGCCGGGCGCGGTTCGCCGTGGACAGATGGCACGTGCGCCATCGAACCCTGATGCGGCACATTCCCAGGCGCCGGGGTCGCAGGCTGCTGAGCCAACTCTCCGGCGACCCGCGCTCCACAGCTGCTGCAGAAGCTGCTGGGGTCGGTGATGGCCACGCCGCAGTTAGAGCAGTACTTCGATTCGCTCATTGATCCTCGCCTAGGGTTGCAATCGTCATTTGGGTTCCATCAGACAACTGACAGTCCGGGCTTCCCGGTTGCGAGCCACCCGAGAACTCCCATCGCCACGCCGATTCCCAGCGCGGCGAACGCCGGAGACAAGGAGCCGCCGGTTTGCTGCGGACGAGTGAATCGCCTTGGCACCGGTTGTTCCTGGAGCCGCACGTAGCGCCCGGTGTGCCACCCATAGAGCGCAGCCAAGCGCTGACGGGAGTCGAACACGAAGCCAAACTGGCTCGGCTGAGCAAACAGCTCCGCCGCAGCCACCAACTCCGCGTCGTCGAGCTCTGTGCCAGTGCCCGGGCGGCTGACCCACCAGCCGACGATCTCGAGTCCCGAGTAGTAGCGCGCCATCGTGGAGTGGATGTACGCCCAGGCCTCGTGACCAAGCTCGGCGCGATGTGGAAACCGCGTGGTGCTGGCTGGGATCATCGCCGCGATCTGGGGTCGTACGCCCGCGGGCAGCGTCGGTCCGACGAGCACCCCGACGATCTCTGCTCCCGGCTGACTGAACGCCGCTTCATAGAGCGCTTCAAGGACGCCTTCTTCCCACGCGGGACCATTTGAGCCCGCGCCTGGCGCGGCGAGTGTGGCTGGGTTGTCGTTCACCAGGACTGGTCTACCCACCGCTGCAGAAGACATTGTTGGCGAAACATGCGCCTTGGTTCAAACCCTGGCTGAACCCTTCCACCTGACCTTGGGCAGTGCCGCTTGCCTGACCTTGGGTGTAGCCCTGCGACTGGCCTTGCGAGAAGCCTTCCTGCCGGCCAGCCGTAAATCCGGCCTGACGTCCCTGTGAGTAAGAGCTCTTGCGAGCCGCTGCGACTGCGCGTGACTGGTTCCTGCTGAGCGTCGTCCGCTGCGCATCCAGTGCTTGCTGCTCGGAGATTTGATCTGACTGGGCCTGCTGGGTGATCTTGCTCTGTACCGAGTCGTTCGACAGCCGGCTGCCTCTGCCGATGAAGAAGCCCACCAGCAGCGCGGCGACGGCGCCGATTGCGATCGCAGTGGTGACGCCTACCCAAAAACCTGTCGACTTGCCGCGCGGCGGAATCGGCGGCACCGCAGCGGGAGGCATCGGCTGCCCGTAATAAACCGGGTAAGCCGTTGTCGTTGCCGGCGCCGCGCCCGGGGGCTGCGGCGGCTGAAGTTGCGGCTGCTCCTGTGTATACATTCAAACCCCCCGAAGTCCAGCGGATAACCACCCCTGGATCAGTCATATCCCCGTTTGCTGAGACGTTCGGCCCCCCTGCCGCGCACGACTGTATCAGCATTGCTAGAGTACCGAGAAGTCGAACATTACTAGTTTGCGGGAATCCCGTTTATCCGAAAGATAGACGCGGTTGGAAGGTAAGGTCATGAACGGGGAGCGGGGGGAGCAGGGCTTCTGCGCAAGCTGTGGTGAACAGCTCGGCACAGCTGCGAGTTTTTGCAGACACTGCGGAGCGCGGCGCACGGGAGCGCGCCAGCCTCCGCCCGCCAGGGACGCCCCACCCACCACGGACGCACCACCCCCGTCGAATCCGTCACCCCCCACGGATCCGTCACTCGACGCCAGCACTTCATTCTCCGCGGATCCTCGGTTCACAGCCGATCAGCAGCCGGGACATCAGCCGCAATACGGCTATCCCCCGCCCGGCTATCAAGCCCCGCCGCAATATCCGCCGCCGTCCGGCTATCTGGTGCAGCAGGTCCACTCACTGCCGTCAAACGACGCCAGTCAACAACGCGTCAGCACGGGATGGCTGGTTGGTGGGGTCATAGCGGCAGTGCTGGCCGTCATCGGTATCGGCGTCGGGCTTTACTTCGCAATATCCGGAGACCCCGGCGGCCACGCGCGGCTGCTTGCGGCGCCTGTGACTGCCGCGGCGCATGCGACGCCTGCCGCCAGCATCTTGGCGCGGCCCAGGCCCAGGCGATCGCCGCGCGCTCGGCCCGCTTCCAGCCCCAGTCCCAGCTCCAGCTCCAGCCCGTCACTGCCGACGGCGGCTGCCGCGGCCATTCAGACTCCGCGCGCACATCCGGAGGAGCCAGCCGAGCGCCGTGCGGTCGCCGGCACCATCCAGCGTCACTTCTCCCTGATCAGACAACATCAATTCGCGGCGGCGTACGCGCTGCTGGCCCCCAGCTTGCAGACCGGCGAGTCGGGGTGGATCTCTGAGCACCAAACGGATGGGATCTACAGCGTCAGCGTGACGGTCGATCCGACGCTGCATTCAGGGAGCTCCGCTGGCGCGACGATCGTGAAGATGACGACGCTGGATGCGCATGGGTGCAAAAACTGGTCTGGCGGTTGGGATCTTGTCAAGCTCGAAGGCCAGTGGCGCATCAGTCACGCGCGCATCTCAGCAACTCCATGCTGAGCGGCCTGAGACGCAGGCGCGCTCATGCGGTGTGGGGAGCACGAGCTACGACGGCTTGCGTGTGTGCTTCGGTCGGATTAGCTGCGTGTGGGTCGGATAGGCCCGTTCATCTCGTGCGCGCCACGCAGACCGAGGGCGCGGCGGGCGCGGCCAAGCCCACTCAGGCACGCCAAGCGGGTACTCCAGCGGTTGCCAGCGCCACCGGGGGTTCACGTGACGGGCCGGCCACCGGGTCGACGAGCACTGCCGCGAGTACTGCGACAGGCGACGGGCTCAGCGTGAGCCGCGCGGTGGGACAGATGCTGATGACGCATGTGACGGGGCTGACGGCTTCCCGGCAGCTGCTGGCGCGGGTGCGGAGCGGCCAGGTCGGCAGCGTGATCCTCTACCGGGAGAACATCAACAGCGATCGCCAAGTGGCGCGATTGACTGCGGCGCTGCAGCGCGCAGCGCGTACGGGCGGAAACCCGCCGTTGCTGATCGGCATCGACCAGGAAGGCGGGTCGGTGAAGCGGTTGTATAACTCACCGCCCACGATGTCGGCACAGCAGATGGGTGCATCGGCGAACCCATTCGCGGTTGCCGAGAGTCAAGGCCGCGCGACGGGTTTGCAGCTTCGCCGGCTGGGCATCAATCTCGATTTTGCGCCCGTTGCAGATATTCCTACGACGGCTGACAACTTCTTGGGGGATCGGGCGTTTGGACACAATCAGCACTCGGTGATCGATGGGGCTGCCGGGTTTGCGGCGGGGCTCGCTGAAGCGCGAGTTGCGGCCAGCGCCAAGCACTTCCCCGGCCTGGGGGCGGCTGGATCGAACGACACCGACTTCACGTTGACCTCGATCGATGCGTCCGCGGGAAGACTTCGGGCGTCATACGCACCGTATCTCGCGATGGCTCAAACCGGTCCGGCGGTAGCGCCGCTGGTGATGATCTCCGACGCGATCTATCCGAACCTCGATCCGAGTGGCTTACCTGCGGCGCTGTCGAGCAGGATCCTCCACCGCGAGCTGGGTGCGGCGGGGATGAGTGATCGCGTGACGATCACCGACGACCTTGAGGTTCCCGGGGTGCAGCGGTACCCGGATGTCGCTGTCAAAGCTGTGTTGGCGGGCGAAGACATCTTGATGTTCGCCCAGCACGAGTCCAGCTCAGAGCTGGCGTACCGCGCCATCATGAGAGGGGTCACACGCCACTTGATCCCGAAAGCGCTGGTGGTCGGTGCGGGCGACCGGGTGCTCACGCTCAAGCAGGGTTTGAAACTCGATGGTGATCACGCGCGCTGAGCAAGGCCGCCCGAGCTGACCGGCATGCCGGCGCGCTAAATTCGATCGACGTCGCATCGGCCCATGCGTGTAATGACACCAGAGTCACCAGAGACACCAGAGACGCCCGCTGACGGGATCGCCGTGCGCGTGCTCAAGGACACCCACACGTTCTACGGGCACGACGGCTCGGCGTGGTGGTCCGGCGGGTACGCGCCGATCGGCGACGACGGCGAGTTCCTCGCGCTCGCGGACCACGCCACGTCCGACCCCAGGGTGCTGTTCTGCGCGGTCGCCGGCGCGAAGCACCGTCCAGCAGCGCTGCAGGATGCGCGGTTTCAGCCACGCTCGGAGTTGCTGCTGCAAGCCGAGCCGGACAACCCGCACGACGCCGACGCGGTCGGCGTCTGGGATCAGGCGGGCGAAGTGCAGGTCGGCTACGTGCCGGCTGAGCTCAGCGCAGCGGTCGCCGCGGAGCTGCGCGCCGGAAAGCCGGTCAGCGCGATGGTGGTGCGCGAGATCCGGCAGGACTCGGATGCCGGGGCGCGAGTCACGCTGCACATGATCTTCACGTCGCACGGCGCGCTGAGCCTGGCGATCGTCTCAGATCCCCATAGAAGCTGACGGTCAGCCTGAGCCGATCGCGGCGCGCACGGCTGGCGCGACGACGGTGCCGTACAGCTCGATCGAGCGCATGATGCTGGCGTGCGGGAGCGTGCCGACGCTGAACTGCAGCAGCACCCGTTGGTGGCCGAAGCTCTCATGCTGAAACAGGATCTTCTCGATGACTTGCTGTGGGTTGCCGACGAAGTTCGCGCCGCGCAGCGTCAGCGACGCGTCGAACGAGTCGCGCGTCATCGGCGGCCAGCCGCGCTCACGCCCGAGCTGGTCCATCACTGTTTTGTATGCGACGAACGCTTCATCAGCCGCGAGCTTCGAATCGTCCGCGATGAACCCGTGCGAGTTGATGCTGAGCGCGGGCGGCTCGTGGCCGGCTTGCTTGGCAGCTTCGCGGTGCAGCTGCGCGAGCGGTGCGAAGCGCTCGGGCTCGCCGCCGATGATCGCAAGCGCGAGCGGCAGTCCGAGCGCGCCGGCGCGCACGACCGAGCGCGGGGTGCCGCCGACGGCGACCCAGACCGGCAGCGGGTGCTGCACGGGGCGCGGAAACACGCCGAGGTCCGAGATCGCGGGGCGGTGGCGCCCGCTCCAGGTGATGCGCTCGCTGTCGCGCAACTTCAGCAGCAGCTCGAGCTTCTCGGCGAACAGCTCGTCGTAGTCGTCGAGGTCGTAGCCGAACAGCGGGAACGACTCGATGAACGACCCGCGGCCAGCCATGATCTCCGCGCGCCCGTCAGAGATCAGGTCGAGCGTGGCGAAGTCCTGGAACACGCGCACCGGGTCGTCGGAGCTCAGCACGCTGACAGCGCTCGTGAGGCGGATCCGCTCGGTGCGCGCTGCAGCCGCGGCCAGCACGACAGCCGGTGCGGAGACGACGAACTCGGGACGATGGTGCTCGCCGACGCCGAACACGTCGAGGCCGACCTGGTCGGCCAGCTCGATCTCCTCGATCAGGTCGCGCAGGCGCTCGCGCGGACTGACGGTGTGACCGCTGGCCGGGTGCGGTGTGCGCTCGGCGAACGTGTAGATGCCAAGCTCCACCGGCTACTCCCCCAGCGATGCTCCCGCGGCCGGCGCCGGGGGCAGCTTCTGATCGGCTGCGATCGTCCGGCGGACGGCGCCGGTCGCCGCGAGCTGCTCACCGACCCAGTCGTCAAGCGCTTGCCAGCGCTCGTACAGCCACGCCACGAGCGCGTCGCGCTCGGCGGGAACGTCTGCGGCAGCATGGCGCCAGAAGCGCACGCGCACGGTGGTGCCGACCAGCCCGCCGCTCCAGATGTCGCTGACGCGTTCGAACCCGTCGAGACCGACGTGGCCGCAGACGACGACGTCCGTGCCGCGGGCTTGTTCGAGCAACGCGAGCGTGCCGCCGAGCCGCGGCGGGAGCAGGTTGTTGAGGCGCTCAGCGAGCGGCGCGATCTCGGGTTGGCGCTCGGCGATCACGGCTTTGGCGCGAGCGAGCTTGGCTGCGGTGCAGCGCGTGCCTTCGGGGTAGATCAGCACGCCTTCATCCGGCTCGAGTTCGACGGCGAGCAGGCGCAGGTTGGCGAGCTCGCGCTCAGGGTCGTCCGATGCGCGGCGCACGAAGTTCGTCGGCACCCAGCGACCGCCGATGTCGATCGTGGGGAGCATGCGCAGCTCGCGTTTGAGCACGAACCGCAAGCCGATGCCATGGGTGCGGCCGATCACAGCGTCGGGTAGCGCGTTGTCGATGATGCTGGCGTGGCGGATCAGCACGAGCACCGGCCCGGGGGCGGCAAGCTCGAGGCCTTCCATTTCCATGCGCAGGCCGAACAGCACCCTGACGCCGCCGAGGTGGCTGGCGGCCCAGTGCTGGCGCAGGCGATACACGGCGTGGCGCCGCCAGCTCGTGTCGCGGCCGAAGCTGAGCAGGTTGATCAGCAGCAGCCCGGTGATGCCGCGCAGCTCGCCGAACAGGAACCACCACAGCATCGCCACCAGGCGCACGCCCATCCAGGGCTTGCGCCGGCGCACCCACAGGATCGCGTCAACGAGGGCAGCGCCGAGCAGCAGCACGGGGAACAGCACGGTGACGAGCAGCAGCGCGAGCGACTCGATCACGATGCCGCGCGTACGGCGAACGAGCCGCGAGGACAGCGTGCTGTCGTCGGGGAGCAGCGGGCCCATGTGCGAGCTCAGCCCGCAGCCCAGCAGCGGTCATGCGCGACCGCAACCGCAACCGCGTCGGAGGCGAGCGGGCAGCCCAGGTCTGTGAAGTGCTGGATCGTGATCGTGATCGTGATCGGCATGCTCGAGCCCGTTCGGCTGCGACGGGAAGTCATCTTACTTGCGCGCTCCGATGTTCGGGGTTGCGCATTCGGGGTAGTCAGCTGGAGTAGCTCGGCTTGCGGATCGCTTCAGCGAAAGGACGACCATGACCACCAAGAACAGCTCAGAGGGAATCCTCGCCGACAGCAAGAAGGAGAAGCGTGAGGAGATCCTCAAGCTGCTCGGCAAGGCTTATTGGATGGAGATGGAGACGGTGATGAGCTACGTGGCCAACTCGATCAACCCCGATGGGGTGCGCGCGCAGGAGATCACGAAGTCGCTGCGCGCGGACATCCAGGAGGAGCTGGGGCATGCGACGCAGTTCGCCAACCGCATCAAGGAGCTGTACGGCGTGGTGCCGGGGTCCATGGGTTTCTCAGCCGAGCAGACATACCTGCAGCCGCCGGCGCAGCAGACGGACATCGTGCACGTGATCAAGGGCGTGATCGAGGCGGAGACCGGGGCGATCGAGCATTACAACGGGATCATCGAGTTCACCGACGGGGTTGACCCGGTGACGAACGACATGGTGATCGCGATCTTGCGTGATGAGGAAGGCCACCGGCGGTTGTTCGAGGGGTACCTGCGTGAGTACGAGGCCGAGGGGCTCGCCTGAGGCGCGCCAGGCGCGGAAACGACAGTGGCGCGCAGCTCAGCTGCCGAAGATCTGCTGGTAGATCAAAAAGACGTTGAGCGCGGTGATCAGCAGCGCGAGTGCGAACGCGACGACGGTGGTGGCGCGCTTGTTGACATGCACGCCCATAACGTCGGTGCGGCTGGTGAGCAGTACGAGCGGGATCAAAGCGAGTGGGATGCCGAACGAGAGCACGACCTGGCTGAGCACGAGCACCCCGGTCGGAGAGAGGCCGATCGCGAGAATGGCGATCGCGGGGAGCATCGTGATCAGGCGGCGCAGGAACACGGGGATGTTGAAGCCGATGAAGCCTTGCATGACGACTTGGCCGGCGTAGGTGCCAACGCTGGCGGAGGATGCGCCGGAGGCGAGCAGGGCGACGGAGAACGCGAGTGCGGCGCCGCCGCCGACGAGGTGGCCGAACTGCGAGTGGGCTTGCGTGAGGGTGCCGACGTCGGCGTGTCTGAACAGCTTCGCGGCGACGGCGAGCATCGCCATGTTGACCAGCCCGGCGAGGCTGAGCGCGACGATCACGTCGATGCGTTCGAAGCGCAGCACGCGCGAGCGTTCGCGGTCGTTGCGCACGGGCATGCGGCCGTTGGTGAGGGCGGAGTGCAGGTAGATCACGTGGGGCATCACGGTGGCGCCGATGATGCCGACGGCGATGTACAGGGATTCGCTGTTGCCGAGGTGCGGCACGAGCGCGCTGAGCGACTGGTGCGCGGAAGGGCCGATCTTCAGCGTTTCGTAGAGGAACCCTAGGAAGATGATGCCGAGCAGCGCGGAGATGACGAGCTCGAAGCGGCGGTAGCCGCGTTCGCGCAGCGCGAGGATGGCGAACGCGATCACGCCGGTCATCAGGCCGGCGGGGAGCAGCGGCACGCCGAACAGCAGGTTCAGGCCGAGCGATGCGCCGACGAACTCGGCGATGTCGGTGGCCATAGCCATGATTTCCGCTTGCACCCACATCACCCACGAGAGCGGTTTGGCGTAGTTGGCGCGAAACACTTCGGGCAGGCTGTGGTCGGTGACGATGCCGAGCTTGGCTGAGAGGTACTGGATCAGCATGGCCATCAGGTTGGCGGCGAGCACAACCCACAGCAGCATGTAGCCGAACTTCGCGCCACCACTGATATTGGTGGCGAAGTTGCCCGGGTCGACGTATGCGATCGACGCGACGAACGCGGGGCCGAGCATGGCGATCGTGGCGCGCAGACGGCCTTTGGCGAGCAGCGTGTCGAGCGCGCTCGGGCCGAGGTGCGCGTCGGCGACAACGGTGCCGGCGCCGGTGTCAAGCGCGGCGGTGGGGGCCGGCGGGGGGGCGGTCATGCGCGGGCGCTTTCCCGCGCCGGGTGAGCGGCGAGTTCCATGCGCATGGCGCGCGCGAGGCGGCCGCCGATGGCGTGTTCGCGGCCTTCGAAGGTGACGAGCAGCGGGCCGCCGAATGGCTGGCGCTCGAGCACTTCGAAGTGGTCGCCGGGGGCGACGCCGAGGGAGGCGAGGTAGCGCAGCATCTCGGGGTCGGCGTCCGAGACGCGCATGAACACGCCGCGGTCGCCGGCGTGGAGCGTGTCGAGCCGGTGGGTTTCGCTTTCGCGCAGCTCGAGGTCGGCGCTGGGGATCGGGTCGCCGTGGGGGTCGAGTGTCGGGTGGCCGAGCTTGGCGGCGATCAGCGCTTCGAGCTCGTCGGAGAGCACGTGTTCGAGCACTTCGGCTTCGGCGTGCACGCGGTCCCACGGCATTTCGAGGGCTTGCGCGAGGAACAGCTCGAGCAGCCGGTGGTGGCGAATCACTTCCAGCGCGACTTTGCGGCCGGGCGGGGTGAGTCGTACGCCGCGGTACGGCACGTGGGTGATCAGCTCGAGCTCGCCGAGTTTCTTCAACATGGCGGAGACCGAGCCGGGGGTGATGCCGAGACGCTGCGCCAAAGCGCTGGTCGAAACTGGTTCGTCGCTGCGCGATTCGAGCGTGAAGATGGCTTTGCAGTAATCCTCCACGGCGGAGGAGCGTGCCAGTTCTCCCGTATCCATGAACTTATTTTATGGCATGCCAAGTTTTTAATCAAGGCGGGCAGCACAAGCGCGATCCAGCCGGCGGTACGCCGCGATCCGGCGGGGTAGAGATACTTCCGGTCGATGGATGAGCAATACGAGCTGCAGACGCATCGCGCGGAGGATCGGCATTGGTGGTATCGCGGGCGGCGGAGTGTGCTCGATGTGGTGGTGAGGCGAATCGGGGTGGCGCCGGGGGCGCGGATCCTCGATGCGGGGTGCGGGAGTGGGCGCAACATGGTCGAGCTGGGGCGGTTCGGCACGGTGACGGGGATCGAGCTGAGCGAGACGAGCGTGGAGCTAGCGCGCGAGCGGGGTGCCGGTGAGGTCGTGCAGGGGTCGCTGCTGGAGATGGTGTTCGCCGATGACAGCTTCGAGTTGGCGGCGTCGCTCGATGTGATCGAGCATCTCGAGGACGATCGAAAGGCGCTGCGCGAGCTGCGCCGGGTGGTGGTGCCGGGTGGGGCGCTGCTGATCATGGTGCCGGCGTATCAGTGGTTGTGGAGCGCACATGACGAGATCAACCACCACCACCGCCGGTACAACCGCAGGACGCTGTTGGCGGCGGCGAGCGACGCGGGGTGGGTGTGCGAGCGCACGACGCATTTCAACTCGCTGTTGCTGCCGGTGGCGATGGGGTTGCGAGCGCTGTCACGAGTGCACGCGGGAGCGACCGAGTCGAGTCTCGACCTGTGGGTGCCACCCGGGCCGGCGAACTGGGCGCTGCAGCAGCCGCTGGAGCTCGAGGCGAGGCTGATCGGGCGCGGCGGGCGCATCCCGGCCGGGTTGTCGCTGCTCGCGGTGTTCCGCTGATAGCGGCGTGCGATTTTTGATGGTGCTGCGCGCGCACGCGTACGCGCGCGCGGTACATACTTTTTTGCCGAGGCTCAGCAGTCGGGCTCGGCGAGCACTGCGGGCGGGTGCATGCGGAACGTCCAGGCGCGGTTGGCGAAGAACGTGAGCACGACGACGATGACGGTGGCGATCGCCTGGCCGAGGAGCTTGTCGACGCGCCAGCCGTCGACGAGGGCGTAGACCAGGCCGAGGTTGGCGAGCAGGCCACAGCCTTGTACGACGAACCAGCGCACGGGGGTGAGGGCGTCGCCGGCGTGCTCACGGAAGGTCCAGCGACGGTTCAGCAGGAAGCCGTTGACGGCGCCGACGGCGAAGCCGATGCCGGAGGCGGCGAGGTACCAGACGCCGAACGCTTTCACGAGCAGCGTGTAGACGAGGAAAGTGAGCAGCGTGTTCGAGACGCCGACGATTCCAAATTTCACGAATTGCACGAGCAGAGGCGTGCTTATCCGGGATAAAGGGCTGTGCCCTAGTCTTCGCACGCGTGCTACTTAATCAGCTTGCCGCCCGATGACGTCCGCTTCAGCCCAAGGAACCCCAACGCTGGCCCAGCGAGCCCCGACGTTGCTGAGTGTCGTGGCGCCGGTGTACAACGAGGAGGAGCTCGTAGAGGCGTTCGTGCAGCGGGCGCGGGCGGCGGTTGCGGAGTACAAGTTCGAGCTGGTGATCGTCAACGACGGCAGCTCTGATCGCACGGCCGAATTGCTCGACCTGATCGCGGCTGAGGATGCGCGCGTGCGCGTGGTGCATTTGTCGCGCAACTTCGGCCATCAAGCGGCGCTGACAGCGGGGCTGGAGCACGCGCTGGGCGACGTGGTGGCGATGATCGACGCCGACCTGCAGGATCCGCCGGAGCTGATTCCGGAGATGATCGGCGAGTGGGCGCAGGGCGCGGACGTGGTGTACGCAGTGCGGCGCGAGCGCGACGGTGAGACAGCGTTCAAGCTGGCGACGGCGTCGTGGTTCTACAAGCTGTTCGACAAGCTCGCGCAGGTCGATCTCGAGCCGAATTCCGGCGATTTCCGGCTGCTCGACCGGCGCGCGCTCGACGCGCTGCTGGCGATGACCGAGCGGTCGCGGTTCCTGCGCGGGATGACGGTGTGGGTTGGGTTCAACCAGACCGCTGTGTCGTACGAGCGCGACGCGCGGTTCGCCGGAGAGACGAAATACACGCTGCGCAAGATGTTGCGCTTCTCGCTCGATGCGATCGCGTCGTTCTCGCATCTGCCGCTGCAGCTGGCGACGTACGTCGGCATGCTGTCGGCAGGTCTCGCGTTCATCGCGATCCCGGTGGTGCTTGGGTTGCGCATCGCGGGCTCGTACCTGCCCGGGTTCGGGTCGCTGACGATCGCGATCCTGTTGCTGGGCGGCATCCAGCTGATCGCGCTCGGGGTGATCGGGGAGTACGTGGGGCGAATCTACGACGAGGTCAAGCACCGGCCGTTGTACATCGTGCGTGAAGAGCGCAACCGGCCCGATGACTACGAGCGACTGAGCGTGCCCGTGCCGCTGGCGCGCGCCGGGCTGCCTGTGCGGCTGCCCTAGACCCCGCCTCCCCCACGCGCCGCTCACAACGCGCCGGTAAATATCCAAGCGAGCGCGCGTCAGACCGCTACACCTGCGCATTCGCGGTGTTCCTGGTTTGAGCGCTTCTCGAGTCATACCCAGGAAAGGCACGTACACATGCATCTGGATCGCCGCAAGCTCTGTCTGTTGGCCACGCCCGCGGTAGTCGCCGCGATGACGGTTTCCGTGCCCGCGCTAGCGGGCAAATCCAGCGGCAGCTCCGCGCCCAAGGCGCATGCGAGCGCCAGCTCGAACTGCTTCACGACGCACGTGAACGGCAAGCGGGTGCGCAAATGCGTGCTGCGCGGGGCGCGTGGGCCGCGCGGGTTCACCGGGTTTCCCGGCCCGAAGGGCGCGACGGGGGCGAAGGGCAAGACCGGGGCGAAGGGTTCCACTGGAGCCAAGGGAGCGACGGGGGCAACCGGCGCGACCGGGCCCGCGGGCCCGGCGGGCACGGCGCGTGGGTACGCGGTGGTGCAATCCACGTCCCCCACCCAGGCGAACCTGATTCCGTCGCAGACAGCCAATGTGACGGGCGTGAGCGAGCCGATCGCGGGCGTGTACTGCGTGACTCCGGCGGTGCCGATCAACCCGGCGAGCGAGCCTGCGGCGGTGTCGCCTGAGGTGAGCTACAGCTCCGGGGGAGCGCCGGGTGTGGTGGGGCTCAACGCGCAACGCACGCACTCCTGCCCGTCGACGACGTTCGAGGTGGATACGTTCACGCCGGGCACATCGACGCTGGCCAGCGGGTATGCGTTCACGATCGTGATCCCCTGACGCTGACGCTGAGTCGATGCCGTCGCTCGAACGCCTGAGTTAGGGCTGATGTTGTCGCTCGACTTGAGCTGGGTGCGTGCACAAGCCGCGGCTGCGGTTGCGCTGGCAGCCGCAGCGCTCGCGGCCGGCGCTTCGATGGTGGCGACGCCCGCTCCCGCGGCAGCGGATTCCTGTGCAGGCGCGGGCCAGTGTCCATATGCGGGCGCTTACGTGATCGGTGCGCGCGCCGAAGGCGTATTGCGATTTCCCGAAGCGGTTGCGATCGGCCCACAGGGGGACGTGTACGTGGCGGATCAGCTCAGCTTCGTGGTGCAGAAGTTCAACGCGCTCGGGCAGCTCGAGACCGAGTGGGGCTCCTTTGGCGGCGGCGCTGGGCAGTTCGGGCCGATCGGCGGGCTTACCGTCGATGGCGATGGCAATGTGTACGTGGTCGACTCCAGCCACAACCGGGTGGAGAAGTTCGACGCGAACGGGGCGTTCATCACCAGCTGGGGCAGCACCGGCGTCGGGGTCGGGCAGTTCCGATTCGGGTCGTCCACCACCCCGTCGCAGCCGCCGGGCGGCGGGATCGCGATCGGCGGGCCGTACGTGTACGTGGCGGATACCGGCAACCAGCGCATCGAGCGGTTCAACCTCGACGGGTCGAATCCGATCCAGTGGGGCACGCCCGGGACCGGCGCGGGGCAGTTCCGCTATCCGCGTGGGATCGCGGCCAACGGCGGCGAGGTGCTGGTGGCTGACGACGACAACCACCGCATCGAGCGGTTCGATCTCGACGGCAACTTCCAGGCGGCAGTCGGGTCCAATGGCGCTGGGCCGACGCAGTTCGCGTTCCCTTACGGGGTGGCGCTCGACGCGGCGGGCAATGCATACGTGGCGGATAACAACAACCACCGCATCGTCAAGCTGACGCCGGCGCTGACGTTCGCCGGGGCGTGGGGCAGCTCAGGGTCGGGGCCCGGCCAGCTGCAGTACCCGCGCGCGCTCGCGAGCGACCCGAGCGGAACCGTGTATGTGGCGGATACGGCGAACAACCGCATCCAGGTGTTCGACGCCAACGGGGTGCTGCTGCGCGCGTGGGGCATCTCCGGGCGCGCGGGCGGGATCCTGACGGCGCCGCGCGGGCTGGTGGTCGACCCGGCGGGCAGGCTGCTGGTGTCGGATACGTCCAACAACCGCGTCGAGCAGTTCGCGCCCGGCAGCAGCGCTTACCTCGGCTCGTGGACGATCGCCGGCGCGAGCTTCGGCGGCGCGACGACGATCAACTTCGTGGGTCAGTCGGGGCTCGCGATCGACCCGTTCGGGTACGTGTACGTGGCGGATACCGGCAACCAGCGGTTCGTGCGGCTGTGGGGCGACGGCACGTATCTCGACGAGTTCGGCGACTCGGGCGGCGCGCAGCTCGACAGCCCGAGCGCCGTGGCGATCGGCGGGTCGGGCAAGGTATACGTGGCGGATACGGGCAACGATCGCGTACTGGTGTACGGCAGCGACGGGGCGCTGCTGGCGAAGTGGGGTGCGAGCAGCGGCGACGGCGTGCCGGGGTCCGAGCCGGGCGAGTTCGACAGCCCGACGGCGGTGGCGATCGACTCCCAGGGCAACGTGTATGTGGCGGATAGCGGCAACGATCGCATCCAGAAGTTTTCCCCCGGCGGCGGGGTGCTCGGCCAGTGGGGCTCACGCGGCGGGCGCGACGGGCGCTTCCGCTCGCCGACCGGGGTTGCGGTCGACGGGCAACGGCATGTGTACGTGGTGGATAGCGCGAACAACCGCGTGCAAGTGTTCGACGAGAGCGGGCGGTTCCTGGCGAAGTGGGGCGCTCGCGGGACGAATCCCGGGATGTTCTCCCAGCCGACGGCGGTGGCCGCGGGGTGCGACGGGAGCGTGTACGTGGCGGATACCAACAACAACCGCATCCAGCGCTTCGATCTGATCTCACACGCGCCGAGCACGTGCGCGCCGCCGGGCAGTTGGCCGCCGGCGCTGAACGTGGCGCCGAAGCTGCACGTGGCGGTGCCGCGGCGCGCCGGGGTGCTCGCGCGTCACGGGCTCGGCCTGACGGTTAGCTGCGATCGCGGCTGCAAGGTGCTGGTGAGCGCGAGCGTGTCGACGCGCAACCCCAAGCGCACGCTCGGGCTGGTGGCTGTGGCGCGACCGCTGCCGGCAGCGCGCACCGGGCACGTGCGTTTGCGCATCGCACCGAGCGCGTTGCGGCGCTTGCGCAAAGCGCTCGGACATCACACCGGGATGGTTGCGAAAGTGCGGATCGTCGCGGCCGGTCCGACGGGCAGACGAGCGACGCTGAGCCGATCCTACGCTGTCAGGCGATAATGCTCGGTATGGATGCGAATTCAGCGCCCGATGCTGTTCCGGGGGAGGCTCTCCCACAAGCCGTGGGGCGGTCTTCCGAGCAGGAGCCGTCGAACATGGATCACCGCCAGGAGCGTGTGCGGGTCGAGACGTCCGACCACCGGATCGAAGGCTTGATGACGCTCGCGCGCGACGGTTACCGCAGCCGCGTGTCGGATGTGCTGAACGCGTCGGAGCGCGAGTTCCTGACGCTGACCGACGTGACGGTGCAGCCGCGCGAAGGCGGCCCGCTGGAGCTGCATCCGTTCCTCGTGATCGCGCGCGGACAGATCGTGTTCGTCGTGAGCGCGGCCGAGCCCGGCGAGGGCTAGCGCGACGCGACGAGCTTTCATCACCGGCGCGAGCGGGTTCATCGCGCGCGCGTTGGCGGAGCGGTTGCGCGACGCGGGCTGGGAGGTCGCCGGGGTCGACCTGCACGCGGATCCGGAGCGAGGGGTCGTGCAGGGCGACACCACGGTTGCGGGCGACTGGCAGCAGGCGGCAGCCGGAGCGGAGCTGTTCATCCACACGGCAGCGGTGGTGTCGAACGTTGCTGATCTGGAGCGGTCGTGGCGTGTGAACGTGCTCGGCACGCGCCACGCGGTGGAGGCGGCGCGCGACGGCGGCGCGCAGCGGTTCGTGTTGCTGTCGTCGATTCGCGCGTTCTCAGATCTCGGGTTTCCGCGCGACGTGACGGAGACGTGGCCGGTGCGGCCGGATGGCAATCCATACGTTGACACGAAGATCGCGTCAGAGCAGGTGGTGCTGCAGGCGCACGCGGCCGGCGAGCTCGCGGCGACGGTGATCCGCCCGGGTGATGTGTACGGGCCGGGGTCGCGCCCGTGGACATTGCTGCCGCTGCAGGCGATCAAGGAGCGGCGTGTGGTGCTGCCTGCGCTGGGGCGCGGGCTGATGAGCCCAGTGTACGTGGACGATCTCGTCGCAGGGGTACTGCTCGCGGCGAGCGCGGAGGCGGGGAGCGGCCAGGTGTTCACGCTTACGAGCGGCGTCGGCGTGACGTGCGGGGAGTTCTTCGGGTGCTACTACCGGATGCTCGGACGACGCGGGCCGCCGGTGGCGCCGACAGCGCTGGCGGCTGGGTTGGCGGCGCTGATCGGGCCGCTCGACCGCGCGCGCGGGCGCGAGTCCGAGGCTAATCGCTCGACGATGCTCTACCTGACGCGGGCGCACACGTATTCGATCGCCAAAGCGAGGGGGATGCTCGGGTACGAGCCCGAGGTGGGGCTCGCGCAGGGCATGGCGCTGACGGAGGCGTGGTTGCGCGAGCAGCGGTTGATTTGATGCGGTAGCCGGCCCCAGGACCGGCTACCGCATCTCCCCCCTCCTCGACGTTCCCTAACCCTCGTCGAGGCTGTCGCGGCGCGCCGCGCGGGCGCGCGCTACAGCTTGTTGGCGCTCTTGGCCGCGCGGTGTCTGCCGGCGGCTTTGCTCTTCGCTGGGGCTCTGCTCTTCGCTGGGGCTTTGCGCTTCTTCACCGTTTTGCTCTTCTGCTTGGCTTTCGGGCAGCCGAGCACGTGCGCTTTGGGAGCGGTTTTGAGCTGAGCGTTGTTCTGGCCTTTCAACGCGGCTTGCACCGTCACGAGGGTGTTGCACAGGCTGGTGTTCATGGCGAGCAGCGAGTGCGAGCCGGCGGCCAGGCTCAGCTCGAACTTCGACGTCGGCACGTCGGGGATCGAGTTGAACGCGACCGTGGTGATCGCTCGCTTGATCGACATCGACCCGTTCAGCACGAGCGTGACGCCGTAGCCTTGCAGCACGACGTCGAGGTCCGGCGTGCCGGAGCCGTGCGCGACGAGGTACGCGGGGCCGCTGATCGGCACAGGCAGCACCGGCGTGTTGGTGGTGCCCGTGCCGACGACCGACGCTGCCGGGCACGCGGCCGGGTTGGCGGCGAACGTCGCTTGCGGGCATGCGTGGTGGAGCGTGGCGGCACGCGGTGACAGCTGCTTGGGCAGCACCAGCTTCAGCGTTTGCAGGTTGGCGCTGCCGGCGGCGTTGAGCACGTCGGTGCGCAGGCTGGCGCCGTTCTTGTGACTTCCGCCGATCGTGGCGGCGAGCGTCGGCTTGAACGGCAGCAGCGCACAGTTGGATGCCTGGAAGCGCGAGGATACGGGCGCGGAGGCGCCTTGCGCGCCGAACGCCACACCGCTGATCGTCAGCGGGGTGCAGTTGGTCGGGTTCAGCATCACGCTCGTGCGATCGAGCGTCAGATTCACTGTTTTCAGCTGCAGCGGCACGCCGCTTACCATCTGCGGCAGCGGGTCGGTGGCGATCGTCAACCCCGATGTGTGCGGGTCGACGCTGACGGCTGCGCGTACGACAACGCCGCCGAGGTTGAACGTGCTCGTTTGCAGCGGTACTACGATCGACAGCCCGAACGGGGCGCCCTTGTACGGTCCCGTGAGGAACACCTGCCCGCTCGAGTACAGCGGGCTTGGTCCCGGCCCGGCGCCGAGCGTGGCGTGACCGATGAGGCTCGACGGGTCACACGTGCCCTGCGCGGCGCGGTCAGCGGCGCAGAGCGGCACCGGGCCGGGTAGCCCGAGCAGACCCGGAGGGGTCTGCACGCTGAGTGCGCCCAGGTTCTGGTCCTGGTCTGTGCGCGAGAGGGTCATGGTGAACGGCGTGGAGGCGCCTGCCTGGTTGTTGGTCGTGCCGGCGGCGAACGACGGTGCGAATGAGTGCAGGTTCGAGCAGCCGGCGTTGACGGGGAAGCCGCTGAACGGCGTTGCGACGGCGCCTGACCAGGCGGTCACCTGAGATACCACCGGGTAGAGCCCACATGTCGGCGGGTTGGCGAGCAATCCGTGCGGACCGCCGAACAGCTTCATCTTGAAGTCGTAGAACGGCAGCTGCACGAGGTTGTCGAACGCGATCGTCAGCTGGCCGGTGGTTTGGTTGGGGATGATCGGGCCGGCGAACTTCTCGAGCACGCCGGTTGGGCCGATCGCGTATCCGTACAACACCAGTGGCGCGTGGAACGGATTGGCTCCCGGCTGCGCGAGATACGCGGCGCCGGTCATCGGAGTGGTGAACAGCGGGCTGTCGATCTGGATCAGCCCCACTTTCGACGCATCCGGGCAGTTGGGCAGCTGTGCGTTTGTGTATCCGAACTGCTCTTGCGGGCAGCCCTGCAGGCCGGCAAGCCCGGACGGCGACAGACCCATGCCGGGCGGCAGCACGAGCGCGGCTTGCTTCGGGTGCGCTTCGGCCAGCTGCGTCGGCAGGCCGTTCTGTGGCACGCCGAGATCGAGCGACAGGCCGTTGGGTGCGCCGGCGGTGTTGTTGTCCGCGAGCACTGTCAGCTTCGGGCTGAAGTTGAGCTGGTCGCAGCCGACGGCGCCGACGGGCACGCCGGCGCGGTTGTGGTTGAGGAAGCTGTACGTCTGGAAGGTGTCCGGGTTCTGCCACGAGTTGACGCGCAGCGTGGCGGGGAGCGGCCCCGGGCAGCTCGTCGGGAGCGTGATGAACGGGCGCGCGGGCGCGGTGCTCGGGCACGACTGGCCGGTGGTGCCGGCGCAGTTGCCGCGCTCGCTGTCGTGGCTCGGGTCGGCCGGAACGCCCCACAGGTTGAGCTTCACGGCGAGCAGGTTCAGGCCTTGGGCGAGGTTCTTCATGGTGACTGTCAGCCCGTAGTCCTCGCCGGTGCGGATCTTGGCGGAGATGTAGGTGGGCTGGAAGCCGAAGAAGATGAACCCGTACTCGCCTGGCTTGCCCGGTGGCGGCACCATGTTGTATACGGGCAGCGTGACCACACTCGGCGCGGTGCTGAGGAAGTAGTTGATCGTCAGGTCGACCGTGCCGACGGCGTTGCTGTCGGGGCAGGTGGCGAGGATCAACTGCTCGCTGGTGCACGTCGGGGTGGTGTTGGGGTCGCCGATGATCCCCGGCGGCAGGCTGATCTCCGCGTCCTTTGGGTTGCCGCCATCGGGGATCACGAGCCCGTTGGAGTCGGTGACGCGGTTGAACGAGAACACGCTGGTGACTTCGAACGGGTGCGAGCCGGCTTGGGTGGCGGCGTCGCCGTTGGCGTCTGAGATGAGGCCGTCGAAGGTCGACACGCCGAAGTTAGCGAGCGCGGCCGGCGCGAGGGTGAGTAGCAGCACGCAGCTGACGATCAGCCCGAGGGCACTGCGCTTGACGCCGAGGCCAAGACCACTGCCGCTGCCGCTGCCGCTGCGCTTGACGATCTGCCGCAGGGCGCTCGTCTTCAGGTTGATGTTCATGTGCTTGTGCATGGTCTCCCCCTCCCCTTAGCGGTGCGCTTGGCTGGACACGCTGGGCTGCACCCGGCTGGATGTGCTGTGCTTGGTGTTGGCGTGCGCCTTGGCAGCCTTCGGTCGCTTGGCGGCGTTGGACTTCTGCTTGGGGTGCTTGCCGTGGGCTTTGGGCTTCTTCGTGCCGCGGGCTTTGGATTTCTTCGCCTGCTTGGCGCGCCTGGCCTTGGGCTTCGGCTTGGCTTTCTTCTTCGGAGTCGCCTTGCGCGTGGTGGCGGCGGGAGGAGGATCGGGGAGGTTGGCGCCGCCGACGAAGGTGAGGCTCATCGGCGGGCCGAACACGGGTGCTTGCGGTGGCAGCGGACGGCAGTCATCGCCGGTGCATGGAGTTTTCGGGATGACGAGCGGGAAGCCGCCGCCGACGCGCGCGTCGTAGATGTCGCTGCTGGTGTCGAGGTCGTTCTGGGCGAGCACCTGACGGGTGGTGAAGAACACGTCGTTGCCGCTTGCGCTCGCGTCGACGAAGAACGAGTCCGAGGGGCTCGAGCCGGTCGAGATCTGATGGATCTGGCCGTTCCCGTATTCGAACACGTCCTGCTTGCGATTGAAGTCGCCCGGCGCGAGCGAGTCGTTGCTGTTGAAGAACAGGCGCTTGCCGTCGTCGGACAGGTAGCGCGGGTTCAGGACGGCTGTGATGTACGTGGGGATGCTTGACGGCCCGATCGGCTGGCCGTTGGTTGGCTTGCACGACGCGCAGCTGAGGTGGTTGGTGTCGGCGCTGTATTCGAATACTTCGCTGTCGATCTGATTCGTGTTGGCGTCGACGTTGACGTAGCCGGTGAGCGGCAGGCTCGACATCAGCGCGACGTGGCGCCCGTCCGGGGTGACTTCGGAGTTGCGGTTCGTCAGCGACGCGCTCCAATCGGGGCTGTCGCCGCTGACAAGCGGGGCGATGAAGGTCGACGCGCCGGCATGACGCAGGTACAGGTTGTAGACGCTGGTGCTGGCGCCGGCGGCGAGCGTGCCGGCGGCGACGTAGTACAGGTAGGAGCCGTCGTCGCTGGAGCCGACCACGCCCTGTACTTGCGCGCCGTTGGCGTCGGCGGGGTTGTTGTCGACGGTGAGGTCGGAGAGCTGGCCGCTCTGCAGGTCGTACTGGTAGAGGTCGTTGCCGCCGTCGCTGCTGCCGGTGTTGGCGTCGTTGGTGAGCTCGGAGCTGCTGGTGAAGAACACCTTCGAGCCGTCGGCGCTCGCGGCCATGAACGACGCGGGCTGGGCGCCGTGGGGGTCCGTGCCGCCCGGTCCGCTGCCGTTGGTTTTCTGCGAGGCGGAGACGTCGAACGTGACGGCGCCGTTCTCACGCACGTACAGCTGGTTGGTGCTGGCGATGTCGGTGAAGAACACCTTCGAGCCGTCGTTGGAGACGGCGTGGATGAAGTTGGACGCGAAGCCGTTGCCAACGACGGCGTTCTGGGAAGGCAGGCCGCTCGGCAGCACGCTGACGAGCTGCAGCTGGCCGTTGATCCATTCGTACACGTCGTTGCCGTTGCCAGCGGCTGGGAACGGGGCGTTCGGCGTGAGCGCGTCATTCGCTTCGTAGACGACGTGGCTGTAGTCGGTCGAGGCGCCGGCGAAGGTGACAGCGAAGCCGCCCTGCTGTTCGAGCGCGGGGGGGCTGTTCGGCGGGGTGACCTTGTTCATCGCCGTGTAGGTGTTGTGCGCGTTGTCGCGCAGGTAGAGATCGTCGAAGTGCGCGGGCACGCCGGGCGCGAGCGGCGGGTCGGTGCTCTGGAGGATCCCGATCGACAGGTCGGGGGAGAACGCCTGGTAGTCGGCGGTGATGCTGGCCTGGGTGCCGCGTGGCGGGGCGACTGCTTGGGTGGTCCAGCCGACGGGGGTGCGCGCGGCGATGTAGTTGCTGACGATCGGCGCGGATTGCGCGTTGCCGAAGGATGTCCAGGATTCATAGTCGACCGAGTTGCCGTCAACCGAGCTCTGGTCGAGGAAGGGTCCGAAGGAGGATCCGTCGGGGAGGATGTCGCCGTAGAACTTGTCCAGCGAGGAGACGAGCTCGTACTGACGTCCGTCGGCGAGCGCGAACTGACCGAGCGTCGGGTAGGTGGTGAGCGTGTGATCGGGGCCGTAGCTGGGGCCGGCTTGGTTGATCGCGACGACGCGATAGTGATACGTGGTGCTCGCCCTCAGCGTGCCCAGGAAGGTGACGCCTGGCTGATCGGAGCCGTTGGAGCGCGGGAGCGCGTTGCCCGGCGGGGCCGGGACGCTGCCGGATAGGTACGAGGTGTCGGTGCCGTACTGGACGAAGTACGTGGTGCCGTAGAAGTGTGGGTTGATCAGCGACCTGATCACGGCGCTCGTGGCGCCGACGCTGACGGCGGATTCGGCGTCGACCGAGGGCGCGACCAGCGGCGCGGGCGCGTAGATCTGGCCATCGCGGTTGACTGAGTCCATGACGTACAGGGCTCCCGGGCCGCCGCCGCCGGGAACGGTGATGGCGGCGTTGTAGGCGACACCCGGAGTCGAGCCGAAGCTGCCGAAGCTCGCGATCTGAGCGCCGTTGGCGTATTCGGTGATCGAGTTGATCTCACCGATGTAGAGGTTGTCGGTGGCAGGATCGATCGCGAGGCTGGTGGCGTTGCCGGAGTCGACGACTGCCTGACTGCCGGTGCCGGCGCGATTCGCCGGTGTCCACATCTCGGTGGCGCCGGTGCCCCTGATCAGGTACACGTTCTCGTGCGAGTCGACCGCGATCGCCTGCGTCTGACCGTAGGTGTCGTTGTACTGGGAGATGTAGTTGCCGGCGTTGTCAAACTCGCTGACGAAGTTGGAGCTGTCGGCGAGCCATACGTTTCCGCTGGGGTCGAGGGCGACGCCGATCGGGCCCGAGAAGCCGACGGACGCACCGGCCGTGCCGGTCGGGGTGCCTGTCAGCTGCGAGATGTAAGCGCCGCCAGAGCTGAACTGCTCGACAGCGCGATTGGAGGAGTCGGCCACGTACACGTCGCCGGCCGATGAGCTGGTGGAGTTGTCGACCGCGATCGCGACAGGTGTGGAGAACTGGCCGGCGCCCGCGCCTGCGATACCCGCATGGCAGGAGCTCGTGCAGGTTTGCAGCGCCGCGGTGGCGCCGTCCGCGACGCCCCAGCCCCACGTCATCAGGAAGTGGCCGGTGGCATCGAACTTCTCGATCCTGGCGTTGGCGGTGTCGGCGACGTAGATGTCACCGGTGGAGCGGTCGACAGCCACACCGGTGGGGTTGGAGAACTGGCCTTCACCGCTGCCGGCGGTGCCACTGCCGCACGAGTCACCCGAGCTCGACAGACAGAGGTTGGCGCCGGTGGTCTGATCCACCGAGCCGCCGAACACGGCTGTCGGCATCAGGTCGGCCGCGGCCGGGGATGCGCCGAGCGCGAGCGCGAGCACACAGATGGCAGCGATGAGCAGCGATCCGTGAGCGAAGCGGCTGGGAGCGAGCGAGCGCACAGCACGCGTGCGGGATGAGAGAGCGCCCATGACGCCCACATGATTGACCCCGGCCGTCGGGCCGCGGTGAGCATGAGTACTCATCAACGTCTCCCTCCCAATCCACCATCGAGCGCGCAGCCCCGTTGGGGGCTTGCCGCGTTCGCATTTAATGTTCCTATTTGCCCAGACGCGGTCGCCGCCCTGAGTACACATCTTCCGCAGCCGGCTTATCCATCGGCGCGTGCGTCCGGCCTGGTTATCACCGGTGACCGCGGAGCGATACTAACTTATCCGCGATCAAATTATCAAGACCCAAAGTACAAATTTTAAGATAGTTATCAATACTTGGGCATACGGGAGTGTTTCTATTTGTTGCTTATGGTTTATCTACCGGATTGACCGCGACTGGGTGAACTCCCGGTTTCATCGGCCGGTCAACCTCGGAACGGGCAACAGCCCCGGCCAGTGATAACTGCAGCCGAGCGGCACTCGGGCCACAGGGGCGATGACTGTTCGCGATATGACATCCGAGCTATGCAAGCACAGCTATCGCAACCCGGAGCCCGAGCGCGGCGGGCTCCGGGTGCTACCCGACTTCGGAGTAGACCGGCGCGGATGCGCCAGTGTCGTCCGCGTCAGCCACGAGGTCGGTTTCGGGTGCGGTGTGCGCCTGAGCCTGCTCCGCCGGTTGCACCACGACAGCAGCGACGACCATCGAAGCGACGACCAGGGCAGCGCCTACATAGAACGCCAGGTGATAGCCGCTTGTGAGCGCGGAGGGCGTGGTTTCGCCGCTGTGGATCAGGTGGTTGGTGCGCGAGGAGGAGAGCGTGGCGAGCACGGCCAGGCCCAGCGCGCCGCCGACCTGGGCCATGGTGTTGACGAGGCCCGACGCGAGGCCGGCGTCGCTTGGCGTGGCGCCAGACATGGCGAGGGTCATCAGCGCGGGGAAGCACGTGCCGGCGCCGGCGCCGAGCAGGATCATCACGGGCAGCACGTTGATGACGTAGACGCCGTGCACGGGGGTTTGCGTGAAGATCAGCAGCCCGATGAGGATCAGTCCGAGGCCCGGGAACAGCAGGTTGCGCGCGCCGAAGCGCGAGATCAGCGGTTCGCTGAAGCGCACGGATAGTCCGCCCATGACGATCGTGACGGGCAGGAACGCGAGACCGGTTTCCAGGGCGTCGTAGTGGAGCACGCGCTGCAGGTAGAGCGCGCCCATGAAGAAGATCGAGAACAGCCCGGCGACCGACAGGGCTTGGATCGCGTTGGCGCCGGAGACGTTGCGCGAGCGGAAGATGCGCAACGGCATCAGCGGCGTGCGAGCGTGGGCTTCGCGCAGGACGAACGCGACGAGCAGCGCAAGCGAGACCGCGCCGAGGCCGAGTGCGGTGCTCGAGCCCCAGCCGTCGTCGGCGGCGGGTTTGACGATCGTGTAGACGCCGAGCATCAGCGCGCTTGTGATCAGCGTGGCGCCAGGGATGTCGGCGCCGGCGCCGATGCCGAGGCCTTTGTCGCGGTCGAGCAAGCGCACGGCCATCACGGCCGTGGCGATGCCGATCGGGAGGTTGACGAAGAAGATCCAGTGCCAGTTGATCGACTGCGTGAGCACGCCGCCGGCGAGCAGTCCGACCGAGCCGCCGGCAGACGCGACGAACGCGTAGACGCCGATCGCCTTGGCTTGCTCACGCGGTTCGGGGAACATCGTGACGATCATGCCGAGGATCACGGCTGAGGTCATTGCGCCGCCGATGCCCTGGATGAAGCGCGCGGCGACGAGCAGCGTCTGGCTCTGAGCCAGGCCGCAGAGCAGCGAAGCGGTGGTGAAGACGCCGATGCCGACCAGAAAGATGCTTTTGCGGCCGATCAGGTCGCCGAGGCGCCCGGCGAGCAGCAGCAGGCCGCCGAAGGCGATCAGATACGCGTTGACGACCCAGGCGAGGCTCGACTGCGTGAAGTGCAGGTCGTTCTGGATCGAGGGCAGCGCGACGTTGACGACGGTGGCGTCGAGCACAATCATGAGCATCCCGACACAGAGCACGTAGAGCGCGATCCAGCGGCTTCTGTCGTGTAGTGCGCGCGTTGCGGTGGTGTGCTCCATGGTGCATTCATCTCCTGTGTCGCGGTGCGTATGTACGGTTGAGACCGGGCGCAGTCTCGAAACTCATCGGTGGCAGTCGGATTCCCAGGTGCGCGTGGCTGCTCCAAGGCCCCAGGGCGTCCGTGGCAGCGCGGGCAGCTGCGCCAGACGCCGGTCTGAGCTAGCCGCTCGGTCTGAGCTAGCGCCGACCGCGTGCGAGTTGCCGTCGGAGTCCTTGAGAGGCCGACCGTGCCATCGTCAACGGTAGCAATCCGACTTCTTCGCGTGCGACACGAGCGCAGAGCGTGCCACGCTGACGGATCCGGCGTCGAAGACCTGCGGCGTGCTGCTGACGTAGTTCGTCACGTAGGCGTAGCGGCCGCTTGCGACAAGCTGACGCGACTGCGCCCATGCCTCATCCCAGCTCTCCCAGATCAGATCGCTGCGCGCAGACCACACCAATCCGAGCCCTAGTGGGCGGCCTACGCTGGCGCCACTGCTCGAGGAGGCGAAACGGATATGGGTCCGATCGACTGAACGACCGGACCCGTGAGGATGCGCCGGCGAACTCGCCGACCTGCGCGATACGGCGCGCGCCGAGTCGAGCCAGTCAGGAGGGCGTTGAGCGGGAGCGAGCCGCCGCGCGCTCCCCGAAGCGACGAGCCATCTCCTCGCGACCCCGCTCCCGATTGCTGGTGAGACGCGGCTTGACTTCCCGAAGCAGCGCGGCGGCCTGCATGCTGGATTCGGGCGCCATTGACGCGAGGCTCGGAGCGCTTTCCTCGGCGCCACGACGAAGATCCTTACTCCCGGGCATCGGCGGAGGGTACTCACAGGCATCTGTGACAAGCCAGAGCGAGTTTCGAACAACGGTCTCGAACTAGCCAAAACGGGGCTAACGGGACGACTCTCCAAACATGCCCTGCATTGCGCCTGGGAGCGCATGCGCGCACTGCACATGATGCGTTTCGCGGGGCGGCGTCGCTGTCGCTAAGAATAGAGGCGTAGGGGCGTGCACTCGGCGAGCCTGTCGAAGTCAGCATCGGCATGCAGGATGGGCGCACCAGAGCGAACACACGGCGCGGCAATCAGGCAGTCCAGAGTCTTGCGGATCGTCACACCCGCGCGCCGGGCGCAACGGTAAAGCTCTGCTGCCAGAGCGAAGTCCTCCACACCATCGAGACGCAACACCGGAAATGCCCTCAGGTGAGCTTCGACGAGACGCGCTTCTCTGTCGGAGCGAAAGCCCTGGAGGATCTCGGTGAACACGATGTCGGTGAGCGCGATCGGCTCGCCACCCTCGATCAACTCGATGCAACGCAGCGCTTGCGGTGAGTCCTTGTCATTCAGAACGTCAATCCAGACGCTCGTGTCGACGACAATCACGAGCGTCCGCGACGGCTCTCGTCAAGGTTGCCCTCCCAGCGGACACGTCCCCGTAGATCGAGCACGCCGATGCGTCGATGGCGAGCAACCAGCTCTCGGCGCGGAGCCCGCCGGCGGATCCGCGGCCCGCGATACGGTCTCTACGACGTGACCACGCACGACCTCAGCAACCCGATCCTCAACTCACCGTACGAGCCACCGAGCTCGTACTTCGAGCTCGGCGATCGCGGGCCAACCGGGACGGTCTTGCCGGGACGTCGGCCAAGTGAGTCGTTCATCCCCATCCCTGTGAGCAAGAAGGGGCGCAAGGACACAAACGAGACCCTGGCACTCGACTTCGACGTCGCCGGCGAACGACGCGAGCTGAACTCGCTGATCAACGACATCCGCCGAGAGGTCGAGAAGTGGCGCGCGAACAACTGGAACGGCGTCACTCCGTACACCCGCAAGCTCCTCACCCACTGGGCCATCCGCGAAGACCCGGTCCTCTTCTGCCAGAGAGAAGCCGTCGAAACGGCGATCTTCCTCACGGAAGTCGCCGGACGCCATGGCACCGCGGACTACCGACGCCGCCTCGAGCCCGAGAACGCGCTGCACAACGACGGACTCCCGCGTGTTGCGCTCAAGATGGCGACTGGGGCCGGCAAGACGGTCGTCATGGCGATGTTGATCGCGTGGCAGACC
The DNA here is from genome assembly GCA_035474295.1 of Solirubrobacteraceae bacterium. GTDB lineage: Bacteria > Actinomycetota > Thermoleophilia > Solirubrobacterales > Solirubrobacteraceae > Palsa-744. The sequence continues at coordinate 87,008 of DATINL010000007.1, forward strand.
GTGAACAAGGTCTACGCGCCGCGCGACGCCCGCTTTGCCAAGCGGTTCCTCGTAGTCGCCCCCGGGATCACGATCAGAGACCGACTTGGCGTGCTTCGCCCAGAGCGCGAGGACAGCTACTACCACGAGCGCGATCTTGTTCCACCCGACCTGTGGGAAGCCGTGCTCCAAGCGCAGGTCGAGATCGTCAACTACCACGCATACCTCCCCAAAGACGCCAAAGAGATCAAGGGCGTCTCCAAGACCACTCGGGCATTGCTGCGCGGCAACAAGCCCGAAATCGCCGACGCATTCCGAGAGACACCGGAGCTGATCGCCGCGCGAATCCTCAAGCGCTTCGGCAGCGGCAAAGGCGAGGTCGTCGTGCTCAACGACGAAGCGCACCACTGCTATCAGGACAAGCTGCTCGAACACCCGGATGAGGACGCCGAGAAGGAGGACGAGGACCGCAACCGGGAGGCGCGGGTGTGGTTCCGTGGCATCTCTGACCTTCACCGCGCGGTAGGCATCAAGACGGTCTACGACCTGTCGGCCACGCCGTACTACCTCAAGGGCTCGGGCTACAACGAGGGCTTCATCTTCCCCTGGGTCGTCAGCGACTTCTCATTGATGGACGCGATCGAATCCGGGATCGTAAAGGTGCCGCGGATTCCCGTCGACGATGACGCGCCCGAGAAGGGCCTCGCGTATCGCGATCTGTGGGACAGGATCGACCCGCCGCTCCCCAGAAGGCGAAGGGCCGACGAGGACTTCGGCGGTGCCGGCTGGGCGCCGCCCATCGTCCTTGAAGGCGCGCTGCGCAGTCTCTACCGCAGCTACGAGCAGAGTCACGCAGCATTCGAGGCCGAGTTGGCCGACCTGGGCGAACCGCCGCCGGTGATGATCATCGTCTGTCCCAACACAGTCGTCTCGAAGCTGATGTTCGACTGGATCGCCGGCCGATGGTTCGAAAAAACCGACGGCACGCCGCAGCTGGTCCCGGGAAACCTTGGGCTCTTCACAAACGTCGTCGACGGAGCCTGGACAACGCGCCAGCGCACGCTGCTCGTGGACTCGAAGCAGCTCGAATCCGGCGAGCCTCTCACCGCAGACTTCAAGAAGGACGCCGCACACGAGATCGCCGCGTTCAAGCAGGCGTACCTCGCGCGCAACCCCGGCGCGGACGCCGACAAGCTCACCGACGGCGACCTGCTCCGCGAGGCGATGAACACCATCGGCAAGAAGGGAAAGCTCGGCGAGCACATCCGCTGTGTGGTGTCGGTGTCGATGCTCACCGAAGGTTGGGATGCCAACACGGTCACCCACGTCCTCGGCGTTCGCCCATTTCGCAGCCAGCTGCTGTGCGAGCAGGTCGTCGGTCGCGGCTTGCGCCGGCGCAGCTACGCGGTTGACGAGAGCACAGGTCATTTCGCACCCGAGTACGCCGAGGTATACGGGGTGCCGTTCACGTTCCTGCCCGGGGACAAGACCGTGCCGAAAGGGAAGGACCCTCGTCCCGCTGTCGAGGTTCGAGCCGTGCTCAGTCGCGCAGATCTGACCATCCGATTTCCCAAGCTCGACGGCTACCGGATCGAGTTGCCCGACGAGGAACTCGAAGCGGCATTCGGCGAAGACTCCAAGCTCCACGTCAGCCAGGACTCGGTCGCCCTGTGGGTCAAGAATCAGGGGATAGTCGGAGCCGAGGAGAGGGTCGACCTCGACGACGTCCGCGACGCGCGCGCTCAGCAGGTCGCCTACAAGATCGCGAAGGCGCTCGTGACCCGCGAGGAGTTCTTCGCTGCAATGGACGCCGTCGAGAAGCCATGGCTCTTCCCGCGCCTCGCCGCGATCAGCCGCGAGTGGCTCGAGACGTGCGTCACGTACGCGGGCGACACGACCGCCGGCTACCTCCTGCTCACCCAGGCATGTCAACACGCCGCGGAGAAGGTCTTCAACTCGATTGTTCGCCGGCCCGGTAGCCGCGCTCCGCTCGTGATGCCGATCATCCGACGGTTCGATCCCGAGGGCAGTACCGACGAGACGCGGTTCCTGAGCCGGAAGGTTGTGATGGACCCTCCGCCAACGAAGTCGCCGCTCAACCACGTCGTTCTCGACGGGTTGAAGGGCAACTCGTGGGAAGAGGGCCTCGCGAGGCTCTTGGAGGACGACGATCGCGTCCTGTCCTATGTCAAGAACGAGCGTCTCGGATTCACGATCCCATACGTTCATCAGGGGTCGACGCACGAGTACGTGCCCGACTTCCTCGTGCGCTTGAAGACCGAACCCGACGATGTCGAGCGCACCCTCATCATCGAGGTCTCCGGAACTTTGAAGTCTGCTAGTGCAATGGCCGCGAAGGCGACCACCGCGCGCGACCAGTGGTGCGCTGCGGTCAATAACTGGGGCGAGTTCGGGGTCTGGGGCTTCATCGAGATCAGCAACCCCATGCTCGCCGATCAGAGCGAGGCCGTCGACCTCGCCATCCGCAAGCTCTACGTCAACGACCGCGACCTCCTCGGCGTCGCACGCTAGGACCACCACGATGCCACCGAAGAAGCCGACCGGACCAATCCCCGTCGACGCCATCACCCACGCAGACAAGCGAACCAACCTGCCCACAGCAGACGCGCACGACTTCGTCTCCCCAGAAGTCGAGCAGCCCCGCCCCGTTCGCTACCCCCGTGACCAGACGCTCGATCCGCAACTCGTGTGGAAGGGGAAGGACGAGCTCGATGGCGACGACCTCGTTGCCGATGCTCCGCCGATCTATATTCAGGAGAAGATCGACCCCCGCGTCCTCATCGAGAACCTCCGCCAGACAGCGGCTCGACCCGAGGACGAACCCGAGCTGACGCTGTTCGAATCCTTCGACGGCCTCGACGACCTCGACCTGGTCGACTTCTACAGCCACGAAGCCAACTGGTCGAACCGCATGATCCTCGGCGACTCGCTCAATGTCATGGCGAGCCTCACTGAGCGCGAAGCGTTGCGCGGCAAGGTCCAGATGATCTACATCGATCCACCCTACGGGATCAAGTTCGGATCCAACTGGCAATCGTCAGCCCGCAAGCGCGACGTTAAGGACGGAAAGATCTCGGACGCGACGCGGGAGGTTGAACAGATCAAGGCGTTCCGCGATACGTGGGAACTCGGAATCCACTCGTACCTCACGTACTTGCGAGATCGCCTGTTCGCAGCACGCGACCTCTTGACCGAGAGTGGCTCGGTCTTTGTTCAGATCGGCGACGAGAACGTTCACCTCGTGCGGTCGCTGATGGACGAAGTATTTGGCAGCGAGAACTTTGTGAGCCTCGTGACGTTCGTAACGACGAGCGGATTCGCCCAAGCAACGAGCCTCCCTCGCAACGGCGACTACTTGGTCTGGTACGCAAGGTCCGCCGACGCCGTGAAGGCGCGTCCGCAGTGGGTGCACGCGCCTGACCGAGGTGGCTACCGATGGCTACTAGTGGACGGCGAACAGCGGGGGATGACGAAGGCCGAGGAAGCCGGCGAAGTACCCATCCCGCCGGGTGCGTTCGTCTACAACCCCGACAACCTCGTGTCCCAGGGTGCGGCGAGTCAACCCCAGCCATTCGAGTTTGACGGCAAGACTTACGCACCTCCGAGCAACTCCCACTGGAAGGCCAACTATCCGGTAGGTATGGACCGCCTAGCGTTGGCCGGGCGCATCCATGTCGCGAGAAACAGCATCCGCTACCGGCGAGGGGCAGGGGATTTTCCGTATCAGGTGCGCACCAACGTTTGGAACGACACCGGAACCGGCAACTTCACGGACGACAAGCTCTACGTCGTGCAAACAGCGTCGAAGGTGATCGAGCGCTGTGTTCTCCTTACGACGGATCCGGGCGACCTTGTGCTCGACCCGACCTGCGGATCCGGTACCACGGCGCACGTCGCCGAGCAATGGGGTCGACGGTGGATCACCATCGACACCTCGCGCGTCGCCCTCGCTCTTGCGCGACAGCGAATCATGGCCGCACGGTACCCCTACTACCTTCTCTCAGACTCGGTCGACGGTCGAGCGAAAGAGAGCGAAATCTCGGCGGCGGAACTCCCACCCGGCGATGTAAGCGGCGATATCCGCCACGGCTTCGTGTACGAGCGGGTTCAGCGAATCACGCTCGGCTCTATCGCCAATAACCCAGACATCGTTAAAGGCATGGCCCGCCACGAGATCGAGGAGGTGATCAGGCGCCACGCAGAGTTCGAGCTGCTCCACGACAAGCCTTATGAGGACAAGAAGAAGGTCCGCGTCGCCGGCCCTTTCACCGTCGAGAGCCTCTCCCCACACCGCTCCCTCGGATTCGCCGGCAGCGCCGTCGGCGACGGCGGCGCGGTCAACGCGGACACGGTTGCAGATCCCGGCCACGGCGACGCGGACTTCGAATCGTCGATAATGGCCAACCTCAAGGCGGCCGGAATCCAGAACGGACGAAAGCAGGAACGCCTCGAAGTCGACGCTGTCGAGACCTACGCTGGCACGTACATCCAAGCGGTCGCGACCCGGGGAGATACCGAAGAAGGCACCCCGAGCCGTATCGGCATAACGATCGGCCCGCAGTACGGAACCGTCGGGCCTGGTTTTGTGAAGGATGCTGCCCGAGAGGCGATCAAAGACACCGAACTCGACCTCCTCTGCGTTCTCGCGTTCGCGTTCGACCCTCAGGTTCTGGGTGCCGACAACGAGTACGCCGCGTCCGCCAACGACTTTGCCGAAGTCGCGGCGGAGCGCAAGCTCGGACGCATCCCGGTCTTGCTTGTGCGTATGAACGCCGACCTCGTCATGGGCGAGGACTTGAAAAAGACGGGCGCGGGGAATCTCTTCACGGTCTTCGGCGAGCCGGACGTCGCGATCACCGAAGTTGGTGACGAACTCCAAGTGGAACTGCGAGGAGTAGACGTCTACGATCCGAACACGGGCGAGCTGCGCAGCAACGACACCTCGCAGATCGCCCTGTGGATGATCGACTCCGCCTACGACGGCGAGTCGTTCTTCGTCCGCCATTGCTATTTCACCGGCAACCAGAAGCCGTACGAGCGGCTGAAGCGCGCCCTGAAGGCCGAGATCGACGAGGACGCGTGGGCCGAGCTCTATGGCACGACGTCGCGGCTGTTCGCGCGCCCGGAGTCTGGTCGTATCGCCGTAAAGGTGATCAATGACTACGGCGACGAGGTGCTGAAGGTCTTCAGCGTATGACCTGCACGACGTTCAGCGTTGCGCACTCTTGCACACGGTCCGTACCTCGCATCCACGGCATCGGGCTCCCGGATTCGGCGCGTAGTCGCGGGCTCGAATTCGCCTGGCCGCGTCGGTGACAGTCTTCTCGGCGACCGCGATGTCGATGGTGGTCACACCGATCGGGTCCCGGGCCGCCTTCTTGAGGTCGTGGACGAAGGCCGCACGAACGTCAAGGCCCTCGCGAATGCCGGCATTGGCGTAGACCTGGAGTTGCAAGGCGTGATCGAGCGCCGCGCCTCGGACGGAGGTCTTGTAGTCGACCAGGGCCAACGCGGTCGGCACGCCGTCTTCGTGGTCGAGAATCACATCGGCCCGACCACTGATGGTCACGCCGTCGAGGTGGAGCTCGAACGGACGTTCCGTCTCCCAGATGCGGTGGAGATCAGCTTCGTGCTTCGTCGCGTAGGTGGTGATCAACCGCCTCGCGGCGTCCTTGAGCTGACGATGGGCAACCTTGTTTGCGGTCGGCAGGAAGAAGCTCGAGTCGAGGATGTCGTCGATCTCAGAAGAGGTCGGGACGTGGCCCGTTTCTCTCGTCGTCTCGGCGATTGAGCGGAGGACATGATGAACGGCCTTGCCGTAACCGAGCTCTGTAGCCAAGCGCGGTTGGAAGCCGAGCAAGTTGCGGAGGCGATAGGCCATCCCGCAGTCCATGAACGAGGCCAGCTCGCTGAACGTGACGTCGAGCGTCGCGTCGCTCGTGCTGTCCGATCCCTCGATCGGGGGCAGGACGATGTCGCCGACGTCGAGCTCGTGCTCGGACAGTTCGGCGTGGTACGGGCTCTGCGCGACCCGCTGTTTCGTCACTCGCCGATGCCGGGATACGGAGAGCCAGTCGCGCGCTCTGGTCAATGCGACGTAGAAGAGGCGCCGCTCGTCAGCGTCGCTGCCCTCATATCGCGTGGCGTCGAACATCTCGCGCGGGACAAGCCAGTCCTGAAGCTCACCCGTGCGCGACGACGGAAATCGGTTCGCCGTGACCGCGGGGACGAATACTGCCGGCCATTCCAGACCTTTGGCGCGATGGACGGTCGTCAAGTCGATTGCGTTGAGCGCAAAGTCGTCCTCACCGTCAAACCCCTCATAGGCGCCTTGTGCGTAGTTGATGATGTGCAACGCCAGGTTCCGGTAGTACCAGGTCCCGCGGCTCTCGCCTCCGACCTGCTCGCCCTCCGCGGCGGCGTCAGGCCGCGAACGACGGCGGACCGATTCGTAGTCGGCCAAGAGCGCCGAGAACCTCGCGAGCGTGCCGAGCCGGTTAGCTTCGAGCGGCTTCGCGAGATCCCATTCGCGCACGTCGAGAACATCGAGTAGCTCATAGAACTCGCCGACAAGGTCGGCCGTCCGGTCAGTCCGTGGAACGGCCGCCTTCCACGCGAGCAGTACTCCCCGCAGCCGATTGCGCGCCGGCGCGCCGAACGCGAACACGGCCTCAAACTCATCGAGTAGCTCGTTGTCTGTGAGATGACTCCCGCGCTGATACTGCTCGCGCCACTCGACACCTCCCAGCCACGCCATTGTCTTGCCCAGGATTCGCCCTTCGGGCTGATCGAAGAGCCCGGTCCTGCCGCCAGGCTGCACGGGGATCCCAAACGTCGAGAACTGCTCGGTCAACTTCGCGTACGATGCTCGCCCTCGGACGAGGACCGCGATGTCGCGCGGCTCCACACCGTCATCGATGAGCCTGTCGATAAGCCAGGCGATCTGCCCGGCCTCGTCGGCCGCCGTGTCCTCGCTCCACACGACCACTTCCGGGCGGGGACCCTCTGAGGGCCGAAACGGGAGCATCTGCTTGTCGATGCGATCCGGGATCGACTCGGCGAACTGGTTGGCCGTGGCTATGACTTGCGGACGCGAGCGCCGGTTGGTCGTGATCGGGAACGTGATCACTCCGGCGTAGCGCTTGGGGAAATCAATGATGCTGCGCACATCGGAGCCACGCCACTGGTAGATCGCCTGCTGATCGTCCCCGACGACGCAAAGCTGCACGTCCGCTCCAGTGAGAAGCGAGATCAGGCGCTCCTGCGCGGGGTTGACATCCTGGTATTCGTCGACGATCAGGTGCCGGAGCGTCGCGTGGACCTGGGCGGCGAGCCCAGTGTGCTCGAGTTCGTGCACGGTCCGTACGACCTGCTGGCCGTAGGTCAGCAGGCGATACCTCTCGAGCGTGGCGTAGTAGTCACGGACAACGGTGCCGAAGGGGTCCGGCATGCTGGCTGGGTCGAGCAGTTCGTTCTCGATCACGTCCACCCCAGAGAGAAAGGAGTCGATCGACGCGAACAGCCTGTCGCGGGGATCGAGCTGGCGGACCTCGAGCCGGCGAGCTTCTCGCGAAAGAAACGCGGTGAGCTGGTTGTCGTCTAGGACGTCGTAAGTCTCGTAGCGGGGGACGTGCTGCTGAAGCAGCCGAAAGCAGTACGAGTGGATAGTTCCGACGAACAGCCCATTCAGTTGGTCGAGCGCGGCGCGCCCGAGGCGTGCGGCGACCCGGTCGGTGACGCGCTCCTTGAGCTCAGCCGCCGCGCGCTCGGTGAACGTGAACGCCACGATGCCGTCAGGCCGGACGCCCTCGGCCAGCAGATCGACCACTCGCTGAGACACCACTTCGGTCTTTCCCGATCCAGCCGATGCGATGATCTGCATGTGGCTCCCGCGGTGCCGAACCGCGTCGAGCGCGGCGCCTTGGAGAACGGGAATCGTCGATTCTCCGTCGGTCACGGCGACTAAGTGCCTCTGCAAATAGGCATCTTCGAACTGGTCGACTCCACGAGTCCGACCGTACCATCGCACTCGGCGACGGCAGCCACACCCGACGCCGGAGTGCTGCCACCACCAAGTCACGAAGGAGTCGTAACGTCGGAACTTCTCGAAGTTCTTATCCACGCGTCGAGTTCGGTCGTACTCGACGAGCAGAAGTCGGCTGTCGTCCGCCGGATCATCGCCGGCGATTTCCAGAATGGCATCGGGACAGACCCGTCCGCGGATGCCGGTCGCGAAGACCGTCGACGGACCAATCGTCATCGAGCGGTCGCTGACTGGAGCTGACGCGAGGTGGAGCCTCGATCGACGTCTCGCCCTCCCACGACTGAAATCCAGGGCCGAGGACCCGGCGGTAGGCGAGGAGCCACGCGTTGAGCTGCACCTCGTGCAGGACGTGGCCGTGGTCGAAGATCACGCGTCTGCTGTACCGGCGTCCGCTCGCGATGTAGCCAGCTTCGGCGAGCAGGCGGTGGCCGTCCTTGCCGAGGTAGTAGGGCCACGATAGGAGCCGAGACCGCCAGGGGGGTCAAATCTCGGGTCTTGTTGATCGAGCGGGGGCGTCGCGTGTTTAGTGTGGTTCTCCGCATGCTAGGAGGATGCGTTGTTGGAAGCTGGTGAAGGTGGGTAGTCCGTAGGCGCGGCGTTTGATGACTTTGACTTTGTTGATGATGCCTTCGGCGTACCCGTTGGTTGTTGGTTCGTCGAAGTAGGCGAGGAGTTCTTCGCGCCACTGCCGTATACCGGTAGCGAATGATTGGAATGCGGGGAGCCCGGAGCGGTCGGTTGCGGCGAGGAACTCCTCGAGGCGCTGGGTTGCGTGTACGCGGTCAGTGGCGTGGTAGATCGAGCGGAAGGCTTCTTTTAGGCCCCATGCTTCAGCGATGATGGGGTCTTCGTTGAAGAGGGTGCATAGGCGGCTGCGCTGGTGGTGGTTGAGGCGCTCGTTGGCTTTTAGTAGCCGGTGGCGGGCGTTGTAGAGGCTGCGCTGCCAGGTATGTGTGTGCCCGGAGCGGCGTGTGCCTTTTGGCTGGCTGTGTATCTGCTGGCGTTGGCGTTCGCGGCGTACTGAGTCAAGCGCGGTGTTCGCGCCACGAACGAGATGGAAGCGGTCACAGACGATCCGTGCCCACGGCAGCTCGGCACGGATTGCTTGACGGTACGCGTCGTAAGGGTCGATCGAGACGACCTCGATCCCATAACGAGTTTGCTCCGGTAGCGAACGCAGATAGCGCTCCACGGCACGCCGGCTGCGGCCATCTAGTACATCGATCACGCAGCGGCGGTCGAGGTCTGAAACGACAGTAGCGAGCTCACGTCCGCGGCGGTGATGAGCTTCATCGAAGGAAAGCCGTCGCGGACAGCGCGCGGCATGACGCGCTGCTAGCTGCCCATGAGACTCCCGGAAGGCACGCGAGACCTGGTAGCGCGTCGTCTGCTCTTCCCGCGCGACCTCAGCATGAGCACCACCACCCCGCACACGCTCCAGCAGCCAACCACGAAAGCGCACCGTGACCCTCTGACGCGCCGCGATAGCGGGGTGAGACTCAGTAAACGTGCCCCGGCACACCCGGCAGCAGAAGCGCCGTTTACGCCAGCACAAATACGTCACGCGGCCCGCCACTGGTAGATCACGCACCCGCACAACGGGACGCTCTTTGACCTCGCTCGAGACACAAGCGCACACCGGGCAGCAACCCACGCACGCAGTCAACTCGACCCGCAGCTCCAGCTGAGCACCAACCTCCAAAACATCCGTGACCTCGAAACCTTCAAGACCGATCAGACGACTAACGTAATCC
>DATINL010000008.1:0-86527 GCA_035474295.1 Solirubrobacteraceae bacterium
TCGCGGGATGAGCTGACCTCACCCGGATGGGATGAACCTCATCGAGCGGCGCGCTTGCGGCGGGTGAGCGCGCCGGCAGGTCCAGCAGCGCCCGGCGTTCGCGCGGCTCGTGCGAGCACCGCGGGTCGCTTGATCCCACACGGCAGCAACCCCAGCCGGCGAGCCTGTTCCACGGCGTCCGCGCGCCCGTTGACGCCGAGCTTGCGATAGATACCCCTGAGATGGGTCTTGACCGTGTTCAGCGACACGAACAACTCGGCGCCGATCTCAGCGTTGGACAACATCGTCGGCAAATACCGCAGGATTCGCTGCTCACATTCGGTCAGCGGCTCCGGCAACTTCCCGTCCAGCTCCACGTCGGTCTGCAGATCGCCGAGCAGCACCTCCAACAACGCAGGGTGCTCGGTGCCGGCCTGCGCGTGGCGCTCCAGCAGCTCGCGCACCGGCGTCCCGCCCTGCAGGAACATGTTGCGAAACGACTCCGTCTCGGCGAGCGCGAGGCTGCGTTCGAGCGCGCTGGAAGCAGCCCGCTCGGTTCCGTTCGCATGGTGGACGAGCGCCTGCAGCAACCATGCCTCAATCAGCACCGCCGGCCGGATTCCGCCGCGGTCAAGCACCTGCGCGAGCGCCACACCGGCATCCATGAACGCTCCGTCGCCAAGCTCGGCGGCAGCTTCGATCACGAGCAGCTCGGCGCATCCCGGCTCTCGGTCTCGAGCGCGAGCCAGCAGCCGCCGGGCGCGATCCGTATCCCCTGCAGCCAGCAGGATGCGCGCCTCACAGCAATCGACCGCGAGCGCCAGGAAGCGCGGCACGTCGAGCTGCTCACACGTCGCGCGAATCGCGCGCAGCTTCAGCGCCGCGCGACGAGCCGCGGGCGGGTCTGTCGCGGCCATTAGCAGCGCCTGTTGCAACCCGATCGCAATGCCGACGGGCGCCTCGACCGTGCGCGCCGCGCGCGCAGCACACGTCAGCTGTCGCTCGGCGTCCTTGGTCTCACCACGGCGGTACGAAGCAGCAGCGCTCACGAGATACGCACACGCTGCCGCGGGCGCCGCGCTCCATCCACGCGCCTGCGCCAGCTTCAACGCTTCCGCCGCGAGCTCTTCGGCACGCTGCAGCTCATCCGCCAACAGGCGCACGATCGCGAGCTGCGAGAGACACTCGAGCGTCAGATAGTCGTGCCCGCCCTCTGTCGCTAGCGCAAGCGCGCGCTCCAGATTCCCAAGCGCCCGCTCCAAGCTCACCGGCACATCCTCGTGGCGGCTCCCGCCCCACAGCTGTGTCGAGCCGAGCTCGAACAACGCGTAGCAGCGCAGTGCGGTGGACTGGGCGCCCGCAGGCCCCCCCGAAGCGCCCACCAACCGTGTCAAACGCCGCGCGCGGCGTTCGGCGCCGCGCGGATCACCGCGCAAACGCGCCCAGTGAAGCTCCACCGCGGCGAGCGTGAGCTCGAAGCGATGACGATCTGGCTCGGGCACCTCATCACGGGCGTTGCGAGCGCCAACGAGCAGCCCGTCGACCGCGACGAGCTCGGCGTTGCACAAGCAGCTCCCGGCAACCGCTACCGCCAGCTCGGGGTCAGCCTCCACGACCGCGATCGGCAGCCGAGCCATCAACCGCGACACGGCCGCACAATCGCCAGCGAGCGCCAACTGCAGCCAGTGAGTCACGATCAGCTCGCCTGCCTGCCGCCAGTCGTCCCCGGCGAGCGCATGACGGATCGCCTGCTCGCCGCGAGCGTGTGCCACGTACCAGCGCGCCGCACGCCGATGAAGCGCCAGCACATCCTGCTTCGGTAGGTGCGCCAGCTCCGCGCGCAGCAGCTCGGTGAGCAGGCGGTGACAGCGATACCACCCGGGACGCGATTCGATCGCGAACACGAACGCACCGGTGCGTTCGAGCTCAGCGAGCATCGCCGTCGCGTCAGCGGCTGCGGTCAACGCGCCCGCCAGATCGCCGTCGAGCTCGTCCACCACGCAGGTGCGCAGCATGAAGTCATACCGCTCCGCTGGCTGCCCGCTGAGCACCTCGGAGCGAAGGTACGCAGCGATCGCTCGATCGGTGCCGGCGAGCTCGTCGATGAAACGCCCACGCTCGGGGTGTCCCCGCAGCGACAGCGCAGCCAGCCGCAGCCCAGCCGGCCAGCCTTCGGTGCGCGACCACAGCAGATCCAGCTGCGCATCGGACAGCTCAGGCAGCGTGTCGGCAAAGAGCGCTGACACTTCGGCGCGCGTGAACGCGAGCTCGGCCGCGCGCAGCTCGGCCAGTTGCCCACTGACGCGCAGCCGTTCGATCGGCAGGCCGGCGTCCGTGCGGCCAGCGAGCACCAAGCGCAGCTGTGCGGGCGCATATCGCACCAGGAACCCGAGCATCGATACCGCGGCCGGATCGGTCAGCTGGTGTACGTCGTCGAGCACCAGCACGACCTCCGCGCCGAGCTCGCCCAAGCCGTTGATCAACAGCGTCAACAAGCGCTCAGGGTCGATGTCACGCGACAGCTCCAGCCGCCCCAGGATGCCATCTGCCCGCAGACATCCGCTGACGCGCAAGCTGCGCAACAGGCCGGCGGCCAAGCGCGCGGGATCGTTGTCCTCAGCGCCGATCGACAACCAGCACAGCGCTGCCGACTGGCGGCGCGCCTCGCTCCATGAGCTGAGCAGCGCCGTCTTGCCCATGCCCGCGGGCGCACAGATCGATGTGACCCTCGCCTGACCAGCACCTTCGAGCACCTCGAACAGGCGCTCGCGCACGACCAGCTGAAGCGGTGGTGGGGGGATCAGCAGCTTGGTGGCCACAGTCAGCCCCGGCTGCGCGCCGGCCGCGGGCTCGTGCCCCGGCGTCGGCGCGCGCGCCTGCTCAGAGAACCGGTTGGGCATTGCGGGAGGACCGTCCATCGTCGGGACGGTGACGCCCCGCGCCGTCGCGTACGCGATCCGCCAACCACGAGTCCAGATCGGCGGGCACGCTCTTCGTCCGCGTAAGCGAGCCCGCACAGACGGGGCATGTGACCTGCCGGGTATACGAGTGCAATACATGCACTCGTGCGTGACATTCAGGACAACTGAAATACGGCACCTTGCAGCGCTCCTCTCAATCAGCCCCCACGGCGATTTCCCAAGGTTTGCTCAGGTCAGGATCATCCTGTCATCAGTCTTGACTGAGAACAAGATCACCAGGCTTCTATAGATCACCTGGGATTGAATGGGAAATTCCTGATTGGCACGCGACGATGCCGATCAGTCATCTTTTCACCTGATTTCGGATTCCCGCTTGGTTCCATGGGATACTGGGTCGCGCAAGGGGATTTACGACCGTCAGCGTCGATCGGAGCTCAGTGGACGCCCGCGAGCTGCGCTACTTTCTCATCCTCTCCGAGGAGCTTCACTTCGGCCGCGCGGCGCAGCGTCTCGCCGTGGCTCAGCCGGTGCTCAGCAAGATGCTGCGCAGACTGGAAGTCGAGCTCGGCGTCGAGCTGTTCGTCCGCGATTCACACAGCGTCGAGCTGACCGTCGCCGGGCGTGCGCTGCTCGACCACGCGCGCGACGCGATCGCAAGCCTCGACCAGGCGGTCGCAGCAGTGCGAGAAGCGGGTCGTCGTGAGCTCGTGGGCACGCTCAACGTCGGCGCCAGTCCGCTCCTGCGCCACGGCCTCGGCCCAGCCATCTTCGAGCGTTTCGCAAGCGTGTACCCAGGTGTCACCGTCACGCGCCGCGAGGAGTACAGCGGGCCGCTGATCGACGAGCTGCTGGCAAGACGAATCGACGTTGCGCTGTCGTTCTGCCCGGCGCGTCACACGCAGCTGCTGTACGAGCCGTTCCGCGACGCCGAGTTGGTGGTGATCGTCTCTCGCGCACACCGACTGGCCGCCCGCGCGAGCGTCAGCCTGCCCGAGCTGCGCGACGAGTCGTTCCTGATGCCCAGCGCGTTGGTGGCGCCCGCGCTGCGCGAGCAGCTAGAGCCGTTGTTCACAGCGGCCGGCTTCGCGCCGCGCTACGCCGCCCAGGCGATCGACCACGACGAGGATCTCGCGATGGTGAGCGCAGGGCATGGCGCGATGCTCACATCGCGGTACTCGATCGGCGATCCACCGCCGCGCGTATCGGTACTGTGCTTGGACCCGCCGCTCGAGCTGCCGTTCGAGCTGGTGCGACACGCGGGACGCCCGTCGCCAATCCTCGCACGCTTCGCCGAGGTCGCCAAACAGGTGGGCCAGCAGCAGCAGTGGGAGCTCAACGCCGATGTGTCGCCGGCATGACCGGGGAACGCCAGCCCTGCTGAGCGCAGACCTCTCGCATCGATGCGAGAAACCGCGCCAGGATCGGCGAGGGCTGCTCAGCTCGGCGGATCAGCTCGAGCGGCAGCGTCACGTGCGGCTTCACCGTGAGCACGCTGACGCCTGGCGGGGGGTGTCCCAGAAACGAACGAGCACTCAGCATGACGCCGCGGCCCTGCCTGACAGCATTCAGATCCTCGTCGTAGTCCATCATCTCGTGGAGGTAATGCGGCACGAAGCCCGCCGCGGAGCACAGCTCGCTCAAACGTGCCGGCAGCGCGGAGCTGACGCTCTCAGGCGGAATCAGGAAGTGCTCCGCACGCAGCTCGGGAAGCGCAACCGCCGGTCTGCGCGCGAGCGGGTGGTTGCTGTCGATCAGCACCCGTAGCTCGATGTCCTTGATCGGCTCGTAGAGGAGGTCGTCGCGCACCTCTGGGCAGTAGGCGATGCCCGCGTCGAGATAGCCGCTGGCCACGTCGGCGACCATCGCGTTGCCGAGCTGCTCGCGGCGCACGAGGAACACGTCCGGATGATCAGCCTCGAAGCGCTGCATTATCAGCGGCGCCGTGTGATGCCGAGCTACGGGTGTAACCGCCACTGTCAAGGTGCCCACCAAGCCCATGCGCGCGGCGTCGGCGATCGCGAACACCTCATCGAACCGGCCCAGCACGTCGCTTGCACGCGTAAGCAGAGTGACCCCCGCGTCGGTCAGCTCGACGTTGCGGTGAGCGCGCTCGAACAAGTCGACCCCAAGCTCCCGCTCGACGCGCTTGATCGCCTTGCTCAAGCCCGATTGTGCGATGTAAAGCCGCTCGGCTGCTCTGCCGAAGTGTCGTTCTTCAGCCAGCGTTACGAAATAGCGCAGCTCTCGCAGTTCCATGAGGGCGTCACGAGCCGGACTGGCTCGACTCTCCACAAAGGATCCAACAACCTGAATTCTACGCCAAGCGGCAAACCGCGCAATCGACGTCCGGCTCGACGGGTGGAGCGATCCGCGGGGCGAAGCGATCCCCCAGGGCAACGCGACCCCCCGGGGCAGCGCGACCCCCCAGGGCAACGCGATCCCCCAGGGCAACGCGATCTCCCGGGCAGAGCGATCCGGCCGTGGTGGGAGTCACGCTGCACAGCGAGCGATTCGAGCGCGGTGGAGTCACGCTGTACACCGGGACGCCGGATGTGTCTGCCTGCCCGAAGCCGACGAGGTCGAGCATGACGAGTGAACACATCCGGCGCACCCGGGACGAGCCTCGCAGTGTGCATTCCTTGAGGGCTTGACTCGTCAGCTGGAGGTGGGTCCAGAGAAAGCAACCGACCAGCTGCGAGCATTCTCTGCGCGCTGCGGGTGAGCCGGCATCACCCGGCGGGAGTGATCTGCTGGCTGCTGGGAGTGATTGCTGGCTGCTGGGAGTGATTGCTGGCTGCTCAGACCGCGGGCAGATCCTGGGGCAGCGGAAGCTCCTGAGGCGACATGCCCGGTCCGGCGTCCTCCCAGGACTCCCAAGCACGACCGTCACGACCGATGTGCTCGCCGCAGCCCCCGAGCGCCAGCACCACCAAGCGTTCCCGCCCGGCATTGACGAGCTGACGACGTGCCGCCGGGGCGACTCGCACCAAGCGATCCGCGTCGAGCACGTGCTCGACGGCTTCGACGAGCAGCGTCAGCTGACCCTCGAGCACGACGAACACCTCCTCCTGGTGCTCGTGCGCGTGGATGCGCCCGCGTTGACCGGGCGCGAGCACGATCAGGTTCATGCCGAACGAGCGCACACCCAACTGCCGGCGCAAAGCTTGGAAGCGCTCGCCGCTGTCGCGCTCGAACAGCGCGAATGAGAGCTCGGACTCAGCCACCCCGCCAGCATAGAGCGGTACCAGCTCGCGCTCTCACACGGGCTGAGCGGCGCAAGCCGGGATAATCAACCAACCATGGTGCTCGAACACGTAGACGTGCTGATCGTCGGAGCCGGCCTGTCCGGGATCGGCGCCGCCTGCCACCTGCAGGCCAACTGCCCAGGCAAGACCTACGCGCTGCTCGAATCGCGCGATCGCATCGGCGGCACCTGGGATCTGTTCAGGTACCCGGGCATCCGCTCGGACTCGGACATGTTCACGCTCGGTTATTCCTTCCGGCCATGGCGAAAAACCACGGCGATCGCGGACGGATCGTCGATCCTCGAGTACGTCAAGCGCACAGCCCATGACCACGGCATCGAACGTCAGGTTCGCTTCAACCATCGCGTGGTGCGCGCCGAGTGGTCGACAGCGGACGCGCGCTGGACCGTCGAGGCAGAGCGCAGCGACACCGGCGACACCGTTCACCTGAGCTGCGGCTTCCTGCTGATGTGCAGCGGCTACTACGACTACGAAGCGGGCTACACCCCGGACTTTCAGGGCATCGGGCGCTTCACCGGGCGCGTCGTGCATCCGCAGAAATGGACCGACGACGTCGACTACGCCGGCAAGCGCGTGGTCGTGATCGGCAGCGGCGCAACCGCGGTCACACTGCTGCCGACGCTCGCGCGCAGAGCCGCGCACGTCACGATGCTGCAGCGCTCGCCCAGCTACCTCGTCACGCGACCCGCACAAGACCCGCTCGCCAACGCGCTGGCGCGTGTGCTGCCAGCCAAGCTCGTCTATTCGATCGTGCGCTGGAAGAACGTGCTGCTGACGATGGCCAGCTTCCAGCTCAGCCGGCACAGACCCGAACTGATGAAAGCGCTGCTCCGCAGAGGCGTAGAGAAGCAGCTGGCGCCCGGGTACGACGTCGACACCCACTTCAAACCCACATACAACCCGTGGGATCAGCGCCTGTGCGTCGCGCCCGACGGCGATTTCTTCGACGCGATCCGCTGCGGCCGCGCGTCGGTGGTAACCGATCACATCGACACGTTCACCGAGCGGGGCATCAAGCTGGTTTCCGGCGCCGAACTCGAAGCCGATCTCGTGATCACCGCCACCGGCTTGAACCTGCTGGCGTTCGGCGGCATGCAGATCGCCGTGGACGGAGCCGACGTCGAGCTCCCGAACACCATGGGCTACAAGGGCATGATGCTCAGCGACGTGCCCAACCTGGCGATGGCGATCGGCTACACCAATGCCTCGTGGACGCTCAAATGCGACCTGACGTGCGCATACGTCTGCCGACTGCTCAACCACATGGACGAGCACGGCTATCGGCAGTGCACGCCGCGCAACAGCGACCCGTCGATCACCGAGCAGCCGTTCATCGACTTCTCCGCCGGCTACGTGCTGCGCTCGATCGACAAGTTCCCGCGACAGGGGTCGAGAGCCCCGTGGCGGCTCTACCAGAACTACGCGCGCGACACGGTGAGCCTCAGGTTCAGCGCAATCGAGGACGGCGTGCTGCAGTTCTCGCGGGCACGCGCGCTGGCTGCCGCCAGCGAACAGCTCCCTGTTCAGCTCGCGGAGCCGTCTGCGTCCGAGGTTGCTCGTTAGCTCGAGAGCAGAGCCGTCCGCGTATATGCCGAAAGCCGATCGGCTTTTGGCATAATGTAGGTCGAGCGACTAAGGAGACCACGCATGGCTTTGACTATCGGCGACACTGCCCCCGACTTCACCGCGCAGACCACCGAAGGCGAGATCACCTTCCACGACTGGATCGGCGACAGCTGGGCCGTGCTCTTCTCCCATCCGCGGGACTTCACCCCGGTCTGCACCACGGAGCTCGGCTACATGGCTTCGATCAAGCCGGACTTCGACGCTCGCAACACCAAGATCATCGGCCTGTCCGTCGATCCGGTCGACAACCACGCCAAATGGGCGCACGACATCGAGCAATCGCAGGGCACGGCCCCGAACTACCCGATGATCGCCGACACCGACCACGCCATCGCGAAGGCGTACGGGATGCTGCCGGCTGACGTAGCCGGCGACCCGACCGAGCGCACGCCGGCACAGAACGCCACGCTGCGCAACGTGTTCGTGATCGGCCCGGACAAGAAGGTCAAGCTCGTGCTGATCTACCCGATGACAACCGGCCGCAACTTCGACGAAGTGCTGCGCGTGATCGACTCGCTGCAGCTCACCGCCAAGCACCAGCTGGCGACACCCGCGCAATGGCAGCCGGGACAGGACGCGATCATCGCCGGGTCGGTCAGCGACGAGCAAGCCAAGGAGCGCTACCCCGACGGGTGGAAGCAGCCGCTGCCGTACATCCGTCTCGTTCCGACCTCCTAACGCCACGAACCGATTCGGCGCCGCCGCTGGCTGACTAGTCCCGGCCAGCGGCTCAGCGCCACCGGCCCGGCATCGGCGTTGAGCCGCTGTCGGTTAGCCCCAGCCAGGGGCCAACGGAACTCGTCGGGTCGTCTGGGCAGTCCCGCCGTTGGGATAGGTGGCACGGAGGCGCAGTGTGCCGGTGACGGGGCGGCGTCCGTACCAGCGGTAGCGGCCTTGATCGGGGTGGACCTTGAGCTCACCGTCGAGCAGACCGGCGTGTTGCAGATACCCGGTGTAGAAACGCAAGCACGGCCGCTTGGAAGCGCAGAAACCCGCGTCCGTGCGGTCATGAAGATCAACCGACCTCCCTCCGATCGTCGCTACGAGCCGAGCAGGGCGGTCGGGAGTCGTCGAGACCCACGCCGCGATGCCGACGCGATCGCATGCGATGCTGTTCGGTGCGCCGGCACACGCGACGCCGATCCCTGGAGCGCGCGGGAGCGCGAGGACAGCAGGAGGCGGCAGAGCAGAGATCCGCCGCGGACCTGTGTGATGCTTGGTCGCCACGACCACCGCGACGATCACAGCAGCCCCAGTGATCAACACGGCGAGCGTCCATCGTCGCCGACGCCGGGCGCGACCCCACGCCTCGTCGAAAAGCCCGCGAAGATGGTCCCAGGCCGTTGGCGCTGACCCGCGCGGCTGGGTTGCGCGTGTTGCGGTCGACCTCACGATGAAGCTAACATTACTAGCACTATGCGTGCTGTCAACCGCAGCCCCGACGCGCCGCTCGCCCTGCATGATCAGATCGCAGCCGAGATCCGTCGCGCGATCGCCGACGGCGAAGCCCAACGAGGAGAACGCCTGCCCCCGGCCGGCGACCTCGCCGCCGTGCTCGGAGTGAACCGCAACACTGTCCTGCGCGGCCTTCGCGTCCTACGCGATGAGGGACTCGTCGAGTTCCAACGCGGACGCGGCGTAACCGTGACCGGCAGCCCACAACGCGGTGAGCTAACAGCACGAGCACGCGATCTCGTCCGCTTCGCTCGCCACCACGGCTACACCCTCGATGAGCTTGTCCAGATCATCCACCGCGCGTGAGCAGCCTCGTCAAGGCGACGCCCGTAGAGACCGACTGCAACCAACGCAGCCTCGTGGGCTAAAACATGTCAGCGAATCAGGACTATCTCGACGCCGACATCCACCTTTCGCCAATCGCGGTCAGCCGTATATGCAGCAAGGTTCAAGCGACGAGCAAGCGCGAGGCACGCTCGGTCAGCGAGTGACAGTCCCGCGGCGCGCGTCGAAAGCCATAGTTCGGCAACAACATCCGAGTCCTCAGGGCAGAAGTCTCCGAAACGGACCCCGAGGGCTTCCACGCTCTCGCGCTTTCCGTCGGTTTCTATTGCATGCGCCCGATAGCGCTGCAGCACCTCAGCCCAGTTGACCGCGGAAACAATCGATCGACTGAGCAGCGGCTCGACGGTCTCGGCACCTGGCTCCTCCCAGAGCAGAGCGATAAGCGCCGAGGCATCAAGGACGACCTCAGGCGCTTCGCTCACGCTCGGCGGCCTCCTTTTGCGCTTCGGCACGGCGCTCGGCGATCAACTCGTCAACCGCGCCCACGCTCCTGGGTCGTACGCCACGCACCTCGTCTCGGAGCCGCTCCAGGATCTCATCGCGGCGTTCGAGCACAAGCCGACGGGACTCCACATGCGCCATCAGCGTCCCACCCGGCTCGAGCTCGAGCTCGCGGCGCATCTCAGCAGGAATCACCACCCGACCCTGAGGGCCGATACGAAGCGGGACTGCTCGCGATTGACGTGCCATCGTAACGCCAGTGTGGCACAGGTAGCCACTCGTGGCAATCCCTATCGTGGTGCTGGTTGCTGATGGCCACAAGAACCCTTGTACCCCCGAGCTGAGGCAGGCACGCGACTACTAGGTTGCTGGCTCGACCTACGCGGCCGACGGGCTCGTCTCTTCCAGAGCTTTCAGCACGAGCTCGTCATGCGCTGCGGGTTTGACCTTGCGCAGCACTGTCGCAACCTTGCCGTCAGCATCGACGACGAATGTGGTGCGCTCGTTGCCGAAGTACTTCTTCCCGTACATCGACTTCTCGACCCAAACGCCGTACGTGTCGGCAACCGCGTGGCCCTCATCCGCGAGCAGCGGGAAGTTGAGATCGAACTTGTCGTGGAACTTCTTCACCTTCTTCACCGAATCGGGTGAGATCCCGAGCACGGTCGACCCGAGCTTGCTGTAGGAGGACTGGTTGTCTCGCACCCCGCACGCCTGCGTAGTACATCCGGGTGTATCAGCCTTGGGGTAGAAATACACGACGACAGGCTGGCCCCTGAAGTCGGAGAGCTTCACCGCACGCCCGTCCTGGTCGGGCAGCTCGAAGTCGGGTGCTTCGTCTCCTGGTTCGATCATGCCGGCATCCTAGCCGCATCGCGCGAGCGACCCTCGCGTACCTCGGGCGACCCCTCCGAGCACCTCAGGCTGGCGCCCGCGCTCAGCGCCGGCCTGACTAGCGCCAGCCCTTCGACCCATTTGGACAAAACTCCAATTATCGATATTATCCGTTTCATCTGAATTACTAGATTGGCACGATTGAGAAGGGGGAACACTCGATGCCGGAACACCCCAATGGTCTGCTGCCGGGCTCCGTGCTCACGCCGATCACGGTCTGCGTGAACGGGGAACGCGGGCGACTGCGCAGCGACGCCGCCGCCGCATTCCTTGCGATGAACGCGGAGAGCGAGCGTCGCTTCGGCGTCACGCTGCGCGCGGTGTCGACGCGCGTCACCTACCGCGACCGCCCGGCCCAGGATCACTTCTGGCACCTCTACGTCACTGGGCAGGGGTCGCTCGCCGCGCGGCCATACACCTCGAACCACGGCGAAGGCCTGGCGATCGATCTTGCGACGAGCGCGATGCGCACAATCGTGGATCGCATCGGCGAGAAGTACGGGTGGGCGAAGAAATGGTCAGACGCCCCGACGGAGTGGTGGCACTTGAAATGGAAACCCGGCGACTACGCGTTCGTCCGCGATCACGCGCGGTGGGCCGGCTTCACCGCGTCTGAGCGCCGCTGGATCGAGGAGTACGACCAGCTGGCTGCCCGCCACCCCCCACTCCCCGCCCGCCAGGCGGTTCTGCGTCGCGTGATGAAAGAGCAGCGCAAGCGGATCTGGCGCGCAGCGCAGCCGAATACTCACGGCGGTGATGGCCGCGGGTGGACCGCTGGCCGTCGGCGCCGATACCAGTCCCTTCTCTCGAGGAGCACCTGATGACCCTGAACATCCCGTTCAACCGACTGATCGCGTTCGTCAAACCCTGGATCAACATCGGCTCAGGCTTCCTCGCCGCGTGGCTCGCTGGGCGCGTCAACCTCGCGGGAATCCCGGGCGTCGGCGCCGACAAGACCCAGCTCGCGTCGCAGATCACCGCCGGCGTCGTGGGACTCCTCACCGCCGGGGCCGCACAGGTCGCCGACCTGAAGTGGTTGCAAGGACACCACATCCAGCTGCAGCTCGACGCGGCAGTCGCAGCGCGCACCGACGACATGCGTACGCACATCGAGGACGTCAGCGATCACCCGGTGGAGGACGTCCCAGTCGGTGAGCTGCCGAGCGACGACGAGGAGTTCATGACCCAGCCTCCGTTTCTGCCCGCCGCCACCAACCACGAGCTGGCCACGCCATGAAGGTCAGCGTCGCCGGTGTAGTTCTCGTCAAGTCCTTCGAAGGGTTCGTCGGGCATCCCTATCGGGACGCGGTGGGCGTGTGGACGATCGGCTACGGCCACACCGAAGGCGTCCACCAGGGGTCACAACCGCTGACCGCGGCGCAGGCCGCGCGCTTGCTGCAGCAGGATCTCGACAAACGCTACGCGCCGGCGGTCAACGCGTTGCGCGTATCGCTCTCCCAACATCAGTTCGACGCGCTCGTGAGCTTCGTGTACAACGTCGGGCCCGGCGGCGTCGGCGCTGACACCGGCGTCGGGCGCGCGCTGCGCGCGCGCAGCTGGCGGGCGGCAGCGGATCACCTGCTCGACTGGGACAAAGCCGGCGGCCGCGTGCTCGAGGGCCTGCGCCGCCGGCGCGTCGCCGAGCGTGCGATGTTCCTCGCGCAGGACGACCCGCTGCACGGGTTCACCGACTCCGAGCGCAGGTGGATCCGCGAATACGACCGTCTGCACAAAGCCCGGCAGAACGCCGACCGCCAAGCAGCGCTCAGCCGGGTGATGAAGCAGCAGCGCAAACGCATCTGGCACATCGCCAAGGAGTCGGGCGACTGGGACACCGCCCAGCGCGCGACGCGCTACAAGGCGCTGCTCGCACGCACCGCATGACGGTCAGCGTCAGCACTCGCGCAAGGCCACGAGCGAGGCGAATAGCCTGGTAGCGCCGCGGCGGAATGGGCGCCCGGGAGTCACGCGCCTCTATTTCAGCAGCCGCGAGAGCCGGCGATCCTTCAGCACGCGACCCTCTGTTTGGCAGGTGGGGCAGTATGCGACCACGTAGTCCTCGAAATGCACTGCGCGCAGCGTGGTGGCGCAGCGCGGGCACGGCTCGCCCTCGTGTCGGTGGACGCGCAGCGGCAGCGGCAGCTTGTCGGGGATCGGCAGCCTGACCACCTGCTCGTAGTGCTCGAGCGCGCCGTCGAGCGTCTGCACCATCGCGTCGCGCAGCCGCTCGAGCTCGGCGTCGTCGAGATCGTTGCCGCGCTTATACGGCGACAGCTTCGCGTCCCACAGGATCTCATCGACCCACGAGCGCCCGATGCCGGCGATCACGCGCTGGTCGCGCAGCAAGGTGTGCAGGGGGCGCGCGGCTTTCAGCAGCTGCTTCAGCGGCGGCGGGTCGGGCCACGCCTCTGGCCCGAGCGTCGTGAGCACCTCCTGCTGCTCCAGCTCGGGCGCGCGCAGCAGCCGCACCCACGCGGCCTGCTTGGAGCCGAACTCGCGCAAGCGCAGCTCGGCTTCGGCGGGCAAGCTCACGCGCAACAACAGCCTTGAAGTCCGATCGCGCGCGCCGGCGCGCTTGTCGTACAGCTGCAGTCGGCCAGCCGACATCAGATGGATCAGCAGCACGAACTCACCATCCACGTCGATCACGAACAGCTTGCCGCGGCGATGCACGCCCGTAACCTCGCGCCCCTGCAACACCGACAGCGGCGGGTCGAAGGTCTTCAGCGCGTTCAACCCCGGCGCCTGCGCCGACTCGATGCGCGCGCCGCGCAGCGCCGCGTCGAGGCGGCGAGCGGTGATCTCGACTTCGGGCAGCTCCGGCATCGTTCCTCATCGTAGGGCGATGCGCGAGCTGAAACCGGACGGGCGGGCAACGAGTGGCTGGCCCGTACCCGTGGTCTATTGATTTCTTTGAAAAAGGAAGAATCTTCCTGCGGAGGATGATTCTTCCTTTTTGAAAAAACAGAAAGCAGGCGCGCGCCGTGATCAGGATGCGCGCGCCCGCTCGGCATCCGGGCCGCTCCCGGCCACGGCCCGGCCACGGCCCGCTCCCGGCCACGGCCCACGGCCCACGGTCCACGGCCCACGGCCCACGGCCCACGGCCCACGGCCAGGCGTACCTACCCTCAGAACGCGCTGTAGGCGCGAATCGGTGGGCCGGAGTACACGACACCCGCCGGGCTCGTCCAGCGCACGAACCAGCGCGTGCCCTGGGTGCCTGACTTCAGACTCCAGTAGCCGCGGCTGTCCGTGGACACGGTTTTCAACACCTTGAAGCTGTGCGCACCGCGCGCCTGCACGTACACGGTCACTTTCGTGGCCCCGCTCGTGGGCCTGGCCAGTCCCCAGAGCGAGAACGTGTGTCCATGGCGTGGCTTCGTTACGGCGAGCGGCACCGGGAAACTCAAATACAGCGGCTTCGGCCTGCCGTCGACGTACTCAAGCCCTGTCTGGAAGCCGATGAAGCGAGTGCCGGGCGCGCCGCCGACCGGGTCGTCGCGCAGCAGATACTGCGAGAACGCCGCCACGCGTGGGTTCTGGTAGGCGATGCGCTCGGAGATCGCGTCGTACTCCGCCTGCTGCGCCACGGGAACGCCCAGGTAGCGGTTCGGCTTGCTCTGCACGCCGAACTCGGTCAGGTAGACATTCATATGGGACTTGATCGCGTGCGCGCGCGCGGCCTTGTCGAGCGCCCTGGTCAAACGCGACAGCACCCCGATCGTCACGTCCTGGGAGCTGATTGGCTTGTAGAACGGCCCGCCGGCGTTGGTGTACCCGTGGTGGGCGTACCCGTACGCGGGCAGCGACGAGCACGAGCCGGACTTCTTGTACTTCGCGTTGAGACACAGCACGCCGCGCAGGAACACCAGCGGCGCCACGTCGTGATTGCCGGAGTTGGTGGCCGAGCCGGTAGGCGCCGTCTCCCCCATCAGCACCTTCGGATGCGCGATCCCGGCGGCGCGCAGCCCGTTGTAACCCTGTTGGAACAACGCCCGGTACAGCCGTGGCGAGGCGGGGGTGCGGTTGGCCGCGAACTGCGGCTTGAGATAGTCCGGGTGATTCGGCTCGTTCCAGATCGAGAACAGCGACACGCGTGAGCTGAAGTGACGCCCGATCGCCGTCATGAACTGCCCGAACTGAGCGGCATCGGGTCGCGTCACGAGATCGCGCTTGGCCGCTGTCGCCCACCTCGGCGCCGGGGCAGACACGGTCAGCAGCACTGAGAAGTGCTGCTGCGCCGCGGCCGTTATCAGCTCGTCGTACTGACCCCAGGAGTAGCCGACAGGATCGGTCGCGTCGAAGCTCGGCCGGGTCGCGCTGTCGGGCGCAGGCGCGACGTCATGCCAGTAGAGCACCACCCTGATCGTGCGCACGCCGAGCGTCTGCAGCTGGTCCAGCGCGTGCGGCCTGGTGGCAGGGTTCAGCAGATCCGCCGATCCTTCGAAGTAGGTCGCCTGACTGTGGGAGGCGAGCGCCTGATTCGCGCCGACGGCGCCGACGCCGACCGTCGCGCATGCCAACAGTGCACAGAGCAGTATGCGAATACGCAGCATCGAAGTCCTCGAATCGTTGATGGCTGTCGGGAAGTTTGGTGGCTGTCGGGAACGCGCGGGCGTGCTCGCGGAAGACCCATTCCGCCTCGGTGAAAGCGGGCACGTGAGCGCGCGTCGGTTAAGACACCGTAGCGCGCGGGAGGTTGCGCTTGCGCAGGCATTCAGGTCGCTTGCAGCGACAATCGCAACGAGCGAACCGGGCGCCAGGCGGAGCAAGCGCTGGATCAGCCGCCGGTGGCGGCCGGGTGAACTCGCTTGGTCGGGTAGCGTCTGCGCCCATGAGCACCTCGGCGGCGCCGGACGACATCGTGGGCACTCACGCGCAGGCTCGTGAGCACGCGCGCCCGCCGTTGCTAGTGCTGGAGCCGCTGCAGGAGTTCCTCGACGCCCACGGGCTCGGCAGCGGGCAGATCGCGGCCAGCCCGATCGGCGAAGGCCACTCCAACGTCACTTTCTTGATCGAGCGCGACGGCGCGGAGCTGGTGCTGCGCCGTCCGCCGCGTCCGCCGTTGCCGCCGAGCGCGCACGACGTGCTGCGCGAGGCGCGCCTGCTCACCGCGCTGCGCAACACCGCGGCGCGCGTGCCGCGGGTGCTCGCGGTGTGCGACCGCGAAGAGGTGATCGGCTGCCCGTTCTATGTGATGGAGCTGGTCGCGGGCGAGGTGATCACCACCAGCGTGCCGCCCGCGCTGGACACACCCGCCGAGCGCAGGCGCATCGGCGAAGAGCTGATCGACGCGCTCGTGGAGATCCACGGCGTCGACTGGCAAGCCGCTGGGCTCGAGGGCTTCGGCAAGCCGACCGGCTACCTCGAACGCCAGATCCGGCGCTTCAGCGGGCTGTGGGAGATCAACAAGACACGTGAGATCGCAGCCGTCGAGCGTGTCGGGGCGTGGCTGGCCGAGCACCTGCCGCAGTCGGGTGCGGCGACGATCGTCCACGGCGACTACCGCCTCGGCAACACGATGCTCGCCGCGAGCGCGCCCGCGCAGCTCGTGTCGGTGTTCGACTGGGAGATGGCCACGATCGGCGACCCGCTCGCCGACCTCGGCTATCTATGCATGATGTGGGCCGAAGCCGGCGACGCCGGCGGCGGGCTGCGCGAGCACCTCGGCAACGTCACGCGCGCCGAAGGCTTCCCCACGCGCGCTGAGCTGATCGCGCGCTACGAGCAGCGCACGGGGCGCGCGATGGGCGACCTGCGCTGGTACACCACGCTCGCGCTGTGGAAGTCCGTGGTGTTCATGGAAGGCAACTACAAGCGCGCGATCGCCGGGCTGACCGACGATCCCTATCTCAAGCAATTCGGCGACGGCGTGCTGGAGCTCGCCGCCCAGGCCGAGGAGGTCGCACATGGCTGACAGCTCGCACACGGCTGACGCTGCTGACACTGACGTCGCTGCTGACACTGACGTCGCTGCTGACACTGGCATCGCTGCCAACAGTGACGTCGCTGCCAACACTGATGCCGCTGCTGACACTGGCGTCAAGGGCCTGTTGATCGACTGGGGCGGCGTGCTGACGACCAACCTGTTCGCCTCGTTCCGCGTGTACTGCGAGCAGCTGCGGATCGACCCGGAGGAGATCGGCCGGCGCTTCCGCGCCGATCCGGCGTGCCGCGAGCTGTTGATCTCGCTCGAGCAGGGGCAGTTGGACGAGGCCGGCTTCGAGCCGCGCTTCGCCGAACTGCTGGGAGTGCAGCCGGCGGGCCTGATCGAGGGCTTGTTCGCCGAGGTGCAACCAGACGTGGCGATGCTCGACGCCGTACGCGCCGCCCACGACGCCGGCGTGCGCACGGCGCTGGTGTCGAACTCGTGGGGCATCCACCGCTACCCGCACGAGCTGTTCGCGGAGATCTTCGACGGCGTCGGGATCTCCGGCGAGCTCGGGATCCGCAAGCCGGCGCAGCGCATGTACGAGCTGGGCGCAGAGCGCGCCGGCGTGCCGGCCGAGCAGTGCGTGTTCGTCGACGACCTGCCGTTCAACCTCGCCCCGGCGCAGGAGCTGGGGATGGCGACAATCCACCACACGAGCTCCGAGACCACGATCCCGGAGCTCGAGCGGGTGTTGGGCGTCCCGCTGCGCGCCGAAGTCGCCTAGTCGCGCTTGCCGCGACCGTACAGCAGCTTCAGCGCCCGGCCGAGCATCTTCGTGACCCTCGGTGTGTAGGGGTAGTAGTGCAGCTCGCGCTTGAGCGCCAGCTTCGGCGTGATCAGCAGCGCCTGCTGGGAGCAGTACTTGCGGATGCCGTCCGCGCCGTGGCGCGATCCGAGGCCCGACTCCTTGACGCCGCCCATCGGCAGCTCCAGCGCCGTGTAGTTGACAATCGCGTCGTTGACGCACACCGCCCCCGCATCGACGCGCCGGGCGATCGCCTCGCCCTTGGTCGTGTCGCTGCTGAACACCGACGCGCCCAGCCCGAACGGGCTGTCGTTGGCCAGGCGCACGGCCTCGTCGGCGTCGGCGACCTTCATTATCGGCAGCG
Organism: Solirubrobacteraceae bacterium; assembly: GCA_035474295.1. Lineage (GTDB taxonomy): Bacteria > Actinomycetota > Thermoleophilia > Solirubrobacterales > Solirubrobacteraceae > Palsa-744. Next base: position 17,969 of record DATINL010000008.1, read on the forward strand.
TCGGCCCGAACGTCTCCACGGTCATCACTTTCATCGTGTGGTCGACGTCGACCAGCACCGTCGGCTCGAAGAACAGCCCGGGGCCGGGGCCGCGGTGGCCGCCGACAACCGCGCGCGCGCCCTTGGCGATCGCGTCGTTGACATGGTCCTCGACGAGATCAACCTGCGGCGGGAACGTCATCGCGCCGACCTCGACCGTGCCGGGCCCGCCGTCGGGCCGGCCCTGGCGCAGCGCACGCACCTTGTCGGTTACCTTTGCGACGAACTCGTCGTACACCGGCGCCTCGACGTACACGCGCTCGATCGAGATGCACGTCTGGCCGGAGTTCTGCATCGAGTAGTACGTCGCCACGTTGGCCGCCCGCTCGAGGTCGGCGTCGGCGAGCACGATCATCGGGTCCTTGCCGCCAAGCTCGAGCGACGCGGGGATCAGACGCCTTGCGGCAGCCTCGGCAACCTTGCGCCCGGTGGGCGTCGAGCCGGTGAACATGATCATGTCGACCTGCTCGGTCAACGCCGCCCCGGCCTGGCCGCGGCCGGTGGCAACCTGGAACACGTGCTCGGGGATACCGCACTCGCGCAGCCCCTCGGACAGCAGCATCGACGTCAGCGGCGTGACCTCCGAGGGCTTCAGGATCACGCTATTGCCGGCTGCCAGCGCCGGCACGCAGTCGCCGAACGAGTTCGTCAACGGGTAGTTCCAGGGCCCGATCACGCCGATCAGCCCGAGCGGCTTGCGACGCAGGATCAGCTTCTTGCCCTTGAGCAGCATCTGGCTCGTGCGCACGCGCTCGTCGGCGAGATAGTCGGGAGCGTGCTTGGCCCAGAAGCCGAACGCTGCCGCGCCATAGGAGATCTCCGCGAGCTGCGCGTCCTCGTAGGTCTTGCCCGTCTCGGACATGATCGTGCGCGTGATGCGGTCGGCGTTGTCCATCACCCACTTCTGCATGCGCAGCAGCACGCGCCCGCGGCCCTCGAAACCGAGCGCTTCCCAGCCGATCTGCGCCGCGCGGCCCTTGCGCGCCAGCTCAGCTACAGCCGCGGCATCGAGGTCAGGGACCGTGGCGATGATCTCGCCGGTTGCGGGGTTCTCGACAGGAATGCCATCGCCCCCGTGGACCGCGCCATTGGAAGTGCTCGGTACGTGCTGCTCGACGGTTGCCATCTCTGTCTGTCTCCTCGCTCGCTCGCCTTATCACCAAGGCTAGCCGAAACTGGCTATTCGGACAGCTTGATCGAAGCGATGCCGATCGGCTCGCTCGGGCGATCCGACCCGTCGGTCGACACGTTGCCGAGCGTCGCCACCACATCCTCACCCTCAGTTACCTGGCCGAACACGGTGTGCTTGCCGTCGAGCCACGGGCACGCGTCGGCCGTCACGATGAAGAACTGCGAGCCGTTCGTGTTCGGGCCGGCGTTGGCCATCGCCAGCGCGCCGCGCACGATCTTGTGGGAGTTGAACTCGTCCTCGAACGTGTACCCGGGGCCGCCAGTGCCGGTGCCCTGCGGGCAGCCGCCCTGGATCATGAAGTCCTTGATCACGCGATGGAAGATCAGCCCGTCGTAGAACCCCTCGGTGGCGAGCTTGCGGAAGTTCTCCACCGTCTTGGGCGCATCCGTATCGAACAGCTCGAACGTGATGTCGCCTTCAGTGGTGCTGATCGTAGCTTGGGACATTGGCTTGGAATCTCCTATGGATCGAGGGTGCGCCACGATAGCGCGGTCAAGCCAGTGGTACCTGACTGCGACGGAGCGCATCCTGGGCGCGCCCCTGGCCGCGTCCGGGATGACGCATGAAGCCCGGGCATGGCGCGTGGAGCGCTCAGCTAGCGACGCGTTCGAGGCTGAGCGGATGCCCGCGTACCTCGCGCCCGTCGAGCACGTCGACGATGCGATCGGCCTCGGACTCGGGCACGGCGAGGAACGAGAAGCGGTCGAGCACCAGCACGTCGCGCACCGCCTCGCCGTCGAGCTCCGCGGCCGAGGTGACAGCGCCGACGATGTCCGCCACGCGCAAACCCGCGGAGCGCCCGCCGTTGACCACGAGCTTCGCGTAAACCTCGTCCTTGGAGCGCGAGATGCTCGGCTTGGAGTGTCGGCGCGGCGGCGCCTCCACGCGCGTCGGCTTCGTCTCAGCGCCAGGCTCCCAGGCGGAGATCGACATGCCTATGTGCCGCTCGATCGCTTCCAGCTCGCGTTTCTGTCGATCCTCGACGAAAGTGATCGCACGCCCGGAGCGCCCAACACGACCTGTGCGCCCGATGCGATGCACATAGGTGTCGGGCGAAGTCGGCACGTCGTAGTTGATCACGTGCGTCACCGTGGAGATGTCCAGACCGCGCGCGGCCACGTCGGTGGCCACGAGGATCGGCACCCGCCCGCCCTTGAACGCGAGCATCACCCCGTCGCGGGAGCCCTGGGACATGTCGCCGTGCAGCGCGCGCACGTTCATGCCGCGGTCGCGCAGCGTGCGAAACAGCTGGTCGCAGCGGATCTTGGTGCGCACGAACACGATCGCCTGCTCGGGCGACTCGGCGCGCAGCACTTCCACGAGCTTGTCCGGTTTGCCCTTGGTCTCGACCGGCAGTTGAAATTGAGCGACCGTGTCGATCGTGAGCGTCGCGGCCTCGACCTTGATCGTGGCTGGGTCATATAGATAGCGGTCAGCGAGCTTGCGGATCGGCGGCGGCATCGTCGCCGTGAACAGCGCCGTCTGGCGGCCGCTCGGGGTCAGCGACAGGATCTTCTCGACGTCGTCCAAGAACCCGAGATCGAGCATCTCGTCGGCCTCGTCGAGCACCACGAAGCGGCAGTCATGCAGCACGAGCGAGTGACGCGAGAGCAGGTCGAGCACGCGCCCGACGGTGCCCACCACGACGTGGCCGCCAGCGCGCAGCTGCGCCTGCTGGGTACGGATCGGCGCGCCGCCGAACACCGCCACCACGTCGATGCCTTTGTGTGCGCCGTACGCGCGCAGCGCCTGGGTGACCTGGATGCACAGCTCACGCGTCGGCGTCAGCACGAGCGCCTGCACCTCGCGCTCCTCGGGATCCACGTATTCGAGAATCGGCAGCCCGAACGCGGCCGTCTTGCCCGTGCCGGTCTGGGCCTGGCCGATCACGTCACGCCCTTCGAGCATCGACGGGATCGCCTGCTCCTGGATCGGGCTTGGGGACTCATAGCCAACCTCGCGCAACGCGGTGAGAAGCTGCTCGGAGAGCCCGAGTTCGGCAAACGTAGTCATTACTCGATCAGCAGCTTACGGACTTGGCGCACGCGGCCTCCCGCCGGGGTGGCCGGACCGCTTCAGCGAGCGAAAATCGTGAGCGTCGTGGGAGAACCTTCGAGCCAGAGCAACGGCGCGGGTGCGCTAGACGCTGGGGTCAAGCAGCAGCTTGCCAGTCGTGCGCCGCGCACGCAGGTCGATCTGGGCCTGGGCGGCCTGCTCGAGCGGATAGGTCTCCCCGATGATCACACGCAGCTCGCCCCGCCCTGCACGCGCGAACAGCTCGGCGAGCGCGTCGGTGAACATCCCGGGCCGGCGCAGCGAGTGGAACACATAGAAGCCGACGACCGCACGGGAGTGGCGCAGCAGCGATCCTGACGACACCTGGTTGGGCTGCTGGGAGGCGATCCCGCACACGACCAGCCGTCCGAACGGAGCGAGCGCTCGATAGGACGCGTCGAACACCTCGCCGCCGGCCATCTCGAACACGACGTCCACCTCACGCCCCTCGTTGGCTTCGAGCAGGCGCTCGGTCAGCCCCTCGGGCGCGGGGTCGATTGCCGCGTCGGCGCCGAGTTCGAGCGCAAGCGCGCGCTTGTCCTCGCTGGATGCGGTCGCAATCACTCGCCCCGCGCCGAGCGGGCGTCCGAGCTGCAGCGCCAGCGACCCGACACCGCCGGCCGCGGCGTGCACGACGACGCTCTCCCCCTGTCCGACCCGTCCGGCAGTGCGATACAGGTGCCACGCGGTCGTGCCCTGTATGACCAGCGCGAGCGCCGTGCCGTCGTCAACAGCGTCGGGAATCGGGAACACGTGCTCGCGAGGCGCCGTCGCGTACTCGGCGTATCCGCCACTACCGACCAACGCGACCACACGCTCGCCGGTGTCCTCACGAACGCCAGCCACCTCGCCGCCGGGAACCATAGGCAGCGAGGCCTTCTGCACATACGAGTTGGTGCGCGTATGCGTGTCCGCGAAGTTCAGCCCAGCGCGCGTGACGCGGATCAGAACCTCAGCGGGACCCGGCTCGGGCGTCGGCAGCTCGACGAGCTTCAGCACCTCGGGCCCGCCGAACTCGGTCATCTGGATGGCGCGCATGTCGACGACGAGGCTATAAGAGCCGGCGTCTCTCAGCTCAGGCGTGTTCGCGTGCTCCAGGCGTGCTCGGGCGAGGCGCACGGATGGAGTGTTGGTTTTTTTGAAAAAGGAAGAATCTTTACGCGCGTCTTTATTCTTCCTTTTTCAAAAAAGTGCTCGCCGCACCTGTGCGTCGAGGGACGGGTCGCACAGGCCCCAAGCGCAGGCCGGACAGGCCGGACAGATCCCGCACGGGTCGTGAACGGGGTTCGCACAGGCGTGAACGGGCCCGTACAGGCGTGAACGCGGTTCGCACAGGTCGTGAACCTGCCCGTACAGGCGTGAACGGGGGTTCGCACAGGTCGTGAACTGGTCCGATAGGGTCCCGCGCCGTGCCAATCACCGTTGTCGGATCAATCGCGTATGACGCCGTCAAAACCCCGTTCGGCGAGCGCGAGCGCATGCTCGGCGGCGCCGCGGTGCATTTCGCGCTGGCCGCATCCTTCTTCGAGCAGGTGCGCGTCGTCGGACCCGTTGGCGATGACTTCGGCGACGCCGAGTTGGAGGTGATGCGACGCCGGGGGGTCGACGTGTCGGACATCGAGCGCATCGCCGGCGGCAAGACGTTCTTCTGGCGCGGCGAGTACGGCTGGGATCTGAACTCGCGCGAGACGCTCGACACGCAGCTCGGCGTGTTCGAAGGCTTCCAGCCGAAGCTGTCCGAGCAGTCACGCGCCAGCGACGTGCTGTTCCTGGCGAACATCCAGCCCGACCTGCAGCGCGAAGTGCGCGCACAGATGCCCGCTGCGCGGTTCGTCGCCCTGGATTCGATGAACCTGTGGATCGACATCGCCCGCGATTCGCTCGTGCAAGCGATCAAATCCGTGGATTGCGTGATCCTCAACGACTCTGAGCTGCGCCAGCTAACCGGGAAGCCCAACCTCGTCAGCGCCGCGCGCGAGATCCTCACCTGGGGCGACGCCGGGCACCCCGGGCCCAAGGTGATCGTCGCCAAGCAGGGCGAGTACGGCGCAGCGCTCGTCACGCACGAGCGCTTCTTCGCGCTGCCCGCGTTCCCACTCGAGACCGTCGTCGACCCGACCGGCGCCGGCGACACCTTCGCCGGCGGCTTCGTCGGCTACATCGCCGCCCACGCCGAGCACGAGCTCTCCGACGAGCTGCTGCGCCACGCGATGGCACACGGCACGGCGCTCGCTTCGTTCAACGTCGAGGAGTTCGGCACCGAGCGCGTCGAGCGGCTGACCGGCGCTGAGATCTCAGCGCGCGTGCAGGAGCTGCGCGCGATCACGCAGTTCGGCGCACCGTCGCTGCAGCTGCGCTAGACGCCGTCGCCCGTCGCCCGCACGCCGCACGCGGTCAGATCTAGCGCGAGGCGCCCACCAGAGCCTGTGCGCTGCGAGCGCCCTTCGCTTCGCTTCGCTCAGCTCCGTCACGCCGTTCCCCTACGAGAGGGAGCCGCCCTGGGGCGGCTCCCTCTCGCTGGCGGCGCCCCGGAGGGGGCGGGGGAACCGAACAGCGGGTGAACCCGTTGCCTCACCACTGGCATCCCTGCCGGCTGTGAACGGGGATTGTCGAACTGGCCGTCCACAGGACGGCCTACGAGTTATTCGCAGCACCCCGCTGAGCGGATCACAGCCCGGCCGATTGCATCGCGTTGCGCCTGGGCCGCGCGACATCGCCCCCGCTTTCACGCGCCCCCGCTTCGTTTGCCCATACCGCGAATCAGGTAGTACGATCGGTGTACGTGGATACGTGGACCTTCATATGGCTGATGGTGTTCATGAAGATCCCCATCGTCGGGCTGCTGCTGCTCGTGCGCTGGGCCGTGAGCCAGACGCCCGAAGACACGCTCGACGAGGACGGCGGCATCTCGCACGAGCCGCGCCCGCGCCACCCCCACCATCCACGGCCGCGTCTGCCGCGCTCGCCCCGTCGCGGCCCCCATCGCGGCGCCCCCGCGCCGGTCTCGCCGCTGCGCACGCGCACCGCTCTTGCGCGCGCACGCGCCGCGCAGCACCGATAATCCCCCGGATGAGCCCAAACCCCATCTCCTCGGTCCTCTCCGACGGCACGATCACGCGCCTGGTGGAAGAAGGCCGCATCCGGATCGACCCGTGGGACCCGCAGCTGGTGCAGCCGGCGAGCGTCGACCTGCGCCTCGGCAGCTCCTTCCGCGTATTCCACAACCACAAGATCGCCGCGATCGACCTGCGTGAGCCGCCACGTGAGCTGACCGAGCACGTGTCGCCCGCGGACGGCGAGCCGTTCGTGATCCACCCGGGCGAGTTCTGCCTCGGCCGCACGCTCGAATACGTCGAGCTGCCCAACGACATCGTGGCGCGGATCGAGGGCAAGAGCTCGCTGGGCCGCCTCGGGTTGATCGTGCATGCGACGGCCGGCTTCTGCGACCCCGGCTGGAAGGGCACGCTGACGCTCGAACTCAACAACCTCACGCGCGTCCCGATCAAGCTCTACCCCGGCCTGCCGATCGCGCAGCTGTCGTTCATGACCCTCGACGCACCGGCTCTGCGCCCGTACGGCAGCGCCGAGCTCGGCAGCCACTACCAGGGTCACGTGGACGCCACCGAGAGCCGTTACGGCGCCCGCGCCTGAACCCGATTTCCGGTCGACCCGCGCCCCAGCGGCGGGTTTGTGCATGCGTTAGCGCATAATCGGGGAAGAACCAGCGACAGGAGAGCACATGAGCACCGAGGCCACCACGGACACACCCAGCGACGCAGCCAAGCACGGTGCTTCCAACGGCGACACGCTGACGGTCACCGACAACCGCACCGGGCAGACCTACGAGCTGCCGATCCAGGACGGCACCGTGCGCGCGATGGATCTGCGCCAGATCAAGACCGACGACGAGGACTTCGGTCTGATGGCTTACGACCCGGCGTACACGAACACCGCGTCGTGTCGCAGCGCGATCACGTACATCGACGGCGACAAAGGCATCCTGCAACACCGCGGGTACTCGATCGAGCAGCTATGCGAAAGCTCCTCCTACCTGGAAGTCGCATACCTGCTGATCCACGGCGAGCTGCCGACAGCCGCGCAGTTACAGGAATGGACGCACCAGATCACGATCCACACGTTCGTACACGAGAACGTCAAGGATTTCATGCAGGGCTTTCGCTATGACGCCAACCCGATGGGCATGCTGGTCGCGTCGGTCGGCGCGCTGTCGACGTTCTACCCCGACGCCAACCAGATCCACGACGAGGACATCCGCGCGATCCAGATCATCCGGCTGCTCGCGAAGATGCCAACACTGGCTGCGTTCGCGTTCCGCCACAACATGGGCCAGCCCTACGTGTACCCCGACAACGACCTCGAATACGCGGGCAACTTCCTCGGGATGATGTACAAGATGACCGAGCTCAAGTACGAGCCCGATCCGCGCCTCGCGCGTGCGCTGGATGTGCTGTTCATCCTGCACGCCGACCACGAGCAGAACGCTTCCACCAGCGCCGTGCGCTCGGTGGGGTCCACCCAGGTCGACCCCTACTCGGCGTTGGCCGGCGGCGTCGCTGCGCTGTACGGGCCACTGCACGGCGGCGCCAACGAGCAGGCGTTGAAGATGCTGCAGCGCATCGGGTCGGTCGAGAACATCCCCGGTTTCCTCGCCGGTGTGAAGGACGGCAAGGAGCGCCTGATGGGCTTCGGCCACCGCGTCTACAAGAACTACGACCCGCGTGCGCGCATCATCCGCGAGCACCTCGACGCGGTGTTCGAGGTGCGCGGCAAGAGCCCACTGCTGGAGATCGCCACCGAGCTCGAGAAGCGCGCGCTGGACGACGACTACTTCACGTCGCGCAAGCTCTACCCGAACGTCGACTTCTACTCGGGCCTGATCTACGAAGCGCTGGGCCTGCCGGTGGCGATGTTCCCCGTGATGTTCGCCATCGGGCGCACCAGCGGCTGGATCGCGCAATGGCTGGAGATGGTGCAGGACTCCGAGCAGAAGATCGCCCGCCCACGCCAGATCTACACCGGCGCCAGGGACCGGGAGTACGTGCCGGTCGACCAGCGCAGCTGATCCACGGCACGAGCGTCGAGTGCGCAAAACCGCGTCGGCGCAGCTGCCCTGCACCGGCGCCCGGTTTACAGAACGAGCGTCGCGCCGTGGCGGCGCAGCCAGTCGCGATCCTCGCGGTAGCGCGGCCAATACCGCTCCACGAGCGCCCAGAAGCGCGGTGAGTGGTCGAGGATCTCCAAATGACACACCTCGTGCCAGACCACGTAGTCGAGCACGCTCTCGGGCGCCAGCAAGAGCCGCCAGTTGAAGCTCATGCGCCCCGTCGTCGAACACGACGCCCAGCGCGTGCGCTGCGCGCGGATCACGAGATCGGTATACGGCGTGCCGGCCAGCGCGGTCGCGCGATCCAAACGCGCGCCGATCTCCGCGCGCGCCGCGCGCCGGTAGAAGCGCTCGAGTGCTGGGCACGCGTCGCCGGGCGGCACCAGCAGCTGCTGCTCGCGCCGATGCACGCGCTGGCGCCCGGGCTGCGGCACCAGCTGCAGCGACGTGCCGAGATACGGCACCGTGCCGGCGCGTGCGGCGATGCGCGCACGCACGCCCTCCACTTCCGACAGCCGGCGTTCGATCCACGGGCGCAGCTCGCTGACCGCGGCCGCCGCGGCGCGCTCGGGCGCGCGCGCGGGCAGCACCACCTCGACGCCGCTATGCGCATGCACGTTCACGCGCACACGCCGAGCGCGCGTGGAACGGCGCACCGTGTACGGGATCTCGGTCCCAGCGAACTCGCTCATCGGCTTGGGAGGGTACGCGCCACAGCGGGTGCATAATCCGAGCAGCGATGAGCAGATCCAAAGTAACACTGCCGCAAGCGGTGCGCGCGCCCTACGAGGTCTACCTGAACGGCGTTCGCCAGCAGCCCGGGGTCGACTTCAGCGCACGCGCAGGCGTGCTCTACTTCGAGCAGGAGCTGCGCAAGGACGCGATCAGCAAGCGACGCTGGCTGCTGGGCGCGTGGGGCGTCGGCACTTACCGCCAGAACGACTCGGTCGACGTGCGCTACGACGCCGCCGACGGCTCGCCGCGCGTGGCCGAAGCGTTGGACATCGAACCCGCGTAGAGCGTGTTCTCCCACGGCTTGGCGAGCTTCAGCGCGCTCACGATCGCGCGCGTCGCCGGCGAGCGGTTGAGCGTGTAGAAGTGGATTCCGGGCGCGCCCGCCGCCAACAGCTCGGCGCACTGCAGCGTCGCGTACGCCACGCCGAAGTCGATCACCGCCTCCGGCTGCTCCTCGCGCGCGTGCAGCTCGCGGCGCAGCCCCGCTGGAATCGACGCGCCGCACATCTTGGTCATGCGCTCGAGCTGGCCGATGTGAGTGATCGGCAGGATGCCCGGGATGATCGGCACCTCGATGCCCGCGCCGCGCGCACGCGCGAGGAAGTCGAAGTACAGCGCGTTGTCGAAGAACAGCTGCGTGATCAGGAAGTCGACCCCCGCGCGCACCTTCTCCGCCAGATACTCGAGATCAGCTTCCGCGCTAACCGCGTGGATGTGCGTCTCCGGGAAGCACGCCGCCCCGATCGCAAACGGGTAATCCGCCTTGATCAGCGCCACTAGCTCGCTGGAGTACTCGAACCCACCCTCGGTCTTGGTCCACGCCTGCTCGCCCGCCGGCGGGTCGCCGCGCAGCGCGAGCACGTTGTCGATCCCGGCTGACCCCATCTCATCCAGAGTCGCGCGCAGCTGCGGCACGGTGGCGTTCACGCACGTGAAGTGCGCCATCGCCTCCAACCCGTGCTCCTCCTTGATGCGCTTGACGATCTCGATCGTCTTAGAACCCCTGGACCCGCCCGCGCCGTACGTGACCGACACGAACGACGGCTGCAACGTGCCCAGCTCCTGCAGCGCCGCGTACAGGTTCTGCTCACCCTGCTCGGTCTTCGGCGGGAAGAACTCGAACGAAAACGACGGCTGGGCGCTCGTTAAAAGCTTGTCGATGCGCATCAGCTGATCGTAGGGCACCCGCGCCGTGCGCTCAGGTAGTCGACCACCGCTCGGGCTCGCCGGGGATGCGCCGCGCACGCCCAGTGCCTTCCAGGTGCAGCAGGAACGCGAGCGTCTCGGTCAGCAGCCACGGCGCGCTCTGCGCTGACAGCTCGCTGTCGTACACCTTCGGCACGAGCTCGAACGCGGTCAGCGGCCGCTCCGCGATCGCGACGTGCGTCTTCAGCAGCCGTTCCCGAACCAGCTCGCGGTTGCCCTCGATGTGGGCATGCACATCGGTGAACGTGCGTCCGTGACCGGGCAAACACAGGCGCGCATCCAAGCGCTCGACCGCGTCCAGCGAGTGCAGGAACTCGCCGACGGGATCATCGGAGTAGCCGTAGTCGAAATACAGCGAGATCCGTCCGAGCAGATGGTCGCCGGAGATCAGCAGCCGCCGCTCGGGCTGGAACAAGCACACGTGTGACGGCGCGTGACCCGGCGTCTCGAGCACCGTCCACTCGCCCAGGTCGGTGTCGATCGTCACGCCCGGCAGCAGCTCGCGGTCTGGTGCGATCACGCCCGCGATGCCTGACTCGTAGCTGCGCCGACCGGCCGCGTAGCGACGCAGCGGCTCCTCCGGCACGCCGCTCTGGCGCGCCACCTCCAGCCGGCGCGTGAACGTCGCGTCGGGATCCTCGGCCATCTGCTGCATGTGCGCGTAATTGGGGTGCATCCACAACTCGCACCCCGCGCGCTCCACGATCGTCGCCGCCTGGCCGTAGTGATCGGAGTGCGCGTGCGTACACACCACCAGCCGCACGTTCTCGATGCTGAGGTTGCACATCTGCAACGCCCGCTCCAGATGAGCCATCGAGCCTGGCTCGTGCATGCCCGTGTCGAACAGCACCACCCCATCACCAGCAGCCACCGCCCAGGCGTTGCAATGGGGAACCCCGGGCCACGGCAGCGGCAGCCGCAGACGGAATACGCCCGGCAAAACACGCTCGCCGCGCCCCAGCTCGCGCTTGCGGATCGTCTTGGCCACGCGCGCACACTAACCTGGCCGCGCGTCCAATGGCCGGCGATCGAGCCATTGGAACCCGGAACGCCGGTCGACCAGCGCCGGAGACTAGACTTGCTCAGAGCACGGGACGCAAAGGAAAAGGAGACCGGGATGGCCGAGGAAGAGCTACAAAGCGCGGCGGCCAAGAGCGTCGAGGAAGCCGCGGCGAATGTACACAAAGCAGCCGCACGCATCACGCGCCCCTCCAGGTCCACCACCGAGGCGACGGTGCGCGCGTACTTCCAGAAGATCAACGAGCGCGACCTCGAAGGCGCGCTCGAGATGTGGATCCCGGACGGGTACGAGAACGTGCGCGGCCAGGTCAACGCGATCACGCCGGCCAGCATCCGCGAATTCGTCGGCGGCCTGCTGGGAGCGTTCCCCGATCTGCACTTCGAGATCGTCAACACCACCACCGAAGGCGACCGCTGCGCGATGCAATGGCAGCTCACCGGCACGCTGGCCGGCCCGGGCTCGCTCAACGGCGTCGCCCCGACCGGCGACTCGATCCTGCTCGAAGGGATCGACCTGGTGCGGGTGCGCAACGGCGCGATCGCCAGCATCGACGCGTTCACCGACACGATGACGCTGCCGCGCCAGATCGGGATGATGCCGCCGCTCGGCTCAACCGCCGAGCAGCGGATGATGAGCGCGTTCAACCTCAAGACACGCGTCGCGCGCCTGCCGGAGAGCGACGCGAAGCCGATCGCAGACGGCGTGTGGCTGGTGCAGGGCCAGCCCGGACGCTGCAACGTGTACCTGCTGCGAGACGGCACCGGCGTCACGGTGTTCGACGCCGGTGCGCGCACGATGACGCGCGCAGTCGCCAGCGCCGGCGCCAAGCTCGGCGGCATCCAGCGGGTGGTGCTCGGCCACGGCCACACCGACCATCGCGGCACAGCGCCCGCACTGGGCGTGCCCGTGCTGTGCCACCCCGACGAAGTGCAAGACGCCGAGGGCAGCGGCGGGTTCCGCTACTGGCCAGCGAACCTCACCGGCCTGCCCACGCCCCAGCGCCAGATCCACCGGCTGCTGCACCGCTACGCGTGGGACGGCGGGCCGGTAAAGATCTCCGCCACCGTCAGCGAAGGCGACGACGTGGCGGGCTTCAGCGTGGTGCATCTGCCCGGCCACGCGCCGGGCCTGATCGGGCTGTGGCGCGAGTCCGACCGGCTGGCGCTCGTGAGCGACTGCTTCTACACGCTCGACATGTGGGGTCGCAACTGCGCACCGCACCTGCCCGACCCGACCTACAACATCGACACCGAGCAGGCGCGCGCGAGCATGCTGAAGCTGGCAGCGCTCGAGCCCGCAACCGCCTGGGCCGGACACGCACAGCCGGTGACCGGCGACGTGCGCGCTCAGCTCGAGCGTGCCGCCGCCGCGCACTGAACAGGAAAGCCGCACAACGCGTGGGCAAGCGCAACCGCAACCGCAACCGCCGCCCACGCGAGCGGCCGCAGAAGCTCGTCGCGCCGAGCACCGACTACAGCGACACCCACGGCAACGTGCTCACGCTGCGCGGCTCACTCACACCCGCCACGCGGCTCAAGTACGCCGAAACGCTGTCCGGAAACGTGCTCTCCCGCGAGGACGCGTGGCACCGGGCACTGGAGCTGTTGTTCGAGCACCTGGCGGTGCGCTGGGCGATCGCGGGCGCGCCGATCGAGCGCCAACGCGAGCTGCTAGCGCGCTTCCGCGCCGCCACCCCCGAGGAGCGCGCGTGGGTGCGCGGTGTCGTGCGTGAGCACTGCGCCGAGCACTTCCCTGACGTGCAGGCTCCTTAGTCGAGCAGCTCCAGACGCGATCCGTGCGCAACGCCAGCTTCCACGAACTTGGCCGTGGCAGCGCTCAGCACGAATTCGAGCAGCTCCGAGCTCTCGGCGCGCACTTGCACGCGCCGGCCGCCGTCGTCCACCGCGACAACCGTGCCCAGCTCGAAGCTCCCGCCGAAGTGAGCAACGCGCGCACGCGCGCCCACCCGGGGCAGCGGTTTGGAGGGGCCGAGCATCAACGGGATGGTAAGCGCGCCCCGAGGATGGTAAGCGCGCCCCGAGGATGGCAAGCCCGGGCCGAGGATGGCAAAGCCGGACCGGACCTGACTGGACCGGACCTGACTGGACCGGACCTGACTGGACCTGACATGGCCGCACGCCGCCGCCGCGGTACGCCGATGCGCGGGACGCGCGACCACCAGGACCGATACCTTGAGCTGGAATGCGCCGCACCAAGATAGTCGCCACCATCGGCCCGGCCTCGCGCGAGCCCGAAACCCTGTTCCAGATGGTGCAGGCTGGCATGGATGTAGCGCGCCTGAACTACTCCCACGGAACGCTCGACGAGCACGCTGAAACGGTGCAGCGCGTGCGCGACGCTGCTGGCCGCGCGGGGCGCCCCGTGGCGATCCTGCAGGACCTGCCTGGGCCGAAGCTGCGCATCGGCCCGCTGCGCGACGGCGTCGTGGAACTCAAGCCGGGCGACATCGTCACATTCTCCTGCGCCAACGACGACGGTGAAGGCGATGCGCGCCACATGACCATCTCCTGGCCGGGCCTGGCCGATGCGCTGGAGCCCAGCGCCGTGCTGTATCTCGCAGACGGCTCGGTGCGCCTGCGCGTCGTTGCAGTGCGCACAACCGAGCAGGAAGTCGACGCCGAAGTCGAGATCGGCGGCACCGTGGCCTCCCGCCAGGGACTGAACATCCCCGGCCCGGTCGACGCGCTGCCGTCGGTGCCCGAGGAAGACCTCGAGCTGCTGCGCCACGGCGAATCCATCGGCGTCGACATGGTCGCCCTGTCGTTCGTGCGCAGCCCCGAGGACGTCGAGTTCGTGCGCGCCCACACGCGCCTGCCGCTGATCGCCAAGATGGAGAAGCCGCAAGCCGTGGAGCGCGCCGAGGAGATCCTGAGAGTGTCCGACTGCGTGATGGTCGCGCGCGGCGACCTCGGCATCGAGCTGCCGATCGAGCAGGTGCCGATCGCCCAGAAGCAGCTGCTGGAGCTGGCCGGGCGGATGGCGCGCCCGTCGATCACCGCCACGCAGATGCTCGACTCGATGGTCAACTCCAGCCGGCCCACGCGCGCCGAAGTCGCGGACGTCGCCAACGCGATCCTCGACGGCACCGACGCGGTGATGCTCTCCCAGGAGACAGCCGTCGGCGCCTACCCGGTCGGCGCGATCGCGATGATGGCCGCCGTCGCGGTGCAAGCCGAGTCGATCGCACCGTACGAGCGCTGGAACAGCTCGCGCGTGCGCCGCACCGAATCCGACCCGGCATACACGATCGCCCACAGCCTGTGCATGGCCGCCAGCGAGCTGCAGCTCGACGCGCTGGTCGTGCCGACGCTATCCGGGCGCTCCGCGCGCCTGGTATCCGCCCACCGCCCGACAGTGCCGATCTACGCGCTGTCGCCCGGCCGCGAAACAGTGCGCCGCTGCGGGCTGATGTGGGGCGTGCAAGCCGCGTCGATGCGCCGCCACGAAACCACCGAAGTGCTGATCGCCGACGCCGCGCGGCGCGTGGTCGAGCTCGGCTGGTGCCAGCCGGGTCAGCGCGTCGGCATCACCGCCGGACTGCCTAGCGGCCGGCCGGGCACCACCAGCCTCGTGCAGATCCAGGTGCTCTAGCGATCCAAGTGCTCTAGCCGCCGGACTGCCCAGCAGCCGGCCGAGCACCACCAGCCTCGTATAGATCCAGGTGCCCTAGCCCGCCGCACCGCGCCACGCTCGACGCAGCCGTCCGTACGCGCCCGCTCGACCAGAGCGGGCTCATCAAATCAGGAAGCCGCGCTGATCCCGCCGCGCGCGTAGAACTCCGCCTCCTGGCGGCCGAGCTCGGTGACCGGCTCGTCGTCGTACATCCACTCGCGCGCGATCTGATGCCAGTTGTTGCGCGCCCGCAGTTGCGACAGCACCGCGAGCGTGAGCAGCTCCATGCGGCGACCGAACAGGTGCTCCGGGCGCATATCCTGATGGCGCATCTCGCGGAAATGACTCGAACGCGGGTCGGAGCTCTCGATCAGCACCTCGGTGGCGATCTCCGGCGTCAGCTGCACTTGCTCGTCAGTCGTGTACCACCACAGCGCATCCTGCACGAACGCCAGCAACCCCTCTGGGTCGACACGCTCGGGATCCGGCAGAAACCCCGACTGCGCCAGCAGCGCGTGCAGCTTGGGCGCGTCGCGCTCGGTCACCGCCCGCTGGATGTCGATCTCGAGCTTCACCGACGGGGCGTCCATGCGCTTGAACAACCCGAAGTCGAGGAACACCACGCGTCCGTCGCTCTGCAGCATGAAGTTGCCCGGATGCGGATCGCCGGAGAACTGGCGATGTCGGTACAGACAGCCGAGGAAGAACCGAAACACGATCTCCCCCACGCGGTCGCGCTCAGCCTGCGAGTAGCCCTTGATCTCCTCGAACCCGACGCCGCTGACGAACTCGCTGACCAGCACGTGCTCGCGCGAGAGGTCGGTGATCACCGCCGGCACGACGATGAACGGGTGGCCCTCGAAGATCCGCGCGAGCGAGCGCTGGTTCTGCGCCTCGAGCTCGTAGTCGAGCTCCTCGCCGATGCGCAAGCGGATCTCCTCTGCCACCGCCTTGACGTCGATGCCCGGCGCCATGCGCTTCATCAAGCGCATGATCATGTCGAGGTTCTGCATATCCGAGCGCACCGCGGCTGCCACGCCGGGGTACTGCACCTTGACCGCCACCTCGCGCCCGTCCTTCAACGTAGCGCGGTAAACCTGACCGATCGACGCCGCCGCGATCGGCTGCTCGTCGAAACTCGCGAAGATGCGCTTGATCGGCTGCTCGAGATCGTCCTCGATCACCTTCCTCATCTGCTTGAACGAAACCGTGGGCGCCGCGTCGCGCAGCTTGGCGAGCTCGCGCTGGAACTCCTCGCGGTGCTCCTCCGGCACAAGCCCCACGTCGAGAAACGACAACACCTGACCGAGCTTCATCGCGGCGCCCTTCATCGTCCCGAGCGCCGCCACGATCTGCTTCGCCGTCTCGAGCTGACGCCGCGACGACGCCTCGTTCGCAGCTTCCTCCCCACGCGTAACGTTCGCCGCGCGCGTGCCGAACTGCTTCACCGCCTCGCTAGCCGCCAACCGCCCGACCGTGGCAGAACGGCGCACACGCGACGTTGGGATCTTCTCGTTCTCGCGCGCCACAATCCCAGCTCAGGAGTCGGCCAGCTGGACCTGGGAGCCCGGCACGATGTCGTCCGCACCGTCAGGCCAGCGCACCCATGCCTTGTGACCGCCGTCGTAGTCGTCGCCGAGCAGGATCAGCGTCGCGGGCTCACCGAGCGCGGTGCAGGGGTCTGCGCCTTCCGCGTCGAGCCCGCGCCATACGCGGATGAACGCGTTGCCATCCCACTCCTCGGCGACGGTCGTGGAGTCGGTGTGCCCGGGATAGATCACCGTCTCCCCGGGCAGCTCCATCAGCGTGCCCATGATCGAGTCGCGCAGATCCGTATAGGTGGTGTGACCCGGCGCGCGCACTCCACCCACCGAGTTGCGAAACAGCGTGTCGCCGGTGAACACAACCGCGCGCGCCCCGGTGAACCCGGCCGGTGTCGGCACCGACGGGGAGCGTGCCGGCGCACCGGGCTCGCCCACCAGCAGCGACAGCATCCCGGCCGTGTGCCCGGGCGTGCGCAGCGGCCGCACCTCGAGCGCGCCGAATTGCAGCGTGTCGCCCAGATCCATCGTGCCGCTGATCGGCACACCCGCGTCAACGCCGAGCAGCTCCTGCTCGAGCGGGTTGATCAGCACCTCGAGCTTCGGCCAGCGCTCGCGCAGCGCCGCCACCTCGCTGACGTGATCGAAGTGGTGGTGGGTCAGCAACACGTGCGTCGGCGTCAAGTCGTGGCGCTCAGCCGCTTTCAGCAGCGGCGCGATCGGTCCGCCAGCGTCGATGAAGAACGCCGGCCCGCCAGCGCCGTCAGCAACGAGATAAGTGTTGGACAGGAACTTGGGGTGCAGCGAACGCTCGACGATCATCCCGGCCATGGTTGCACGAACACGGCGGCGTTCGTCGGCGCGAGCGACGCGTCAAGCGCTCGACGATGCTCCGTGCTGCGTCTAGAATCCCGCACATGGCGCTGATCCACACCTGCTACCGCATCACCGACATCGACCGCTCGGTCGCGTTCTACAACGCGCTCGGCTTTCAGGAGATCGGGCGCATGCCGATCCGCGACGAGGCGATCAACGTCTTCATGAACCAGCCTGGCGACGGCGACAGCCCGCGCCTGGAGCTAACCTTCAACTTCGGCGTCGACTCCTATGACGTCGGCAGCGGGTATGGCCACATCGCCATCACCGCCAAGGATCTCGACGCCACGCTCACGAACCTGGCCGCGCAGGGCATCGAGCCCGAACGGCCGCCGTACAGCGTGCGCGACGGCGGCTCACGCCTGTGCTTCGTACGCGACCCCGACGGCTACCGAATTGAACTCATCGAGCAGTGAATGGACGCCGCCAGGGAGCTGCCCACGTTGTGCTACATTGTGACGCACAATGGCTGTTTCGGGCCAGACACCCACATCAAAGACGGTCGGCGTTCGTGAGCTGCGTCAGAACCTGAGCCGCTACCTGGAACGCGTCAAGGAAGGCGAAACCCTGACTGTCACCGAGCGGGGCCACGAAGTCGCGCGGCTGGTTCCTTCGCACCCCGATATAGACCCTTATCACCTGCGGATGGCCGAGAAGTATGGCGCGACGATTCCAACTACGGATCTGCTCGACACGATCAAGAGCTTGCCGCCGCTCGATAAGCCCGCACCAGCAGGAACGACGGATGCTTTTCTCGACGAGAGCCGCCGCGACCGCTACTGAGTCACGTGGCGGCCGTCTATCTCGATACGAGCGCTCTCGGACGGTCACTGCTCGACGAGCCTGACAAAGCAGTCATCGAACACACGCTCAACGCCTACGGGCTTCCTGTTTCGAGCACCCTGCTGCGGGTGGAGCTACGACGTCTTGGGTTCCGCCGCAACCTGCTCGACCGGGCCGACGCACTGTTGTCAGGCGTCACACTGATCCCCCTCGACAACGAGATCCTGACAGCCGCCGAGACGGTTATCCCACCCACAGTCGCCACGCTCGACGCCATCCATCTCGCCACTGCGGTGCGACTGGCACAGGCTGGTGAACTCGACGCAATCATGACTTACGATAAGCGCTTAGCTGACGGCGCCCGGGCGCACGGCCTCACCGTGATCGCCCCGAGTTGACCGTAAGCTTCCACCTTGCACCCATCCTTCGCACAATGACCGACACCAGCAAGATCGCCAAGAACCTCGAGCGCTTCGCGCAGGCGATCGCCGCGCACGACCGCGAGAACCCGACACACAACGCTCATGGCATCGGACTGGCGCACTTCGACATGGAGCGCCTCGGGTTGGAAGAAGGCGAGGAGATCCTGCCGGGCATCACCATCCACGGCGACAGCGGCGTCACAGGCAACTTCCGCGTGCTGTGCGACGGCGAGCACGACGAAGGCCTGACCGAAGCCGAGGAGGAAGCGGTCGAAGCGATCGCATCCCAGTCGCTGCCGATGATCTCCCCCGGCGGCCCCGCGCGCGAGATCTAGCAGCAGCTCGCGCTGCGTGCGGCTCTGCGCTCGCCGCGCCTCAGACCACCGGCGCCGGCACGCCCGCGCGCTGCGCGATCATCGCCGTGAGCCGCTCGATCGTCGGGCACTGCAGCCCGTGGCGCGCGGCCGCACGCAGCACCGCCCCGGGGATCGCGTCGAGCTCCGGTGCCCTGCCGGCCGCGATGTCCCGCTGCATCGAGCTGCCAAGCGTGGCGTGCGCGTCGGTCAGCTCGCCGAGCACCGCCGCCGCCTCGATCTGAGCACCCTCGGCGCGCGCGACCGCAGCGCCCTCGTCGATCGCGCCCAGCAGCTGCTCGCGCAGCTCTGGCGTGGAGCGGATCTCCCCGAGCAGACTGTCGAACGCGCTTGTGGTACACGCCAGCGCGTTCAGGCGCACCAGCTTGGCCCACATCACCTGCGCCTCGGAATCCAGCACGCGCGTCGGCACCTCCGCGCGCTCGAGCTCGGCCGCAAGCGCCTGCACGAGCGCGCGCGCCGACGGGTCGTGCGGCGCCATGTCGACGCGCAAGAACGGGCTCGTATGGACGATCACCCCGGGCGCCGGCCGATCGGCCTCGATGCGGATCGCCCCGGCCGCGACCGTGCGCGGGTCGAAGCGCTCGCGCAGCACCGCCAGGTGGTCGAGACCGTTGAGCAGCGGCAGCACCAGCCGCGGCGCAACCTCCACGCGCGCGAGCGCGTCGTGCAGAGCTGCGGCCTTCGTCGCCACGACCAGCACGTCTACTTTTTCATGGAGCTGCGCGCGCGCGCGTACGCGCGCGCAGCACCTACCAAAACGCACACTCTCCACCTGCAGACCCCGCTCTGAGATCAGCTCGGCTGTTGGCTCGCGCGCGACCACCAGCACCGGCGTGCCGGCTCGGTCGAGCACCGCCGCGAGGAACCCGCCGACCCCCCCAGGCCCCAGGATCGCGATCGTCAGACGCTCCTCCTCACCCTTCACCACGCAGCGTCAGGACGGGGCTAAGGAGGATGCCGGCGACGAATCGGCTGGCAGATCGGTTGGCGGATCAGCCATCGAAGCTCGATCGGCAGTCGAGGGCGCATCGGCCGCGGCGGATGCAGCGGCCGGCGCGGATGCAGCGGCCGGCGCGGGTACAGCGGCCGGCGCGGGTACAGCGGCCGCCGGGGGTACATCGGCCGGGGGTACAGCGGCCGGCGCAGATGGATCGGCAGCCAGAACGTATGAGCTGGTCGCGCTCGCCGCGACCAGCGGATCCACAAGCACACCGGGGTTCATGATCCCGCGCGGGTCGACCGCTGCTTTCGCGCCGCGCAGCGCAGCCGCGAACGGCTCTGGACGCTGGAGGTCATACCAGGGACGGTGATCGCGCCCCACCGCATGGTGATGGGTGATCGTCCCACCGGCCGCCAGGATCTCGTCCGACACCGCGCGCTTGATCGCCGACCACTGCTCGACCTCGGCGCCTCTGCGCGCAGGCGCCAGCACCGTGAAGTAGGGCGCCGGCCCATCCGGGTACACGTGCGTCAGGCGACAGGACACGTGGATCGAGTCGCTGCCGGTCAGCTCGCGGGTCACCTGCTCGGCAGCGGCCATGATGCGCGCGTGAAAAGCCGGGAAGCGCTCCCAGGTGATCGCCGTCTCGAAAGTCTCGCTCAGCACCCCCATCGCGATGAACACATCGCGCAGGTAAGGCGCGCCGAGGAACGCGTCGCGCCAGGTCACCAGCGCGCCGCCGTCGTCAGCACCACTCCCGTCAGCAGCGGAGCGCTGCCCGCTGCCGTTGCCACCCATGCCACGGCGCCCACCCACCCAGCCGCCGTGCTCGGCACACAGCTCCAGCGCGCGTTTCATCGACTCGTCGACCGCATGATCGGTCGACTCGAAGCCGAGCACGAGCAGCGTCTCCGGGCCCGTGCCCGCCATCGTCAGCCGCACCTCGCGCGGGTCGATCAGGCGGCAGTTGGCGGGATGCAAGCCGGACTGGCTGAGCGCGCGCACCGCTTCCGCTCCCTGCAGGAAGTCGTTGAACAGAACCCCGGCCGAACGCCGGTAGCGCGGCTTGGGCTGCACGCGCATCCACGCTTCGGTAATCACGCCCAGCGCGCCCTCGGAGCCGACGAGCATCCGATCGGGGCTGATCCCGGCGCCCGAGCCCGGCAGCCTGCGCGACTCCCAGATGCCTGCGGGTGTGATCGCGCGCGCCGACTCGAGCAGATCCTCGATGTGGGTCCAAACCGTGGCGAAGTGGCCAGCCGCGCGCGTGGCGATCCAGCCGCCGAGCGTGGAGTACTCGAACGACTGTGGGAAGTGCCGCAGCGTGAGATCGTGCTCGGCGAGCTGTGCTTCCAGACCGGGGCCGCACGCACCCGCCTGGATGCGCGCCGAGCGCGACACGGCGTCGACCTCCAGCACGCGATCCAACCCGCGCAGGTCGATGCTGATCGCGCCGTTGCAGTGGGCGCCGACCTCGGCCTGCACGCCGCCTACGACGCTCGTGCCGCCGCCGTAGGGGATCGCCGCGACGCGTTCGTGGTCGCACCATTCGAGCAGCCGCTCGACATCCGACTCCTCGCGCGGGCGCGCCACGAAGTCGGGAGGGAAGTCGAACTGTCCGCGAAAGCCGCGCACGACATCCATGTAGGACTTGCCCCACGCGTGCGACGCACGCGCATGGTCCTCAGCCGAGCAGAGATGGATCAGCTGCGCGGGCGGCTGGATGCGGGGCGCGGAAAGCCGCGCCAACTGCAGCGGCGCCGGATCCTCCACGTCGACAGCCCCCAGTCCCAAGTGCAGCGCGAGCCCGGCCGCCGTGGCCCGCACTTCGGCTGGCGTCGGCTGCTGGTGCTCCCAGCCCCAGCCCCAGTGCTTGTGACGTTGGATGTTCACCGCCGCGAGTGTAGGCCCACTAGCCTTCCGTGTACATGTCTGCACAACCAGACCCCGCAGTCGAGGCAACCGAGCCCCCGGCGATCCTCGCCCGCGGACCGTGGCCGCTGGAGCGCGTGAGCGCGCGCTGGCGCGAGCAGCACTTCCAGTCGCCGCCCGCGCACACGCAGGCAGCGGACGCCGCGATCGCCGCGCTGCGCGAGCGTGGATCGCCCAGCCACGACGGCGTGGCCGGGCGGCTGGTGGACTATCGGCAGGACGGCGACGGGATCGTGCTCGAGCTGCAGCCGCTGCGCTGGGCGCTGCGACTCGTTGGCGGCGACGCATCGGGCAGCATCGCCGCGCTGTGCGTGACCCGCTCCGCCGACGGGCGCTGGCTGGCAGGCAGGCGCGCACAGTGGCTGTCCTCTTGGGCCGGCCGCTGGGCGCTCGGCGCCGGCGGCGCCGTCGATCTGGGTGAGAACCCGGCGAACACGCTCGTGCGCGAACTACAGGAGGAGTGGTCGGTCACCCCCGAGCGCGTGCGCGGCGAAGCGCTGGTGCGCCTGCCGCACCAGCTCGTGATGTTCGTCGGTCAGGCATGGCTGCCGGAGGGCGCCGAGGTGACCCCCGATCACGAACACGACGCGCACGCGTGGTGGCCGAGCGACATCGACGACTGGCCGGAGGAAGCCGAAGAGGGACTGCGCCGGATGGCGCGCTGGCTGTCGGAGTGAGCTCCGACAGCGTGTTCGCGCGCTTGAAGTGGGCGTCGTTCCTGCACTCGTGCGTGTACATCGCGCTGCTGGCGTGCGCGTTCCTCATTCACAACCCCGAGCCTGCGACGTTCATCCTGGGGCTCTCACACGGCGTGCTGTGGATCGCGATGTCGCTCGCCTGCATCGCGGCAGCGCGCTCGCGCGTGGTCACGCTGCGCCTGGCGGTCGCGGTGGCCGTGCTCGGAGGGATCGGGCCGTTCTTCGGCAGCTACGAGTTCATCCGCGAGCAGCGCCGGCGCCAGCGCACGCCCGATCGGCCAGATCTTCGTTAGATCCTGTGAAATCGGGGTATCGGCACTGAAGTCCGCCCACCGGCCACGCTAGAGTGGTGACTCGATGGCCACAGACGCCACGCTGCCGAAGACAATCGACGTAGTGACCCCCGCAGCCGGGGAGTCCGTCACCGAGGGAACCATCCTCGAGTGGCACGTCAAGGTGGGCGACCCCATCAAGCTCGACGACACGATCGTCGAGATCTCGACGGACAAGGTCGATGTCGAGCTGCCCTCACCGGCGAGCGGCACGGTCACCGAGATCCTCGTCGAGGAAGGCGACACCGTGACCGTCGGCCAGGTGATCGCGCGCATCGCCGCAGGCGACGGCGCGGCCGCAGCAGCGGATGGATCCACGAGCGACTCCGCGGCGAACGGCGCAGCCAACGGCGCTTCCACTGCAACCGCCACGCAGGGCGGCGGATCCTCAGCGTCAGCGACGAGCATCCCCGACGGCGCGCGGGTCTCCCCCGTGGCGGCACGCGCAGCGGCGGTCGAGGGCGTCGATCTGGCCGGCGTGTCCGGCAGCGGTCCGGCGGGGCGCATCACCAAGGCGGACGTGCTCTCAGCGGCGGAGGGCGGCGCGAACGGCGCTGCCGCGACCAGCGCGTCTGCCGGCGCGAGCGCCAAGCAGGCGGCGGGCGCCCAGCCGATCAAGGGCGCTGCGGCAATGCTCGCGCGCTACATGGACGAGTCGCGCTCGATCCCGACCGCGACCAGCTTCCGCACGCTGACCGTGACCGTGCTCGACGCGCGCCGGCGCGAACTGAAGGCGGCCGGACAGAAAGTCTCCTTCACCCACCTGATCGGGTACGCGATCGCCCGCGCCGCCGAGGAGATGGCGGTGATGGCCAACCACTTCGCCGAGCTCGACGGCAAGCCGCAGCGGGTGCAGGACGGCCAGGTGAACCTCGGGCTGGCGGTGGACGTCGAGAAGAAGGACGGCACGCGCACGCTGATGGTGCCGGTGATCGGCAACGCCGGCAAGCTGTCGTTCGACGCATTCCTCGCCGCTTACAACGCGCTGGTGGAGAAAGCACGTACGAACACGCTTACCGCCGACGACCTGGTGGGAGCCAACGTCACGCTCACCAACCCCGGCGGGCTCGGCACGATCGCCTCGGTCCCGCGTCTGATGACCGGCCAGGGCACGATCATCGCCACCGGCTCGATCGCCTACCCGGTGGGGCTCGCCAACATCGGCGCGATGATCGGCGCGGAGAAGGTCATGACGATGACCTCGACGTACGACCACCGCATCATCCAGGGCGCCGAGTCGGGGCGCTTCCTCGGGCTCATCGAGGCGTACCTGCAGGGCGAGCACAGCTTCTACGAGGACGTGTTCGGCGCGCTCGGCGCCGAGCTCGGCGCGCCGCCCGCACCGCCCGCACCGGCCGCGGCCGCGATGAAAGCCCGCGACGGCGCGGCCGCGCCGAGCGAGGAGCTGCTGCAGGGCGTGCAGGCTGCGACGGCGCTGCTGAAAGCGTTCCGCACCCATGGCCACCTGGCCGCGCGCCTGGACCCGCTGGGCGTCGAGCCTGAAGGCGACCCGGCGCTCGACCCCGAGCCGCTCGGGCTGACGCCGGAGATCATGGCTCAGATCCCGGCCAAGATCCTGCGCATGTACGTGCCCGGCGCGACGCTCGCAGACGCATTGCCGCATCTGCGTGAGACCTACTGCGGCACGATCGCGTACGAGATCGAACACATCGCGTCACACCGCCAGCGCGTGTGGCTGCGCGAGCGCATCGAGTCGGGCAGCTTCCGTCACCCGCTCACCAGCGACGAGCAGAAAACGCTGCTCAAGCGCCTGGTCGAAGTCGACGCGCTCGAGCGGTTCATGCACAAGGCGTATCTCGGCCAGCACCAGTTCTCGATCGAAGGTCTCGACATGACCGTGCCGATCCTCGACGAGCTGATTCAGCTCTCAGCGGCGCACGGCGGGCGCGAAGTCGTGATCGGCATGGCCCACCGCGGCCGGCTGAACGTGCTGGCGCACAACCTCGGGCGCTCCTACGACACGATCTTCGCCGAGTTCGAGGGCGCTTCCACGCTCGAGGCGGTCACCACGATCCCGCAGGGCGGCACCGGCGACGTCAAGTACCACCACGGCACGCAGGGCTCCTACCAGCTGCCCAACGGCGACACGATCCGCGTCAACCTGGAATCCAACCCGAGCCACCTCGAGTACGTCTCGCCGGTGGTCGTCGGCGCGACGCGCGCCGCGCAGACCACGCGCCAGGGGCCGCACGCCCATCAGGACACGAACGCGGCCGTGCCGATCGTGATCCACGGCGACGCCGCGTTCCCCGGCCAGGGCGTGACCGCCGAGACGTTCAACCTGCAGGGTCTCGACGGGTACAAGGTCGGCGGCACGGTACACCTGATCACCAACAACCAGGTGGGCTTCACCACCGACCCCGACGACGCGCGCTCGACGCGCTGGGCGTCGGACCTCGCCAAGGGCTTCGACGTGCCGATCATCCACGTCAACGCCGACGACGTGGCCGCGTGCATGAGCGCCGTGCGACTCGCGTTCGCGTTCCGCCAGGAGTTCGGCCACGACGTGCTGATCGACCTGATCGGGTACCGCCGCTTCGGCCACAACGAATCCGACGAGCCCGCGTACACCCAACCGGAGATGTACGCGAAGATCAAGAGCAAGAAGCGCGTCGCCGAGCTGTGGGCCGAGCGCCTGATCGAGGACACCGCCGTCACGCGCGAGCAGGTCGACCAGCTCGGCCAGGGCGTGTGGGACAACCTCACGATCCTGCACCAGCGCCTGAAAGCGAAGATCGCCGAGGCAGCGCAGGACGGAACCTCAGAGCACGGCACCGGCGAGTATCAGCTCGACCGCTCACCGAGCCCCGACGTGAGCACCGCGGTGCCGGCCGAGCGTCTGCGCGCGCTCAACGAAGAGCTGCTGCGCGTACCCGCCGGGTTCACCGTTCACCCCAAGCTCGTCAAGCAGCTCGAGCGCCGGCGCGCTGCGATCAGCAGCGAAGACCCCGCCACTCCCGGCATCGACTGGTCGCACGCCGAAGCGCTCGCGTTCGCGTCGCTGCTGAACGACGGCACGCCGATCCGCCTCACCGGTCAGGACACCGAGCGGGGCACGTTCAGCCAGCGCCACATGGTGCTGCACGACGCCAAGACCGGTCAGACGCTGTGCCCGATCCAGAACCTGCCCGAAGCGCTGGCGCCGTTCGAGCTGCACAACAGCCCGCTGTCGGAGCTCGCGTGCATGGGCTTCGAGTACGGCTACTCCCAGGAAGCGCCCGAGACGCTGGTGCTGTGGGAAGCCCAGTTCGGCGACTTCGTCAACTCCGCGCAGGTGATCGTCGACCAGTTCATCGTCTCCGGGCTGGCCAAGTGGGGCCAGACCTCGCGCCTGACGCTGCTGCTGCCGCACGGCTATGAGGGCTCCGGCCCCGAGCACTCCTCCGCGCGACTGGAGCGCTTCCTATCGCTCGCCGCGGAGGGCAACATCCGCGTCGCCAACCTCACGACGCCAGCCCAGTACTTCCACCTGCTGCGCCGCCAAGCGCGCATCGCCAAGCAGCGCCCGCTGGTGATCATGACGCCGAAGTCGCTGCTGCGCCTGCCGCAAGCGGCCAACCGCATCGCCGACCTCGCCGAGGACACGCGCTTCCAGCCGGTGCTCGCCGAGCCGGGCGTGAAGGACGACGCGGTCACGCGTCTGGCGCTCTGCACCGGCAAGATCTACTACGACCTCGTCGGCCATCCTGAGCGCCAGAACAACGAGGGCTTCGCGGTCGGGCGCATCGAACTGCTCTACCCGTTCCCCGAGGGCCAGGTGCTGAAGCTGATGAACCGCTACCCGAACCTGCGCGAGATCGTGTGGGTACAGGAGGAGCCGCGCAACATGGGCGCGCGCGCACACATGTTCCCGCGCCTGATGCAGATCATGCCTGAGGAGATGCACTTCGGCTACATCGGCCGCCCCGAGCGCGCCAGCCCGGGCGAGGGCTACCCCGCCGCCCACGCACGCGAGCAGAGCCGAATCGTGCGCACCGCGCTCGACCTCAGCACGCCGGTGTCCCAGTACCCACGCAAAACCCCCGGGGAGCGCTGAGCCCAATGCTGTGGCGACGCCTGTTGAACATCCTGCGCCAGCGCCGGCGCAAGCGGCGCAGCCGAGTCCGCTGATCCGCGCCTAGCTCATGTTGCCCGGCGGGGGCGCTAGCGACCGCGCCAAACGGCGCTGCGCTTCTCCTTGAACGCGTTCGCGCCCTCCTTCGCATCGTCTGACGCGAACACGGGACCGGAGATGGCGCCCTGCTTGTCCCACATCTCCGCAGCGCTCCAGTCGAACTGCTCCTGCAGGATCCGCTTCGACGCAGCCAGCGCGAGCGGCCCGTTCTTCGCAAGCTTGGCGGCCAGCTCCAGCGCGGTGTCCACCGCGCTGCCCGGCTCGGCCAGGCGATTGACCACGCCAAGCTCGTGGAAGCGCTCGGCGAGCAGCGGGTCGCCGGTCAGCGCCAGCTCCATCACCAGGTGGTAAGGCATGCGCCGGGGCAGGCGCAGCAGCGCGCCGCCGGCAGCCACCAGCGAGCGCTTGGCCTCGGGGATGCCGAGCTTGGCGCCCCTGGCCGCCACGATCAGGTCGCACGCGAGCGCAACCTCCATGCCGCCCGCGACCGCGAAGCCCTCGATCGCGGCGATCAGCGGCTTGCGCGACGCGCGCTGTGCGATGCCCGCGAAGCCGCGATCGCCGAACCACGGCGACTCGCCGCGCACGAACGCCCCGAGATCCATGCCAGCGCAGAAGAACCCGTCAGCGCCGGTCAGGATCCCGACCGACAGGCCATCGTCGCCGTCGAGCTCGTCAAGCGCACCCGCGATGCCCTCGGCGACCGCGGCGTTGACCGCGTTGCGCACCTCGGGACGGTTGATCGTGATCAGCAGTACGTTCTCGCGACGCTCGGTCAGCACGGCCTGCGGGCTCTCTGCGCTCATCTGGCTCCTCGTTCTCGCGGGGAGTGTGAAGACTACGCGGCGAACAGCTTCAGGACTACGCCGCAAACAGCTTCAGCTCGGGCTCGCGCTCGCCGCGCAGCACGGCCATGTCGACCTCGACGCACGCGATTCCACGCGCTTCGGCGAGCACCCGTGCTTGCGGCTTGATGCGCTGCGCAGCCAGCACCCCGCGGCACGCGCCGAGCGCCGGGTCCAGGCGGATGCGCTCCAGATAGCGCGTCAGCTGCTCGACCGCGTCAATCGTGGCGATGCGCTTGATCTCGACCGCGATCCACTCGTCCTCGCCGTCACGGCACATCAGATCGACCGGCCCGATGTCGGTGGGCCACTCGCGGCGCACGAGCCGGAAGCCCTCACCGCACCACTCGGGCGCGTCGGCGAGCAGCTCCTGCAGCTCGCGCTCGAGTCCTTCCTTCTCCAGCGACACCAGCACGTCGAGCTCATGGCTGATGTCGGACAACACCTCGGTGAGCCGGATCTCCAGCCGATCCTCCTGGCGCTGCTTGCGCACCGTCAGGCCCACGAGCTGCCCGTCGTCGTCGAGCTGCTCCTCGACCACCGTCGGCGGGGTCATCCAGTTCAGCGGCTTCACGTTCGGCCCACCACCGTCGGCCCACACCATGAACGTGCCATCCGCTTTCAGCATCAGCAAGCGCGTCGCCGCCGGCAGGGTGGTCGTCAGACGGCCGAGATAGGACACCTCGCAGTTGGCCACGATCAGACGCACCGCGGCACCGTATCCGGTCGCCCGGATCGGTTTGCTGATCTGTCGAGAGCTCACCGCGCGTGCAACCGCGCTTACAGCCCGCCGCGCGGGGCAAGCCATTCGCTGTCGAATGCAAGGCTCGTATGCTCGGCGAGCAGGTCGTAGTCGCCGTCGTAATGGAGCACTCCCATGCCGGAGGTGTGAGCACAGGCGGCGATCACAACGTCCGTGGGCGCAAGTCGGTGATGACCGAACGCGGCAAGCTCGTGCTGCGCCTCAATGGCCAGGCGCTCGACGTCTCGATCGATCTCCACGCGGGGGAGTCGCGCGAGGTCGGTCATCATGACGGCGTGCTCCCTGCCTGATCGCGCCGAGTAGCCGGCCTCGAGCAGAAACGGCAGGCACGTCGCTAGTTGCAGGTCGTCCATCCATCCGGCGACCGTGTCAGCGCGAGCTCCATCCAGCCGCTGCGATGCCAGGCGCGCCCAGGCCGAGTTGTCGAGCAGCAGCACGCCGAGTCCCTAATCGGGAGTCAGCCCGAGACGCTTCACATCGTCAGCGGCCTGCACATCGACCGGAATCGAGCGATGGCGCACCATTTCGGCCAAGCGCCGTGCCGCCTCGCGAGCAGCCTTGGCATCGTCGGGCAGCTGGCGTGTCTTCATCCGCGCACCGAGCACCACCAACTCGGCGTAGTCGATTCGCTCGCCGCCGAGACGAGCTCGCAACTCGTCCAGCGCCTCCTGCACGGGTTCCGTCTCTGTGATCGTGTGCCGTGGATGTGACGTTGGCATCCGCCCAGTGTAGCACCGTGCCGCACCGCAATCTGGGTGTTCGCAGGCCGACCGACTAGGAAGCCGGAGGCAGCTCGGAAGCCGGCTCGCCCGACCCGAGCAAGCGCTCAGGCAAAGCCACCCGCTCGACGGCCGCAAGCGGCGTCTGGTGCAACTCGCCGTCGATGCGCGCCGCCGAAGCAGCCGGGAGCGACGTCTCGCCGCCAGGCGCCGGAGCAGCGGGGCTGGGCGCATCGCTGCTCGTGCCCTCGCCGATCGACTCGCGGAACTCGCGCATCCCCTGCCCCAGCGCGCGCGCCAGATCCGGCAGGCGCTTGGGTCCGAGCACGATCAGAGCGATCGCCGCGATGAACATCAGGTGTACTGGATTTCCGATTCCCATCTCAACCCTTTCTACGCGCCGCGCCCTTCAGCTGATCACATGCGCTGCGCATCCACGTCTGTATCAAGGCTAGCGCGGCCGGGCCGGCGACTCGCACATTGGACCGGCACCAGCCGGCAGCAGCGCCCGCACCGGTACCGCAGCGGCAGCGGGGATACGCCCGCGGCCGCCTTAGGCTGTAGCGCGATGGGATCGCAGTCGCCTGGTGTGCCGCCTACGCACATCTACCCGCCGCCGCCTAAGAGCGAGCCGTTCTGGCCAGCGCAGGTGACGATCCTGTCCGCGATCGCGCTGCAGCTGCTGCTGCCCGAGCGCCTGACGATCGGACCGACGTGGCTCGTGCCCGCTCTGGAAGCGGCGCTGCTGCTCGGCATGTTCATGGCCACGCCCAACCAGCTCGAGCACGAGCATCCCGTCCGGCGCCGCACGGCGCTCAGCCTGACGGCGTTGGTGAGCGCCGCCAACATCTTCTCGCTGAGCGCGCTCACCCACTACCTGCTGCACCACGGCTCCCCCAACGGCCGCGAGCTGATCGTTTCCGGCGTGCTGATCTGGCTCACGAACTTCCTGATCTTCGGGCTCTGGTACTGGGAGATCGACCGCGGTGGCCCCGGCCGGCGCGCCGCTGCCCACGACCGCGCGCCGGACTTCCTGTTTCCGCAGATGAGCGACGATCGCGTCGAGCCACGGATCTGGCGGCCGCAGTTCATCGACTACCTGTACGTGTCGCTGACCAACGCGATGGCGTTCTCCCCCACCGACACGATGCCGCTGACGTCGACCGCGAAGAGCATCATGGGCCTGCAAGCACTGGTGTCGCTCGTCACGATCGGCCTGATCGTGTCGCGAGCGATCAACATCCTCAATTGAGCTACGCCGCCGGCAGCATCCCTGAGCTACGCCACCGGCAGCACCCCTGAGCTACGCCGCCGGCAGCACCCGCGGCTCGAGGTCGCGCGCACGCGCGAGCAGCTGCGACACCTCAGCGTCGGCGCCAAGCTGCAGCGCGCGCTCACAGGCGGCGATGCAATCACTGACGCGGTCGCTGCGCGCGAGCGCGTGCGCGTAGCGCGACCACGCGTCGCCGTCGTCCGGCCACAGCCAGGTGGCCTGCTCGCACGCTGAGATCTCCCCGCCGGGGTCGCCGAGCAGCTGACGCACGAGCGCGAGGTCAAGCAGGCCCTCCAGCGTCGGCGCGATCCCCGCGGCGCGCTCGAGCGCTGCCTGCGCGCCCTCTCGATCCATCAGGCGCAGGCGCAAACGCCCGAGCCGCTCCCACGCGCCGGCGTCGCCAGGCCCGCGCCGCGCAGCGCGCTCGGCTGCTTCGGCGGCGAGGTCGAACGCGCCGATGTCCTCGTAAATGCGCGCCGCGAAGCGGTGAGCCGCGGGGCGCTTGCCGTCCACGCGCGCCCAGTCGCGCACCGAGCGCGCCGCGGCTTCGAGATTCCCCGCTTGCCAGAACGCGAGCGTCATCAGGCGCAGCACGGCGAGGTTGCGCGGCTCGGCGTCGCGCGCGTAGATCAGGCGCTGCGCGGCCAGCGCGTAGTCGCCGTCGGCCATCGCGTGCTGGGCGGCCGTCAGGAAGCGCTCGACGCGCTCCTCGGCGGGGTCGGGCTTGGAGAAGTCGACGAACCGCATGCTGCCGGCCGGCACCGTGCGCACGCCGTGCTGGAATTTCACGCGCGCCCACTGCTGCATGTCCTCGCCATCGCCCGTGAAGTAGATGCCGGCCACGGTGCCGACGCCCCACTCCGGGTAGGACAGGCAGCGCGCGTAGCGGTGCACCACCGAGTGGTCGGGCACGCGGCTGCCGAACGGGTCGTTCTGGGCGCGGTCGGCAGCGTGCTCGCGGGCGCGCTGCTCGGCCTCGTACGCGCGCCGGCCGGCTTCCTCGCGCGCGCGGCGTGCGGCCGCTGCGCTGGCCCGTACCGCATTGCGTGAGACCCGCCCGCCCCTGGACGTCTCGGCCAGCGACTCGAGCTGATCGGCAGCCTCGTTGATCGCCTTCAGGTGGCGCTCATGCTCGAACTGACGCCCCTGCGGCGCCACGTCCGGGTGCCAGCGCTTGGCCATCTTGCGACGCGCCAGCTGCACCGCGCGCTTGTCGAACGGCGGCTCCAGCTCCAGCAGCATGATCTGCTGCTCTATGTCCAGGACCGTCATCGGCATACCGCCTTCACGTTAGCGACCGCCTATCCTGCGTGCCAATGTCAACTCAGTACGTGTTCTCGATGCACCGGCTGTCCAAGCTGGTGCCGCCTGACAAGACGGTGCTCAACGACGTGACGCTCGCGTTCTACCCCGGCGCGAAGATCGGCGTGCTCGGCTACAACGGCTCCGGCAAGTCGACGCTGCTGCGGATCATGGCCGGCGTCGATCAGGAGTACCGCGGCGAAGCGGCGCTCGCGGCCAACGCGACAGTCGGGATGCTGGAGCAGGAGCCGCACCTGAACGAGGCCAAGGACGTCAAGGGCAACGTCGAGGAGGGCGTCGCGCAGACCAAGGCGCTGCTTGACCGCTTCAACGAGCTGGCCGCCAACTACTCCGATGAGACGGCCGAGGAGTTCGGCGAGATCCAGACCAAGATCGACGCGGCCGACGCGTGGAACCTCGACACGCAGCTCGAGTACGCAATGGACGCGCTGCGCCTGCCGCCGGCAGATGCCGAAGTGGGTCCGTTGTCCGGCGGCGAGCGCCGCCGCGTGGCGCTGTGCCGGCTGCTGCTGAGCTCGCCGGATCTGCTGCTGCTGGACGAGCCGACCAACCACCTCGACGCCGAGTCGGTGGCGTGGCTGGAGCAGCACCTGGCCGAGTACAAGGGCACGATCGTGGCGGTCACGCACGATCGCTACTTCCTCGACAACGTGGCCGGCTGGATCCTCGAACTCGATCGCGGCAAGGGCATTCCCTACCAGGGCAACTACTCCAGCTGGCTGGAGCAGAAGCAGGCGCGTCTCGCGCAGGAGGAGCGCTCGGAGAAGGGCCGCCAGCGCACGATCTCCGCGGAGCTCGACTGGGTACGCACCAACCCCAAGGGTCGGCGCACCAAGTCCAAGGCGCGCCTCGCGCGCTACGAGCAGCTGGTCGCCGAGGAGCGCAACGTCAAGCTCGACGAGGTGCAGATCCACATCCCGCCCGGACCGCGGCTCGGCGCGCAGGTGCTGACCGCCACCAACCTGCGCAAGGGCTTCGGCGAGCAGCTGCTGATCGAAGACCTCAGTTTCGACCTGCCGCGCGCGGGCATCGTCGGCGTGATCGGCGCCAACGGCGCCGGCAAAACCACGCTGTTTCGGATGATCACGGGCGAGGACACGCCGGACAGCGGCAAGCTCGAGCTCGGCGACTCGGTGCAGCTCGCGTACGTCGACCAGTCGCGCGACTCGCTCGATCCCGAGAAGTCGGTGTGGGAGGAGATCTCCGACGGGCTCGACCAGTTGAAAGTCGGCGAGCGCGTGGTCAACTCGCGCCAGTACACCGCCGGGTTCAACTTCAAAGGGTCGGACCAGCAGACGCGCATCGGCAAGCTCTCCGGCGGCGAGCGCAACCGCGTGCATCTCGCCAAGCTGCTGCGCACCGGCGGCAACCTGCTGCTGCTCGACGAGCCGACCAACGACCTCGACGTGGACACGCTGCGCGCGCTGGAAGACGCGCTGCTCGGGTTCCCCGGGTGCGCGGTGATCATCTCCCACGATCGCTGGTTCCTCGACCGCGTCGCCACGCACGTGCTGGCGTTCGAGGGCGACTCGCAGGTGACGTGGTTCGAAGGCAACTTCGAGGCGTACGAGGAGCACCGGCGCTCCGTGCTGGGGGCCGCTGCCGACCGACCGCATCGCATCACGTACAAGCGCCTCGTGCGCGGCTGATCGAATCGGCTTGACAACACTCAGCAAATCGGGTTGACCGCCCTCCGCACAAGCTCTCCGGGCAGGCTTCGATGAACGTGAACGTGACGCAGACGGACTTCGACAGCGCGATCGCGCTCGCGCGCACCGGCCCCACGGAGCTGGGCGGCGTGATCTCGCCGGATTGGAACGCCAATCACGGCCCGCACGGCGGGTATCTCGCCGCGATGGTGCTGCACGGGCTGCAGCTCGAGCTCGACGACCCCGAGCGCGCGCCGCGCTCGCTCACGATCCATTTCCTCAGCAAGCCGACGCCGGGGCCGGTGACGCTGCACACGGCAGTCGAGCGCAAGGGCCGCTCGCTGGCGACGCTCTCTGGCCGGTTACAGCAGGGGTCCGAGACGATCGCGCTCGCGCTCGCGGCGTTCTCCCCACCCTGGGGCGGACAGGACTTCGACGACGCGCCGATGCCCGACGTGCAGCCACCCGCCCCCGAGCGCACGATGCCGCAGGAAGCACTCGATCTGATGCCGCCGTTCGGGCGTCACTTCGTGATGCAGTCCCGCGTCGGCGAGCCGCCGTTCGCCGCCGCGGAGCGCGACGCGCCGATGACGGCCGGCGGCTGGCTGGGTCTGGCGCAGCCGCGTGCCACCGACGCGTTGTCCGTGGCGATGTTCAGCGACGTGTGGTTCCCCTCGCCGTACGTGCGCTTGCAACGTCCCGCTGCGACGCCGACGATCGTGCTGAGCGTGTACTTCCGCACCCCTCTGCCCCGCGCCGACCCCGATCCGCACGAGCTGTGCCTGGTGCGCTTCAACTCGACGCTCGTGCGCGAGGGCTTCTACGAGGAGGACGGCGTCATCTGGGGCGCCGACGGCACGCTATTAGCGCAATCGCGCCAGCTTGGGATCGTGCTGCCTGGCTAGCCTTCAAGCTGGTAGGCGCCGAGCACAGTTTGCCGTCATTGGCCAGCGTTCGAAGTGTCCGCCTCGGATGACGAAGTAGGTTGTGACGCTGCAGATCCCTTCAGGCTCATGGCGTGCGTCGCCCACTCCCGTACGGCGACCACGGTGGTCAGCGTGTCGGCTCGATCGAGTGGCCTTGCATCGAAAGGATCGGCGTAGCGAAACTCGACGGCCCACGGTGTCAGCGCGACGGCCGCGCGGAGCTCATACGTGAGCGGCAGGCCCGAGTCTTCGATGACGCCGCAGAGATAGTCGATGTCGTGGCTGCGCTCGAACGGCACGCCTCGTGCGGTGAGAACCGCTTTTAGGGCCTTCTCGATGGCCTGCTGTGCGAGGAAACCGGCGACATGATCAGGCACTTCGGGGTTATCTACGAGCGCACGTAGCCCAGCTTCGTCGCCGCTGGCCTTTGCGAGCAGCATCCTGGCTACATCGTGCTCGTCACGCCTTGACAAGTACGGTGCCCTCCGTGAGCGCAGCGTATAGCGCTGTGCCTGGGACATCGCCCCATTCCTCGACCTGAGCCTCGCTGTACACGAGTACATCGATCGGCCTGCGCATGTCATGTAGCGCGCTGCGCAAACGGACCATCTCGGCGTGACGGTCAGGAACGTC
Source organism: Solirubrobacteraceae bacterium (assembly GCA_035474295.1). GTDB lineage: Bacteria > Actinomycetota > Thermoleophilia > Solirubrobacterales > Solirubrobacteraceae > Palsa-744. The sequence goes on from DATINL010000008.1 coordinate 53,142, forward strand.
AGGCTCGATGACGAGGAAGTCCAAGTCGCTTCCGGCTCGCGCCTCGTTGCGAGCGTGTGAGCCAAACAAGATCACCCGCACAGGCGAGCCCGCAGTCTCCGCCAACTTGTGCGCGGCTCGCTCGATGTCGGTATCCATGACGATCACGCTAGCGGACGGGGCCGACGAGCGAGACTTCGAGCGGAGCAGAGTGACTGTCTAGTAACGAGGAGTGCTGTATACTGCGCTGTATATGGCTGCTACACGTACACAGGTCTACCTGACAGCAGAGCAGAGACGTCGCATAGAAGAACTGCGAGCACGCGATGGGCGCACGCTCGCGGAGGTCATCCGCGCGGCGCTCGACTCCTATCTGGAGCATCAACGCGCGGATCCCGACGAGCATCGCCGTGTGCTCGATGAGTCGTTCGGGTCCATCCCCAACCTCGAGATCCCATCGCGCTCAGACTGGGACCGTTTCGACCTGGATTGGAACCGCGGTTCCTGACACGCTCGTCGATACGGACGTCCTGATCGATCACTTCCGCGGGCACCGGAAGCTCGATGGAGCGGGCTACGCGATCTCAGTCGTAACCCGCTGTGAGTTGTTCGCGGGACGCAACGCCGAAGAGGACAGCCTGCGCAAGACGCTCGCGCTGTTCGACGAAGTCGACGTGAGCCGTCAGGTGGCAGAGCGCGCGGGACAGATACGTCGCGCGCACGGAATCGCCACTCCCGACGCCTTGATCGCCGCCACCGCCTTGGAGCACGGCATGGCGATCATGACGCGCAACGTGCGTCACTTCGAGCGCGTGCCGGGGCTCAGCGTACGAACGACTGCTCAGACGTGAGCCGTTGTGCAAACGCCGCGATCAGGCGAGCACAGGCGTGTACGTCTTCCAACTGCACGAGCTCCACCGGCGAGTGCATGTAGCGGATCGGGATCGACACGAGCGCAGTTGGCACACCGCCGCGGCTGAGATGCACCGCGTCGGCGTCGGTGCCGGTGTTGCGCCCCAGCGCTTCCACGGTGAACGGGATCTGCTCGGCCTCGGCGGCGTCGTGCAGCAGCTCGAACAACCGTGGGTTGAGCGTCGAGCCGCGGCTCAGCACCGCGCCGCTGCCGAGCTCGTGCTTGCCGATCTCCTTGACCTCGATCCCCGGCGCGTCGGTCGCGTGCGTCACGTCCACCACGATCGCCGCGTCCGGCTCCAGCGAGAACGCGGACGTGCGCGAGCCGCCGAACGTCGTCTCCTCCTGCGCCGCTGCGACCGCCACGAGCTCCCATGTGCTGCCACCGGCCTCGGCGGTCAGGCGCGCCGCCTCCAGCGCGATGAACGAGCCCAGGCGATTGTCGAGCGCGCGGGACACGAGCCGTCCGTTGAGCAGCTGCGCCGGCGCCGCGTCGATCACCGCCACGTCGCCGATGCGCACGCGCTCGCGCGCCTGCTTGCCATCGCGCGCGCCGACGTCGATGTGCAGGTCGCGCAGCTCCGGCACGCGCTTGCGGTCCTCCTCGCGCAGCAGATGGATCGGCTTGCGCCCGACCACCCCAAGCAGTGTGCCCGCGCGTGTCTGCAGCGTCACACGCTGACCGACGAGGATCTGCGCGTCCCAACCGCCGACCGGGCCGAACCAGAGGAACCCGTCGTCGTCGATGTGCGTGACGATCAACCCGATCTCGTCGATGTGCCCCATCACCACCAGCCGTCGCGGCGGGCTCTTGGAGTCGTGCCTGGCCGCCACTCGCGCGCTCGGGGTGCCAACCAGGTCGGTGCTCACCTCCGCGCCGAACGCACTCGCGGCCGCCCGCCACACCTCGGCGGGCGCGGTCTCATAGCCGGACGGCCCGCGTGCGTTCAGCAGGTCGAGCAGCACCTGCGGCGGCGCGGCGTGGGAGCCGCTCATGACGCGAGCAGCTGTCGCAGGACGTATTGGAGGATGCCCCCGTGGCGGAAGTAATCCGCTTCCCTGGGCGTGTCGATGCGCACGCGCGCATTGAACCGCAACTGCTCTCCCTCGGCGCGCACGGCCGTCACCTGCACCTGACTGGGCGCCTCGCCACCGTCAGCCATCGACTCGGCTAGACCGGTGATCGAGAACACCTCCTCGCCGTTCAGCCCCAGTGAGTCAGCGCTCTCGCCGTCGGGGAACTGCAGCGGCAGCACCCCCATGCCGACGAGGTTGGAACGGTGGATGCGCTCGAAGCTCTCCGCGATCACCGCGCGCACGCCGAGCAGCTTGGTGCCCTTGGCCGCCCAGTCGCGCGAGGAGCCCGAACCGTACTCGCGCCCGCCCAGCACGACCAGCGGGATGCCCTGCGCGGCGTAGCTCATCGCGGCTTCGTAGATCGAGATCACCGCGCCCGCGCCCGGGTCGGGGCGCCGCTTGGGATCGGCTGTCGCGGGGACGGCTGCTCCGAAGTAGCGCGTAACACCCCCCTCGGTGCCCGCCGCGAGCAGGTTGCGCAGTCTGATGTTGGCGAACGTGCCGCGCATCATCACCTCGTGGTTGCCGCGCCGCGAGCCGTAGGAGTTGAAGTCGCGCGGCGTCACGCCCTGCTGCTGCAGGTACTTGCCCGCCGGACTGTCCGGCTTGATCGAACCGGCCGGAGAGATGTGGTCTGTGGTGACGCTGTCGCCGAGCAGCGCGAGCACGCGCGCGCCTTCGACGTCGCGCACGGGCGCCGGCTCGGCCGGCATGTCGGCGAAGTACGGCGGCAGCTGCACGTACGTGGAGTCATCGGTCCAGGCGAAGCGATCGCCGGTCGGCACGTCGAGCGTGTTCCAGCGCTCGTCGCCGGCGTACACCTCGACGTAGCTCTTGCGGAACATGTCCGACTGCACCGCCGAGTGCATCGTCTCGGCGACCTCGCGCTCGGACGGCCAGACGTCGCGCAGGTACACATCCGCGCCGTCGGCGTCCTGGCCGAGCGGGTCGCTGTAGACGTCCACATCCATCGAACCCGCGAGCGCGTACGCGACGCACAGCGGGGGCGACGCCAGGTAGTTCATCTTCACGTCCGGGTTGATGCGCCCCTCGAAGTTGCGATTGCCCGACAGCACCGATACGACCGCGAGGTCGCTGTCGTTGACCGCTTTGGAGATCTCATCCGGCAGCGGCCCGGAGTTGCCGATGCAGGTGGTGCAGCCGTAGCCGACGAGGTTGAACCCGAGCTGCTCCAGCGGCTCGGTCAGCCCAGCGCGGTCGAGATAGCTGCTCACCACCTTCGAACCGGGCGCTAGCGACGTCTTGACCCAGGGCTTGGAGCGCAAGCCGCGGGCGAGCGCGTTGCGCGCGAGGATCCCCGCGCCGACCATCACCGACGGGTTGGAGGTGTTGGTGCAGCTGGTGATCGCAGCGATCACCACGTGACCGTGCTCGAGCTCGAACGTCTCGCCGTTTAGCGTCACGCTGGTGGCGCCGGCGTCCTCGTGGGCCAGCGCGGCGGCGGCGCCAGCAGCGGGCTGTACCTGCGGCGGCGAGGACGACGAGCTCGGCTCGTGTCCGGGCGTGCCGTTGGCGGGTGGGTCTGACGCGGGATAGGACTCAGCCATGGCCTCATCGTGGGCGTCGGACTGAATGCCGCCCGTCGGCACGTAGTCGCGCAGCGCACGCCGGAACGCCGCCTGCGCATCGCTCAGATCGACGCGATCCTGGGGGCGCTTGGGGCCCGCCAGGCTCGGGGTGACCGTGGCGAGATCGAGTTCGATCGTGTCCGAGAAGGTCGGCTCTTCGGAGTGCTCGTCGATCCACAGGCCCTGCGCCTTGGCGTATGCCTCCACCAGCTCGATCTGCTCGGCCGGGCGGCCGGTCAGTTGCAGGTAGCGCAGCGTCTCCGCGTCGATGGGGAAGATCGCACAGGTCGACCCGAACTCGGGTGACATATTGCCGATCGTGGCGCGATCGGCAATCGGCAGCGTCGCCAGGCCGGCGCCGTAGAACTCGACGAACTTGCCCACCACGCCGCGCTCGCGCAGCAGCTCGGTGACCGTGAGCACGAGGTCGGTGGCGGTCGTGCCCTGCGGCAGCTCGCCGTGCAGCTTGAACCCGAGCACCTGCGGGATCAGCATCGACATCGGCTGACCGAGCATCGCGGCTTCGGCTTCGATCCCGCCGACGCCCCAGCCGAGCACGCCGAGACCGTTGACCATCGTCGTGTGCGAGTCGGTGCCGACGAGCGTGTCGGGGTACACCTGGCCGGTGCGCTCGTTGACGAACGCCACGCGCGCGAGGTATTCGAGGTTGACCTGATGCACGATCCCGGTGTCCGGCGGCACCACGGCGAAGTCGTCGAACGCGCCCTGACCCCAGCGCAGGAACGCGTAGCGCTCCTGGTTGCGCTCGAACTCGCGCTCGGCGTTCACGCGGAACGCGTCACGCGTTCCGAACGCGTCGACCTGTACCGAGTGATCGATCACCAGCTCGGCCGGCACGAGCGGGTTGATCTTGGCCGGGTCGCCGCCCATGTCGGCCATCGCGTCGCGCATTGCCGCGAGGTCGACGACGGCCGGCACGCCGGTGAAATCCTGCATCAGCACGCGCGCGGGCGTGAACGCGATCTCCTTGCTGGGCTGGGCCTTGGCGTCCCAACCGGCAAGCGCTTCGATGTCCTGCGCGCACACCGAGCCGTTGCCTTCGGTGCGCAGCAGGTTCTCGAGCAGCACTTTCAGCGAGAACGGCAGACGCGCCACGTCGAAGCGCGCCTGCAGCGCGTCGAGGCGGAAGATCTCGTATTCGCGGTCGCCGACCGTGAGCGTGTCCTTGGCGTGAAAGCTGTTCTCCGACATGGCATCTCCCGGGCGATCTACTGGGTCTACAGGGCTTGTTCCGCAGTCTCGCAGAGTCGCGGCAGCCACCCGTCAACGGCGACGGCCCCGGATCTCTCCGAGGCCGTCGCCTATCCCTGTGGGGATGCGCACCGAAAGCGATCGCTGCGCGTGTGCGGCATCCCTGCCGCTGCGGGGATCTAACGTGCTACATCTTGATCAACGGACCGGCGGCAGCCAATACCTGTTTCTTTGACAACGGTTTGTCGAAGCCCGCGTTGGGCGTCGGGGTCTTGTCGAGCAGCAGGTTGATGGCGGCGGCGTGGCGCGCCTCGATCTGCACGATCCCGCCGGCTGCGGCCAGCACCTGCTTGCTCTTGATCGACGGCGCCGCGCCGTTGTAAGCGCCGACGCCGAGATTCTCCACCACCGAGGCGAGCTTCAGAAACGAGCTCTGGCTGGTGGCGGGGAACACGAACGTCGGCTTCTGCACGGGCTTGCCGCCCAGCTGCTTGATCGCGGCGGTGATCGCCGCGACGTGCGCGGCCTCATCGTCCCCGAACGCCTTCGCGTACGTCTTGGCCTCGCCGCTCAGGCCGACCTGCTTGGCCTTGACCTTGTAGAAGTCGGTCTCCAGGTACTCCAGTGTCAGCGCGAAGTTGAGGATGTCAACGTCACCGCCGCCGGTCGCGGCGAACGCCTGTGACACGAACGGCGCAACCGCGCCGGTGCCGTAGACGGCGCCAGCCGCCAGCGCGCCGCGCAGCATGAAGCTGGAGCGGGTCATGCCATGAACTTCGATGCCGCCCAGCTCGGGATTTGTCAATTCATTGTTAGACATTTCCAAGCTCCTTTTCTTAGGCCAGGAACGGCTTGACCGCCGCCAGGACCGTGGACATGTCAGCCGGCTTGCCGAACGCGCCGTCGGGCGTGATCGGCTTTTTCACCAGCGTGCCGAGCGTCGCCGCGTGACGCGCTTCGACCGAGTGGATCGAGAGCGCAGCCGCCAGCACCTCGGGGCTCTGGATGTTCCCCGCCTGGCCGAGATAAGCCGCGGCGCCGAGGTTCTCCACGGTGTAGGCGAGCATCGCCACCTGACTCGCGCTCGTAACCGGGAACTTGCTGGCGGGCTCCGCCACCGGCGTGCCGCCGAGCTGCTTGACAGCCGCGGCGAGCGCCGCGACGTGTGACTTCTCCTGCGCACCGAAATCCTTCAGCAGACTTGCGACCTTGCCGCTGAACAGCTTCGCTTCGATCACCTTCGCGTAGAACGCGGTCTCCAGGTACTCGAGCGTGAGCGCGTAGTTGAGGATGCTCACATCGCCTGCGTGCGCGCTCGCGCCGGTGCTCGTCGACGCGGTCGTGGCGGGCGCCGCCGCGGTTGTGGCAGACGAGCTGCTCTTGCTGCCGCCGCCGCACGCGGCGAGCACGAAGGCCCCAAAGCTGGCAGCGCCGGCGCTGCCAGCCATCTTCAGGAAGCGCTTGCGATCGGCGTCGTCGCGCACCAGTCGCTCGACGATGCCGGCCGGCTGCGGAGCGCAGGTCTCTATTCCAGAGTCTTCTGGCATTTTGATACCTCCAATAAGGCTGCTCTCGGGGTGCTGACCGACGCTTGACGGTCAATCCCTGCTGATCCCCGAGGATCTGTGGTTTGGGCCGCGGGGGTGTTCCCTGTTTATTCGCAGCCCACCGCCCAGCGGATCAGTGAACGCAAATAGTGAAAGTGAGCTACGCGACGCGGGTGACGCGTCCCTTGCCGTTGCGCTTGCTCTGCAGCAGGGCCGTGTCGCATGCTTGCAGCAGCGCGTCGACGGTCATCGGCGCGAGCCATTGCGCCACCCCGATCGAAGCGCGGATGCCCTGCGAAGAGTTGACCGGCCGCAGATCTCGCAGGCGCTGACTGGCGCGCTCGGCGGCAGCCGCGGCACTATCCAGGTCCGCGTTGGGCAGGATCACCACGAACTCGTCGCCGCCGTAGCGCGCGACGCGATCGAACGCGCGGAACTCCCCCATCAATGCCTGGGCGACGGCACGCAGCGCTGCGTCGCCGGCTGGGTGACCGTAGCGGTCGTTGATCTCCTTGAAGTCGTCGAGGTCGATCAGCAGGCAGGCGAGGGGGCTGTCGCCGCGATGCGCACGGCCGATCTCCTCGTGCAGCCGCCGGCGCATCGCACGGTGGTTCATGCTGCCGGTGACCGCATCGGTGCCCGCCTCGGCACGCGCGCGCAGCAGCGCCAGCGCGGTCGCGGCTTGGTCGACGAGCGTGGCCGCCTGTTCGTCGGCGTGCTCGCTGAACGCGCCGGAGCTGCGTCGCACGAGCACCACCACCGCCTCGGGCTCACCGCGCACGGTGAGCGGCACGAGCAATGCCGAGCTGGCCGGCCCTGTGGCCACCACGCGCGGCACGCTGGCCGCCAGCTCGCGCGTGTTGGCTGCCACGAAGCTGCGCCCGGTGCTGGCCACCCAGCTGACGCCCGGCGCGCGCTCCCCACGGGGGGTCAGATAGCTGAGCCGGCCGGAGCCGTCGTACATGTAGAGCACCACCAGCTCGTCCTCGCTGCCAGAATCGGCGAGGTGGTGGACGTGCACCTCCTCGGCGCCCAGCGTCCCGAGCAGCTCCCCGGCGAGCGCTAGGAAGATCGCCTCAGTGTCCGCGGCGCGATCGGCGAGCAGTGTCAAACGGCGCACGCCAGCGAGCAGCGGGTCTACGCCCGTTGTCGGAGTGGTTCGCCCTACCGTGGGCAGCGCTGCTGGCGCAGGAGCATCCTGGCGCACTTCCATCCCTGCAATGTACCGTCCCGTCCCGCGCCTGTCTGGGGGGTGGTCTTCTCATTGGCACGGGCGGGGTGGTCTTCTCATTGGCACGAGCAGACAGCGTCAGCGCTTGAACCTGACGGTGCTGAGCACCTTGGACGTGCGCAGGTGGGCCGCAGCGACCGGCGTGAAGCCGACGCGCACACGCAGCTTGAGCTGACCGCGGGTGCGCAGCAGGCTCAGCCCGGCGTTTGTCAGCTTGACCTTCAGCGTCACGCGCGTGGCCTTTGTCACCTTGCGCTTGACCGCTTCGAGGTGGTTGCCGGAGGCGCGTACGCGGCCGGCGGACGGCGTCTGCACGGTGAGCGTCAGGGTATGGCCCGTGACGCGGTGGCGCACCAGCTTGACCTTGCCGGTGCTGATCGCTGTGCACGCGACCCCGCCGCCCGTCACTGCGATCAGCGTGCTCTGGTTGAGCTGCGCGCCGCTGTGCGCCACGATCGTGGTCGGCATCCGCAGCTGAGTCCCACACAGCTTCCCGTTGGCAGCCAGCGCGGAGTGCGGCCCGGCGGGCAGGCTGAGCTCGAAACTCGAGATCGGCACGTCCGGGACCGCGGCGAAGGTCGAGGAGGTCACGCCCTGGGAGGAGATGTTGATCGACCCGCTCAGATCGACGTTCACACCGTTGCCCGACAGCAGGATCTCGAGACTCGGGAAGCCGGCGCCGCCGTGTGAGACCAGATACGCGGGCCCGCTCAGCGGGGCGGGCAGCACAGGTGTGCTGGCGGTGCCCTGCCCGACCAGCGAAGCCGCCGGGCAGCTGCGCGGGTTGGCCGCGAACGTCGCCTGCAGGCACGCCTGCTGGATCGTGGTCAGGCGCGCCGGCAGCTGCTTGGGCAGCACCACCGATACCGAGCGGATGTTGGCTTCGTGCGCGGGTGCAGTCACTTTCACGTCGAGACTCGCCCCGTTCGCACGCGAGGTCCTGGAGTCCGTGGTCGCGCCCAGACCCGGGTGAAACGCGAGCGTCTGACAGCCGCCAACCTGGAAGGGGCTGCTCAGGGTCTGCGTCGCCGCGCCGGTGGAGGTCAGCGCAGTGGTGGTCGCCAGCGCCGCGCAGCTCGTCGGGTTGAAGATGAAGTCGTGTCTGTCGACCGCGATGCTCACGGTCCGCAAACGCAGCGGAATGCCCTTGAAGATCGTCGGCAGCGAGCTCGCGATGATCAGGTGCGCGTCATGGGGGTCGACATTGATGGTCGCACGCGCCACGACCGTGCCCAGGTTGTACGGACCGGCAACAGCAGGCACTGCGATCGTCAGACCGTAGGGAGCGCCGCCGTACGGACCGGTGAGGAACACGTCGCCGCTGAACGCGTACGGGCTGGGCCCCGCCCCCGCGGTGACCGTTGCCGTTCCGATCTTGCTGGCAGCGGCGCACGTGCCCTGTGAAGCGCGCGGCTCGCCGCAGAGCGCGACCGAGGGGATCGCCCCGAGCAGACCTGGCGGCAGCTGCGTGCTGACCCGCCCAAGGTACTGCTGGCCGTCGGCGCGCGCCAGGTTGAGCGTGAACGGGCTGTACGCGCCGGCGGTGGCAGGATGCTGCGCCGGCGTGCTCTGCGTCAGCTGGAACGGCGGTGTGACCGGGCAGGCGCCATGATGACCATCGCTGTCGACGAGGAATGAGTCGAGCGGGGTCGCGGCCGGCTCGCCCGTATAGGGCGTGAGGCTGGTGACGGTCTGCGCCGCGCCACAGCTGAGCGGGTTGGCCAGCGGCGCGTGCGCGCCGGGGTTGAAGCGCAGGATGAAGTCGCTGAACGGCACCTGCGGGTTGTCCGCGAAGGTGGCGGTGAGCCGACCCGTGTCGGGGTCGGCCGCGATCGCGCCCTGCAGCCGCACGGAGATTCCGTGAGCCGGCGATTCGGCGTCCAGGAAGATGCGGTACTCCTGCCCCGAGGCGGGATCGTCGCTCTGCTTCTCACCGAGATAGATCGCGCCGCTCAGCGGCTCAGGAAGCACCGGCGTGGCGATCGAGAGGCTGCCGATCTGAGCAGCCGCGGGGCAGGACATGGGGCGGGTGCTGCCGATGCCGAGCTGTGTGTCGGTGCAGAACTGCAGACCGCTCGCGCCAGGCGGGTTGATGCTCATGCCGACCGGCAGCGCCACGCGGGCGTCCTCGAGGTTGGCCGAGTTGATCGAGCCGGGGTTCTGCGGCACGTGCAGGTCGACCGTCACGCCGTCGGGCGTGTCCGCCTGCGTGGTCTCCGGGGTCACGTTGATCGTCGGGTGAAACGGCACCGATCCGCAGCCGTCAGCGCCGACCGGCGTGGATGCCTGGTAGGTCTGGAACTGACCGGGGCTCTGATAGGAGTCGACCTGCAGCGTGGTCGTCTGCGGCCCGCTGCAGGTGCTGGGCATGGTCAGGAAGGTGCCGTCGCCTGCCTGGCCGTTGAAGATCAGCCGCGACTCGATCAGCCCCACGCTGTTGGGAATGTCGCTGATCGTGAAGTACTCGTGGTAGTCGCTGTTCCAGCTGATCCCACCGACGAGGTACACCTCGGCATCCACCAGCAGTGGGATCTGTACCCTGATCCCGAACTCGGCGGGGCGGCCGGCTGGCGGCACCATGTTGTAGATCGGGAAGCTCAGCGTCGCCCCGACGATCGCGTAGCCCGTCAGCTCCTCGGTGCCGACCTGTGTGTTGGCGGGGCAGCCCGAGCCAGCGAGCTGCGCCTCGGCGCACTTGGGCAGCGCCTCCGGGTTCGTGCTGAGTCCCGGCGGCAGGTCGACTCTGACGTCTTTCACATTTCCATCGGGCGCGCCACCGAGCAATCCACCGGTGGTTTTGAAAGCGAAGTCAGTGATCCCGAACTGAGGGTGGCCAGCCGCCTGCGTGTAGAACTGGGCCGGTGGGCTCGAGTACGTGCACTTGGGTGTGTTTGACACACACGTGCCAGCCTGGAAGCTCGACACGCCGAAGTCGGCAGCGGCAATCGAAGCGCTTGCGCCGCTCAGAGCACAGACCAGCAGCGCACAACCAACGATTCGGGCCCTCATCCTGTCACCCTTTCCTCGGATCGCTTCGCCCTGTTCTTACCCCCAGCGGGCGTTTCTACTCATCCGAGTGGACGATTCGACGATGGCCGCCGCGGAGCTATGAGTGTGTGCAGCTGAAAGGGGCCGGACAGTGAAAGACGGACGGGTTGAGAAATGGCCGGACGGGCGGCGCCGCAATCGCCGCCCGTCCGGCCTCGGCGGGTGCTACCGCCTGATGGTGACCGTGGTCGAGGTCTTGGAAGTTGGGCCCTTCTGCTTGGGAATGAACCCGATCCGTACGCGCACCTTCAGCGAGCCGTGCCTGTTCAGACGGGCCACGCCCGCCCTGGAGAGCGGCACGACGAGCGTCAGGCTCTTGGCCTTGCTGACGCTGCGCTTGGTGAACTTGAGGTTCGCGCCGCTGCCGCTGACGCGTCCGGCCGCCGGCGTCTTGAGCGTGATCCGCGCGGTGTGACCCCTGAAGGCGCGCTTCGTCACCTTCGGCGGACAGGCCGCGACGGCGATCTTCGTCTTCTGGGTGATCTTGACGCCGTTCTGCCCAACGATCGTCGTCGGCATCACCAGCGTGCTCGAGCACAGGCTGCCGTTGCTGGTGAGCGCCGAGTGCGAGCCCACCGGCAGGTTCACCGAGACGCTCGAGATCGGCACGTCCGGCAGCGCCGCGAAGTTGGTCGTGGTGATGCCGGCGCTCGAGATGTTGATCGCGCCGACGAGGATCACACGCACGCCGCTCCCGTCCAGGATCAGATCGAGGTCCGGGAACGCCGCGCCGCCGTGCGCCACCAGGTACGCCGGTCCGGAGAGATGACCTGGCAGCACCGGCGTGACCGCGGTGGCCCCACCCACGCGCGAGCCGACGGGACAGTTGCCGGGGTTGACGTTGAACGTCGTATCCGGGCAAGCCTGCTGGATCGTCGTCAGACGCGACGGCAGCTGCTTGGGCAGCTGCACGAACACCGAGTGGATGTTCGACTGCTTGGCGCCTTGGGTGATCTTCACCAGCAGGCTCGCGCCGTTGGCCCGGGACGTCCTGGCACTGCTCGACGCGGAGAAGCTCGGCTTGAACGTCAGTCCGCCGCAGCCGCTGACCTGGAACGGGGTCGATAGGTTCTGCGTCGACCCAAGCGTCGAGGTCAGTGTCGTGTCAGTCGAGAGCACGCCGCAGTTCGTCGGGTTGAAGAAGTAGTTCGGCCGGTTGACGGCGATGCTGAGCGTGCGCAGCCGCAGTGGGATGCCGGCCACGATCGTCGGCAGGCTGCTCGTCACGATCACACGTCCCGTTAGCTGGTCGACGTCGATCCGCGCACGCGTCACAACCGTGCCCAGGTCGAATGGGCCGGCTTTCGCAGGCACCGCGATCGACAGACCGTAGGGCGCGCCGTTATACGGTCCAGTCAGGTAGACCGGCCCCGTGAACGGATATGGATCCGAGCCGGCACCGGCCGTGATCGAGACGTCGCCGACCTTGCTGGCCGCGTCGCACGTGCCCTGTGAGGCCTGCGCGTCCGCGCACAACGGCACCGAGGGGATCGCCCCGAGCAGACCGGGCGGCAGCACGGCCCTGACCTTCGACAGGTACTGCTGTCCGTCGGCACGCGCGAAGTTGATCACGAACGGGCTGTAGGCGCCCGCCGTGGAGGGGTTCTGGGGGGCCGTGCTCTGCGTCAGCGCGAACGGCAGCGGCGAGGGACAGGCGCCCAGGTTATTGTCGAAGTCGACGTTGAACGTGCTCGTCGGCGTCGCCGCGGGCTCACCTGAGTACGGTGTGAGCGTGCTCGTCGTATTGGCAGCGCCACACACGAGCGGGTTGGCCAACGGCGAGTGCGCGCCGGCGTTGAAGTGCAGTGACAGCAGGCTGAACGGCACCTGTGGGTTGTCATCGAACGTGGCTGTCAGCTGACCGGTATCCGGATCCGCGGCGACCGTGCCAGCCAAGCGCACGGATACGCCGTAGCGCGCGGACTCGGCGTCGAGCAGGATCTTGTAGGGACCCCCCTTGATGGGGCTCCCATCAGCCGGCCCGCCGAGATAGATGCTGCCCGTGAGCGCAGTCGGCAGCAACGGTGTGGCGATCGACACCGTGCCAAGCACCGAGAGGGCTGGGCAGTTGGCAGGATTGGTGGTGCCGATACCCAGGTCGGCATCCTTGCAGTACGCCAAGTTGCCACCGGCAGCCGCCGGGTTGATCGTCGTGCCGGCGGGCAGGGTGACGACGGCCTTCTTCAGATGCGCGGTGCCGAGCGTGCCCGGATCAGAGCTCTGCGGGACCGTGAGATCCACGCCCACACCGGTGGCCGTGTCGGACTGCTTGCTGTCGGGTGTCACCAGAATCGACGGGCTGAAGGGCAGCACGTCGCAGTTCAGCGTGCCTGTCGGCGTCGTGCTGTCAGCCGTGACCTCGGTGGCGGGATCCTGATAGGAGTCGACCGTCAGCCTGGTCGTGAGCGGCGGACCGCACAGAGTCGGGTTGGTGAGGAATGGAGTGTGTGGAGTGCTGGGAGATACCGACAGCCCACCGCCGTTACAAACATTGATCGGGATGCAGGTCTCACCGCGCTGGGGATCGTGCGCCGCGTCAGCTGGCACTCCCCAGAAAGTGAGAGTCGAGGAGATCACGGGCGGAGCCGCTGGCGGGGCCGCGACGTGAATCGTGTAATACACACCGTAATCACCGTCGGTGCGGATGTTGCCCATCACGTCACCACGGGATCCGAGGGCCGAGAAGGCAAAGTCGGCCGGGTGGCCGTCGGGCGGGACCATGTTGTAGAGAGGCACCCTGATCGGCACGTCATTGGTGCCGTTGAAAACCGTGAGCGCCTGCGTCCCGACCTGACTTTCGACCGGACAGGTGAGGGTGGCCAACTGCGCGTCGGTACATTGAGGCAGTGCCTGGGGATTGGAGGTCAGGCCGGCGGGAACATCGACACGGATGTTCCGCACGTTGCCATCTGGCACAAGCAGCGGAGGCGCCGGCGGTACAGCGACATTCACGGTATTGAGGGTGAATGTCGTGTATCCCTCAAAGGGATGACTGCCGGCCTGGGTCTCCAGGGTGGTGCCATCGGACTGGACCACGTTCGCCGTAAAGCTGGCGACGCCGAAAGCAGCCTGCGCGGCTGACGTACCGGCGATGAACGCCGCACCTGTCACCAGCACCGAAATCAAGATACGGGTCGAATGCCTCATCCCAAGCCTCCCCAACAAGTTAGACTTCGATACCCCCCGTTATTCCTATTAGTACGAATTGTATCCCGCTTCCGATGACTTCCCGGAATTCTTTTCCGACAGTTGATGTCAGTAGTCGGAAGGTTTAATACCCCGATCTGAGGATCTTCATGCGCGCTTGCGCGCACGAGGTGCGTTAGCCGCATGGCCAAGCGCTCGCTACCATGCGACTCCGCACAGTCGAGCGATCGCGGAGGCAGACGATGGGCGCGGACAGCCGGGAGCGGATGGTGCAGAGCGCCGCGATGCTGCTCGGCGAGCACGGGCTCGCCGGCGCGAGCTTCCGCGAGGTGCTGGAGCACAGCGGGGCGCCGCGCGGGTCGATCTACCACCACTTCCCGGGCGGCAAGAGCCAGCTCTCAGAGGAGGCGGTCGGGCTGGCCGGGGAGCTCGGCCAAGCGCTGATCGCCGACGCCGGCCGCGACGCCGGCCCGATCGAGGCGCTGCGCGCGTTCGTGCGCACCTGGCGCGCAGCGCTGGAGAGCAGCGAGTTCCGCGCAGGCTGCCCGGTGGTCGCGGTCACCACCGCGGCCAGCGCGGAGGAGCCCCGCCTGACGACGGCCGCGGCGGCGGTGTTCGCGAGCTGGGAGCAGGCGATCGCCGAGCCGCTGCGCGACGCCGGCCTGACTCAGGCCCGCGCGCGACGGATCGCCACGCTGGCGGTGGCCAGCGTCGAGGGAGCTGTCGTGCTGTGCCGTGCGCAGCGCAACAGCCGCCCGCTGCGCGACGTCGGCATCGAGCTCGAGCAGCTGTTGATCTCCGCACTGCCCAATCCGAACAGAAGCGAGTTGACATGAGCGTGAACGAGGCGAACCCGCTGCTCTACGAAGTCGACGGGGCCGTGGCGACGTTGACGCTGAACCGGCCGGAGCGGCTCAACGCGGTGACGCCCGCGATGATCGACCGGCTCGATGAGTCGCTCGAGCAGGCGCTCGGCGACCAGACGGTGCGCGTGATCCGCTTGCGTGGCGCGGGCCGCGCGTTCTGCGCCGGGTACGACCTGGAATGGGCGAGCGAGCTGATGAAGCAGATGGACGCAACCGGCCCGTGGGACCCGCTCGCGGATTACAACGGGCTGTCGCGGTATGTGCGCAGCTATCTCTCGCTGTGGCGATCGCCGAAGCCAGTGGTCGCCCAGATCCAGGGCGTGTGCATCGGCGGCGGCTCCGATCTCGCGCTCTGCTCGGATCTGATCGTGTGTGCGGATGACGCGCGCATCGGATACCCGCCCGCGCGCGTATGGGGCTCACCGACGACGGCGATGTGGTTCTACCGACTCGGGTTGGAGCGCGCGAAGCGGCTGCTGCTGACCGGCGACCCGATGGACGGCAAGACAGCCGTGGACTGGGGGTTCGCTTCCGCCAGCCACCCGCGCGCGCAGCTCGACGACGCCGCGCTGGCGCTGTGCCGGCGGGTCGCGCTGATCCCCAGCAACCAGCTGCAGATCTCGAAGATGCTCGTCAACACCGCGGTCGAGCAGATGGGGCTGTCGACGACGCAGGTGCTCGGCACGCTGCTCGACGGGTCCGCGCGCCACACGCCCGAGGGCACCGCTTTCTCGCAGCTCGCGGCGGACGATCTGCCGGCCACGATCCAGCAGCGCGACGCCGCGTTCGAGGACTACGCGTTCGGCCGGCGCACGGTGGCCGACTCGCTCTTGGACTGGGAACCGCCGCAAGCTGGGCCGGCGGTGTGGGCCGATCCATCCAGCGGCTGGCTGGGCGAGCCCGAGAGCTCCTGAGCGACCGGATGCGGCGCGCCTGAGGACGGCGCGAGCATCCGCTGACGCGCCGATGGGCGCGGATAATCAGGCCATGAACGCCAGCGCGCGCTCGGCCACGAGCTCGGGGCGCTCATCGGCGATGAAGTGCCCGCAGCCGGGCACCAGCTCGACGCGCATGTCATCGGCGTGGCGCTCGTAGCCGTCGAGCTGGCCCGGGGTCATCGCGAAGTCCTCACTCCCGAACAGCAGCAGCGTGGGCGTTGTCAGGCGCTGCTTGGCATAGCGCCCGGTCACCAGCGGAATCAGCTCGCGCAGGTTGAACGTGCGATACAGCTGCACGCCGGCGCATGCGCGCGCCGGCTCGGCGACGCGGTCGGTGAAGCTCGCCAGCGTCGTTTCGTCCCAGGTGGCCTGGTCGCTCACGCCCAGGCGCAGCAAATGCCTGACGAACCAGCGCGTGCGCTGCGCGAGGTAGCCCAACCCCGGGGCGAGCAGCACCCACTGGTACCAGAAGCGCCACAGCTGCGGCCAGGCCTTCCCGGTTTGCTGCCACGGGTGCAGGATGTTCAGCGCCAGGTAGCGATCGAAGCGCTCGGGTGCGCGCAGACAGAGCAGGAAGCCGATCCAGCCGCCCCAGTCGTGGCCGACGAGCTTGACGCGCTCCAGACCGAGCGTGTCGAGCAGCGCGAGCACGTCGTCCGCCAGCTCCTCCTTGAGATAACCGCTGGGCGGCGCGTCACTCCAGCCGAAGCCACGCAGATCGGGGGCGATCACGCGATGGCGCGCCGCCAGCGCGGGCATCAGGTGGCGCCACTCGTACCAGTGCTGTGGGTAGCCGTGCAGCAGCAGCACCACGTCCTCGCCCGACCCCGCTTCGGCGACGTGGAAGTCGATGCCGCGCACCCGCACCCAGCGGTGGGTCACGCCATCGACGTGCGGCAGCGACGAAGACAGTAGGGCGGGCCGGGACACAGCCGAACGCTCTCACGGATCGCTGCGCCAGTCAATCGGCGGGCGGGTCGCCCCCCGCCAAGGCTTCAACGCCGCCGATCGGCGGTCAAGCTGCGGTCTCTGCCTGTCGATAGCTCAAGCAGGGAATGTGGATGTTCTCTTCCTTCTGATGCGTATCTGGCTCCTAGTCCCTCTTTGTGTGCTCTGCGTCGCGGGCGCGGTGCTGTTCTCCTCCGAGACACAGCGCCATTCGGCTGACAAGAATTTCCGGGAGGCCAGCGCGTCGCAGGCGCTGCTGACCGACTTCCTTGATCAAGAGCGCGGATTCACCGACTATCTGGCAACCAAACGACCCGACGCGCTCGAGGACTACCTGATCGGCGGGCAGCGTGTCGCGGCCGAGCTGAAGACCGCAAGCGCGGTCTCCGAAGACGACGAGCGCGAGCTTGCGGCGATCGTCAAGCAGCGGTCGGCGTGGCAGAAGTGGCAGGCGCTGGCTGATCGAGATCTAGCGTTGCTGCACGATGGACGCGCGTCGACGCTCGGCGCGGTCGCACGACGCGACCGTTTGATCGACGACTACGCGCTGGCCAATCGCAAATACCAAGACCGCCTCGCCAAGGTGCGTGCCGTCGAGGAAAGCCAGGCAGCCCTCGTGGCAGTCTGGCTGACACTCGGGCTGAGCAGCCTGTTCACCGCCATCGGCGGGGCGCTGCTCCTCCGTACACGGCGACGAGAGCGTCACACGCAGCAGCAGCGAGCAGCCGAGCAGACCGCCGCCGCGACGTTCGCCTCCTCGCAGTCCCGCTTCGCCGAGGCGCTCCAGGTTGCGGAGAACCAGTCTGAGGCGCATCGCCTGCTGACCCGCCACCTCGAGACGTCGATCCCCAACAGCGCCGCGGTGGCGCTCAACCGCAACAACAGCTCCGACCGCTTGGAGCCCACAGCGTCGCTGGACCCGGGCAACCCGCTGTGGGAGCCGCTGCAGCAGGCGAAGCCGCGCTCGTGCTTGGCGGTTCGCCTCAGCCGCCGCTACGAGCGCGGCGAGAGCTCCGATGAGGTCCTCGAATGCGAGATCTGCGGGCACCAGGCGACAACCGCATCCAGCTGTCAGCCGCTGCTGGTGGGAGGCGAGGTGATCGGTTCGGTGCTGGTGTCGATGGAGCGTCAGCCCACCGCCGCCGACCGCCGTCGCATCGACGATTCAGTGACGCAGGCAGCGCCAGTGCTGGCGAACCTGCGCAACCTCGCCATCGCCGAGACGCGCGCGGCCACCGATGCGCTCACAGGACTACCGAACAAACGCGCCTTGGATGACTCGATCAAGCGCATGGCCGCCCAGGCGGGTCGTGCCGCGTCACCGCTATCGGTGGTGTTCTTCGACCTCGACCACTTCAAGCGCATCAACGACACACACGGTCACGATCGCGGCGATGAAGTGCTCGCGTCCGTCGGCGTGCTCCTACGCAACGAGTTGCGCGCAAGCGATCTGGGCGGACGTATGGGCGGCGAGGAGTTCTTGATCCTGCTCCCCGACACAGACCATGCGGGCGCGCTGAAGCTCGCCGAGAAGATCCGGCTGGCGATCCAGGAGCTCAAGTTCCGC
Source organism: Solirubrobacteraceae bacterium (assembly GCA_035474295.1). Lineage (GTDB taxonomy): Bacteria > Actinomycetota > Thermoleophilia > Solirubrobacterales > Solirubrobacteraceae > Palsa-744. The sequence goes on from DATINL010000008.1 coordinate 71,203, forward strand.
GGTCTCGACAATCCGGTGACCGCAAGCTTTGGCGTCGCAACGCTGCCCGACGACGCAGGCGAGATCGACACGCTGATGCGGACCGCCGATCGCGCGCTCTACAGCGCCAAGCAACATGGGCGCAACCGCGTGGAGGGCCCGTCTCCCGATACGGGCGCCCAGAGCACTCACCCCGCCGAAGGAAAGATGCTTGCCGATCAGCTTCAGCGACCTTAGAGTGGTCCCTGTGACACCGCTGTCCGACCTGGGGGATTGATGCCCGGCACGATCATCCCCGGCGGCGCGGGCTCGCCGGAGATCAAAGCTCACCTCGCCGTGCCCCCTGTCGGCGACGGGCCATGGCCAGCGGTTGTGGTGCTGCACGAGTCGTTCGGGCTCAACGACGACATCCGCCAGCAGGCCGATCGCTTCGCGGCGGCCGGGTATCTCGCCGTCGCGCCCAACCTCTACAGCGCCGGCGGCGCGTGGCGCTGTCTGCTCGGCACGTTCCGCTCGCTGCTGTCCGGCAAGGGCAGGGCTCTGCAGGACATCGACGCGGTGCGCGCCTGGACGCTGCAGCACGAGCACTGCTCGGGGCGCGTCGGCGTGGCGGGGTTCTGCCAGGGCGGTGGCTTTGCGCTGCTCGCCGCGACGCGCGGGTTCGACGCGGCAGCGCCCAACTACGGGATCCTCCCGCGCGACACGGCGAATGCGCTGCGCGGCGCGTGCCCGATCGTCGCGAGCTACGGGCGGCGCGATGCCACGCTGCGCGGCGCCGCGGCGAAGCTCGAAGGAGCGCTCGCCACAGCCGGGGTCGAGCACGATGTGCGCGAGTACCGCGACGCCGGACACTCGTTCCTCAATCGGCATGACTTCGGGCCGTTCGACGTGGTCGAGCGCGTCACCGGGTTCAGCTACCACGCGCCGTCCGCGGAAGACGCCTGGCGGCGCATGCTGCGCTTCTTCGAGCGCCACCTGCGCGAGCCGCACGCTCCGTGAGCGGTCACACCGATTAGTTTCGGTGCGCCGCGCGGTCATAGCGATCAGTTCACTACCACCACGCGCCGGAGCGCCGGCGCAGACAGGAGCAGAAAATGGGACAGCCGGTTGTTCACTTCGAAGTGATCGGTAAGGACGGGGAGAAGCTGCGCAGCTACTACTCCGAGTTGTTCGGCTGGAAGATCGACGCCAGCAACCCGATGAAGTACGGGATCGTGGCGCGCGAGGACAACCTGTCCGCCGAGGGCGTTGGGATCGGCGGCGGCATCAGCGGCGGATTTGAGGGGTACGCAGGCCACGTCACCTTCTACGTCGAGGTGCCAGACGTCGAAGCGGCGCTCGCCAAGGCCGAGAGCCTTGGCGGGACACGCGTCATGGGGCCGGACGAGGTGCCCGGCCAGGGCATCGTGCTCGGGCACCTGAAGGACCCCGAGGGCAGCCTGATCGGCGTCATCCAGTCGGCTTCCTAGTAACGCTCGGGGCGCACGAGGGCGCCACTGGAGAACGAACCCTCGTGCGCCCCGCGACTGACATGGTCATCGGCCCGCTCGCACCCGCCGACGTGCCCGGGCTGTGCGAGCGCTTGCGCGTCCGCGCTCGGAACGCGGCCGGCGAGCGCCGCGGCAGCGTCGGCGTCACGGGCAGCGTCTTTACATGCGACGTGGGAGCACTCGGCGCCGACCTCGTCGCGGTCGACGCGCTCAGCCGGCTGCAGCTGACCGCGCGCCGCGCCGACTGTGAGATCCGGCTGGTCGACGCCTCACGCGAGCTGCGCGCGCTGCTCGACTTCTGCGGCCTGCGCGAGGCGCTGCCGTGTGAGGACTGAGCGCTGCCGTGCGAAGACTGAGCGCTGCCGTGTGAGGACTGAGCGCTGCCGTGTGAGCAGTCAGGACTCCAGCCGTGCCGGCAAGCCGAACAGCGGGAACCAGCGCGGCGTGTCGAGGAACGAGATGAACCCGGTGATGCGCCCGCCTGAGATTTCCAGCACCTGCAGCGCCCATGGCTCGTGGCTACCACCGGGCCCGCTCGGGCGGTACTGGCCGAACGCCGGTGAGCCGTTGGCCATCGCCGGCAGCAGGCGCGAGCCGGCGCAGCCCGCGCCGCGACCGGTCCACCAGCGGCGGATGTTATGCACGCCCTGCAGCCACAGCTCATACGGCGGCATCGACAAGACCGCGTCCTCGTGCAGCAACGCCACCAGCGCATCGACGTCGTAGAGCTCGAAGGCTTTGACATAGCGATCGAGCAGCGCCTGCTGTGAGTCGTCCATCGGCGGGCCCGAGGCGCCCGGGCTGAGGTCGCTGGCGTCGAGCGTCGAGCGCGCGCGCTGCAGCGCGCTGTTGACGGACGCCACGCTCGTGTCGAGCAGCTGCGCTACCTCGGTCGCCTTCCAGCGCAGCACCTCGCGCAGGATCAGCACCGCGCGCTGGCGCGCCGGAAGGTGCTGCAACGCGGCGACGAACGCCAGGCGCAGCGTCTCGCGCGCCGCGACCAGCTCGGCCGGGTCGCCAGACTCGGGCAGCACCGATGCGTCGGGAATCGGCTCGATCCAGGTCGCTTCCGGCAGCGACGTGAGCGGGCTGTCGATCGTGCCCGCCGGGCCCATGTCCACCGGACGCGCGCGCCGCTCGCGGGCTTTGAGCATGTCGAAGCACACGTTGCTCGCGATGCTGTAGAGCCACGACTTCAGCGCTGCTCGACCCTCGAAGCGGTCGAGCCCGCGCCAGGCGCGCAGCATCGTCTCCTGCACGGCGTCCTCGGCTTCGAACGCTGAGCCGAGCATCCGGTAGCAGTAGCCAGTCAGCTCGCGCCGATGCTGTTCGAGCTGCTGCTCAACTTCGCCGGACGCATGCTCCGCGGTGTTCGGGACCACGTGAGCATGATAGACACGCGCTCCATTCGTACGGCATGGGTCGCGCAGGGGGTCGCGGGCGCGAGCGTGAAGCGCGACGATCGCGGGTAATCGCTGACTGTGTACTTCGCCCCGCAGCAACGAGCAGTCGGAGGAGTTGGATGGGCAGGCTGATCGTCTCAACGCACATGACACTCGACGGCGCCATCGACTCGACCGAGCGCTGGTTCATCCCCCATCAGGAGTCCGAGCAGCACGGGTTCAACCAACTGCGCGCGGCCGCTGCGCTGGTGCTGGGCCGCAAGACGTACGAGGGACTTGCGGGCGTGTGGCCGGACATGACAGACGACACCGGCTTCGCCGAGCAGGTGAACAGCATCCCGAAGTTCGTCGCATCGCGGACGTTGCAAGCGCCGCTGGAGTGGAACGCGACGCTGCTCGAAGGCGACCTTGCCGAGCGCCTCTCAGCGTTGAAGCGAGAGAGCGACGGGAACCTGCTGATGTATGGCTGCGGCGAGCTCGCCCACGAGCTGATCCAGCATGGCCTCGTCGACGAACTGCAGTTCTGGGTGAACCCGGTGGTGCTTGGCGGCGACGATGGTGACGGTGACAGCGGCGAGCGCCCCTTCCACGGCCGGGGGCCGGTGGCGCTGGAGCTGGTGTCCTCTACGGCGTTCGGCTCGGGTGTTGTGCTGCTGTCGTATCGCCCGGTGGGGTAAGCAGCTCGTCGCTCGACTGCATCGCAGCTGACCGTGTTCGCGCGGCAGCTGGCGCTCAGAAAACGGAAGCGCTGGGTCCGCTGAGCGCGGAGGCGAGCCGACGGCGCGAGCGAATGTCGAGCTTGTCGTAGACGGCGCTGAGATGAGCCTCGATCGTCTTGACGGTGACGAACAGCGTCTGAGCGATCTGACGGTTGGTCATACCGTAGGCTGCCAACTCAGCCACCCGCCGCTCGCTCGGGGTCAGCGACTCGACGCCAAGCGGTGTGTAGCGACGGACGGTCTCACCGCTCGCAAGCAGCTCCTCGTGCGTGCGCTTGGCGAGCCGCACCGCACCGCAGCGGCGCGCGAGCTTCAGCGCCTCCCGCAGCGGCTCGCGTGCGTCAACACGGCGATTTTCGCGACGCAGCGCCGCACCGAGCTCGCTCAGCGCATGCGCGCGCAGAAGGTGTCTCGGTGAGTCCTCGAGCAAGGTAGCCGCCTCCTTCAGCAGCTCGACGCCTGCCGCTCCCCCAATCGCCGGCGCCAGCGCGCGCAGACCCTGCGCAACCGTGGCCGGAGCCCCCCATCGTCTCGCATAGACCATCATGCTCTCGGCCAGCTCGCGAGCCTGCTCACGCTCCCCCACTGCGCTCAGCGCGCGCACGGCGTGCGGGCCCGCCGCCACGACCGGGCCCGGGCCGAGGCCCATGTCCTCCATCTGGCTCGAGAGCACGCCGAAGTCTTCGGCGGCCTGCTCGAACTTGCCCTGCTCGAACCGCAGATGCCCGCGCACGAGCAGCAGTAGTCCGAACATGGCGTTTGCCGGCAGCGGGCTGGTCGCCATGCCAATCGTTTGCAGCTCGGCGTCCGCTGCGTCCAGCTCGTCGCGCTCGATCAGGATCTCCATCAGCGGCCCCGTGTAGATCAGCACGGCCGGCATGATCCCCCCCGCCCGCGCGAGCTCGATCGCCTGGCGTACGTCCGCTTCCGCAGCTGGGAGATCACCGCGACCCCAAGCGACGAATCCACTCAGAAACCACGCACGCACAAGATCAACCGTCGCACCGCGCTCGTGAGCGATTACGAGTGCCCGCTTCGCCGCGTGCTGAGCCGCATCAACATCGTCGGCAGCTACCAACGTCATTACGGCAATCCCTGGAGCAATGAGCTCTGGCTCCTCGGCGAAGATGATGCCGTTGTGACCCAGTGCCCACCTGGCCGCTTCGGCGGCTTCACTCGCCGTCCCGTTCACAGCCGCCCAGCGGGCCTGCATGACGGCCATCAGCCGCCCACTGGGACTGTCCGGTTCGATGTGATCGACGTAGCGCTCGAGACGCAGCTGTGTCACGGCCGGCGTCAGCAGTGCGATCGTACTCAGCTGCGCTTCCAGCTGAAAGGCACGCTCGATGTCATCCTCGGCCACGGCGATCTCGATGGCTTGCTCGAGCATCGGGGCGGCTCGATCGAAGCGCCCGCTGAGAGCCATCCACAAGGTCAGCTTGATCGCCCAGCGGCTACGCAGCGACGGGTTTCGCTCCAGCTCCGCAAACACGTCAGCTTCGATCGCGGCCAAGACCGAATAGTCAGCGGCGCGGGTGCCAGCGGTGATCAATGGGCTGAGAACAGCTGCGCGCAGCTCCGCAGGCGGCGGCTCCCGCAGCGCCCGTGTCAGGTAGACGACCGCCGAGCGCGGCGCTCCGGTGGCGAGTGCCCGCATCCCCGCCTCGAGCAGCGTCTCGGCCGCCTCGCGCTCTCCCTGGGGCTCGCTGGCGACGAGCTGCGTGGCGATCCGCTCAGGGCTTGCTGCGCGCGCACGCAGCAACGCGGCGGCGCGTGCGTGCGTGCTCCCGCGTTCGCCAGCCGGGAGGTCCCCGTAAACGGCGTTGCGGATCAGCGGATGGATGAAACGCAACGACGGGCCTGGATCGAAGATGGCAGCCGCACGCAACGCATCGGCGCCGCGCACCGTCGCCTCAGAATCCAGACCGGCCAGCTCGGCCACCAGGCGATGATCGCTGTCGTCACCCAACACCACCAGCGCCCGCGCTACGGCGCCAGCCGCTGACCCGAGCCGTGTGACACGCATCAAGACGGTGCGGGCTACGCGCTCTGGCGTCAACTCACGAACCCGCTCAGCCTGCTCCACGCCGGGCTGGACGTCCTGTGCCACAAGCGTCCGCGCCAGCTCGCAGAGCAGAAACGGGTTGCCACCGCTGACTTCGTGACAAGCCGCCGCAAACGCCGCGTCCGGAGCACGGCCGAGCTCCGTCGTGAGCAGCTCAGCCGCCGCCTCACGGCTCAACGCCGCCGGCGTCAGACGCCTTGCCAAGCTGTCCGTCACGATCCCGCCCAGGAGGTCCGGGGGGTTTAGCTCGTCGGGGCGACTGGTCACCACCACCAGCACCGGCAGCTCCTCCAGGCGTGGCAGCAGGAAGCCCAGATAGTCCAGCGAGGCGGCGTCCGACCAATGCGCGTCGTCGATAGCGAGCAGCAGCGGCGCGCGCTCGGCCAGCGCCGCGGTCAGCCAATAGAGCCCATGAAGCACTGCGAAGGTGTCGCGCTCGGGCTCTCCGCTCGTCTCCAACCCAAGCGCGCCGCGAGCGGCGCTCGCTCCCTCGAACAGCCCGTCGCGCTGCGGCGCAGACAGTGCCGTCAGCTGTGGCTCGAGCAGCTGGCGCACGAGCGCAAAGGGAAAGTCGCGCTCGAGCTCGGTTGCGCGTGCCGCGAGCACATGCAGACCAGCTTGCCTACCGACCTCGCGCGCGACCTGCAGCAGGCGCGTCTTGCCCAGCCCGGCCTTGGCCTCGATCGCCACCAGGCAACCCTTGCCAGCCACAACCTCGGCAACGACGGCGTCGAGCTCGGCCAGCTCACGCTCGCGCTCGAGCAGCCCCGTCACGAGCCGCCGGGTGCGCATCGGCGAGACGTGCGCCCGCGCCATCTTAGGGTCGATTTCAGGGTGTCACCCGGTGGCGGTAGCTGCGGAGAACATGGACACTCGTGACGCATGAACGTTTTCCGTTGAATCGAACTCGTTCGGCACATGTTCGCATCATTCGAACCCGAATATGGGTCCGCTTCGACAGGATCCACTCGGCGGAGGGAGGGTGAAATGAAAATGCAGATAGTCGCAAGCCTGTTGGCGGCAGCAGTCTTTGCAGTCGGCGCGATCTTCGTCGCTTCGACGGTGGCGACGCTTGCCGTCGGCGCGATCGTCGTCAACTCCGCGGTAGCGTGGGATGCCTAGGCGCCGAGGAACCTCTGACCTTGTTCCACCAAGCACTAGTCAGCCCACCAGTCGCGCTGACCCTCCACGTCTTCGCGCGGATTCTCGCCGAGACTGGGCGCACCGAAGACGAGGATCTCGAGGCCCTCCGACCCGCCCTCGTAGCCTCGCCACGTACCGGGCGGGACGCGCACCACGTCCCACTGCCTGACCTCGACGATCTCGTCGTCGAGCTTCATCCGCCCGCTCCCGCGCACAACCACATACACCTCCTCCTGCTCCTTGTGCGTGTGGCCGTACGGGAAGCGATAGTCGGGCGGGATGCTCTGATAGCTGAGGCCGAACTGCTCGAGCTGGAGCGCCTTGCTTGCATGACGGAACTCCAGGTCCGGCGAGCCGTCGAAGTTGGACCCGAGATCCTCCAGATCCTCCTTGAGGTTCCTGTGCGTGAACGGCACGGCCGCGATTCTACTGTTCAATCTCCGCCCCGCCGGGTCCCGCTGGGTCTCTGCCTGGCTGGCCGCCCATGCGAGGAGATGCGAGAAGCGAAGCGCGCCCGAGAGGATTCGAACCTCTGACCTTCGGTTCCGTAGACCGACGCTCTATCCAGCTGAGCTACGGGCGCAGGCGAGCTAGTCTAGTCGCCCGCCTCGAACTCTGGGGTCAGGCGCGGCGACGGCGACGGCTCTACCCGCAGCAGCCTCGCCGGCGACGGCGGCAGCCACCAGTTCCAGCGCCCGAACAGCGAGATCACCGCGGGCACCAGCAGCGCGCGGATCACGGTCGCGTCGAGCAGGATGCCTGCGGCCAGGCCGGTCGCGAGCACCTTGATGTCGGTCTCCGGCCCTGACGCGAGCGATACGAACGCGAGGAACAGGATCAGCGCGGCGCTCGTCACGAGGCGCCCGGTACGCCCGATGCCGCGCACCACGGCCGTGTCGGTCGATCCGGTTGCGTCGAACTCTTCGCGCATGCGCGCGAGGATGAACACTTCGTAGTCCATCGACAAGCCGAACAAGAACGCGAACACCATCAGCGGGATCCACGCGGTCACCGACCCGGTCGCTTCGATGCCCCAGATCAGACTCGACCCGTGGCCGCGCTGCCATACCAGGTCGAGCACGCCCCAGGCGGCGCCGACGCTGATCACGTTCAGCACCACCGCTTTCAGCGGCAGCAGCAGCGAGCGGAACGCGCGCGCCAGCAGGATGAACGTGATCAGCGCGATCAACGCGATCATCAGCGGGAAGTTGCCGTACACCGCGTCGATGAAATCCGCGTTCTGCGCCGCCAGCCCGCCGAGGCGCACATCGGGCTTGGAGTCGCGCGTGACCGCACGCAACCGATCGAGCGTGTCGCGCCCGGACGCGGACGAGCCGTCAGGGATAGCAAACGCGTCGACCACAGCCGCGCCGTCGCGGCGCCACTGCGCGCTCGTCGGCGCGACTGCGCCGTGCACGCCCTGCACGGCTGCGAGCGAACGCGCCACCTGGCCAGGATCGGCCGAGCCCGTGACGAGCGCTTCGTTGGGCAGCAGCGCGCCCGAGCCGATGCCCGAGCGCTCGAGCAGCGCCAGCCCCTGCTTGGCGTCGCCCTGCTTGGCCAGCGTATTGACGTTGGGCAATCCCGGCTGCAAGCTGGTGGCGGCAACCACGAGTGCCGCGAGCACGGCAGCAGCGCCGAGCGCAGCCAGCCAGCGGCGACGCACGACCAGCTCCGCCCACCTGGTCCAGGAACGGCTCGCCTTGTCGTCGCTGCGCTTGTGCGGCCAATCCAAGCGAGCACCGAAGCTGCTCAGCACCACCGGCAGCAGCGTCAGCGCCACGATCACGCTGATCAGCGGGATCAGCATGCCGCCGTAGCCGACCGAGCGCAGGAACGGCAGCGGCAGCGCAACCAGCGCGAGCAAGCCGATCGCAACGGTGGTGCCGCTGAACACGACCGCGCGCCCAGCGGTCTCCATCGCACGCTCCACCGCTGCGTCGCCCTGCAATCCGTGCGCGCGCTCCTCGCGCCAGCGCACGACCACCAGCAGCGTGTAGTCGATCGCCACGCCCAATCCGATCAGCGCCACCAGGAACTGCACGATCGGCGAAACCTGGGTGATCGTCGTCAGACCCCAAACCACCAGGAACGTGGTGACGATCGACACGACCGCCATCACGATCGGCACGATCGCCAGGAACGAAGCGAACACGAAGCCCAGCACGATCAGCGCACCGAAGCCGCCGAGCAGCGCTTCGACGAGCACGCCGGGGCCGTTGTCGCCGCCGCTCTGCACGGACAACGCGTCGAACCCCGTCAGGTGCAGCGGCGCGCCCGCCACCGTCGCGCCCGTCAGCGCCGTGCGCGCCTTCTTGGCCGCGTTCGGGTTGTCGCCGAACGGCTGATCGGGATCGGGCGGCGGATAGGCCACGATGAACGTGGTGCGCCCGTCATGAGATACGAACGCGCGGTCGCGCGTATCCGCGTACCCGGCCATGCGCGTGCCGGGGAGCGTCTGCTGCAGGCGCGCTTCGACCGAGCGCAACCCGGCGAGCACCGCGAGCGAGTCGACCGACTGCCCGGCCGGCAGGGTCACCACCGGCAGCAGCGGCGCGCTGTTGCCGCCGGTGCCGTGGAAATCGCGTGCGATCTCCTGATTGACGACCCAGCCTTCCTTGCCCGGCACGGAGAACTTCTGCTTCAGCGACTTGGTCGCCGAGTTCGACGACGCCATGCCCACCAGCGTCAGCACCACCCAGAAGACCACCACGATGCGCTTGTGAGCAAGTACCCAGCGGGTGACCGTCGCCATGCAGTTCTCCTTGATGCGGTTCGCGCGAAACTGGGTTGTAGCACGGTGTGCGGGATGAGACCGTGACCACGCTCTCGCGTGTCCGTGGTGTGAAGCTCAGCGCTTGAGCCCGCGTGCCTGCTCAGGTCTACGCGGGCTGTGCTGCCAGGCGCTCGCTGCCTGCGACGTCGTGGATCAGGTCCACCTCCTGCGGCTGGGAGACCGCTGGTGGGCGTAGCACCAGGAACGCGGCGAGGATTCCCAGCGCAACGAACACCGCCGCAACGATGTACGCCAGGTGGTATCCGCCGGTCAGCGCGCTGGTCAACGAATGGCCGTCAGCGCTCAGCGCTTTCGTGTGGTCCGTGGCGATCGTCCCCAGCGTGGCCAGGCCGATCGCCCCGAACAGCTGCACGGAGACGTTGATGATCCCCGACGCCAGGCCCGCGTCGCGTGCGGGTGCGTCAGCCATTCCGATCGTCAGCAGCGGCAGGAAGGAAGCGCCTGCACCGAGGCCAAGCGCCAGGAAAGCGAAGAACAGACCAGGGAAATAGCTCGCGTGTACACCCTGATCTGCCAGCAGCACCAGCCCGACGACGATGCCGACCAAACCGGCTGCCAGCGTCTGCACGGAGCCGAAGCGCTCCACTGCGCGCGCGGATACGCCCATCGACATGACTGCGATCGCGATCGTCAGCGGCATGAACGCAAGTCCCGTGTGAATCGCGTCGTAGCCGAGCACGCGCTCGAGGTACAGCGCACCGAGGAAGAACGCGGAGAACATCCCCGTGACGAGCAGCCCGCGGATCAGGCTGGAGCCCATCAGCATCCGCAAGCGCAGGATGCGCAGCGGCATGATCGGGTTGACCACGCGCGCCTCCAGGACTAGAAACGAGGCCAGCAGGGCCAGCGATGCGCCGCTCGCGCCGAGCGTGCGCAGCGAGAGCAGGCCGTAGTCGCTCGACTTGACGATCGCGAACGCGCCGAACATGGTCGCAACGGTGATCAGCGCCGACCCGAGGATGTCCACGCCGCCGGCGAGTCCGATGCCGTCGTTCTCCTCGATCAGCATCCAACCGAGCAGCAGCGCAATCGCGCCGATGGGTACGTTGACGAAGAAGATCCAGTGCCAGCTCAGCGACTGCGTGAGCGCGCCGCCGGCGAGCAGGCCGATCGAGCCGCCGCCGGCGGATACGAATGCGTACAGGCCCATCGCCCTCGCCTGTTCGGCTTTCTCCGGGAACTCGGTGACGATGATCGCAAGGATCACGCTCGACGCGATCGCGCCGCCTACCCCCTGGAGCAGGCGCGCGCCGATCAGCAGCGCCTGACTGTCCGCCAACCCGCACAGGATCGACGCCGCCACGAACACGACGAGCCCGCTGAGGAAGACTTTCTTGCGACCCACCAGGTCGCCGAACCTGCCGGCCAGCAGCAGGAAGCCGCCGAACGTGATCAGGTAGCCGTCGATCACCCACGTGAGGTTCGCCTGCGTGAAGTGGAGCTGGTGCTGGATCGCCGGCAGGGCGACATTGACGATCGTCGCGTCCAGCACCATCATCAGCTGGCCGAGACAGAGCACGCCAAGCGCGATCCAGCGGCGACGCTCGCGCTTGCGCGCCAGCTCGTCAGCGGTGTTTTCGCCAACGCTCGGCTCCAGCCGCTCGAGCCGATCAGATGTGGTGGCAGTGGTGCTCATCAAGTGCTCCTTCCGGGGTGCGCGAAGGGAACACCATAGCAATGATCATCATTGATCCAAGTATTATCTTTTCGTGAATGATGATTGCTTCAACATGGTATAATCCTGCTGTTATGACCAATGAAGCACGTTCCTGCGCTCCCACTTCGATGGTGCTGCTGACCCGCCTGGCCAAGCAGGTCTACAGGCGCAGCAGCGAGGAGCTGCTGGGCATCCACATGCGTCTGCTGATGGCGCTCAGCTACGTGCGCGATCATGACAACGCTCCTCAGCAAGAGCTGGCGGAAGCGCTGTGCATGGACGCCAACAACGTCGTTCTACTGCTCAACGAGCTCGAGGATCTGGGGTACATCGCCCGCCGCCGCGACCCCGGCGACCGCCGGCGCCACCTGGTCGAGCTGACCGCAGAGGGATCCCATGCGCTGAGCAGCGCCGAGCGCGCGCAGGCAACGATCGAGGACGACGTGCTGCGCGCGCTCGACCCGAATGAACGCGCAACCTTCTGGCAGCTGCTGACTCGTGCGCTGCAAGGTGCCGAGCCGGACGCCCAGTCCGCACAGCACCCCTCACCCGCCGCTCGTCTGTAGCGAGCGGTCCGAAGCTCAGCGCCTGAGAGCGCCCAGGTCGAAGATCTGCAGGCTGCTGCTCGCGTAGTTGGCGACGTAGGCGTAGCGCCCGCTGACGACGACCGAGTCTGGCTCAGCACCGGTGGGAATCACGCCGAGCGACTTCGGGCTTGCGGGTGCGGCGACGTCAAAGACCTGCATGGTGTCCTCGCCCTTGTTCAGCACGTATGCGTAGTGGCCCTGGACGAAGATCGCATCTGGGTTCTTCCCGGCTGAGACGGTCGCGATCACCGCTGGGCTGGCGGGATGCGAGACGTCGAGCACCTGCATGCTGTTGGTGTCGTAGTCGGCGACATACACGCGGGAGCCCTGCACGGCGATGCCCGAGAAAGACGAGCCGCTCGAGCCACCGGGGCCGAGGCTTGCGCTCGTGCCCGCCACCACCGGGTGAGCAGGATCGGAGATGTCGAGCACTTGCAGGTTGTCGGCGATCGCGTTGACCACGTATGCGTGGCCGCCGTGCATCGCGATCGCCGAAGGCCCAGCGGCAGTGCGCACGCTGCCGGCCAGCGGCAGCGAGTTCGGTGAGCTGTTCAGGTCAGTGGAGAACGAGCTCGCACGAGGATTCGATACGTCGATTACTTCCAGCGAGCTGCTGCCGTAGTCCAGCATGTACGCGTACGTGCCCTGCACAGCGATCGCCCGCGGGTGGCTGCCGGCGATCGTGAATGCAGCCGCCGAGGTCGGGGTCGACGGCTGGGAGACGTCCACGATCCGCATGTAGTTGGGGTTCGCTGAGTAACCGGTGGTGTAGAGATAAGTGCCCTGCGCGGCGATGCCGGAGGCTCCCCAGGAGACCTCCGTGGAGCCGACCAGGCTGGGGCTCGCGTGATTTGAGACATCGAGCACGTCCAGCGGGCTGTAGCAGGTGACTCCGCAGGCGTTCACCACGTAGGCGAAGTCGCCCTGGACCGCCACTGCGGTCGGGCCGTTGCCCGCGCCGGTGTTGTAGGTGCCAACGGCGTGCCTCGGCAGGCCAGCCGAACTGTGCGACGAGCCGCATCCGGCGAGCAGAACACCCACGCCCACCACCAAAACGCTGAGGAGCGAACGAGACATCGGGTTCGATGTTCGACGTCGAGGCCCGCTCACCTGGCATGAAGCCTCCGGCGTGCGGCGTCGCGCGGGCGCCGTCAGTTCTCGAAAGGCGCCAAGCGCACAGCCAGCGGCACGCCGCAGCGAACCAGCAGCCCGAAACGGCCCTTGGGCACGGCTGCCGCTTCGGCACGCATCAACTCGACCAGCTGGCGTTTGAAGTCAACGCGTGGATACCGCCGCAGAACCTCGCTCACGTTCGATGGTGCGACGTCCCAGATGCGAAGCCCAGCGCCGTCCACCATCGCGCCCCATTGCAGGTAACACCCGAGCGCCCCATCCCGGTCGGGCGCAGCCCCGGGTGTCGTGTGAACGCAGATCGCATCCGCCACCAGCTCGGCACGACCAGTGGCGATGCCGGCTGCCGATGCACATGCGAGCAAGCGGTCCGCGCTCGCCAGCGTGAAGTCACGGCCTGGGGTCGGTTGGTCGGCGCCGAAGTCGTGAACGAGCGCGGCGCAGTAGAACAGCTCGGGGTCGAGCTCGCGACGATCCACTGCCGCCAGCGCGCGACCGAACAGCCATGTTCTGTAGGAATGGCCGATGAGTGCGGCGGACTGTTCGGCGCAGGCCTGCTCAGCCTCTCGCGCAAACAGCGAATCGGGCGGCTCGAACGTGCTCACGTCGATAGCCGCCGCCCCGGCCGGGAGCCGTCCCAGGGCGAGCTTGGCCCGCCCCAGCAGGTTCTCCCATTGGCCCAGCGCGATTGCGGCAAACAGGCGTCGACGCTCGCCTGAGGTGAGGTTCCCACCGGTTCGGCGCGTCCACGCGAGGCCCCCGAGTCGCTCAGGATCGGGGGCGCTCAAAGCGCTCGTCTGTGGTTCCGCTGCATTGGCGATCCGCCGGCGAGAATCCCTTTGAGACGAGCGGAGCTGGCTAACTGCCAGAGCGAGCGCGCGATTGCCTCCGCACGACGACCGTGTCGGAGATCTTTCCGGTTCGGTCCCTGATACGGACCTCACCGCCACCCTCGCGGCGGGCTAGCGTGCGCGCTTGAGCGACTGCCTGCTCCTGTGTGGCAGCGTGGGCGGTGGCACGGCGATGGCCCTCCTTCACAATCTCCCAACCACCGTCTTTCTTGCTTGGCTGTACGTATCTCTTGCCAATCATCCTGACATCCTCTTGAGAACCTAGGTCGTGATACGGAGGATAGAGGGATCTGCGGATGGTTTTGGTGGGCTCTACTCGCTGAGCGCCGCTATGCCTGGCTGACCTAGCGGATGCGTGGTAGCGTCAAAGAACATTAGCCTGTCGGCTTCGAGGCGGCCGTAGATGTCCGCCTGTCGGATGGCGAGATCGCGCTTCGGTCCAGGGCGCATCGAGACGGCTACCGGGCGCTCGGGATGCTCGTTTAGAGCATCCACAAGATGCCGGTCTTGCTCGCTCAGGCTGCTTCCGAAGACGATCATCGGCAGCTCGCACTCCCGTAGACGCTCCAGGGCATGGGCCAGATAGTCATTGCCCTCGATGGCGCGCAACTTGTCCTGCGAAGAGCCCTCGGTGACGAGAAGTGCGCGAGCCTGCAGATCTCCCTCTATGGGCTGCCCAAACTGGTCGAGCAGCGTCCGGATCTGGTTGTTTCTCAGCTTCCAGGTGGTCCCGGAGCCACCAGCCACCAGATGTAGCGCGCCGTGGAGGAAGTAGACAGGTATCTGCCCGACAAAGACATCCGCCCTGTTGGGGTCAAACTCGCAGTGCCCACCCCAGCGGAAGCAATCCACAAAGGGCTTGAAACGCCCTCCGTAGCCCATCGCCCAATAGACGAGCAGGTCGTATGAGGTCGTAAATACCCACTCGAACTGCTTCAGCACGTCGCGGATCGTCTCGAGAGTCGTATCCGGAACCCGGGATCTCTGCAAGTGGACCTCCCGGATTGCATGGCCGAGAGCGAGTTGGATACTGCGATACCTGGCATAGAGTGGGGACGTGTCGATGCCCACGACGCCACATGTCCTGATCGCTACGTTGAGATCCGCGAGAACGCGCTCGAAGTTCGGGGTGTCCTGAAACAAGGCGCGATCCTCAACCGTGAGGCCGCCGCCATCCTGCGCGTGATCGAAGAGCGAGTCATAGACAAAGTTCGGCCATACGTTGACGCTCAGGCCGTTGCCGAGCAAGAGGCCCTGCCATTCCGCAGCATCAGCTATCTCTTCCCAGCTGACCAACGACCCATCGATCGAACCTGACTCCACGAGCGCAATTCCTAGCAAAGCACCCAGACGAGGATCCTTAGAGCGCCTAACAAAAAGAGGTTTTGGGATGCTGTTGTCGTAGACGGTGTCTATGGCGAAACCTTTGGTTAGTGATGGGTTGTGGGCTCGTATTGAGCCGTTGTTGCCGCGGGTGGAGCGGCGGTATCGGTATCCGGGCCG